>NZ_AWWI01000121.1 GCF_002760615.1 Puniceibacterium antarcticum | reverse complement strand
AAGCCGTGATCGAAGGCCGTGGCGATAAAACCGGTGTCGGAGTTCAGCGACGACAAACCATCCCGCAGGTTGCCGTTCGCATCGAAGTAGCGTTCGCGGAAGGCCTCGCGGTCGAGCGCGGCATATTCCTTCTGGCGCGCGGGATCGACCCGGCGCTGGTCGAGCAGCGCCGCGTCGGTCGGCGCCGCGTCGGTCGGCGCCGCCGGGAAGCTCTCGCGCGAAAAATCCATGGCGGTGATCGAGGGGACGATGTTGGCGGGAAACAGTGTGACGCAGCGCACCGGTGCCTCGCCGGGCGGCACGACCACCAGATCGAGGTAGGGTGACTTGAGGCTCTGCGCCGCAAGATAGGCAAAAGCTCGGATCCGGTTGACGGCCTTCAGCGCGGGCAGGGTCTGCACCTCGAGTCCTTCCTTCGTCATCGCGACCTCGGCCCCGAACCCCATCCGCGCGAGCTCCGCGCCAAGCCACTCCGCGTCCTTGCCGGATCGCCGCAGAAAGTCGAGCGGCACGACCGCGGGGCGCGTGAGCCCGGGGCCTGTCATCTGCGCTGCCGCGGGGGTGGCGAGCAGACCCGCCACCAGAAGCGCGCGCAGTATCCCGTTGAGTGTCGGTCTCATGGTCGTGTTCCTTGCTGCATGGGGAAAGGGCTCGGCACCGTCACGGCACCGCGTAGTCGCTGTAGTTGTTGCGCAGGTCGATCCCGTTCTGCCGGCGCAGGTCGTTTTCGGTGATGTCATCGGCGCGCGGCGAGCCGCCGACCCCCACGGTCCGGGCCTCTTCATCGAACTTGGCCCGGTGCGGCGTGCCGTCAACCCCGGTGTAGTTCACCGGGCTGAGGCCAGAGATCTGCCCGGCCATGATATGCGTCGCATGGATCAGCTCATGCCCTATCGCGATCCCGGGATCGACCGCGACGTCGTTCACCTTGCCCGTCGCCGGGTTGAACTCGGGCAGCGACGGCGTGAACGCGGGGTCATAGGCCACCGTTGCATCGCCCTTGGTCGCCATCCAGTTCACCGAGGGATCGGCCCGGTCCGCCCCTGCCTGACCGGCCTCGAAGCTGATCGTCGTCTTCTGGGTGTCCGAGACCACGCGGTTCACGAGTTCGCGCCCGGTGTCGAAGCCTGTGCCGGGAACGAAGAAGCTCTTCACATCAAGAAAGACACCGTGCAGCCAGTTCTGCGAGATCACCCCCGTCTCCTCGTCCACCCGTGCGGTCGGGTCGATCCGCTGGAGGCTCTGCTCGACCTAGCGGCGATAGGCCTCGTCCCCTGCCACGACGCCCTCAAGCCCAGTCGGGTCGATAAAGGCCATTGGGTTGTTGTTCGCGTAGGCGAACAGGTTGCAAGCAACCGTATTGGTCGAGCAGCGTTCGGGGTCGCCCATGTAGAGCGGGTCGGGGGTGATGAAGCGCCCGAGCGCCGGGTCGTAGTAGGGCGCGCCGTAATAGTAGAGCCCGGTGCTGTCATCGAGATACTTGCCGGTAAAGCGGTGGTGCGTCCGCTCGCGCGGCAGGTCGGCCGCGACCACTGCGGCATGGGTGCCCCAGGCGGGGTTCAGCACCTCGGGAGCATGCTCGGTGCCATAGGCGGGGTAGAGCATCTGCTCGACCGGCACACCGTCCGAGGTCATCACGTAGTCGCTGCTGTCGAGATGGTCGCGCAGGTAGTAGAACCATCTGCCGGTGCCGTGCTCCATCCGCACCAGCCGGGCGGTGCCGATGTGCACGAAGCTTTCCTCGACCTTCGGCCCGACCTCGAAGCTCTGCATCGGAAAGAGCGAAAGCGCAGGCTCGCCGTCGGCCACCGGCCGGGTCTGCTTGTAGAGCCGCCGCCCGGTCTGGTCGTAGCCGAAGAACACGTCCTCGGTCGCGGTCTTCGCGCGGATCAGCCGCCCGTGCGCGTCATAGACGGTGCCGGTCAGCCGCGGCGACCTTGCAAGCTGCCCGAACCCGTCGAACGCATAGGGCTTGTCCGCGGTGCCCGCCGGGATCAGCCCCGTCGAGGCACCCGGCGGCGGGGCGATCGGGCCCGCCGCGAACTCGTCGTTGCGAATGAAGGCGCCGGCGGCAGAATAGTCGAAGGCCGCTGTCTCGCCGTAGCGCGTCATCTTGCGCACCCACCGTGTCCGCCGCGATCCGCCCACCCGACACGTAGAGATCCGAAAGGCACAGGTTCACACCGCGCTGCACCGGCCCGGCGGCACCGCACCCTCGCCGGGGGGCTGGTAGCGGGCGACATAGAGCGTGTCGCCGGTGCTGTTCTCGGTCAGGAACACCTCGAACCGATGAAGGCTCCAGGCACCGGGGCCACCCGCCACGGCGTCGGGCTCTGCCGGGGCCGCGGTACCACTGCCGCAGCCCAGTACGACCCGCGGCCTGCCGAGATCCGGCGGCGGCGCCATCGCCTGAAGCACGCCGGGCAGTTGCAGCCGCTCGCGGATCGCCAGCGCCGACTTCAGCGCGGTGCAGGCGGCGGGGAGCGCGTCGTAGCCGGTGCCGTCCGGTGCGGCCAGGTAGTAAAGTCCCGATCCTGCAACATCCGCCCAGATCGGCATCGTGGCGGGCCAGTCGGCGTCGAAGCCCGCCGCGGCACAGGGAAGCCCCGGGTGCATACTCAGCCAGCGTGTTGATCCACTGCTGAGCATGCTTTGGGTTCTTCCAGGTTGGCAGCCGTTCGACGTGAACGGTCCTGGCCACCTCCTCGAAGCAGGGCACCACCACCTCCTGATTGAACTTTGGATTGATGCCTTGCCGCGCGAGCCTTCGATATTCCAGAGCCCGGTCTCTGGCGACGTTCAGGGTGACGACATCCGCGCCCCCCAGCCCGAAGTCTGTCCGCAGGGGCTTCCCCATGCGATTGCGCTGACCTTTGACGGTCACGCGCACGATCCAACGTCGTGCGCCGGAAGGATCGACGATCAAGTAGAGGCCGTTTCCGTCACCATGACGGCCCGACCTCAGCGAGCGGACGAGATTCTTCGTCAGCCTGCCGCTGCTATAAGTCATGCTAGATACCTCATTTCGTACCACGGAATGAATAGCACCGAGCAAAACCGAATTTAGACGGTTGCAAACGATATTAGACGAAACGGTGCGTCTGTTCAGTACCTTAGAGGTTAGAACAGCACCGACGCTCAATCAACAAAAATGGTATGTGGCGGAGAGGAAGGGATTCGAACCCTCGAGACGGTTCCCCGCCTACACACTTTCCAGGCGTGCGCCTTCGACCACTCGGCCACCTCTCCGTCGACCGCTTTAGCGTGAGGCAACGGGGGGGTGCAAGGGGCAAGCTGGAGAATTCTTATAAAAAGCGATCAGATTTTCTCGACAAGCGGGTGAAATTCCACAAGCAAGAGGGGGGACGCAACGTCAACGACCCCAAAACGCCTCAAAGATCGAGGGCGATGTTCACGCGGCGGTTCTGCTGACCCTTGTTTTCGATCTTGCCAAGGCTCAGATGACCGATCTCGCCGGTGCGGGCCACATGGGTGCCGCCGCAGGGCTGCAGATCGACCTGCTCGGCCCCCTGCCCGATCCGCACAAGGCGGATGGGCCCGCTGCCGCGCGGGGGTGCAACCGACAGCGTCTTGATAAGGTTTGGGCTGGCATCCAGCTCGGCCTCGGTGATCCAGTCCTCGCTCACCGGCAGATCGCGGTCCACAAGGGCATTCAGCGCCGCCTCGATGCCATCCCGGTCCTCGGGTGGCTCTGGCATCAGGAAATCCAGCCGCCCCTTGCCCGCGCCGATCGCACCCCCCGTCACCGGCAGCGCAATCACAACCGTCAGCAGGTGCAGAGCGGTGTGCATCCGCATCATCCTGTGGCGCCGCTCCCAGTCCAGCTCCTGACGCACCAGACTCCCCAGCGGCGGCAGAGAGGCGGCTTCGGACGGGACAAGCACGCAGCTGTCACCCATGCCCTTCAGGGCGGTGGCAATGCCAAGCCGCTGACCACCCCAGCTGATCCAGCCGCTGTCGCCCGGCTGACCACCACCCGCCGGGTAAAACACCGAGGCATCGCAGATGACCCCGCCTTCGGGCGTGTGGGACAGGACGCGCGCCTCAGCTTCGCGCCGATAGGGATGGGTGAGGTACACCGGATTCGTATTCATCTGCCGCCGTCCCCTCCGTCTGCCCCGTCCGCATCGGACATGTCCCCCACACCATGCAGGGCCGCCCGCGCAGCGCCCTTGTCACGCGTGGGGCGTGGTGGCGTCGGCTCTGGCCGTGCCTGCGTCGTGTGATGCCGGTCCACCGCATTCTGATCGTGCAGCATTTCGGGATTGCGCAGCCAGATGTCGCGCTGCGCGAACGGGATCTGGATGCCCGCCGCCTTGAAGCGTTCGGCGATCTGGTGGTTCATCTCGGTGCGGATATCCAGCACAAGGTTGATGTCGATCAGAATCGCGCGGATCTCGAATTCCATCGCATTCTCGCCGAATCCCTTGAAGTAGATATAGGGTGCAGGGTTCATCATCACCTGCGGATGTTCGCGCGCAATGCCCAGCAGCACCGATTCCACCTGCCGCGTGTCCGTACCATAAGCCACACCCACCTGGACGATTATGCGGCCCAGCGAATTGCCCCGGGTGAAGTTGGTCACGTTGCCGGTGATCAGATCGGCATTGGGCACGATCACGTCGGTACGATCAAACGTCTCGATCCGCGTCGCGCGGACCGAGATATCCTTGACATAGCCCATCTCGTCGCCGACCTGAATCCAGTCGCCTTCGGAAATCGGACGCTCGATCAGCAGGATGATGCCGGATACAAAGTTCTGCACGATGGTCTGCAGACCGAAACCAACCCCCAGCGACAGACCACCCGCAACAAAGGCAAGCGATGTCAGATCCAGCCCAGCGGACGAGATGGCGAGCAACGCCGAGCCGATGATGCCGGTATAGCCCAGCCCAGCCACGATCGCATTGCGCCCACCGATGTCCAGCCGCGTCTTGGGCAGCACGGAACTGCGCAGCGCACCCTGCACGAGACGCGTGACGGCATAGCCTACGACAAAGACCATGATCACGCCCACAAAATCCATGGGCGCAACGCGCGTCTCGCCCACGGTGAACCCGGCACTGAAACGTGTCCAAAGTTCGGTTAGGTCTGCCACCCGTGCGCCCCAGATCAGCGACAGCAGCGGCATCAACGACAGGATCAGCAAAAAGCCCAGCAGCACCGGGATCAGGCTTTGGGACTCTTCGACCGTTTTGCGGGTGATCAGTTCGAACGCATCCGCGATGAAGCGCTGAATCACCATGCCCGTGCCGATCAGCAGTAGGGTCGCAATCGCCTGGAATACCAAAGCATCCGCAAGGTTGGCATAGCCGATCGCCGCCAGCACCGGTGCGGCCAGCGCCAGCAGCAGAATCAGCTTGCCAAAGATGCGCACGATGCGCAGCCGGAAATGCGTCTCGTCCTGCGGCTCTTCCCCTTCGGACACGCCCTTCAGCGACGCCACCCGCAGGATCTGCCCCACCCGGAACAGCAAAAGCGCGCTCAACACGATGATCGGAAAATTCAGAACTGCCTCGGTCTCAAGCCCGTAATCGTCCATGCGCCCCAGAAAGGTCAGCGCGGTCTTCAGCACCAGCATCAGCCCGATCAGCGTCACGTAATAGCGCGCCTGGGTGCGCAGCTTGCGCTCCATCGGCAGGGTCGCCACATCATCGTTGCGCGAAAAGGTCTGTTCCGCCAGCCAGCGCACGAACAGCGCCACACCGATCCAGATCGGCAGCTGCACCATCACGGTCTCGGCGCGGTCACCAACCAGGCCGCTGATCCGCACCGCTGTGGCAAAGGCATAGACACCCAGCAGCGGCAGGATGATCTGGCCCAGCGACAGCATGAACTGCCACACGCCGGTGCCCCGCCGCGTGCGCCGCCGCAACACGTTGACCGCCGCATGCACCCAGCGTGGCCCACGCAGGGTCAGCAGCAGCGACAGGAACATCAGCATCAGAAAGGATGGAAGCCTTGATATGAAATCCGTGCGCGCCCCGTCCGTGGTCAGCGCCGTTGCAGTATCGGACATCAGCCGCGTGGCCGAACGCACCAGATCCTGCGCCGCCCCGCCCCAATAGAGCGGCACCAGCGGGCTGGGCCCCAGGGCCAGCGCCTTTTCGGCGGCGCGGCTGCGAATGGTGTTGTCAATCTCGCGTATCAGCCCGTCCGCGCGGGTATAGGCCTCTTCTGCGGCCACCACCGGGGCGCGCTGCTGCGCCAGCTGATCGGTCAGCTCCTTGCGCCGCGCGGCGATGTCGGGCGCCTCGCTCTGCCCCTCCGCGGGGGCCGCCCCCAGCGTGTCCAACTGGGCCTGCAGGGTAGAGATACGCTCATTCTGGTCGGATTGGGCGGACTGGAACCGCTGGCGATAGCCCGCGATTTCACTGCGCAGTGAATCAAGCGCCCGGTCGGACGCCTGCCCACCGGCAAGCGCGGTTTCCGCACGCACCGCCGTGCTTTCCCAGCGCTGAGAATCCACATCGCGCGGCGGATCCGCCTGCGCGACAGCCGCGCAGGCGAACATCAGTAGAACCGTCAGCGCAAGACAGAGCCGGCGGATCAGAAACATCAGGCGTCCTCAAACACCCCGGGTATGCTGGCCGGAGCACGATCCAGCCAGCTTGGCACTGGCAGGCCCTTTGCGGTCAGGAACTCGGGGTTGAACAGTTTGGACTGATAGCGGTTGCCGTAGTCACACAGAATGGTGACGATCGTATGACCCGGACCCATTTCCTTGGCCATGCGGATCGCCCCGGCGACGTTGATGCCGGTCGAACCACCCATGACCAGACCCTCTTCGCTCAGCAGATCGAACACGATGGGCAGCGCCTCGTGATCGGAAATCTGATAGCTGAAATCGGGTGTGAACCCTTCTAGGTTGGCAGTGATGCGCCCCTGCCCGATGCCCTCGGTGATCGAATCCCCCTCGGATTTGAACTCACCCGTGGTGTAGAAGCTGTGCAGGGCCGCGCCCATCGGATCGGCCAGGCCGACCTTCACGCCCTTGGGCTGCAGCGCCATGCCGACGCCCGCAACAGTCCCGCCAGAGCCGGCCGCGCAGATAAAGCCATCGACCTTGCCGCCGGTCTGTTCCCAGATCTCGGGGCCGGTGGTTTCGATATGGGCCTGACGGTTGGCGGTGTTGTCGAACTGGTTGGCCCAGATCACACCCTTGTCCGACGTCCGCGCCATCTCCTCGGCCAGACGGCCGGAGTAGCGCACATAGTTGTTGGGATTCTTGTAAGGCGCCGCCGGAACCTGCACCAACTCGGCGCCAGCCAGACGGATCATGTCCTTTTTCTCCTGGCTCTGGGTCTCGGGGATGACAATGACCGTCTTGAAACCCATCGACGCCCCCACCAGTGCCAGACCAATGCCGGTATTGCCCGCAGTGCCCTCGACAATCGTGCCGCCGGGTTTCAGCAGGCCCCTTTTCACGGCATCCTGAATGATGAACAGCGCCGCGCGGTCCTTGACCGACTGACCGGGGTTCATGAACTCGGCCTTGCCCAGAATCTCGCAGCCCGTCAGTTCACTGGCTTTTCTCAGCCGGATCAGCGGTGTGTTTCCGACCGCACTGGCCAGATCGCGTGCAATGCGCATGAGGGTCCCCTTCCAGACATGTTTGCACCGATGTAGGCGTCACCGGGTGCGAACTCAAGTCGGCGCGCGCAACGCAGCGCGATGCCGCCCGAGCCAGAGCAGCATCATCACCAACGGGCCGACATTGATCTCTCCGCTGTCGACCAGCGCCATGGCGGTGTCGAACGGGATCACATGACTGCGGATATCCTCGTTCTCTTCGTCCAGACCGTTGATCCCCTCATCGCGTTTTTCCAGCGGGCACAGCCCCAGAAAGCAGTGAAAGAACTCCGTGGTATAGCCGGGTGAGGCATAGACCTTTGTCATTGCGCGCAGATCCCCCAGCGTCAGCCCCGCCTCTTCCACCGCCTCGCGCCGGGCGCAATCCGCCGGGTTTTCGCCCGCATCAACAAGCCCTGCGATCGGCTCCAGAACCCAGGGCGCCGGATCGCCGCGATGCACCGGCCCGTACCGCAGCTGTTCGATCAGCATGACCTGATCGCTCACCGGATCATAGGGCAGCACCAGCGCCGCATCATAGGCCACAAACGCCTCGCGCGTCACCACATCGCCCTGAGTGCCGTCAAAGCGTTTCCGCTGCACATCATATGTCCTGAGACGGAAAAATCCATCATATCCAGCATGATAGCGCAGGATCTTCACGTCATCCCGGGTCATCGAACTGCGCAGGGTCTGCGGTGCGCCCTCTGCTGCCAGCTCTTGCGCCCAGCCCCGCGCGCAGAAAAACGGCCAAAGCCCCTGCACCGCGTCCACCGGTTTCACCCCGAACTGCACCATCACCTCGGACGCCGCGCTCAGCGTCATTGCCGCCCAGCGCCCAGCCCAGTCGTTCAGATCCCAGCGCGCCCCGGCCTGCCAGCGGTCATTCGCCGGGAAATAGACCTGCGCCGGGGCCTGCCTATCGTCACACGTCACAACAACATCCCGCAGGGCATAATCGAACCCGCCTTCGTAATAGCTCAGCCGCGCCACATCCGTCTCACTCAGGCCGCGCACAAGCAAACCCTCTGCCTGCGCGCCCTCTTCCTCAGCGATCATCGGAAAGGCATGACCCGCAACCCACCAGACGCCATGCTGCCCCAGCACCGCCGGAACAGCATCTATCTCAGCCGCAGGCCGGGCCAGCACGACCTCAAGCAGCGGCGCATGGCACAGGGTGCCGTAGAAAAACACATCTGCCATGATGTCAGCCCCCCGGCACAGAGTCGGAGGAGCGGTACACGGCAGAGATGAACATCGGCTTATCCTGGTCTGGTAATAGTGATCTGAGTCACGTCGCAGTTACCGCTCTGGAACGTGGCTGCACAAGAGGTGAGGTAGAAATTCCACATCCGCCGGAACCGGTCGTCAAAGCCCATCTGCGCCACCTCGTCCCACCTCTCGTTGAACGTGTCATGCCAGCGCAGCAAGGTCTCGCTATAGCTCAATCCGAACTCAATGGATTTCGCCACCGCCAGCCCCGCTTTCAGCACCTCTTCGCGCAGAACCACCGGGCTGGGCAGCATCCCACCCGGAAAGATGTACTTCTGGATAAAATCAGGCCCCCGCCGGTACATATCCCAGCGTTTGTGTTGCACGGTGATGATCTGCAGCGTTGCCTGTTTTCCCGGCTTCAGCCGCTCGCGCACCGTCTTGAAATAAACCGGCCAGTATTTCTCGCCCACCGCCTCGAACATCTCGATGCTGGCAATCCCGTCATAGGTGCCCTTCTCGTCGCGGTAATCCTGCAGCTTGAACGTCACCTTGTCAGACAAGCCCGCCTTGGCGATCCGCTCCACCGCATATTTGTACTGTTCCTCGGAAATCGTCAGCCCCGTCACCGTCAGCCCGCGCTCCTTGGCGGCATATTCGGCAAAGCCACCCCAGCCACAGCCGATCTCAAGCACGTGATCCCCGGGCTGCACCCCCATCTGATCCACCATGCTGGCATATTTGGCGATCTGCGCCTTTTCCATGCTTTCCTGCCCGGTCTCGAACAGAGCGCTGGAATAGGTCATCGTCTCGTCCAGCCACAGCCCGTAAAATTCATTGCCGAGATCATAATGGTGGCTGATGTTCTTGCGCGCCTGCCGCTTGGAGTTGCTCTGCAGCCAGAACCGCAGATTTTCATAGGCCCGCACCAGCCCCGCCCCCGGAAAGCCGTCATAGATGTCGTCATTGTCCGCATGCACAAGCTGCATGAACGCCAGCAGATCCGGCGAGCTCCACCACTTGTCGAGATAGGCATCACAGAACCCCAGATCCCCCTCGCGGATCAGCCGGGCAAAGATATCCTTGTTGTGGATCTGCAGCTCTGCCACCGGCCCCGGATTGCGCCCCTCCGCCCGGAACACCCGACCATCCGGCAACACAAAGTCGATCCGCCCCTTGTTCATGTTCCGCGACATCTCGAACACCCGCGCGAAATAGCGCGGCAGGTCTTTCTGGTCCTTGGTGTCTGTCAGGATCATGCTTGCATCCCTGTCGGAAAATACATCGGCAAGGCTACAGCCTGCGGTGTCGACTCCACAAGCGTTAACGATTTTGTTCATTCAGAAGTCCCTGTTTTCATAGGCGTTCAATGCTCTCTTGCGCCCTTCAGCGGCATCCACGACCGGGTCGGGATATGGATCATCGGGCGATATGGTCCAGCTTTTCGGGATAGCCTCAAAGTAACGCAGCGCATCCCGCGATAGTTTCAATGTGCCCTCCGCGATCCAGCGGTGCATATAGGCATGGTCGGGGTCGAACTTCTCAAGCTGGCTCACCGGATTGAACACCCGGAAATAGGGCGCCGCATCCGGCCCGGACCCCGCCGCCCATTGCCAGCCCATGGCATTGCTCGCCGGGTCCCAGTCGATCAGCGTGTCCTCGAACCAGCGCAAGCCGATCCGCCAGTGACACATCAAATGCTTGGTCAGGTAGGACGCAACAATCATCCGTCCGCGGTTGTGCATCCGTCCGGTAACGTACAACTCCCGCATCGCCGCATCGACAAACGGAATGCCCGTGCGCCCTTGCTTCCAGGCGATCACCTCGGCGCGCTCTTCATCCTCGTTCCAGGGAAAGGCATCCCAGTCTTCCTTCCAGTTGTCGCTCAGGATGCGCGGCGTGTGCCACATCAGATGATAGGCAAACTCGCGCCAGACCAGCTCCTTCAGGAAGGTCTCCGCCCCCGCCTTGCCCGCCTCACGTGCCCTCAGACCCGCGTGCCAGCACTGGCGCGGCGTGATCTCTCCCAGGCTCAGGTTTTCGGACAGGCCCGAGGTGCCATCGACCGCAGGCAGATTGCGCGCCTCCACATAATCGGCCACCCCCTGCGCCATGAACGCCCCAAGCCGCCCCAATGCCGCCTCTTCGCCCAGCCGCACAAAGGGGCGCACCACCTCAGCCCCGCGCCGCATCTCCGCGCCCAACGCCCAGACGTCAAGGCTCTCACTCTCGGGCCAGTCCTGCGGTGCCGGGATCTGCGCAGGGCGCGCCAGCGGCTCTGCCACGATGCGATCCTTCACCGCCTTCCAGAACGGTGTGTAGACCTTGTAAAACCCACCGGTCTTGGTCTCGACAGTCCAAGGCTCGAACATCAGATGCCCTTCGAAACTCCGCGCCTCGACGCCACGATCCTTCAGCGCGGCCTTCACCTGCGTGTCGCGCTCCACCCCCTCGGGGTCATAGGCACGCATCCAGTAAACCGCCCCGGCGCCCACCTCCTCGACCAGCGCTTCCAGCACCTCTCGCGCAGGCCCCGACCGCAGAATCAGCCGACTGCCCGCAGCGCACAGCGCCGCCGCGTGATGTTCCAGCCCCAGCCCCAGACGCCACTTCGGCGCCGCCCCCAGACGGTCCACCGACGCATCTTGCACAAACACCGGAATCACCGGACAGCCGCTCTGCACAGCCGCCTCAAGCGCCGGATGATCACTCAACCTCAGATCCCGCCTGACCCACACCAGGACCGGTCTTTTCCCTGCCATTTCTCTCGCCATACCCCCGTTAACCTTTTGTCACATAGCGCGCCGAAACTGAGGTCAAACGTACAAAACCACTTTCCGGCTTCTTCTCTTCAAAAATACGCACAGACCACCTTGTAGCCAGCACCCCGGCCGGGTGCAGGCCGTTGCGCCTCAACACGCACCAGACACCAGCGCGCGCGGCACTCGCGCTCCGCAGGATCAAGCCATGAACATCCACCCCATGCAAAAGGCCCCGGACTCTCCCCCGGGGCCTTTCTACGTCACAAAGCAACGTACTTACATCGCGCGGCGTTCCGCCAGCAGGCCCTTGAAGATCGCCCAGCACATCACCAGCAACACCACCGTGAACGGCAGCCCGGTGGAAATCACCATGCTCTGCAGGGATTTCAGCCCCCCAGCGGACAGCAGCAGCACAATCGCCACAGCGCCTTCAAAGATGCACCAGAACACCCGCTGCGGCACGGGCGCATCGACCTTGCCCCCCGCCGTGATGGTGTCGATCACAAGTGAGCCGGAATCAGACGAGGTCACAAAGAACACGATGACCAGCACGATGCCGATAAAGCTTGTGATACTCGCCAGCGGCAATGCCGCCAACATCTTGAACAGCTGCAGCTCCAGCGCCGCGTCCTGTGCCACGGTATAGCCATCGGCCACCACCTGATGCACCGCAACGCCACCAAAGACCGCCATCCACAGCACGCAGACAAGGCTCGGGATCAGCAGCACGCAGGTCAGGAATTCCCGCACCGTGCGTCCGCGCGACACCCGCGCGATGAACATGCCCACAAAGGGTGACCAGCTGATCCACCACGCCCAGTAGAAGGATGTCCACCCCTGCACAAAGTTCACATCCGTCCGTCCGATCGGATTGGCCAGTGCAGGCAGATATTCCAGATAGGCACCCAGTGCGTCGACAAATCCGGTCAGGATCAGCATGGTCGGCCCCACGAACAGCACAAACACCAGCAGCAACGCCGCCAGCCCCATGTTGATCTCGGACAGGATCTTGACCCCACCGTCCAGACCGCGCAGCACCGAAATCAGCGCAATCGCCGTGATCCCGGAAATCAGCAGCACCTCGGTGGTCTCACCCACCGGAACGCCGAACAGCTCATTCAGACCGGCATTGGCTTGCGTGGCACCAAAGCCCAGCGACGTGGCCAGACCGAACAGCGTCGCAAACACCGCCAGAATGTCGATCAGATGCCCGGGCCAGCCCCAGACACGTTCCCCCAGAATCGGATAAAACGCCGACCGGATGGTCAGCGGCAGACCCTTGTTATAGCTGAACAGCGCCAGCGCCAGCGCCACAACCGCATAGATCGCCCAAGGGTGCAGACCCCAGTGAAAGATCGTCGCCGCCATGCCCAGACGTGCCGCAGCCTCCGCGTCACCTGCGGCCCCGCTCAGCGGTGCCCAGTCCGTGCGCACGCCATTCTCAAGGCTCGTGCCGCCCATCGACGTGGAAAAATGTGTCAGCGGCTCGGACACGCCGTAAAACATCAGGCCGATGCCCATGCCAGCCGCAAACAGCATCGCAAACCAGCCGATATAGGTGTAATCCGGGGTTGCATCCTTGCCGCCCAGCCGCACCTTGCCCAGCGGGCTCACGATCAGCACAAGGCAGAAGATCACAAACAGATTGGCCGCCGTGATGAAGAACCAGTCAAACCCCTGCGTCACAGAGTTGAACAGCCAGGTGAACACTGCCCCGGACTGTTCCGGCAGCGCCAGCGTGTAGAACACAAAGACGATGATGCTCAGCCCGGAAATCATGAAAACCGGGTTGTGAATGTCGAACCCGATGGGCCCGATCTTGCTTTCGATATTGTCCTGACCGATCTCGTAATCCGTGTCGATCAGAGCAGAGCGCCCCTCGGGGGCGGGTATGCCCTCGGCGCCTGTGGCATCTGTCATAGACTGTCCCCTTATCCTTGTTTTCTGCCGCGCTGCGCGGCTGCACAGGGCGCAACCCTGCGACCCCCCTGACTTGCACCAGCGCACCTCACACCGGGGTCGATCCCGACGGCATTTCTTAAAAACGACATGTTCAAAACAGAAAAGCCGCGCCAATTTCCGGTTTAAAAGGGAATTGCGCAGCACATCTTCAGAATATGTCGGTTCTGGAACAGTAGCTGAATAAGCAGGGCATGGCCACCCCACCCCCGGAACACCATCACAAGGCGGTCTGAAACACCGTCATCGCCTGCCGCATGCGTGACGCATCCGACAGGCAGACAACCAGCGATTTCCCCAAAGGGCGGAACGCCGCGAGCAGCAGACACAGCCCCCGGCTTGCCCGCTGCCGCAAGGCTCAGGCGTTCACATCAACCACAACCCGGCCCTTCACCTGCCCCTTGAGGATATCGGCCCCCAGCCCCGGCAGATCACTCAGCGTGGCGGGCTGCACCATGGCCTCAAGCTTGTCCATCGGCAGATCGCGCGCCACCCGCTCCCAGGCGCGCAGCCGGTTGTCATAGGGCTGCATCACGGAATCGATCCCCAGCAGGTTCACACCGCGCAAAAGAAACGGCACCACCGTCGCAGGCAGCGCCGCGCCCCCGGCCAGACCCACCGCCGCAACCGAAGCGCCATATTTCATCTGCCCCAGCACCCGCGCCAGCATCGCGCCCCCCACGGCGTCCACGCAACCCGCCCAGGTCTCGGCCTCCAGCGGCCGCTTCACCGTTTCCGCAATCTCTTCGCGCGCCACGATCCGCGTCGCCCCCAGCGATTTCAGATAGTCTTCCGTCTCGGGTCGCCCGGTCACCGCGGCCACGTCATAGCCCAGCGCCGACAGGATCGCCGTCGCCACCGACCCGACACCACCCGCCGCGCCCGTCACCAGCACCTCACCCTTCTCAGGCCTCAGTCCGTGATCCTCCAACGCCATCACCGCCAGCATCGCGGTAAAGCCCGCCGTGCCCACCGCCATCGCCTGACGCGTGTCCAGCCCCTCGGGCAGCGGCACCAGCCAGTCGGCCTTGACACGCGCCTTCTGGGCATAGCCGCCCCAATGGGCCTCACCCACACGCCAGCCGGTCAGAACAACCTTGTCCCCGGCTTTGTAGCGCGAATCCAAAGACTCCTCGACCACACCGGCAAAATCGATCCCCGGCACATGCGGATAATTACGTACCAGCCCGCCACCGGGGCCAACGCACAAGCCGTCCTTGTAATTCACCGTCGAATAGTCGACCGCGACCAGAACCTCGCCTTCTGGCAGATCCTCAACACCAATCTCCTTCACCGCCGCCGCAGTCTTGCCCGTCTCCGCATCCTTCTCGACCACAAGTGCCTTGAACATCGCATATCCTTTCCTGCGCAGGTCGCCCTGCTTCATCTGCCCTCAAATATCCCGGGGATCGTGAGGGGCTGGCCCCTCACTCCGTCTCTCACCCCCCGCGCAATCACCAGAAATCCGGCAGCGCCTTGACCACAGGAATGTCAGACAATTAAATAGCGATCAAATCCTAATTGTCAGACATATGAAAAACACCCCCGCAAACAGCTCAACCGACCTTTCGGCCCGGATCGCGCACTCCCTGCGCGACGCCATCCTTGACGGAAGCCTTATCGTGGGGGACCGCCTGCCCTCGGAATCCGACCTCTCAGAACAGTTCTCGGTCTCGCGCTCCACAGTGCGCGAGGCGCTGAAGCGTCTGGCCGCCCAGAACCTGATCCGCACCCAGCGCGGCGCCACCGGCGGCGCCTTCGTCAACCATCTCTCCTATGCAGAGGCGCACAACCAGCAGATCACCACCTCCACCCTTCTGCTGTCGATGAACGCCATCAGCTTTGATACCGCCTGCGAGGCGCGCTATGCGCTGGAACGTGCTTGCGCGCCCCTCGCCGCCCGGCGGCGCACAGCAGGTCAGCTGGACATCCTGCGCGCAGAAATCACCCGCCAGGGACAGCCGGATCTGACGGACGAAGCCTTCTGCGCCTCGGATGTCGCTTTTCACCGCGCGCTGGTCGATGCGGCGGGCAATCCGGTGCTGTCTTATCAGCTGGCCGGTGCGGTCGAGGCGATGCAGCCGCTGATGAACATGATCACCTTCACCGCCCGCTCACGTGTGCAAATCATCGCCCTGCACGGCCAGATCGCCGATGCGCTGGAACGTTCCGACGCCGCCGGAACCGATGCCGCCCTGGTGGGGCTGGAAAATTACACCCGCGATCTTGCCCGCACCGTGCTTGCCGCGCGCGCCGCTGCGCTCTGATCCAGACGCCATATCGTCAGCCATACGAAAACCAGACGCTTTCCATACGGGCTCCATATCGCGATCTTGCCAAAAATATCCTTGACCCTGCTAAGGAGTTTCCCGCCCTTTCCGGGGATCAGGACGGCGCTATGTCTGTTGAATCCCGCTTTGGAGCCTTCGCATGACCGATATTCTCAACCTCGCCTGTGCCCTGCTGACCGCCGCTTTCGGCCTCTTCGGCTTTCTCGCGCCGCGCTACACGGCGCAGGTGCTCGACCTCGCCCCGACAAGGACCAATATGGGGCTGAGCGAGATGCGCGCCTCTGCTGGGGGCCTGTTCCTCGCCCTCGGGCTGGGCTGCATCCTCATCGCCACCCCCATGGCCTATGCCATGATGGGGGTCGCCTATGCGGGCGCCGCCGCAGGACGCGCCCTGTCAATGACACTCGATAACCCGCCGCAGCCAAAGGCTTTTCTTTACTTCGCGTTCGAGGCGATCTTTGCCGTCTGGCTGCTTTACGCCAACCTCTGAACCGCGCCCTCGGTGCAGAACGTGCCTTTGCAACATCCCGCCAACCTTGCCCATTGAATTGCGCTGCGAACCCGCCTATATTGCGACTGTCTGGCAACAGACTATGGACATAAACGCGCTCGTAATACGCGGATCGGACCCGGGGGCGGTACCCGGCCACTCCACCATTACCCCCGTTCATTTGGCGGTCATGGGGTGGAAATAGGATCGACGAACGTCTAAAGGGGTTTTGCTTTGTCTCGGTGAGGTACCACCGTTATCGGTCCGAAAAGTACAATTGCAAATGACAATCGTGCTCCGATGGCTGTTGCCGCGTAAGCGGTACCAAACATCGAAAACTTAAGCCCTTGCGCTTAGCAGCGTAAGGCGGGGTTCGCAGGCACCTGGCAACAGAAGCCTGCACTTACCCCCAAATTTTCGACGACACGACGGCAGGATATGCGCCCGAGCCCAAGCCCGCATTACGCTTTTACTCTGCCGTCAAAATATACATAAGTATATGATATTATTATACATAAAACCCAATTCTCGAAACCCGTCCAGCCTCAATGCCCCCATCACACCCCAACAGACCTCACGCTCCTGCGCGCCAGCGGCGGACAAACATACTCTGGCGTTGACAGCCCCATGTGTCCTGCGCATTCCTTACGCCAAAGCCAACTTTGCTCCTTGATGATCCGCCTTACGGAGGCCCGGAATGACCCCGCCCCCCACATGGCCAGAGATGCTGCGCGTCTTTGGACGCATCGGCCTGCTGTCCTTTGGCGGTCCGGCGGCCCAGATCGGCGTGATGCACCGCGAACTGGTGGATGAACGCCCCTGGCTCAGCGAACAGCATTTCCTCAACTCACTCGGATTTTGCATGCTCCTGCCAGGACCCGAGGCGATGCAGCTTGCCACCTATGCCGGCTGGCGTTTGCGCGGAACCTGGGGCGGCCTTCTGGCGGGGCTGCTGTTTGTCATTCCAGGGGCCTTGGTCATTGCTGCGCTGGCGCTGCTCTATGCGCAATATGGCACCCTGCCGCAAACCGAGGCGCTGTTGCTGGGCATCAAAGCCGCGGTCATCGTAATCGTTTTTCAGGCCCTGCGCCGCCTTATGCGCAAGGGGCTGACCGGACCGGCCATGACCTGGGTTGCAGGATTAAGTTTTGCCGCGATCTTCCTGTTTCAAATTCCATTCCCTCTGCTGATCCTTGTCGCTGCCCTGTTCGGCGCCACCCGCGCCGCGCCCGGTGCGCCTCAGCCCGGCCTGCCGACCGGAACCTTCCAGCCGGGTGTCATCGCACTCTGGACCGCGCTCTGGCTGCTGCCGCTGCCGGTGCTGGCGCTGATGGGCCAAAGCCTGCTCTTTGTCCTTGCCGCGTTTTTTGCCAAGCTCGCCGTCGTGACCTTTGGCGGCGCCTATGCTGTGCTGGCCTATATGGCGCAGGAAGTGGTGACCGCGCGCGGTTGGCTAGACCCGCTGCAGATGATCGACGCCCTCGGCATGGCGGAAACCACCCCGGGTCCGCTGATTCTTGTTACACAATTTGTCGGCATGCTCACGGGATATGCCGCCGGTGGCCCGATGCTCGCACTGATCGCCGGGGCGCTGACGCTCTGGATGACTTTTGTGCCCTGTTTTTTATGGATATTTGCCGGGGCGCCCTATGTCGAACACCTGCAGACCCGCCCCCGCCTGCAAGCCGCGCTCGGGGCGATCACCGCCGCCGTGGTGGGTGTCATCCTCAACCTGTCGCTCTGGTTCGCACTGCATGTGGTGTTCGCCCGGGTCACACAGCAGCACCTCGGTCCGATGTCCCTGCCCCTGCCGGATCCGGCCAGCCTGCGCCCGGATGCGCTGATTCTGATCGCGCTCGCGGCCGTCCTCCTCCTTGTCTTGCGCCGGGGCCCGCTGATCACCCTGCCGCTGATGGCCCTTGCAGGCTGGGCTTTGTCGCAAGTCTGACCCGCCGGGACAGGTCTCTTGAGGAAGTTCCAAAAAAGACGTCGCAAAAATGCACTGGAGTCCTCTTTTGTTTCGCGGCAAATAGAATATGCTGACCTCACAACCATAAGGGATTGCGGCATGTCCCGCGGGATCGACTACGGAAACTTGATGCATCGGGCGATGCGTGGCCTCATTCAAGAGGTTCTGACATCTGTTCAGGCCAATGGCCTGCCCGGAGAACATCACTTTTTTATCACCTTCGACACGGCCCATCCGGACGTGGAAATCGCCGACTGGCTATCGGACCGCTATCCGGGCGAAATGACTGTGGTGATGCAGCACTGGTACGACAACCTTGATGTCACCGACGAAGGGTTCTCCGTTTCGCTGAACTTTGGCGATGCGCCTGAACTGCTATATATCCCCTATGACGCCATCAAGACCTTTGTGGATCCCTCTGTCGAATTTGGCCTGCGTTTTGAAACGCATGAGGAAGAAGACGAAGGCGAAGACGCCCCCACTGCCGCCATCAAGCCAACCGAACCCGCGGCGCGTCCCAAGCTTGGCAAATCCAGCCCGGCCGACAAAAAGGACGCTGATGTGGTCAGTCTGGACAGTTTTCGCAAATAAGCCGGACCCGATTCCGATCTTGACGATTGCCCCCTGACGTTGCGGGCGGTAAACCCGCGCGTATTGCACAGGACAGGAACGTTTTCATGGCCCCGACATCCTCAACCCGCACCGAAACCGACAGCTTTGGCCCCCTTGAGGTGCCGGGTGACAAGTACTGGGGCGCACAGACCCAGCGCTCGATCATGAACTTCCCCATCGGTTGGGAACGTCAGCCAGTCGCCATCATCCGCGCCCTCGGCGTGATCAAGAAGGCCTGCGCGACCGTCAACATGGCGCAGGGCGACATGCCCGCCGAGATCGGCAATGCCATCACAGCCGCCGCTCAGGAAGTCATCGAGGGCAAGTTTGACGACAATTTCCCGCTGGTGGTCTGGCAGACCGGGTCCGGCACCCAGTCCAACATGAACGCGAACGAGGTCATCTCGAACCGCGCCATCGAAATGCTCGGCGGCGAAATGGGCAGCAAAACGCCCGTTCACCCCAATGATCACTGCAACATGGGTCAGTCGTCGAACGACACCTTTCCGACCGCAATGCATGTCGCCATCGGGATGAGCGCGCGTGACACCCTGCTGCCTGGCCTGCGCAAACTGCAGGCCGCCCTCGCCGCGAAGTCCGAAGAGTTCAAGGACATCATCAAGATCGGCCGCACCCACACGCAGGACGCCACCCCCCTGACCCTGGGTCAGGAATTCGGCGGCTATGCGCATCAGGTGGCCAAGGGCATCGCGCGCGTGGAAATGTGCCTGCCCGACATCTATGAACTGGCGCAGGGCGGCACCGCCGTCGGCACCGGGCTGAACACAAAAAAGGGCTGGGACACCCGGGTCGCGGCAGAAATCGCCGCCGTCACCGACCTGCCCTTTGTCACCGCACCGAACAAGTTCGAAGCACTCGCCGCCCATGACGCCATGGTGATGTTCTCGGGCGCGCTGAAAACCGTGGCGGCCAGCCTGTTCAAGATCGCCAATGACATGCGTCTGCTCGGCTCTGGTCCGCGCTCTGGTCTGGGCGAATTGATCCTGCCGGAAAACGAACCCGGCTCGTCGATCATGCCGGGCAAGGTCAACCCGACCCAGGCCGAGGCGCTGACCATGGTCTGCGCACAGGTGATGGGCAATGACGCGGCTGTGGGCTTTGCCGGCTCTCAGGGTCACTTTGAATTGAACGTCTACAACCCGATGATGTCCTATAACGTGCTGCAAAGCATGCAACTGCTGGGCGACGCAGCGGGCAGCTTTACTGACAATATGGTCGCAGGCACCCAAGCCAACGTAGCGCGGATCGACCAGCTGATGAAGGAATCTCTGATGCTGGTGACGGCCCTCGCGCCGACCATCGGTTATGACAATGCCACCAAGGTGGCCAAGACCGCCCACAAGAACGGCACGACCCTCAAGGAAGAGGCGATCGCGCTGGGATTTGTCGACGCAGAAACATTTGACCGCGTGGTGCGGCCAGAAGACATGATCGGACCCAAAGAATGAGCACTCTCACCAATCTCAACAAGGCCCGCAAGGACCGCAAGCGCGATTCCGAAAAGCGGGATGCCAACATGCATTCCGCAAAATTCGGCCGCTCCAGCGCCGACAAGCAGGCGCTTGTCGCCAGGCTGAGCAAAGCCGCCAAGGCGCTCGACGGACATAAGATCGACGACAAGGACGCGTGAGCGCACGTCCCGTCAAACGCTCTCTGACCCTGCGCGGACATCGCACATCGGTGTCGCTGGAGGACGCCTTCTGGGCCGCCTTTCGCGACATCGCCACCGCGCAGGCCAAGCCGCTGAACCAGCTTGCCGCCGAAATAGACGCAGCGCGCGCGCTGGATGTGGGGCTTGCCTCGGCGATACGGGTATTTGTGCTCGAATGGTTCAGGGATCCTTAACCAAGCAAGGCGATGCTTTGGACATGAGCACGCGACACACATTCATTGCGCCGGATATCTGGGTTCGGCAGATCTTTTCCGCAAAGGCGGCGCGGGATGGCGGGATTGTCCGTCGCTCTCTGCGGGACATCGACCGCATGATCGGTCGCGATGCGTTCGAGAGGGAATTGCAAAGGCGTGGATACAGCGCGGTGTTCAATGCCGGACAGGTCGTTATATTTTGCAATAACGAACCAGTTCGCCTTCTGGTCGGACCTGCACCGCCAGCGCAAAAGTTTTCAGAAAACTTTTGCCAAGACTTTTCAGAAAAGTCTTGGTCCGACGGCAAGGGATCCCTCCGTATCCCGCCGGACCAAAATCCTTCAGGTTACAGAGACGCCTGATAGATCTTGTCGATATTGCCACCCAGGGCCGTGTTGAACTCGTCCTCGGATTGCTGCTTGCTCAAGCCTTCGGTCAGAGCCCGCGAAAAGCTCGCGATCATCTTGCGGTTGTGGGACAGCTTTGCGCAGGCATCGTCGGTGGAATATCCGCCAGACAGGGCCACAACCCGCAGCACCTTGGGATGGTCGGCCAGAACGTCATAGACATTGGCTTGGGTCGGGATCGACAGTTTCAGCATGACATCCTGCCCATCTTCCAGCGCGTCGAGATGCTTCAGGATCTCGTCGCGCAGCATCTCTTCGGCTTCTGCCTTCGTCTCTGAATGGATGTTCACCTCAGGTTCGATGATCGGCACCAGACCAGCGGCAACAACCCTCTTGGCAACATCGAACTGCTGCGCCACCACGGCGGCGATCCCGGTCGCATTGGCATGATGCACGACAGACCGTTCCTTGGTGCCGAAAATGCCAAAGCCGACCGCGTCAGCCAGGAGCGCCTCAAGATCCGGCATCGGCTTCATCAGCTGGACGCCATCCGCCTCGTCTTCCAGACCCTTGTCGATCTTCAGAAACGGAACGACACCGCGATCTTCCCACAGCAGCGCCGCTGTCGGCGTGCCGTTGATCTCTGCACGCATGGTCCGTTCAAACAGAATCGCACCCAGAACCTTGTCCGACGTGAAATCTGGGGCCAGAATGATGCGCGAACGCATCGCGTGAATTTCGCCGTACATCTCTGTGTCGCCGGAATAGCTGTCTTCTTCCACACCATAAAGTTTCAGCGCCTTTGGCGTGGAACCACCGCTCTGATCCAAAGCGGCAATAAAGCCTTTTCCGGTTTTTATACGCTCGGCCTGTGCCGAAAATACTGCGGAATCCTGTGCCATTTTTGATCCAATACCCTTGCTGATCACGTTCGCGAAAGTCCTAAGCGAAAGATCCGCACGATGGTAGAGACTCATCAGAGGTTTAGCGCTAACCGTCTGAAATTATACACGCTCCGCCCAAAGGTCGGCGCGGGATTGACCAAGGCGCTCAGCCCAGCGTGGCCAGTGTCGGAAAGGTTTCCAGCAGCCAGAAGGAAAAGCTGGAAAATGCGCCGGTCACCAGAGCAAGGCCCACCACAATCAGAAGCACACCCATCACCCGTTCGATCAACTTCATATGTCGCTTGATGCGGTTCATCAGCGTCATCGCCCGGCTCAGGAACAGCGCGGCGAAAAGGAACGGAATGCCAAGCCCCGCCGCATAGATGCCCAGCAGCAGCGTGCCCCGCGCAACCGATGCCTCGGAGGCCGCAAGTGACAGGATCGCGCCCAACTGCGGCCCGATGCAGGGGGTCCAGCCAAAGGCAAAAGCCAGGCCAAGGATATAGGCGCCAAAGGCAGATCCCCCGCCATCCCCTGCCTCAATCCGCGCCTCGCGGTCCAGAAACGGAATGCGGAAGATCCCCAGAAAATGCAGGCCAAAAACAATCACCACAACGCCGGAAATCTGCGACAAAAGCTCCTGATTCTGCAGGAAGAATGCCCCGAATATCGAAGCGGTGAACCCCAGAAGCAGGAACACCGTCGACAGCCCCATGACAAAGAACAGCGCAGCAATCACCGCGCGGAACCGGGCAGAGCCACCACCCTGCATCTCGGCCACGCTCACACCCGACATGAAGGCCAGATAAGGCGGCACAATGGGCAGCACGCATGGGCTCAGGAACGATACGATCCCGGCCAGCAGTGCGACAAACATGGCGGGCGCAAGCCCCGCGTCGATGATTTCGATTCCGAACATGCCCCTGACATAGGCCATCGCGAGGCTGCCGTCACGCGACCTGGCGTCACAACCCTGTGGACAGGCTGTAACACTGGGCCTAAATCACAGGACATGAAACATGACCTTGATGCCACCGGATTGCTCTGCCCCCTGCCCGTGCTGAAAGCGCGAAAGCGTTTGATGGCTTTATCCCGCGGCGAGGTGCTGTCGCTGCGCACCGACGATCCGGCCGCAGTGATCGACGTGCCGCATTTCTGCGCCGAAGCGGGGCACCACTTGCAGAGCTCTGCCGAGGATGGCACCGCCATGATCTGGACCATCTGCAAGGGCGGCTGAACCGCATCTGATCAGACCACCCCGCACCATAAGAAAAGCCCCGGCAGATCTGCCGGGGCTTTTACATTTCACTCTGTGGCCTGATCAGGACCTGTTATGCCTCAGCGCCCCATGGCCCACCAGCCGCGTTTCTTCGGCTTTGAATCGTCCTGCTCATCCGTCTCGGGCTGTGCAGCCTCGGCTTGTGCAGGCTCCAGTTTGCGCTCAGCCGAGGTCTCGGCAACCGGCTCTGCCTCTGCCGGGATGTCCGCCACAACAGGCGTCTCAGGCACAACGACAGCTTCGGGCTCTGCAACCACCTGAACCGTTTCTACCTCGACCGATGCCGGTGCCGGTTCCTGGCTCAGACTTTCAGGCTCCTGAACCGCTTCGAGTTCCGGCAGGGTCTCTGCGGCGATCACGGCGTCCACCGGGGCCGGTGTGGCCTCGGCGACCGGGGCTGCTTCGGGCGCCACAACCTCGGGGGCAGGCTCGGATACGGCTGCAGCCACCGCTTCCGCAGGTACTTGTGCGACCTCTTCCACCGGTTTGCGGCGTGCGCGGGTCCGCTTGGGCTTGGGCGCAACTTCCGCCGCGGCCTCACCCTCGGCCACTGCATCCGCCGCAGGCTTTCTGGAACGCGACCGGGTCCGCTTGGGCTTTGGTGCCGGCGCTTCTTCAGCAACTGGGGCCTCAGCTTCAGCCGCCTCTACCTCGGCCACGATCTGTGTCGGGGTCGGCATCGGCTCTGCACTCACCGCATCGCCAGACTCATCCGCATCAGTGGATCCGTCAGCCTCAGAAGAAGCGTCGGAACTGTCGTCCGAATCCCCGTTCTGATCGCCATTCTCGGACCCGTTGGACGATTTGCCCCGGCTGCGCCGACGCCGACGACGGCGTTTCTTTGGCTTGTCATCCTCATCCGATTTCTCGGCTTGCGGCTGGGCAGGTGCGTCACTGCTCTGCTGTGTCTCTGCAACGACGACTTCGGCTTCTGCCTCGTCCTCGTCTTCTTCCTCTTCGACATAGTCTTCGTCGACCTGATCCATCAGCGAAGTGTCAACCGACACCACATGCGCCAACACTTCGGGCACGGTGCGGGTCGCAGTCTTGAATTTTTCAAGGCTGAAATCCGGGCTGACCAGATGCGGATGCCCTTCGATCCGAATGGCCATGCCATAACGGATCTCGATCTGGGCGATATGCTCCCGCTTCATGTTCATCAGGTAGTTGGCAATGCCAACCGGCGCCTTGACGAGCACTTCAAGCGACCGTTTACGAACACCCTCTTCCTCGATCTCGCGCAGGATGGATAGGGCAAGGTTGTCGTCCGAACGTATCAGACCGGTGCCGTGGCAGGCCGCGCAGGGCGCGGTCGTCGCCTCGATCATGCCGGGACGCAGGCGCTGACGGGACATTTCGAGAAGGCCGAAACCACTGATCCGGCCCACCTGAATGCGGGCGCGGTCGGTTTTCAGCTTGTCCTTGATCTTCTTTTCGACAGCGAGGTTGTTCTTGCGCTCGTCCATGTCGATAAAGTCGATCACGATCAGACCGGCAAGGTCACGCAGACGCAGCTGGCGCGCCACCTCTTCGGCGGCCTCGAGGTTGGTCTTGGTCGCGGTATCCTCGATCGAGCCTTCCTTGGTGGCACGGCCCGAGTTCACGTCGATGGCCACAAGCGCCTCGGTCACGCCGATCACGATGTACCCACCGGATTTCAGCTGAACCGTCGGGTTGAACATCGAAGACAGATACGACTCGACCTGATAGCGCGCAAACAGCGGCATCTGTTCGGCGTAATGCTTCACGTTTTTCGCATGGGACGGCATGATCATCTTCATGAAGTCCTTGGCGATGCGGTAGCCGCGCTCGCCCTCGACAAACACCTCGTCGATATCGCGGTTATAGAGATCGCGGATCGACCGTTTGATCAGGTCGCCCTCTTCATAAATCTTCGCGGGCGCAATCGACTTCAGCGTCAGCTCGCGGATCTGTTCCCACAGGCGCTGCAGATATTCATAGTCACGCTTGATCTCGGTCTTGGTGCGTTTCGCCCCGGCGGTGCGCACGATCAGACCGGCGCCCTTGGGCACCTCGATGGTCTGGGCAATTTCCTTGAGCTTGGCACGGTCGACAGCATTGGTGATCTTGCGCGAAATGCCACCACCACGGGCGGTGTTCGGCATCAACACGCAGTAGCGCCCAGCCAGCGACAGGTATGTGGTCAGCGCCGCGCCTTTATTGCCGCGCTCTTCCTTGACGACCTGCACCAGCAGGATCTGACGGACCTTGATGACTTCCTGAATCTTGTAGCGGCGCGGACGCGGTTTGCGCACCGGGCGAAAATCTTCTTCGGTATCCTCATCGGCGACGGATTCGATGGTCTCGTCGCGTTCAGAGGCTTGCGTGCCATCCCCGGTATCGTCGTGGTGATCATCGTCGCCGTGATCATGATCGTGATCATCGTTGGGTTCTTCCACCGGCGTTGCCGCAACGGTTTCCATGGGCGACAGACCTTCGGTGTCCGAGGTTTCCTCGTCATCCAGGTCAATCGTCTCCATCCCCGACACTTCCTGCGTCGCAGTGGCATCGTCGGAACGGGTGCTTTCGGAGCGCGAGCGCGTGCGCGTCCGGCTGCGGGCGCGCTTGGGTTTGTCTTCCTCGTCCTCACGCTGCTGCGCTTCGGCATAGGCCTGCTCTTCGTCCATCAGCGCTTTACGGTCGGCGACGGGGATCTGATAATAATCCGGGTGAATCTCGGAAAACGCTAGGAAACCATGACGATTTCCGCCGTAATCGACAAACGCCGCCTGAAGCGACGGTTCGACCCGTGTTACCTTTGCAAGGTAAATGTTGCCAGCAAGCTGGCGTTTGTTTTCTGATTCAAAGTCGAATTCCTCGACCTTGTTTCCGTCAACCACCACAACGCGGGTCTCTTCCGCGTGGGTGGCGTCGATAAGCATTTTCTTAGCCATTTTATCCGTTTGCACGCCAAACGCGTGCTGGGCCCTAGCGGGTGCAGCACGGCTCGGGGGTGTCTTGTCAAGGCGAAGTACGGCGCGCAGGCACGCAAAGACCTTTGGTCTCTTGCGGGGTGCCTTTGTATGATCGCGCGCGTCATCGCGGTTCTTCTCCGACGCAAAAGCAGCTAAATCCGTTGGGATCCCGTCCGTTTGCGCCCATGTGATGCCCGACGCCATTGCAGCGCCCGGGCGAACTTGGTGGCCTTGCGGCCCTATCGGTCTGTCCAGTGCACGGGTAAAACCCGGGGCAAACTGTCCAGCGAAACTCGTGTGGCGTTTCGCTTCGCGCGAAAACGGCCTGACAGTCAGCATAAGACCACCCTGCCCATCCTGACAATGGGCAATCGTTGCGGGGACGGGTCTGCTGTGGATAAAGTTGTCACTGTGACCGGTTCAGGGCCAGAAAACAGTCTGTTTTGCAAAGGTTTGGCGCAGATGCCGCGGTGGTCCTGTCCGGCGCCTTTGGCGTCAGATCCGGGCAGGCCTTTCATTTTCAGCAGCTCCGGCGCGCGTTTTTCGACACCTCAGGCTTTTGCCTATCTGGCGCTTCAGGCTTCCATTGCCTGCAAGCGTTTGATCAGGCTGGAAGTGTCCCAGCGGCTGCCGCCCAGCTTCTGCACATCCTTGTAAAACTGATCGACAAGTGCTGTGACCGGCAGCGATGCGCCAACCTCGTCCGCCGCTTCAAGACAGATGCCCAGATCTTTGCGCATCCAGTCCACCGCGAAGCCGTGATCGAACTTGTCGTCCAGCATCGTCTCGGACCGGTTGTTCATCTGCCAGGATCCCGCTGCGCCCTGACTGATCACCTCGACCACGGCGCGCCCGTCAAGCCCGGCCTTTTGCGCAAAGTGCAGTGCTTCGGACAGCCCCTGCACCAGACCCGCTATGGCGATCTGGTTGCACATTTTTGTCATCTGGCCCGCGCCACTGTCGCCAATCCGCCGACAGATGCGCGCATAGGCGTCGATTACCGGCATCGCCGCCTCGAACGCTGCCGCATCGCCCCCGCACATCACCGACAGCGCGCCATTCTCCGCCCCTGCCTGCCCGCCAGAGATCGGCGCATCGACAAAGCACACGCCAAGGGCGCTCGCCGCTGCATAAAGCTCGGCCGTCACCTTGGCCGACACGGTGGTGTGATCGACAAAGACAGCACCCTGCGCCATGCCGGCAAAGGCGCCGTCTTCCCCCAGGCAGACCGAGCGCAGATCTGCGTCATTGCCCACGCAGGACATCACAAACGCTGCGCCGCGCGCAGCCTCGATCGGTGTCGCACCCATCGCGCCGCCATATTCCGTCACCCAGGCTTCGGCCTTGGCGGTGGTGCGGTTGTAGACGGTGACCTCATGTCCCGCCTTGGCCAGATGACCGGCCATCGGATAGCCCATCACGCCCAGACCCAGAAATGCGACTTTTGCCATGTTCAGCTCCTTCAGTTTCCTGTTCGCGCAATTGGTGACCTCTGGGCCGACCCTTGGCAAGAGGCGCAGGGCGGGTTAACCCGGGGACGACGCTCATCAGGCGCGAAAGACGGAGACATAAATGGGGTTTCTTTTCAGATGGCTGTTGCGCCTGGTCTCGGTGGCCATAACGCTGACAGTCCTCGGTGTGCTGGTGGTCTACTACCTAGGGTCCCGTTCCCTGCCTGACTATGACAAGACGCTGACCGTGGCGGGGCTGAGTGCGGATGTGGAGATTGTGCGCGACAATTCGGACGTTCCCCACATCATGGCAAAGACCGACCCAGACGCCTACTTTGGCCTTGGCTATGTTCACGCTCAGGACCGTCTGTGGCAGATGACCCTGCTGAGGCGCACCGCGCAGGGACGCCTTTCAGAGATGTTTGGAACGCGGACCGTCGAAACCGACAAGCTGCTGCGCCGCCTCGACCTCTACCCGCTTGCCGTGCAATCCGTCGCCGCGCAGGATGAACAGACACGCGCCGCACTCGAAGCCTATTCCGCCGGGGTGAATGCCCGCATCGCCGAAATCAACCGCGATTCGCTGGGTCGGGGCGCGCCGGAATTCTTTCTCTTCGAGGCGCCGCTCTCGCCTTGGCAGCCTGCGGATTCCATCGCCATCGTCAAACTGATGGCACTGCAACTCTCGGGACAGCTGCGCGACGAGGTGCTGCGCGCGCGGACATCCCTGTTGTTGCCCGATGCCAACCGGGTGGCAGATATCCTGCCGGACATGCCCGGACAGGGTATTGCAGCGCTGCCGGATTATGCCGCGCTCTTTCCCGCACTGCCGCGCTATGCAGCAGCCCAGACCCCTGGCAACGACATGCTGATGCCCGTCGCGCCCCGCGGTCTGGCCGGTGCATCCAATGCCTGGGCGGCAGCACCGTCGCGCTCTGCCTCGGGCGGGACACTGCTGGCCAATGATCCCCATCTCAACTTTACAGCGCCGTCGATCTGGTATCTTGCACGGCTGCAGCTCGGCACCGGCGGGGTTATCGGCGGCACCATCCCCGGCGTGCCCGCCATCATGCTGGGCAGATCGGAAAAGCTCGGCTGGGGCATCACCTCATCTTATCTCGACGATCAGGACCTTTATATCGAAGAGCTGAACCCAGACGATCCGGAACTTTACCGAACGCCAGACGGCTGGAAACCCTTCCGCACCCGCAAATCGATCATTGCGATCAAGGATGCAGCCCCGATCACGGTAACCCTGCGCTGGACCGACAACGGCCCGGTCCTGCCGGGATCCGATTTTGATCTGAACACCGTCACACCCCCGGGGCATGTCGCCTCGCTCGCCTGGACCGCGCTGTCGTCGCAGGACACCTCGATGTCTGCGGCCATCGGCCTGATGCAGGCGCCATCGGTGCAGGACGCAATCACGGTCTCCGAAGGATTTGTCGCACCGTCACAGAACCTGACCCTGATCGACAAGAAGACCATCGCGATGCAACTGGTCGGCGCCATGCCGCGCCGCGATGCGCGCCATCAAAGCCTGGGCCGCCTGCCCAGCCCCGGCTGGCGGGCTGAAAACCGTTGGCAGGGGATGCTGCCATTTTCCGAAAACCCGCAATTCATCGCGCCAGAGGGCGGCATTGTCGGCAACACCAACAACAAGATCATTGATCGCCCCTTTCCGCTGCATGTCAGCTTTGACTGGGGGGATTCACAGCGGATCATGCGCTGGCAAGGTCTGATGCAGGGACGGCAGGTGCACACCCGCGACAGCTTTATCGAAGCGCAGCTGGATACGGTGTCGATCACCGCGCGCACGCTTCTACCGCTGATCGGCGCGGATCTGTGGTTCACCGGAGAGGCAGCCCCCGAAGGCACGCCAGAACGTCAACGCCAAAGGGCGCTGGAACTGCTGGCAGACTGGAACGGTGAGATGAATGAACACATGCCGGAACCGCTGATCTATGCCGCATGGGTGCGCGCGTTGCAGGAACGGCTGATCCGTGACGAATTGGGCCCGCTTGCCGAGGAATTCGACCATGTGGAGCCGCTGTTCATTGAGCGCGTGTTCCGCAACGTCGATGGCGCGGCCGTCTGGTGCGATATCCTGCGCTCAGCCCCGGTCGAAACCTGCACCCAGATTGCCCAGATGGCACTAGACGACGCGCTGGTGTGGATCAGCGAAAACTACGGCTCCAACCTCGATTCCCTGCGTTGGGGCGAGGCGCATCAGGCGACCCATGACCATACCGTGCTGGGTGACATGCCGCTGCTGCGCTATTTCGTGAACATCCGGCAAAGCACCTCCGGCGGCGACAACACTCTGCAGCGGGGCATGACATCGGGACAGGATCCAGCCCCGTTCCAGAACGTGCACGGTGCGACATATCGCGGGGTCTATGATTTTGCAGACCCGGATTCGTCGGTCTTTGTCACCTCGACCGGGCAGTCAGGGCATTTCCTGTCCCGCCATTACGACGATCTGGGCCAGCTCTGGCGGCGGGGTGAATACATCCCGATGTCGCTAGATATTGATCTGGCCCGTGCGGCGGCAGTAGGTGTGACGCATCTGGTGCACGAATAAGGCGAGAAAGTAAGGGTCTATGGTCGCGCCGGCCAAAGTATGTCGCTTTCGATGAAATCAAAGCATTCGTCGGCCGAGCCGAGGCAGCGTTTGCGTTCGCAAATGCGGTCGGGCCGGTAGATGAATCCAATTTGGCGCGAGACGCTCTAAAGTGAGGGGCCAGCCCCTCACACTCCCCGGGATATTTACGGGCAGATGAAGGGCTGGTTTTCAGTACTGTGCGGCGTAGCAATGATCTGAAAGATCAGATTCTGTCGAAGCTGCGCGCTTCCTGAGCTGTCCAGCGAACGATGATGTCAAAACCACCTTCGCCTTGGGTTTCTTCCTCGATCAGGCCCTTTTCGTGCAGCCAGGCACGGCGCTTTCCCTGATCAAAGGGGATATGCAGCTCTTGCACAGTCTTGGCGACCTCAAGCAGGCTGGTCAGGGTGGCAAGGAAATCCGGCAACCCCTCCCCCGTCAGGGCAGAGACGGCATGGATGTTCGGATCCCGGTTTGCACGGTTGATGGCAGCCTCATGCGCCTCGCCCTGCAACAGATCAACCTTATTCCAGAGTTCGAGCAGCGGGGTATCATCCTTTGCACCCAGCGATTTCAGGATGGTGCGCACATCCTGTGCCTGCTCTTCGGTGTTGTCATGCGCGATGTCGCGCACATGCACGATAAGATCGGCGGCGAGCACCTCTTCCAGCGTCGCACGGAAGGCGGCGACCAGTTCGGTCGGCAGATCCGAGATGAACCCCACCGTGTCGGACATGATCAGATCCAGCCCGCTGTCCAGCTTGATCGAGCGCATGGTCGGATCCAGCGTGGCAAAGAGCATGTCCTTGGCCATCACATCCGCCCCTGTCAGACGATTGAACAGGGTGGATTTGCCCGCGTTGGTATAGCCAACCAGCGCCACGATCGGATAGGGCACCTTGGCGCGCGCTTCGCGGTGCAGAGTACGGGTCTTGGCCACCTTGTCGATCTGGCGGCGGATACGCACGAGCTGGTCATCAATGGCGCGGCGGTCCGCCTCGATCTGCGTCTCGCCCGGACCGCCGACAAAGCCCAGCCCGCCACGCTGACGTTCCAAGTGGGTCCAGGCCCGCACAAGCCGGGTGCGCTGATAAGACAGCGCCGCCATTTCGACCTGAAGCACACCTTCACGCGTCGCCGCGCGGTCGGAGAAGATTTCAAGGATCAGTCCGGTGCGGTCCAGAAGCTTGACGTTCCATTCCTTTTCCAGATTGCGCTGCTGCACAGGGGTCACGGGACCGTCCACCAGCACAAGCTCGACCTCGGCCTCGGCCAGAATCTCCTTCAGCTCTGCGATCTTGCCCTTGCCGAACAACTTGCCCGCATGGGGCTTTGGCAACGGCACAACGTTTGTGCCCACGACATCCAGGTTGGGCAAAGCCGCCGCAAGCGCCACCGCCTCATCCAGAGCGATGGCGGCGACACGGCGGTTCCGGTCGGATTTGATGTCAGGATGCAGAACCCAAGCGCGTGTTACATGCGTATCGTGTTCGTTCAATTGTTGTCTTCGCCGTCATAAAGATTGATGGGCTGCGCCGGCATGATGGTCGAAATCGCATGCTTGTAGACAAGCTGGGATTGTCCGTCGCGACGCAGAAGAACGCAAAAATTATCGAACCATGTGATCACGCCCTGCAGTTTGACGCCATTGATCAGGAAGACTGTGACCGGAACCTTTGTCTTGCGCACATGATTTAAGAATGCGTCCTGAAGGTTCTGTTTGTCGGAAGCCATTGAAATTGCCTTTTTTTATTGTTCACGCCTCTGTTCGGCGCGCCCTCGTTACATCAAGTATGTAATGTGGACATGGGAACTTCCAGCGAAAATTCCATCATTCTTTCCAGTAGCGGCAGAGTTGTCGCGGTGCACCGCTACTCTGACCAAAGCTCCGGAGTAAGGATGACGATCAGCGCCAGCATCTCAAGACGGCCCAAAACCATGGCCAGACACATGAGCAATTTGGCCTCTGGCACCAGCGCGACAAGGTTCAGTGCAATCTCATCCGCGATCCCGATCAGCGGTCCGGTGTTGGACAGGGTTGCGATGGCAAGGATCAGCGCGGATTCGAAATCGACGTTCAGCGCGGTAAACCCGAGGGTCATCGCCGCCAGAACAAGCGCGAAAAGCATAAAGAAAACCCAGGCGATGAACGCCCCCTCGCGGCGGATCCGTGCGGACAACAGACCCGAGCGACCAATGGAATTGGGATGGATCAGCTTTTCCAGTTCGCGCACGCCGTTGAGGTAGAGCAGGAAGACACGCAGCAGCTTGACCCCGCCCGCTGTTGTCGCAACACCCCCACCGATCAGCGCCAGCGCCATCAGGATCAGCCCCGGCGTGCCCAAGCCAGACCAGCCCTGTGCCGTCGCCCAGTCGACGCTGACGAAACCGGTGGTTGTCAGGAACGACAGCGTTGTAAAGATCGCGCCCCAGAGTGCATGCAGCGCTGCGATCAGGTTCTGTTCATCACCAACTTCGAACGAGGCGAGGAAGTGGCGCAGGAACAGGATTGACGGCACCAGAACGATAAGGGCAAGACCCATGCGGAATTCGGGGTCATAAAACAGCCGGTTGTGCGAGGCGTGTCCAGTGTCGCCGGAAAAGGTCAGGCGCGACAGGGCAAAGAACATGAAGCAGAACAGGATCAGCTCACCTGCCAGACCGCTTTGCGTGCCGATCATGCCGCCAACCGGCGAGATGCCAGAGGTCGCCATGATCGACATGGCATGGCTGATCGCGACCAGCGGCCTGTCGCCCGCCACCAGCAGCAGGATCCAGGCCGCCAGCGTAAGACCGGCATAGATCGGGACCAGCGCATGGGTGGTGCGCGACAGGCGCCGCGCGGCTTCGGACACATTATCGCGGCGCTGCCCGATGGGGGTGGGCTGGCCCGGCTCGCCACTGGCGGTCACCTCGAAACCGCCGAGGGTCAGCGGCGCAAGGATCGCCGCCGCCGAAATCCACATCAGCAGACCACCCATCCAGCCGACCAGCGCCCGCCACAGATGTTCCGGCCCCGACAGGCGCGCCGCATCGAACAGCGTGGCCCCCGTGGTGGTCAGGCAAGACACCATTTCGAAATAAGCGTTCAGAAAGCTGGTGTTGCGCACCGCGCCAAAGAACGGCACCGCCAGGATCAACGGCAGCACGGCAAAGGCAGCCAGCAGCGACAAAAGCTGGCGAAAGGCGCTTTGATGATGCGGCCTCGTGCTGACGGCGATGCCGATCATCGCGCATAGCACGAGGCCGACGATACCCGGATAGAAAAAGCTGCGCGCATCGTTGAACTCTTCGATCGCCAGCGCATAAGAGGCCGGTAGGACCATAGCAGCGCAGGCAATGCCCGCGAGCAGAAGAAAGAACGGCAGGGCAAGCAGGCGGTTCATCATTCAGAAAAAATCGATCGAGACCTGAAGCAGGCGCTCTACCTCGGCCACATCCTTGGCAAGGGCAAAGATCACGATCTGATCGCCCTCTTCGATCTGCAGCGCTCCGGTCAGCTTGACGACCTCTCCCTGTTTCAGCACCGCGCCCACCAGCACGCCTTCGGGGAAATCAATGTCGCGCAATTTCTGCCCGGCGATGGGGGATGTGGACAGGACCTCTGCCTCGATCACCTCGGCCTCGGCATCACCGATGGAATAGACGGCACGCACACGGCCATGGCGGATGTGGCGCAGGATCGAACTGACGGTTGTCGAACGCGGGTTGATATAGGCGTCGATCCCAAGCGGTTCGAGAAGTGGAATAAGTGTGGGATCGTTGATCAGCACGATGGACATCTTGCAGCCCGCCGCCTTGGCCCGTACGGCGACCAGCATGTTGGTCTTGTCGTCATCGGTCACGCAAAGGACCGCATCGGCCTTTTCGATATTCGCCTCGGACAGCAGCCCCGCATCCAGCCCGTCGCCATGCAGGACGATGGTCTTCTCCAGCGCCTCTGCGGCGCGTTCGGCGATCACGCGGTTCTTTTCGATAACCTTGGCGCGGACGCGCTCGGCCCGGGATTCAAGCTCCTTGGCGACGGCCAGGCCGACATTGCCCCCTCCGACCAGCACAATGCGTTCCTGTTTGCGATGCGCCTTGCCAAAGATTTCCACCGTGCGCCGGATGTCGTCAGAGTGTGTGATGACATAGGCCGAATCGCCCACGAACAGCTGATCACGCGGTTCAGGTGCAAACAGCGTGCCGTCGCGCCGGATCCCCACAACAACCGACCGCAACGTCGAGAACAGATCGGTCAACTGGCGCAGCGGCGTGTTGATGATGGCGCAGTCTTCCTCGATGGTCAGGCCCAGCAGCTTGGCCTTGCCATCAAAAAAGATCTCGGTGTCAAAGGCGCTGGGGATGGCCAAACGCTGCAATGCAGCCTCTGCCACCTCGCGTTCCGGGCTGATCACCACGTCGATGGGCATGTGGTCGCGCCGGTAGAGGTCGGAATAGATCGCCGTCAGATAACTTTGCGACCGCAGTCGGGCGATCTTGCGCGGGATGGCAAAGACCGAATGCGCGACCTGACAGGTCACCATGTTGACCTCATCCGAATAGGTCGCGGCGATGATCATGTCCGCGTCGCGCGCCCCTGCCCGGTCAAGCACATCGGGATAAGAGGCGAAACCGGCAATCCCCTGCACATCCAGCGTGTCGGTTGCACGCCGCACCAGATCGGGATTGTTGTCGACCACGGTCACATCGTTGCGTTCGCCCGAAAGATGCCGGGCGATCTGCCAGCCGACCTGACCCGCGCCGCAGATGATGACTTTCATGCCGAGATCCCTGAGCAATTGCCTGACGTGCATGGCACGACCGGCGCAAAGGGTCAATTCGGCATGACACCAAAGCGCTACCCCTGCGGGTCCGGGACGCAGCGCGCCAGACCCTTTCAACGTTCCAGGTTAAACTTGGATCGGATAGTCGCGGTCTCTCCCTTTGGTCGAACGCAAAATCCGATGCCCCTTGTCTGCGCTTAAACCCGAAACGCCTTAGGCGCCCCGGCGCTTCAATTCAGTCGACGGATTCTTCCTCGAACAGGGCGATGCGCGCCCCACCTTTGGCCCCGGTCACCACCCCCAGCGACTTGAGCTTGCGGTGCAGCGCCGAGCGTTCCATACCGACAAAGCTGGCCGTGCGGGAAATGTTGCCGCCAAACCGGTTGATTTGCGTCAGCAGGTATTCCCGTTCAAACGCCTCGCGCGCCTCGCGCAGCGGCAGGGTCGCAAGGATGCCGGACAGCACGATGCGGCCCTCTTCCTCGCCCCCCGTGGCGGCGTCCTGCGGCAGTTCGCGCGCCTCGATCTCACCGGTGCCATCGCCAAGGATCAGCACACGTTCCACCAGATTCTTGAGCTGACGCACATTGCCCGGCCAGACCATGGTCTGCAAAAGCGCCACCGCATCCTCCGACAGTTCGCGCAGAGTCAGGCCTTGGGTCTTGTGGCAGTGTTCGATGAAATAGCGGGCCAAAAGCGGGATGTCTTCGCGGCGATCCTCAAGGCTTGGCACAGCGATCGGCACCACGTTCAGGCGATGATACAGTTCCTGACGAAAGCGGCCCGCCTCGATTTCCTCTGCCAGATCGCGGTTGGTCGACGATATGACCCGCAGATCGACACGCACCTTGTCGCCCCCGCCGACGCGGGTGAACTGCTGATCCACAAGAACGCGCAGGATCTTGGACTGGGTGCCTAGCGGCATGTCCGCCACCTCGTCGAAATAGATCACGCCGCCATGGGCCTGTTCCAGCAGCCCGGGTTCGATCCCGCGGTCGGCGGTTTCCCGGCCGAACAGCATCCCTTCCATGGATTCGGGTGCAACGCCTGCGCAGTTCACAGTGACAAAGGGGGCATTCGCCCGGGCGGAATGCATGTGAATATAGCGCGCCGCCAGTTCCTTGCCTGCGCCCGCAGGCCCTGCCAGCATCACGCGACCATTGGATTTGGTCACCTTGTCCAACTGCCCCAGAAGCACGCGGAAGGCAGGACTGTCGCCCTTCATCTCCGCGGCGACGGTTTCACGCCGCTTGAGCTTCTGGTTCTCATGGCGCAGGCGGCTGGCTTCCATCGCGCGGCGGATCACCACAAGCAGCTGGTCGATGTTGAACGGTTTTTCGATGAAATCATACGCGCCCTGCTTGATCGCTGCGACCGCAATTTCAATGTTGCCATGACCAGAGATGATCACCACCGGCACATCCGGGTTGTCGCGCTTGACGGTCTTGAGGATGTCGATCCCGTCCATCTTGCTGTCCTTTAGCCAGATATCAAGGATCAGCAGCGCCGGGGGCGCGGCATTGATTTCCGCCATCGCCTCGTTCGAATTGCCCGCCAGACGGGTGGTATAGCCTTCGTCCTCAAGAATATCGCCGATCAGCTCGCGGATATCACGTTCGTCGTCGACGATCAGAATGTCACTCATTGTGCTCTCCTCACCTCTTTTTAGGCCGTTTCTTGTTCAAGCGCTTGTGGCGCATCTGATTCCCCGATCAGCGGCAGACGTATGACCGCCATCGCCCCGACATGATCTGCGCCGTCAAAAACCGGCGCGTCTTCGAGGGTAAGACTGCCGCCATGTTCTTCGATGATCTTCTTGACGATGGGCAGGCCAAGGCCTGTGCCCGACGACCGCGTCGTGACATAGGGTTCGAAAAGACGTGCACGGTCTTCGGGCAAACCTGTGCCATTGTCCATGATGCGGATCTCAACTTTGCCATCCACCTTTGCGGCGCTCACCCGGATTTCGGGAACATAACCGGCAGGAGCACCCTTTTCGAGCAGGGTTTCAATCGCTTCTCCCGCATTCTTGATCAGGTTGGTCAGCGCTTGGCCGATCATCGCCTGATCGACGCTGGTGTCGAGCGGATCGGCGCCGAGATCGGTGACAAACCGCACATCGGGCTGCCCGCTTTCCTGCAGCGACACGGCATCGCGCAGAAGAGTGACCAGATCCTGATGTTTGCGGTCCGGTTCCGGCATCCGCGCAAATTTCGAGAATTCATCGACGATACGGCGCAGGATATCGGTCTGGCGCACAATGACCTCGGTCATGTGGTTGAGGCTGGCCGCCTGTTCGGCGTCCAGCTGTCGGCCGAACTTGCGGGTGATCCGCTCTGCCGACAGTTTTATGGGTTGCAGCGGGTTCTTGATCTCATGCGCGATGCGACGGGCGACATCGCCCCAGGCCGCCATGCGCTGCGCACTGACAAGGTCGGTGACATCGTCAAAGGCCACCACATATCCCTCAAGGCTCGCGTCCTGACGACGGCGGGTGGCGACACGGACCAGCAGGTTTTCCAGCTGCCGCGACCGGCTGACCTTGATCTCTTCCTGCAGGGTCTCGACCCCGGTATCGCGCAGTCGGCTGAACAGCGCCGCGAACTCGGGCACAGCGACCGAGATCGGCACCGCGCGCCGGATATCTGATGATCCCAGCAGCTTTTCGGCTGAGCGGTTGACGAATGTCACCTCGCCATCAGCATCCAGCCCCACAACACCCGAGGTGACAGAGCCCAGCACCGAATCAAACAGCCGCTGGCGGCGTTCGATCTGGCGCGTGTTGTCCACAAGTGTCTGGCGCTGCGCCTTGAGTTGCCGGGTCATCTGGTTGAAATAGCGCCCGAGCATCGCGATTTCGTCATCGCCCTCTTCCTCGATCACCTGCACATCCAGATCGCCCGTCCCGACCCGTTGCGCAGCCCCAGTCAGGCGGCCCACTGGCTGGCTCAGCCGCTCGGCGAACCACAAGCCAAGCCAAGTGGCGGCAAGAATCAGCAGGACCGCAAAGCCGAGGTAAAGCAGCGCAAAGTCGAAAAGCCGCCTGCCCCGTTCGCTTTCCTGCTGCTGATAGAACCTGGCGGTCTGCTGCGTGTCGTCCAGAAGGCTCAGGATGCCGCCGTCAACCTGACGGCTGACATAGAGATAGCGATCCACAAAGGCCTTCAGCGGCAGCAACGCGCGAAATTCGTTGTTTTCCCAGTCCTCAATAACGGCGATGCCGTTTTCGGTCGCCTCGGTGATTTTGGCAGCGCCCGGGTTTTCGAAATCAAACAGGTAGGACCGTTCGCCCCGCGCCCGGATCTCGCCCGCGCTGTCGATCACATAGGCCTCGCGCAAGCCTCGCTGGATCTGGGATTGGCCCTGACTCAGGATCTGGCGCAGCTCGCCATCGTCAAGGATAAAGGTCGCGCGGCGGTTGGCATCCAGAAAGTCGCCCAATGCCCGCGCGTCCTGCATCAGGCCATCGCGGTGTTCCGCCTCATAGGCCTCTGCCGCAGAGAGCGAAGCGCCGACCACGTTGCGCACGCGATCGGAAAACCATGTCTCAAGCCCTATGTTGATGGTGAGCACGGCAAAGACCGCGACGGTGATCGTCGGCAGCAGCGCCATGAGGGCAAAGACACCAGTCAGACGCAGGTGAAGCCGTGAACCGGCGGACTTGGCGCGCCGGGCCGCGATCATCTTGGCCACACGCTGCAGCACCAGCGCTGCCAGCAGCAACACATAGACCAGATCCGCCAGCAGAACGAGCCGCAGGTTCAGCTGGGAACTGCCCCCCGGGTCAAACGGACCGAGGACAAGAAAGGTCGCCACGGCAAGCGTCGGACCAAGAAGGACCAGACCCAAGGTCGCGACATTCTGCAACCTGCGCAGGCGCCGCATACGAACCAGTCGTGACCAGTTCCAAGAACGTGTCCAGGTGGCCACAGCCAAACCTCTTCTCGATGTGCTGCACGGGGCAGCCGACCGCAACATCCTGTGTCCGGCTTTCCGCAAGATGCGGTATGGCCACAGGTATGTGGCCCTTTTACATCAATTTTCGGCGGCGTGTCACGCGGATATCAAGATCGGTAATCTTCTTGCGCAAAGTATTGCGGTTGATTCCCAGCAGATCGGCACATTTTGCCTGATTCCCGCCGGTGGCATCCAGCGCGATCTCGATCAGCGGCGCCTCGATCTCGCGCAGGATGCGCGTGTACAGACCCGGAGGTGGCAACATGTTGCCATGCAGGTCAAAATACCGCCGCAGATGGCGCGCCACGGATGTTCCCAGCTTTTCGCCATCCCCGCCCCGCAGAACCGGGCCGGTGTCGGGCTGGTTGCCCAGCACGGCCTCGACCTCGGGCCGGGTGATTTCTTCTGCGCGGCTGGTCAGCGAAAGACGCCGAACGGCGTTTTCCAGCTGGCGCACGTTGCCGGGCCAGCTGTATGCACGAAACAACTCATTCGCATCCTTGGACAGCCAGCGTTTCGGGCCGCCTTCGCGTTCGGTACGGGCCAGGAAGTGATCGGTCAGCAGTACGATATCCTCGACCCGTTCGCGCAAGCTGGGAACAAAGATCGTGGCACCGCCAAGGCGGTAGTAAAGATCCTGACGGACATGGCCGTCTTCCATCGCTTGGGACAGGTCGGTCTGACTGGTGGCCATGAAGCGTGGCAGATGTTCGCCCGGCACATCCATCATGCGCACGATGCGGGCCTGCACCTCGTCATCGAAATCGGTGATCTCGTCGATCAGCAGCGTGCCGCCCTTGACCCGCGCCAGCACCCGCGCCGGACCTTCGAGGTCTGACAGATCCGAACTGGTCACCGTGACAAACGGCAGGTTGCGGCGGTCTGAAAAGTCGTGGACCGCGCGGGCGATCAGCGATTTTCCCGTACCGGATTCGCCACAGATCAACACCGGCAGATCGGTGTTCATCACCCGCGCCACCAGCCGGTAAAGCGCCTGCATGGCGGGTGTCTTGCCCACCAGTGGCAATTCGTCCGGGCCGTCGGCATGTTCGATCCGCTCTTCGCGCCGGGGCGTCAGATTGCGCTTTTCCAGCGCGCGCGCAGTGCGCTTCATCAGATCGGGCAGATCGAAGGGTTTAGGCAGATAATCGTAGGCTTCCGCCTCGGCCGCCTGAATGGCCGTCATGATCGTGTTCTGCGCCGAAATCACGATGACAGGCAGGCCGGGACGGTCAAGCGCGATCTTCGGGAGCATCTCAAGCCCGTTGCCATCGGGCATGACCACGTCAGAGATGACAACATCCCCTTTGCCTTCGGCCACCCAGCGCATCAGCGTCGTCAGCGACGATGTGGCATGTACCTTGCAGCCCGCGCGGGTCAGTGCCTGCGTCAGAACCGTGCGGATCGTGCGGTCGTCATCGGCGACCAGAACCGTGCCATCCATCAGTCTTTCTCCTGTTTTTCTCGCGGCGCCATGGGCAGCGATATGCGAAATACGGTGCGTCCGGGCACGGATTCCACGGAAATCCAGCCGTCGTGTTCCGACACGATCTTGCTGACCAGGGCCAGACCAAGACCGGTGCCGTTTTCCTTACCCGAAACGAAGGGTTCAAAAATCTCGTCTTTGATGTGGTCCGGCAGCCCCGGGCCATCATCGATGATCTCGATCTGCAGTGGCAGCGACTGGCCCGTCCCGTCGGCACGGCGCAGACGGAAGCTGTGTTCGTAAAAGGAATGCAGCCGGATCGTGCCGCCCCGGGAATCTGCCGCCTCCGAGGCATTCTTGACCAGATTCAGCACCACCTGCAGCAACTGATCCGGATCGCCATAGGCCATGGGAAGCGAGGGATCGTAATCCTCGACCATCTTCATATGGGCGCCAAACCCCAGCAGAGCCGAACGGCGGGCACGGTCCAGCACGTCATGCACATTGACCTCGCGCCGTTCGGGCGGGGACAGGTTGCCGAACTGTTCGACCTGTTCCAGAAGCTTCACGATGCGACGTGTCTCTTGAACGATCAGATCGGTCAGTTCCAGATCATCCTTGGTCAGCGACATGGACAGAAGCTGCGCCGCGCCGGTGATGCCGGCAAGCGGGTTCTTGATTTCATGCGCCAGCATTTCGGCCATGCCGATGGCAGATTTCGCGGCGGATTTCACCGAATGGCTCTGGGTCATGCGCCCGGCCAGTTCGCGCGGGGAAATCAGCAGGATGGTCCAGCCGGGACGCCCCTGCACCGGTGCCATCTGCAGATTGCACACCAGCGGCGCGCGGCGCCCGGTGCCCACATCCACGTCATTGACGAACAGCGGCGTGCCCTGCGCACGGGCGCGGGCCAGACTTTCCTCAAGCGGGGCATCGACGGTCAGCCGGTCCCAGATCGGCTGACCCATCAGCCATTTCGACGAGTTGTTCATGAACCCCTCGGCGGCAGAGTTCATGTCGGCAATCCGCTCTTCTGCGTCCAGCAGGATCGCGGGCACTGGCAAGGATGACCAGAGCATCAGGTCGGTTTCGGCGTTCATGCGGCAACCTTTGCGGGCAGCGCAATGATGTCTGCGATCAGGCAAAGCACCTCAGCCGGATCCTGTTCGGTCAGCACCCGGCGGCGCAGATCTGTCGGCGTCACGGCCTGATCCATATACCAGCCCAGATGTTTGCGCGCGACCCTCCCCCCCAGATCGACACCGTAAAAGCCAAGCATCGCATCGTAATGGGCGCAGATCATGTCTGTCAGTTCCGTTCCTTGAGGGATTGTCGGCGGCGGGGTGTCGTAAAGGTCAGCCGCAATTTCTGCCAGCGCCCAAGGGCGGCCCTGCGCGCCCCGGCCGATCATCACGCCATCCGCGCCAGACTTTGCCAGTGCGGCACGGGCGGTGGCGGCATCGGTGATGTCGCCATTTGCGACGACGGGGATGTTCACGGCCTCTTTGACCGACCGGATCGCTGCCCAGTCGGCAGCGCCCTTGTAAAACTGGCAGCGGGTGCGGCCATGTACCACAACCATCTGCACACCCGCTGATTCCGCCCGGCGGGCAAGGTCAGGCGCGTTCAGGCAGTCGCTGTCCCAACCCAGCCGCATCTTGAGCGTCACGGGCACGTCGACAGCACCCACAACCGCCTCAATCAGGGTCAGCGCGTGATCGGGGTCGCGCATCAGGGCAGACCCGGAATAGCCGCCAACGACCTTTTTCGCCGGGCAGCCCATGTTGATGTCAATGACCCGCGCGCCGTTGGCGGCAACCATCCGCGCGGCTTCGGCCATCCAGTAGGCATCACGCCCGGCCAGCTGGACCGAGGTCTGCGCCGCATCCAGACCCAGTTCGGCCCGTTCGCGTGTACCGCGCCGGGCCTGCACCATTTCCTGGCTCGCGACCATTTCGCTTACCACCAGACCCGCTCCAAAGCGGGAAACCAGACTGCGAAAGGGCAGATCGGTGATTCCCGCCAGCGGGGCCAGCAGAACCGGGACAGAAAGCTGTGTCTGGGCCAGCCTAATATTCAAGCGCCTATTCCTTGTGCATTTGACCAGCAGGTAGCGCGGGCATCCGTAGCATACAATGACGAGAGACTGTTTTGACGCCCTAGAATTCCTGTTTGCTTAATTCTTCGGCAGAAACCCGCTAGAGATTGCACAGCCTTCGCGCAGAGCCTAAACCGAGGGCCAGCAAGAGGACGCGCCATGACAATCGCCGCTTTGATCGTTGCCGCAGGCAAGGGCACCCGCGCGGGTGGCCCGATTTCCAAGCAATGGCAACAGATTGGCGGAAAAGTCGTTGCGCGCTGGACGCTGGAACGCTTTGCGCATCTCGATCATCTGATCCTTGTCGTGAACAGGGACGATATGGGGATTGCCCATGAGGTCTGCAATGGCCTGCCGGTCACGCTGGTGGCCGGGGGCGCGGATCGCGCCGGATCGGTGCGCGCGGGGCTTGAGGCCTTGGCCGATCTGGCGCCCGATCTGGTGCTGATCCATGATGTTGCGCGGCCCTGCGTCGATGCGGCTGTGATAAGCGCTGTGATTGCCGCCTTGTCCGGCGCTGATGGCGCGGCCCCCGCCCTGCCTGTCACCGACGCGCTTTGGACCGGTGAAGGCGAGCGTGTCAGCGGCACACAGGACCGCACCGGGCTGTATCGCGCGCAGACACCGCAGGGGTTTCGCTATGACGCGATCCTTGCCGCCCATCGCGCCCACCCCGGCGGTGCGGCGGATGACGTGGCCGTGGCACGCGCCTTTGGCATTGATGTCGTCATTACCGACGGTGATGAGCGCAACCTGAAGATCACCACCCCCAGCGATTTCGCCCGGGCCGCAGCACTACTGGAGAGCAAGATGGATATTCGCCTGGGCAACGGGTTCGACGTGCACCGATTCTGCGAGGGGGATCATGTGATGCTTTGCGGTGTCAGGGTGGCGCATGATCACGGGCTGGACGGCCATTCGGATGCTGATGTGGGCATGCATGCGGTGACCGATGCGCTTTATGGTGCCTTGGCCGCGGGCGATATCGGTCGGCATTTCCCGCCCTCGGATCCGCAATGGAAAGGCGCCGAAAGCCATATCTTTCTGCGCCATGCCGTAGAATTGGCACGTTCCAAGGGGTATGAGATCAGCAATATCGATGTCACGCTGATCTGCGAATACCCCAAGATCGGCCCTAATGCGGCGGCGATGATGGAAAAGATGGCTCAGATCATGGAGATGCGGATGGATCAGGTTTCAATCAAGGCGACCACCTCGGAACGACTGGGCTTTACCGGGCGCGGCGAAGGGATCGCGGCGCTGGCCACCGCCGCACTGGTGCGGACATGAGCAAGATCATCGCAACCGTTCTGGGCGTCGGCTATCTGCGCCCCGCACCGGGCACCTGGGGGTCGCTCGCCGCGCTGCCGCTGTTCTGGGTCCTGCATGTGCTGGGCGGTTTCTGGCTGGCCCTGCTGGCCGTGGTGGCGGTCTTCGCGCTTGGCTGGTGGGCCACAGAACGTGAAATCGCCGGCAAGGCGGACCATGACCCGTCCGAGATTGTCATCGACGAAGTGGTCGGCCAGTGGATTGCGCTTTTGCCGATCTCATTCGGCGCGGGCATGATGGGGGCCGAAATCACACGGCTCTGGCCCGGCTGGGTCGCGGGCTTCCTGCTGTTCCGGCTGTTCGACATCTGGAAGCCATGGTTTGTCGGCTGGGCCGACCGGCGCGGCGATGCCTTGGGCGTGATGCTGGATGATGTGATCGCCGGGCTGTTCGCGGCGCTGGTGGCAATTGTCATGGCTGGCGTGGCGCATGGGCTACTGATGTGAGCGGACCCCTCCCTGACACCATTCTGGAACGTGCCAAAGCGCAGGGGCTGACAGTCACCTGCGCTGAGAGCTGCACGGGCGGCATGGTCGCGGCGGCCCTGACCGATTTGGCCGGATCCTCGGCGATCTTTGAGCAGGGATTCGTGACCTATTCCAACCGCGCCAAGCAGGAGATGCTTGGCGTGTGCGCCGCAACGCTTGAGGCGTTCGGCGCGGTGTCCGAACAGGTCTGCGCCGAGATGGCGGCAGGCGCGCGGGCGGCGGCGCAGGCCGATGTGGCGGTGTCCATCAGTGGCATCGCGGGGCCGGGCGGGTCCGAGTTCAAACCCGAGGGCCGGGTGTGTTTCGGCCTCGCGGATGCCAGGGGCGTGCAGTGCGAAACCGTTGAATTTGGCGCGTTGGGCCGCGCAGCAGTGCGCGCGGCGGCGACAGAACATGCGCTGCAGCTGATCCTTGCGGCGCTGAGGCGTGCCTGATCAGCCGTAAAGCTCTTTCGCGCGGCGTTCAAAGGCACGCACGATACGCTGCATCGCCTCGTTGAACACCAGCCCGATGATGCGCTGCAGCATCGTGTTCTTGAATTCGAAATCGACAAAGAACGACACTTCGCAGCCGCCTTCGATATCGTGGAACGCCCAGTTGGATTTAAGATAGCGGAATGGCCCGTCGAGATATTCGGTGTCTATTCTCATGTCTTCGGGGAACAGCGTCACCCGGCTGCCGAACTTTTCGCGAAACACCTTGAAGCTGATCACAAGGTCGGCCAGCATCACGCTGGCATTGCCTTCGGGTGTGACAGAGCGCACCCGGGCCGCCGCACACCACGGCAGAAACTTAGGATAATCCTCCACATCCGCCACCAGATCGTACATCTGCTGGGCCGTGTAGGGCAATGTCTTGGTCTCGGAATGGGTCGTCATGGGCCCTCGTCTCTGGCTGCGTGCTGATCGCGGTCGCCGCGGCCCGTTTGCGCCGTGACATTGGCTGTGCATGTCGTATGCTGCGCCCGGAAAATCAAGGGAAACCAACAAGAGAGCCCTATGACACAACGTCTCTATGTGATCGACGAAATGATTTCGGCCAAGGCCATCGCAGCCAGGATCGAAGTGCTTTGCCATAAAATTCACACCGAATTCGACGGTACAGACAAGCTGGTCGTCGTCGGCCTGCTGCGCGGATCCTTTATCTTTATCGCCGATCTGGTGCGCGAACTGACCCTGCCGGTCGAGGTCGATTTCCTTGAAGTTTCCTCTTACGGGGATGCGATGCAAAGCAGCCGAGAGGTGCGCATTCTCAAGGATCTGCGCGGCCAGATCGAAGGGCGGGATGTGCTGGTGGTCGAGGACATCGTCGACACCGGCTATACGCTGAGCCACGTGACCAACCTGCTGAACTCGCGCAATCCCGCGCGGCTGCGCACCATCGCCCTGCTGGACAAGCCCTCGCGGCGCGAGGTCGATTTCAAGGCGGACTGGACTGGCTTTGAAATACCGGATGAATTTGTCGTCGGCTATGGCATCGACTACGCGCAGCGCAACCGCAACCTGCCCTATATTGGCAAGGTGCGTTTTCCGGACGCAGACGCACCAGCAGAGTGATCTGGCGGCGGCTTTGCAAATTGCAAATTCGCGAAATGCAGATCACAGTTGGTCATTTGCAGGAACAATTTTGCAAATTTGCAAACAGCCCGAGGACTTTTGAGTTGTTCGCCCCAAAAGTCTGGGGCGGCTGACACAAGGGCCGGGTCGGTTTGGTCCAAGAACACCCAAATTATTACCGATGATCCGTCCCAATCTGCGCCGCCAGATCAGAGGCCCCTCGTCCAGAAACAACTGTCACAAAAACTTTTATTGCGCGGGAACGCTTATACAAGGTTACCTAAGGGCACGCATAGGGAGATCATGATGAAGAAGACACTTGTTCTGCTGGCTGGTCTGGCCGTCTTTGGCGGCTCTGCGGCCTTGGCTCAAGCCGATTTTTCGGGTCAAATCAAGGCCCGTCAGGGCCAGTTCCAAATTCTGGCAATCAACCTGGGTATTCTGGGCGGCATGGCCAAGGGCGAAACGCCCTATGATGCCGAGCTGGCGCAGCATGCGGCAGATTCGCTGGTGGCGGTGTCGCATATCTATGAACCGCCGCTCTGGCCCGAAGGGTCGGACAACATGAGCCTTGACGGCACCCGCGCCCTGCCCTCGATCTGGGATGAGCGCGACGATTTCCTGTCGAAATGGGCCGCGCTGGGGACGGCTGTGAGCGGCATGCAAGAGGTCGCCGCCACGGGACAAGAGGCGATTGGCCCGGCGCTTGGCAAGGTCGGTGGCGCCTGCAAGGCCTGCCATGACAAGCACCGCGCGCCCAGCGGCTGAGGCCCTTCATGCGCAAGACATTGATCCTTGGCGCGCTGGCGGCCCTGATGGCCGCCGGTGGTGTTCTGTTTGTGACCCGCGCCCAACCTGTTGACAGCGCAGTGTTTTCCGGCCTGACCGGCGATGCGGCACAAGGTGAGGTGGTGTTCACTGCGGCGGGCTGTGCGTCCTGCCACCATGCGCCGGACGCGACGGGTGAGGCCAAACTGGTGCTTGCCGGTGGTCAGCGGTTCACCTCGGATTTCGGCGTGTTTCTGGCCCCCAATATCTCGCCCGATGCACGGGCGGGGATTGGCAGCTGGAGTCTGACGGATTTTGCCGGTGCTGTGAGCAAAGGCGTCACGCCAGAGGGGCAGCACCTCTATCCCGCCTTCCCCTATACCGCCTACACCCATATGGCGCCACAGGAGGTGGCCGACCTCTGGGACTATCTGCAAAGCCTCCCGCCAAGCGACACGCCCAGCCTGCCGCATGAGGTAGGATTTCCCTTCAACATCCGCCAGAGCCTGGGCGTATGGAAGATGCTATTCATGACAGATCAATGGGTTGCACCAGACACAGAGGACGAGACCCTGACCCGGGGCCGCTATCTGGTCGAGGCGCTGGCCCATTGCGGCGAATGCCACACGCCGCGCAATGTGCTGGGTGGATTGCAGCGCGACGCCTGGCTCAGCGGTGCGGCGAATCCCAACGGCACAGGCCGCATTCCGGCACTGACACCGGACAAGCTGAGTTGGTCAGAAACGGATATCGCCTATTACCTCGAAACCGGCTTTACCCCCGATTTCGACAGCGTCGGCGGGCACATGGTTGCGGTGGTGGAGAACTTTGCAAAGCTGCCCGCGTCAGACCGCGCAGCGGTGGCCGCTTACCTGAAGGCGCTGCCGCAACCAGCGGAAAACTAGCGAAAACCGGCATATGGAAAGCGTATGGAAACCGTATGGTTTTTATATGGCTGCGCTACAGAAAAAGCGCAGAGAGCGGACGGCCCTCTGCGCTTTCTGTCTTTGCAATTATGCAAATCCAACATCGCAAACTCTGCAAACGCCGCGTGCTGCAGTGCCCTGCAAACCCGACAGGCGTCAGGCGCTGGCGAGCTTCAATTCCCGGGCGGTGCGCAGACGGGCGAAATCATCGCCCGCGTGGTAAGACGAACGGGTCAGCGGCGTTGCCGACACCATCAGGAACCCCTTGCCCAGCGCCGCGCGTTCATAGGCGGCAAATTCATCCGGGTGCACAAAACGGTCCACGGCATGGTGTTTCGGTGTGGGCTGCAGATACTGGCCGATGGTCAGGAAATCGATATCGGCGGCGCGCATGTCGTCCATCACCTGCATGACGGCCTGACGATCCTCGCCCAGACCGACCATGATGCCGGATTTGGTGAACATCGACGGATCCATTTCCTTGACCCGTTGCAGCAGACGCAGCGAATGGAAATAGCGCGCGCCGGGGCGCACCTCTGGGTAGAGGCCTGGCACGGTTTCAAGGTTGTGGTTGAACACGTCGGGGCGTGCAGCGACGACCTTTTCCAGTGCTTCGGGGGCGCAGCGGATAAAATCGGGCGTCAGAATCTCGATCGTGGTGCCGGGGCTGCGGTGGCGGATGGCGCGGATGGTCTGGGCAAAGTGTTCGGCCCCGCCATCTTCGACATCGTCGCGGTCGACCGATGTGATGACCACATGGTTCAGGCCCAGTTTCTGCACCGCATCGGCAACGCGGCCCGGTTCAAAGGCATCCAGCGCCTCTGGCGGTTTGCCGGTGGCGATGTTGCAGAAGGAACAGGCGCGGGTGCAGACCTCGCCCATGATCATCATCGTCGCATGGCCCTGCGACCAGCACTCCCCCACATTGGGGCAGCCTGCCTCTTCGCAGACGGTGACAAGCTTGTGTTCGCGGATAATGCTGCGTGTTTCCGCATAGCCCTGACCGCCCGGCGCCCGCACCCGGATCCAGTCGGGTTTCTTGGGCTGGGCGTTGTCCTTGCGCCGCGCCTTTTCGGGGTGGCGCTGCTCGGGAATTTTCAGATCTCGCACGTGGTATACCCCGCGTAATTTTTTAAGACTTGATGCATAGCATAAGCAACTGCAGAGGGCAGTACCAGTGCCGCATAGCCGTCATGCAATGCGGAGCATTCCAAAATTTAACGAGTATGCCCTCTGTTCTGCCGCTTTTCCCCCGCTGCCCCACAGACCGGTTCACCACGCGCCGGGGCACAGCGCCGCCATTGCGCAGCCCTGCGGTATGATGCCTGATAAGAAAATCCTATCGAAAGTCGAAATAATTTTCATCGGGAACTATCGGCCTGCGCGCACCGTTTCGTCGGTGCAGAACATCAATCCGGAGGGAAGTCCCATGACCAAGCGTCTGACAACAACCGGCGGCGCGCCAATGCCCACCAATGACACATCCAAGACGGCAGGCCCGCGTGGTCCGCTGCTGCTGGATGATTATCAGCTGATCGAAAAGCTGGCGCATCAGAACCGCGAGCGAATCCCCGAACGGGTCGTTCATGCCAAGGGCTGGGGCGCCATCGGCACCTTTACTGTGACCCATGACATTTCTCACCTGACACGGGCGAAACTGTTTTCGACGGTCGGCAACAGCTGCGACGTGCTGGCCCGCTGGTCCACCGTCGCCGGTGAGCCGGGTGCCGCCGACGCCGAGCGCGATGTGCGGGGGTTTTCGCTGAAATTCTACACCGAAGAGGGCAACTGGGACATGGTCGGCAACAACACGCCCGTGTTCTTTGTCCGTGACGCCTACAAGTTTCCGGATTTTATCCGCACGCAGAAGCGTCATCCGCGGACAAATATGCGCTCGCCCGAGGCGATGTTCGATTTCTGGGCCGCCCAGCCCGAATCGGTGCATCAGGTGACGATCCTGATGTCGGATCGCGGGATTCCGGTGAATCCGATGCATATGAACGGCTACGGCTCTCACACCTTCAGTCTGTGGAATGACGAGGGCACGCGGACTTGGGTCAAGTTCCACTTCAAGACGCAGCAGGGCCACAAGCATTACACCAATGCCGAGGCGGAAATGTTGATCGGCAAGACGCGGGAAAGCTATCAGGAGGATCTGTACAACGCGCTCGATTCCGGGGAATTCCCGAAATGGACGCTGAAGATTCAGGTGATGGAAGAGGAAATGGCCAACGAGGTCGATTTCAACCCGTTCGATGTGACCAAGGTCTGGCCGCATGACCAGTTTCCACTGATCGAGGTGGGCGAACTTGAGATGAACCGCAACGCGCCGAACTATTTCCAGTATGTGGAGAATGCCGCCTACAGCCCGTCCAACGTTGTGCCGGGCATCGGTTTCAGCCCTGACAAGATGCTGCAGGCCCGGGTCTGGTCCTATGCGGATGCGCATCGCTATCGTCTGGGCACCCATTACGAGGCGCTGCCCGCCAATGCGCCGAAGAATGCCGAGGTGCAGCACTATCACAAGGATGGTGCCATGCGCTTCTTCACCAATGACTTCGACAACCCCGATGCCTATTACGAGCCGAACCAGTATGGCGGCCCGGTGGCGGACCCGTCGGTGACGGAACCGGCACTGAAGATCGACCCGGAAGCCTTCCGCTATACCCAAGAGGTGACAGAGGCGGATTTCATCCAACCCCGCGCGCTCTATGCCGAGGTGATGGATCAGGACGAGCGTGACAGGCTGCATGACAACATGGCCGCCGCGATGGGGCCGTGCTCAGAGAGCGTGACCGAGCGCTGGCTCGCTGTGCTGAAACGGGTGCATCCGGACTATGAATCGGGTGTGCGCGAGGCGCTGAAAACCGCCGGGGACGTGAACGCGGTGCCGGTCACGGATGACACCCAAGTCGACGCCGCCGAGTGAGCAGCACCGTCCCCCGCACAGACGACTGAGCGGGGGACGGGAAAAGGGGTTTGGAAAGAAATTTACAGATTTAAGCACGGATCTGACCGTGGCAGGGGCGCTGCCCCCGACGCCCTGACGGGCGCCTCCCCCGGGATACTTCCGGGCAGATGAAATCTGTGGGACTGTCTGGCTGCGGCGGGGCCATGGCAGAAACCGCGGGCCCTAGCCCAGACGGTGGGTGACAGCCTAGCCGATCAGCCCGCCGCCTGCGCCAATCGTTTCGTCATAATGGCGGCGCAAGCGCTGCAGTGCGATGCGCAGCACGATCTTGCCAGAGCGGGCCGACCAGCCTCTGCGTTTTTCGGCCGTTTCCAGCCCTTCGAGATGGCAGCAGCACCGCACTGCCACATCGGCAAGTCCGGGGCCGAGGTCTGCCAGCGCGGCTGAAACGCGGCTGTGGGCGGCTGTGGCGCCGCGCGGGATTTCTGTCCCACAACGGCTGGTCTGCACACCGGCGGTCAGGAACTGTTCCCAGTTCTGGCCGATGCGCGCCCCCATCTGGCTGAGTTCGAAATCCTCGCGCAGGCGCTCTCCGGCGCTGACCAGATCATCGCCGAGAAAGGGGGTGCCATCGCGATCGCGCCGCCGGGCCAGAGCGGCCAGCGGGCTGTCGCCGACTGCATAGCGCGGACGCAGGCCGCGCGGATCGGTGTCCTGACGTTCCATCGCCTCTTCGGCGGCGCGTCCGGTCAGCGGGCCAGAGGTAAAGCCAGTCTGCGCCTCGGCAAAACCGCGCAGGCGGCTTTCCTGTTCGGCCATCAGCTGGGTCAGGGCAGAGCGCCCCGCCGCCGTAATCCGGTAGCGCGCGATCCGTCCCGGGGTCACGCAGACGATCCAGTCCTTGAGCGCCATGGCCTGGGCGATGGTGCTGTCAACCACGGCGGTGCGGGTCGCGCCCCCCTGGGCCGTATCGCGGACCACGACGGCCTTGTCCATCTCTGCCGCCACAGCCAGAACCGCGCCGGGTTCGCTGAGCCGTCGCAGGATCCGGCGCGCTTCGCGGGCCAAGGTTTTTTGATCGACATTGGCGGGGTATGCGGTGACTGAAGCATTCATTTTGGCAGTTTCCTTTTCATGATGTCCGATGATCGGGGAGAACAGCTGTTGACCCAGACGGCGCAGCGCCGCATCAACCAGGGGATCATCGCGGCGGCTTTCCAGTTTGCGCACCTGACGCAGCACGGTTGAGGCATGGCAGCCCGCTCGTCTGGCCAGCACCCGTATCGGCAGGCCGGTTTCGATATGGGCGAGGTAGTGGCGCGCAGCGTCCGGCAGCCATGCGGGCAGGGCATCGTCGGTTTCGTAGCTCATGCTGCGGATCATCGTCCGGCTTCCTTTGCAGCTGCTGAGATACCCACAGAGATATCCCCACCTTATTGCGGAACACTTGCGTGTTATTGTTACTTCATGGTTAACAAATTTACACTTACGTAAGCATTGTTGCGAAACTCTAAACAGTTGTGAAGGGCGCGGGCGGTTTCTGGCGCCACCGCGCAACACCCTCTTTTCGTGTGCCATGCTGATGGTCCATTCAATGAGGAAGACCCCAATGACCGACGCCCTTCGCATGCTCGAATCGATTCGCCGCCCCCGGCTGCTGATCCGCACCGCCCGGATCGGGATGGCAGACTATCGGCGCAGCGCGCAATTGCAGAGGCTGCTTGGGGTCAGCCATCTGCCGGACAATGGCACCGCCCTGCGCCAACTGATCACGATCGAGGAGGGGCTGGAGCAGCAGCGCAGCGCCAGCGCTGCGGGCTATTCGCTCAGCCGTCATATCGAAGTGCTGGTCGCAATGATGGGAGAGGCGCAGCTGCTGCGCGCCTCTGGTCCAATCACTTTGATTGCCGCAGAGTGATGCGGCCCCTCCAGCGTGTCAGCTGAAATCCGGATCGCAAAGCCGCGATCCCGGCCTTCGGCAGAAGGCAGGACCGCGGGCTGATGATGTCAGGTCAGACCAGATGCGCCTTACAGCAAGGCATCGGGCATGGACGCTTTTTTCTGCGCGACAAAGGCGTCAAGCGCCTCGGCAATGGCCGGGTCCAGCGCAGGCTGCTGATAGGTGGCCAGCTGCTGTTTCACCCGGAGGGTGGCCAGCGCCATGGTGTCACGGGCGCCCTCCTCGCTCCAGGTTTCGAACGGTTTGTAGTCGAACAGATCCGAGCGCCAGAAGGCATCCTTGAAATTCGCCTGCGTGTGCGCGCAGCCGAGGTAATGGCCCCCCGGCCCCACCTCGGCAATTGCCTCCATCGCCTGGGCGTTTTCGTCAATCTGCACCCCACGTGCGAGGTGATGCAGCGTGCCGAGCTGGTCCGCATCCATCACGAATTTCTCGTAAGAGGACACGAGCCCGCCTTCGAGCCAGCCGCAGGCGTGCAGCATGAAATTCACGCCGGACAAAAGCCCCATATTCAACGAGTTGGCCGTTTCATAGGCCGCCTGCGCATCGGGCAGTTTCGATCCGCAGAACGCCCCGGCAGAGCGGTAGGGCAGACCCATCCCGCGCGCGAGCTGCCCCGCGCCATAGGTGATCAGCGAGGCCTCGGGCGTGCCAAAGGTCGGCGCGCCGGAGTTCATGTCGATCGAGGTCACAAACGCGCCGAAGATCACCGGCGCGCCCGGGCGCACAAGTTGGGAATAGGCGATGCCGGCCAGCACCTCGGCCAGCACCTGCGTCAGCGTGCCCGCAACCGACACCGGCGCCATCGCCCCGCCGACAATGAAGGGGGAGATGATGCAGGCCTGATTGTTGGCCGCATAGATTTCCAGCGCCCCCATCATCGTGTCGTCAAAGGTCATCGGCGAGTTGATGTTGATGAGGCTGGTCATCACCGTGTTGTCCTGCACGAACGTCTTGCCAAACAGCACCTCGCACATCTCGACGCTGTCCTGCGCGCGGCTGGGTTCGGTGACCGATCCCATGAAGGGCTTGTCCGACAGCGTCATGTGCGCGTGCAGCATGTCCAGGTGGCGCTTGTTCACTGCAATGTCGGTCGGCTCGCAGACCGTGCCGCCGGAATGGTGCAGCCATCTGGACATATAGCCCAGCTTCACAAAATTGCGGAAATCCTCCATCGTGGCATAGCGGCGGCCCTTTTCGGCATCATGCACAAAGGGCGGCCCGTAAACCGGGGCAAGGACAAGGTTCCTGCCGCCCATCACCACATTGCGCGCTGGGTTGCGGGCGTGCTGGGTGTACTGGGATGGCGCGGTGCTGCAGAGCTGGCGCGCCAGACCGCGCGGGATGCGCACCCGCTCACCCTCGATCTCGGCACCCGCATCCTGCCAGCGCTTGAGCGCGGCGGGATTGTTGACAAAATTCACGCCGATCTCGGCCAGCACGGTTTCGGCATTGGCCTCGATGATCTCAAGCGCCTCTTCGCCCAGAACCTCGAAATTGGGAATGTTGCGTTCGATGTATTTCGCCGTCTCGATGCTGATTGCCGTGCGTTCGGCCCGCCGGGCCGCCCCGCCACCGCCACGTGCCCTGCGCTGTGTGCCTGCCTCTGCCATATCGCTCTTCCCGTGGTGACGTCTGTTGCGGCCTGTCTAGTCCAGAGCGCGCGGCCAGCGGATCAGAATAGCGGCGGATCCGGTGCAAAAGCGACATTGTCCCGGCTGGTCCCGCCTGTCTGCGTGCCCGCCTGTCTGCGCGCCGGAGTCGAAATTCTTAAAATACCAGCTTTAAAGAAGTGTTGAGAGATTCGACCGCAAGACAGACGCAGATGCGCCGACAGGGCGCCGCAACCTGCCATTGAAACGGGATCGTCCGACATGAACCGATATCTCTCTGCCCTTTCCCTGACCCTTGCCGGCCTCTGCGCCGCGACGTCCGCCCATGCCGAAGATCTGTGTCTGGGGTTTGGGCCGCAAACGCCGCGCGACATCGGGTTGCGTGTCGGAATGAACCCGCGCAGCTTTTCCCCGGCACCAGCGCCAGACAACATGAACCTGTGCAATCTGCACACCCACACCAATGCCGAACACAAGGGGCCGGGATTTTCCATCTATGCCGGGGACGGGGAAAATGGCGGCTATCAGTGCAACGAAACCGCCACGCTGAGCGCGTCGGAACTGAAGGATCCGGCCGGTGGCCACGGCGCCTTTCACGGCGTGAAGCCCGGCGACACGATCGAGGTGCACTGGGTGTTCACCTCTTGTGACGTGAGCCCGGGGCCGGGACTGGGAGCGTGCTCTTCGGCGGCTTGCGCCAATCCGCAGCTGCGGGTCGAAGCGCAGGCCTTTCTGGTGGTGAACGACCCCAGCGCGCTGGATTTCACCGAATTCGCCAAGGTCACGGTTGGCCCGAACGGGCGCTTTCAGCCCACCGCCCTGCCCACGGGTACGGGCACCCCGGTGCTGTTCGCCGGATCAACCACCGGGCCGCAATACACAGAGGCGACGTGTTCGCCGCTGCAGGTCACCTGGAATGTGCGGCCCAACTGCGCGCGGCTGGACATCTCTTCGCTGAACCGCTGGGTGGCCGAGGAAAATGTCTTTGAAGAGGAACACAGCCATGGCGTGCGCCAGCTGGTGACCGCGCCGGAACTGTTGTCGTCGATCAACTGACGGCTTGCTGGTTGGGTGAGGCAGTGGGGGCGCTGCCCCCGTCGCCCTTGCGGGCGACTCCCCCGGGATATTTTTGGGCAGATGATACGGGGGGTCTTGTACGGATGGAGGGCAAATCGCCACCTTTGGTCGCGGATTTGTGCCATGCGCAGGCCCGGCGCGGTTGGCATCGCACAAAGGCGGCGCGCGGGGTGACTGCCCTCTTGCGCCGCGCGGCGCTTGGCCCTAATGGGCTGGCATGACCCAGACCCAGCATGACCGCCTGTTGATTATAGACTTTGGCAGTCAGGTGACGCAGCTTATCGCGCGTCGCCTGCGCGAACTGAATGTCTATTGTGAAATCCACCCTTTCAATCTGGTGACAGAGGCCTTTCTGGCCGAGTTCGCCCCGAAAGCGGTGATCCTGTCCGGTGGCCCCGCCTCGGTCTTTGACGAGGGCGCGCCGCGCCCGCCCGCAAAGGTGTTCGAACTGGGCGTGCCCGTCCTGGGCATCTGCTATGGCCAACAGGTCATGATGCATATGCTGGGCGGCCATGTGGAACGTGGTCATGGCACAGCCGAATTCGGCCGCGCCTATGTCACGCCGAGCGAGGATCGCATTGATCTGCTCAAGGGCTGGTTCCTTGATACGCGCGAACAGGTCTGGATGAGCCATGGCGACCATGTGAGCAAGATCGCTCCGGGGTTTGCGGTTTACGGCACCTCACCCAACGCGCCGTTTGCGATCACCGCCGATCTGGAACGCCGGTTCTATGCCGTGCAGTTCCACCCCGAGGTGCATCACACGCCGAACGGTCGCACGCTCTATGAGAATTTCGTCAGGGACGCCGGGTTCACCGGTGACTGGACGATGGAGGCCTACCGCGAGGAAGCCATCCGCAAGATCCGCGAACAGGTCGGCGACAAGAAGGTCATCTGTGCCCTGTCCGGCGGCGTCGATTCCTCGGTTGCGGCGATCCTGCTGCACGAGGCGATTGGCGATCAGCTGACCTGCGTCTTTGTGGACCACGGGCTGCTGCGTCTGAACGAGGCGACCGAAGTGGTCACCATGTTCCGCGAACATTACAACCTGCCGCTGATCCATGCCGATGAATCCGAGCTCTTCCTTGGCAAGCTGGACGGCGTCAGCGACCCCGAGACCAAGCGCAAGATCATCGGCGGTCTGTTCATCGACGTGTTCCAGAAATACGCGAACGGGATTGAGGGCGCCGAATTCCTTGCCCAGGGCACGCTTTATCCGGACGTGATCGAATCCGTGTCGTTCAGCGGCGGGCCTAGCGTCACGATCAAGAGCCACCACAATGTCGGCGGCCTGCCCGAAAAGATGGGGCTGAAGCTGGTCGAACCGCTGCGCGAGCTGTTCAAGGATGAGGTCCGCGCGCTGGGTCGCGAGCTGGGTCTGCCGGACAGCTTTATCGGGCGGCATCCCTTCCCCGGGCCGGGTCTGGCGATCCGCTGCCCCGGAGAGATCACCCGCGAAAAGCTGGAAATCCTGCGCAAGGCCGACGCTGTCTATATCGACCAGATCCGCAAGCATGGGCTTTATGACGAGATCTGGCAGGCCTTTGTGGCGATCCTGCCCGTGCGCACCGTGGGTGTGATGGGCGACGGGCGAACCTATGATTTTGCCTGCGCGCTGCGTGCGGTGACCTCGGTCGATGGCATGACCGCAGATTATTATCCGTTCAGCCATGACTTTCTGGGTGAAACCGCCACGCGGATCATCAACGAGGTCAAGGGAATCAACCGCGTCACCTATGACGTGACCTCGAAACCTCCGGGCACGATCGAGTGGGAGTGATCCACCTGACCGGCACCCTGCGCTGCGCCCCCGATCAGCAGCAAAATGTGCGAGACGCCCTGCCCGACCATATCGCGCTGACCCGCGCTGAACCCGGCTGTCTGGAATTTGAGGTGGTCGAAACCGCGCCGGGCCTGTTTGCCGTGTCAGAGCTGTTCAGCGATCAGGCCGCCTTTGACGCCCATCAGACCCGCACCCGCGCAAGCGCTTGGTTTGCCGTAAGCGAGGGCATGGTGCGCGAGTACAAGATCACCACGGTCTGATCCGGCCTTGCCGATTTCCGCCCGCTCTGGACAGATGTTGCGGGGCGTGATCAGACCTTGCCCCTGAGCCGACATCACCAGAGGATAAGCCATGTATGCGCCTGATGCTCAGGACATAAGGATCATATCGAACGATCTTGCAGAGCGTGACGGGCTGACGCTCATTTGTGTGTTTCGCAACGAATTTTATCTCCTGCCAGCGTTTCTGACTCACTACCGCGCTTTGGGTGTCTCGCGGTTCATACTGCTCGACCAGGGGGATGTGATGCTTCTGGACAGCACCCGCCGCTATGGTGACAGCGTGATCAAAGAGGAACGCCCGCCACGGCGGCGCAGCAAAACCGACTATCGCCAGATCCACCTTTGGCGCACGGCGCTGGCGAACCGCTTTTGTGACGGGCGCTGGATGGTGCAATGTGACGTGGACGAATTTGCTTCTCTGCCCGAAGGCCGCCGATTGGACCAACTGGCCCGGCGTCTGGAGTCAAATGGCAAGGCCGGTGCCTGGGCCGGCATGATCGACATCTACCCGCGTCACATCAGCGATCTGGGTCCAGAAGCCGACGCCGCCCAGGACCCCCGTGAGGGCCAATGGTATTTCGATGCCACGCGGCACTTTTCGCTGCGCCGCGACGGCAGCGCACCGCGCCATCACTATGCAGGCGTGCGTTCGCGGCTGAACCGTGCACATCTCGCGCATGCAAAACCCGTCGGTCTCTGGACTGCGCTGAAACTGAAACTGCTGGGGGCGCGCAAATCCCCCTCTGGCCGGTTCGTGAAGCCGCTGCTGCAAAAGTGGCAGCGCGGCAATTACTATCTCTCCTCACATGAGACCACGCTGAAACTCAGGCCGCATGTTCTGATCCCGCTGCTCCATTATCGCTACACCCCGGCGCTTTATGAAAAGGTCGGCTGGGCCATGGACAGCGGTGGCTATTCCAAGGGCAATTCCGATTATTTCACAATCAACAGCCTGCTCGCCAATATGACCGCCGCAAATGCGTCTTTTTTGGCGCCCGTCTCGCGCAGGCTCACCGGCTACAACGACCTCAAAGCCACCCGCAACGCCAGAGGTCTGGACTAGGCGCGCCCAGAAAGCGGCCTCTTCTGCCCAGTCATGATATGCAGGGTTGCCAAGCGCACCAAGGTCGGCAAGACAGTCGCAACCATGCCACAACTTTGAAAGCATCCCGATGAGCGATACCCTGCGCGCAGGCCTCTGGATGATCGGGGCCATCATCTCCTTTACCTCGATGGCAGTTGCGGGACGTGCGGTGTCGCTTGACCTCGATACCTTTGAAATAATGATGTATCGCAGCATGATCGGACTGGTTCTGGTGCTGGTCATCGCCAGCATGGCACGCACGCTGAGGCAGATCACCACCCGCAGTCTGGGCTGGCATCTGATCCGCAACATCAGCCATTTCACCGGCCAGAACCTGTGGTTCTATGCCATTGCCTCGATCCCGCTGGCGCAGGTCTTTGCGCTGGAATTCACCTCTCCGCTCTGGGTGATCGTACTCTCTCCGCTGGTGCTGGGCGAGAGGCTGACCCGGACGCGGGCGATTGCGGCGCTCTTCGGATTCATCGGCATCCTGATCGTCACCCGCCCCAGCCCCGAGACCATGAACTTTGGTCTGCTCACGGCCGCGCTCGCCGCAATCGGCTTTGCCGGATCTGCGGTGTTCACCCGCCGCCTGACCCGGACAGAGACGATCACCTGCATCCTGTTCTACCTCACGGTGATGCAGGCGGTCTTTGGCCTGATCTGTGCGGGATTTGACGGCGATATCGCCTGGCCCAGCGCCGCAAGCTGGCCCTGGATCCTGGTGATCGGCTGTGCCGGTCTGATGGCGCATTTCTGCCTGACCACAGCGCTGAGCATTGCACCGGCGACCGTGGTGATGCCTATCGATTTCGCGCGTCTGCCAGTGATTGCCGTTCTGGGCATGCTGGTCTACAGCGAACCGCTGGATCCATTCGTGATTCTGGGCGCGGCGATCATTTTCGTGGCGAATTATTACAATATCTGGCACGAAACCCGTCCCCACCCCCGAAACGTAACGTAACGAAGGCATGTCGCCTTTGTGACGTTCGGTCAATTATTGAACAGTTTGTTAACCACTGTAGCCTTTTCTCTGAGGAGAGAGACATATCATGAGGGAAGAGGACAGAATGAAGACTTTATTGGTCGGCGCTTCGGCGCTCGCCTTTGCCGCTGCCGGTTCCGTATCGGCGGGCGGTATCGAACGCACCACGCAATCCGCCATGGTGCTCTATGAAACCGGCAACCACGCAGAACTGTCCTTTGGCTTTGTGTCGCCAAGTGTCAGCGGCACGAGCGTGAATGGGCAGGATATCGACAACGTCGCCAGCTCCTTCTGGCTGCCAAACGCCTCGATCAAGATGCAGCTGAGCGAGACGCTGTCTGCCGCACTGATCATTGACCGTCCCTTTGGTGCGGATATCGCCTATGAAGACGGGAACGCAGTGCTGGGCGGAACCACTGCCGAAGCCTCAAATACGTCAATCACCGCCTTGCTGAAGTATCAGTTCAACCCGAACTTCAGTGCCTTTGGTGGTTTGCGCCATTCGCAGGCCGAGGGGGAAATCCATCTGAAGGGCACAGCTTATGGCCCCGTCAGCGGCTACAACGTCGACCTCAAGAGCGACAGCGCCTATGGCTATGTCCTGGGGGCGGCTTACGAGCGGCCCGATATCGCGCTGCGCGTGGCGCTGACCTACAATTCCAAGATAACCCATGACTTCAAGACCACGGAAAGCGGGCCGTTCCCCGCTCTGAACGGCAGTTCGACCACGGACGTTGATCTGCCCGAAAGCTGGAACCTCGAATTCCAGTCTGGCATCGCCAAGGACACGCTGCTGTTCGGCTCCGTGCGCCACGTGAGCCATTCGCAGTTCCGGCTTGATCCGGACAGGTTCGTTGCTATCACCGGCGACGGGCTGATCGATCTTGAGGATTCGACCACCTATCGTCTTGGTGTGGGTCGGCGGTTCAACGAAAAATTCTCCGGCTCCATCGCTGTCGCGTATGAACCTGCCGGTGATGAGCTTGTCTCGCCCCTCGCGCCGACAACGGGGTATACCAGCCTCACCGTTGGCGGCAGCTACAATATCGCCACAAATGTAACCCTGTCGGGCGGAGTCAATTACACATGGCTCGGGGATGCAAAGCCGGAAACCGGCACGCCCGATGTGGCCCGCGCAGATTTCGAGGACAACTCGGTGGTCGGCGTCGGCATCAAGATCGCTTACAAATTCTGAAAACCCTCGCGTGAATGTCACGACCGCCTGGCACCACGTCGGGCGGTCTTTTCCGTGTGCATGGTGACAGCTGAAACGTTGCAGGCGCGAAATGTCGTGAAGCCGCAGGTTCCGGGTCGCCCCGGCCACGGGCCCCGCCTAATGTCCCGGCAGGACAGGCAAGACGGAACCGCGCGATGACACAACAAACCTCTCTCTCGGGCCGGGCCTGGGGCGAACTTGCGCTTCTGGCGCTGATCTGGGGCGGCTCATTCCTGTCGATCCGCACCGCCCTGGATGAAATCGGGCCATTCACCTCGGTGCTGCACCGCACCTTCTGGGCGATGCTGGTGCTTTGGGTCGTGATCGCCCTGCGCCGCATGCCCCTGCCGCGCGATCCCCGGATCTGGGGCGCGTTTGCCGTCATGGGGCTGCTCAACAATGTCATCCCGTTTTCCCTGATGGCCTGGGGGCAGCTGCATATTCCCACCGGGCTCACCTCGATCTTCAATGCCGCGACGGCAATCTTTGGCGTGCTGGTGGCGGCGCTGGTCTTTGCAGATGAACGGCTCAGCGCGCGCAAGGCGCTTGGCGTGGTGCTGGGCTTTGCCGGCGTGGCCATCGCCATCGGCCCCGGTGCGCTGACCTCTTTGGACATCACCTCGCTCGCACAACTTGCGGTTCTGGCGGGCACGCTGTCCTATGCCTGCGCCGGGGCTTGGGCGCGCAGCACCCTGCGCGGGGTGCCACCGCAACTGGCGGCCGCGGGCATGCTGACCGCATCGACCCTGATCATGGCGCCGCTGACCCTCTGGGCTGAGGGCGTGCCAAGCCTGACGCTGCATCCCGTCACCTGGGCCGCCATCGCCTATTACGCGGGCATCGCGACGGCGCTGGCCTATCTGCTGTATTACCGCGTGCTTGCCATGGCGGGCAGTGGCAACCTCATGCTGGTCACGCTGCTGATCCCGCCCGTCGCCATCACCCTGGGCGCGCTGGTGCGGGGCGAGGCACTGTCGCACAACGCCTACGGCGGCTTTGCCCTGCTGGTGCTGGGGCTGGTGGTGATCGACGGGCGCATCTGGGCGCGGCTGCGCGGGGTTTGACCTTGCCGCGCGCGCTGGCTACCTAGCGGGGCAACTCCTCTCTGATCAAAGGCGCGCCTTTCATGCTGTACGATTCTGCCGATGCCTGGCATGCCGCCCCTCGCAAACGGGTTCTGCTGTTCGCCATGTCCGGGCTGGGCAAGACCCATGTGTCCAACATGCTGCGCGACGGTGGCGACTGGTTTCATTACTCGATCGATTACCGCATCGGCACCCGCTACATGGGCGAATACATCGCCGACAATGCGAAACACGAGGCGATGAAGGTCCCGTTTCTGCGCGAGCTGCTGATGAGCGATTCGATCTACATCGATTCCAACATCACTTTTCACAACCTCACCGCCGTGTCGTCCTATCTGGGCAAACCCGGTGCTGCGGACAAAGGCGGCCTGCCCATCGCCACCTACCAGCGCCGTCAGGATCAGTTTGCCCGCGCCGAAAAGCAGGCGCTGCTCGACACCGGCTATTTCATCGACCGGGCCGAGGGGCTGTATGGCTATCCGCATTTCGTCTGCGACACCGGCGGGTCGATCTGTGAATGGGTCGATCCCAAAGATCCCGCTGACCCAATCCTGTCAGAGCTGTCGCGCCACTGCCTGATGGTCTGGATTCGCGGTACCGAGGCGCATACCGCCGAACTGATCCGCCGGTTTGACCGCGCGCCCAAGCCGATGGCCTATCAGCCGGAATTCCTGCTGCGCGTCTGGCGCGAATACCTGTCCCTGCATGACTGCGCCGAGGGGGACGTGGACCCCGATGCCTTTATCCGCTGGACCTATGCGCAAGCGCTGGCCCACCGCCAGCCACGGTACGAGGCGATGGCGAACAACTGGGGCCTGACGGTGGATGCTTCTGATCTGGCCGACATCACCACCCCGGCAGAATTCGACGCGGTGATTGCAGCGGCGCTGGCGGACAAGGCCTGAACATACATCGCTAACGCTGCCTGCACAGCAATCTTGTGATACGCGCCGCCCTGCCCTATCTCTGACCGCCCGAGATGTAAGGATCCAAAGATGCCCATCAAGCTGCCCTCTGACCTGCCCGCCTACGCCGTTCTGTCGCGCGAGGGTGTCATGGTCATGCCCGAGGATGCGGCCAGCAAACAGGACATCCGCCCGATCCGCATCGGCCTGCTCAACCTCATGCCGAAAAAGATCCAGACGGAAACCCAGTTCGCCCGGCTGATCGGCGCGAATCCGTTGCAGATCGAATTCAGCCTGATCCGCATGTCCGAACACGAGACCAAGAATACCGCCGCCGAGCATATGGAGGCCTTCTATCGCCCCTTTTCCGAGGTCGAGGCGACGGGCGAGAAATTTGATGGTCTGATCATCACCGGTGCGCCGATCGAACATCTCGACTTTGAGCAGGTCACCTACTGGGGCGAACTGCAGCGCGTGTTCAACTGGACCCAGACCCATGTGCATTCCACCTTTGGCGTCTGCTGGGGCGGGATGGCGATGATCCACCATTTCCACGGCGTGCAGAAACATCTGCTCGACCACAAGGCCTTTGGCTGTGCGCGGCATCAGAACCTTGACCCTGCCTCGCCCTATCTGCGCGGCTTTTCCGACGATATGGTCATCCCCGTCAGCCGCTGGACCGAGCTGCGCCGCGACGAGATCGAGGCCGCAGGCCTGCCTGTGCTGATCGACAGCCCCGACACCGGCCCCTGCCTGGTCGAGGATGCGGCCCATCGCGCGCTCTATATCTTTAACCATCTGGAATATGACAGCGACACGCTGAAACAGGAATACGACCGCGACGTGGCCTCTGGCACGCCAATCAACATTCCGGCCAATTACTACCCCTCGGACGACCCCAGCCAGAAACCGCAGAACCGCTGGCGCAGCCATGCACATCTTCTTTATGGCAACTGGGTGAGCGAGCTCTACCTGACGACTCCGTTTGACATGACGCAGATCGGCACATCGAGCACCGATTTGCGCAAATAGCCAAAGGTGTCCCGCATGACCGCCCGTCTCCTCTCTGTGCTCTCGCTTGTCTTTCTGACCGGCTGTTCCGTGATCATCGACAAGCGCGCCAACACGCGCGAGGCTGAGGCGATCCGCGACTGGCCGCCCCTCGGGCAGTTCGTGGATGTGGGCAACGGGCGCAAGGTTCATGCCTATGTGACCGGCTCCGGCCCCGATCTGGTGCTGATCCACGGCGCGTCGGGCAACCTGCGCGATTTCACCTTTGATTTTGTGGACCGGGTCAAGGATCGCTACCGCGTCATCGCCTTTGACCGGCCGGGTCTGGGGTATACCGACCGCGCCGCGCCCGCCTATGGCGGTGCGTTCAATTCAAAGGCCGAAAGCCCGGCGGAACAGGCCGACATGCTCTGGGCTGCGGCGCAAAAGCTGGGCGTGAAAAACCCCATCGTGCTGGGCCATTCCTATGGCGGATCGGTCGCCATGGCCTGGGGGCTGGACCATCCGGCGGCGGGTCTGGTGATTGTCGCGGGCGCCACCATGCCCTGGCCCGGTGATCTGGGCCTGTCCTACACGGTGCTCGGCTCATCTGTTGGCGGGGCGGCGGTGCCACCGCTTGTCACCGCCTTTGCCAGTGACGCGCAGATCACCTCTGCCGTGGCAGGGATCTTTGCCCCCAATCCCGTACCTGCGGGCTATACCCAATATGTCGGCCCCGGCCTGACCCTGCGCCGCGCATCCCTGCGCGCCAATGCGCGCCAGGTGGACAGCCTGCGGCCCCATGTGGTTGAAATGTCCGCGCGCTATCCCGGGATCACCATCCCGGTCGAGCTGGTGCATGGCGGTGCCGACACCACCGTGCCGCTGGAGGTGCATTCCCGCCCGCTGGACGCGCTGCTGCCCAACAGCCACCTGACCGTGCTGCCCGGTGTCGGCCATATGCCACATCACGTGCAGCCACAGGCCGTGGTGGACGCGATTGACCGCGTGGCGCGCAAGGCGCGGCTGCCCTAAGGCAGCCCTGCCCCTGCCGGGTTGCGCACAAACCGGCGTCGCAATTTTGCGTATTTGAAAAGAGAAGAAGCAGGGGGCGGCTCTGTTGCTGACAGGGCATGGCCGGGATCAGGGCCATGGTGCGCGCTTTGGGGTTTGCGGCATCTTGTGGACATCGGGTGCCGCGCATTGCGTTAATCCGCTTAACATCCCATATTGCCTTCAAAATACAGGACAAGTTTCATGGATCTTCCGTTCGACGGCGCCATCAGCGCTTTCTTCGAAAACGACGCCCCGAAAGAGGTGCGCGATGCCATTCAGCGGGGCGACAAGGATGATATCCTGTCCCACAACTACCCCTATTCCGAAGAAATGCCGAAAAAGGCCTATGAGAAAGAGCTGGAAAAACTCCAGATCGAACTGGTCAAGATGCAGTCCTGGGCCAAGGAAACCGGCGCGCGCATCGCCATCCTGTTCGAGGGGCGCGACGGCGCCGGCAAGGGTGGCACCATCAAGCGGTTCCGCGAAAACATCAATCCACGCGGCGCGCGGGTTGTGGCCCTGCCCACGCCCTCAGATACCGAGGCGACGCAATGGTATTTCCAGCGCTACATCACCCATCTGCCCGCTGCGGGCGAGATCGTGTTCTTTGACCGGTCCTGGTACAATCGCGGCGTTGTCGAACATGTCTTTGATTTCTGCACGCCCGATCAGCGTCAGCTGTTCTTTGCGCAGGTGCCGGATTTCGAAAAACTGCTGGTGGCCGATGGCATCCACCTGTTCAAGGTCTGGCTGAACGTCGGGCAGGCCGAACAGCTGCGCCGCTTCCTTGATCGCGAAAAAGATCCGCTGAAACAGTGGAAACTCAGCTGGATCGATGTAGAGGGGCTGAAACGCTGGGACACCTATACCAAGGCGATCCCTGAGACGCTGACCATCACCCACACCCAGGCCGCGCCCTGGACCGTGATCCGTTCGGATGACAAGCGCCGCGCGCGGCTGGCCGCCATCCGCACCGTGCTGTCTGCGCTCGATTATCCCCGCAAGGACAAAAAGGCACTGGGCAAGATCGACACAAAGATCTGCGGCGGACCCGAGCTTTGGGATGCCTAAGCGCGGCTACCATCACGGCAATCTGCGGCAAGCGCTGGTCGATGCCGCCCTCACCCTGATCGAGGCGAAGGGCCCGACCGGTTTCACCCTGTCCGAGGCCGCGAAACAGGCGGGCGTCACCCCGGCGGCGGTCTATCGTCACTTTTCGGGACGCGAGGATCTGATCGCCGAAGCCGCGCTGCAGGGCTATGAGATCTTTGCCGACCTCATGCAATATGCATATGACAACGGCCAGCCCTCGGCCCTTGCCGCATTCGAGGCGACAGGCCGCGCCTATCTGGCCTTTGCGCGCAAATATCCCGGCCACTACATCGCGATGTTCGAAAGCGGCATTTCGGTCAATCACTCGCCCGAACTCGCCGCCATTTCGGCCCGGGCACGCGGCGTGCAGGAACGCGCGGCGGCTGGCCTGTCGCAACACATCCCCCCCGCCAAACGCCCACCTGCGGCCATGGTTTCAGCCCATATCTGGGCGCTGAGCCACGGGGTTGTTGAGCTTTACGCGCGCAATTCTCCGGGTCTGCAAAGCCCCTATCCGCCCGAGGATCTGCTGGAATCCGGCATCGGCATCTATCTGCGCGGTCTTGGCCTGCTGCCGCCGGACGTCTGAGCGTCAGATCGTTTCGACGCGAGGTTTTCTGCCGCTTCGCTGCGTCAAATCAAGGGTTTGAGCGCGAAGGGCGATGATCTGTCTCTCTGGGTATGGCCGAAACGCCTTAGCGCCGCAGCCGCGCCAGCGTTTGCGTGATCTGCTCTTCAAGCACGCTCAGCAGGGTGCCATTGTCGAAGCGCTCTGCTGCCACCTCTGCCGCGCGCGCGCCGATGCGCTGCTTGTCTTCCGGGGTCAGCAGCATGGCACGCAGGGTCTGCGCATTATAGGCCTCGGCGTCATATTCATCGACCATGAATCCCGTCTCTCCTGCGGTGATCGCCTCGGGAATGCCGGCGTGGCGGGTCGTGACAATCACGCAGCCAGCCGCCATCGCCTCCTGAATCGCCGTCGGCAGGCCTTCGGTGTTGCGATTGCGCGCGGTGACCGAATGCTGCAGGAACATCTCTGTGCGAACCATCGCGTCGCGCACCTGATCATGCGGCAGCGCGCCGGGCAGCGACACGGCATCCTGCAGACCCAGCTCTTGTACCAGGGCACGCGCCGGTTCCAGCAACTCTCCGTCGCCGATCATCGTCAGCCGGGCTTGCGGCGCGACCTGATGTGCCGCGGAAAAGGCACGGATGGTCAGCAGCGGCGCCTTCTTCTCAACGAACCGCCCCAGCGCCATGCAGGACCCGGGCACCTTCTGAACGGCGCGAAACCGCGCGATGTTCACGCCCGACGGGATCACATGCGCATTCGGATGCGTCACCCCGACCGAGGCGAGGTTGTCCAGCAGGAACTGCGACACAGCAAAGACACCCGCAAGCCGGGGCATCATTTTCTGATAGGCGCGCTGCACATGCTTGTGACGAATGCGCGACGATGCATCCGAGCCCCGGAAATAGCAGAACATCGGAATTCCTGCCGCCGCGGCGATGGGCGCGGTGGTCACGCCCTGCGGGCCAAATTCCGACAGGATGAAATCCGGCCTGTGCGTTTGAAGAAAGGCCAGCATGGCGCGGCGCTCTGATCCGAACGGCACCGATTGCGTGCCATGGGTCACGTGATTGGCGGCACGCGCAAAGGGTGCGATGATCCTGTCCGTGCCCTCGTGCTCATGTGCCGAGCGGATGAAAAAACGTCCGTCCAATGGCCGCAATCCGCTGTCCTTGTCCGCAAGAACACAGGCAGCACCACCGAAAAGGTGATCGATGTGCCGGTTCACAAACGTCTGACCCGGCGAATAATAGGATTCAACGGCAATGCAGGGTTTCAAAACAGACTCTTTTCACCCTTATTGTTCATCTTTGCCCTGCAGATCCTGACGCAAGTCGTCAAACAGAGCGTCCCATTTATCAAGCACCCGGGTCAATTCATATTTCTGAACGCTCTGAGGTGCGCGTTCAGACAGAAACTGCCTTGATTGCGTGTCCAGCATTGCCGAGTTCATCGCCTTTGACAAAGTCATATCGCTGGCATCCTCTGTGATCAACCAGCCATTCTGGCCCGGGATGACGAGAGACCGGACAGCAGGCGTGGCGGCAAATCCGATCACCGGCGTGCCGCGCGCCATGGCCTCGGCCAGAACCAGACCGAAGCCTTCGAATTGCGAGGGATGCACCAGCAGCGACGCCCGGCTGTAGATCTCGAAAATCCGCTCCGTAGCGCCGGGCAGGGTGACCTGCCCGTTCAACCCGAGTTCCGAAATCATCGCTTCAAGCCTCGGCCGCTCCGGCCCCTCACCGTAGATGGCAAGGCGCCATTCCGGAAACGCCGACGCAACCAGCGCCCAGGACCGCAGGAGCATGTCAAACCGCTTGACCGGAACAAGCCGACCAACCCCGATGACAAGGCATTCGCGCGGCAGGTCCCGGACCGGTTTTTCCGGGATTTCTATCGGATTGGGCAGCACCCGAAGCAGGGCAGTACCAGTATCCGCCTCCAGATCCGCAAAATGTTCTTCCAGCGGGAAAGACACTGCCGCAGCACGTGCCAGCGCCGAAAGCGTGGCGCGTGCCTTGGCGTCTCTTGGCTGAAACAGACGGTGCGGATGGTTGTGCAAAGAGGCGATCACCGGCACCCCGGCAAGCGCAGCACCGACCCGGTCGATGGCGCTGATCGCGCTTCCCATGAAGCCGATCACGACATCGGGTCTATTGTTGCGGTAATGCGCCCTCAGGGCGGCGACAAACGGCGCCTGCATGAGAGAAAAACGCGCGGCTTCAGTCAGACGCCCCGAAGGAATGAACCGCCGCGCAACTTGCGCAGAAAGTGCAGCGCGCCATGTCTGCCTGTGGGTCCACAAATTGCAGGGGCTGACCCCCGAGGAAAACCCGTAGACCGGCAGCGACATGTCCTTGCTGAAGGAAAGAACCTCCACCTCATGCCCGCGCCGGGCCAATTCAAAGGCCACATCCCGAAGAACTCGCTCGGCTCCTCCGTCCGCGCCGGAAAGCCGCCCGATCACAAAGCTAAGTTTCAAGAACAGTCCCCCTCAAAGGCGCAGAGTTTCTTTCATACGCTCACGAGCAGAGGCGATCTCGCCACCATGACAATAAAAAAGCCACGCTGTGCTCTGTGACAGCGTGGCATCTTGTTGCGATTCCGCAGCTTCAGCGCTTGGAGAACTGGAAGCTCTTACGGGCCTTGGCGCGACCGAACTTCTTGCGTTCCACGACGCGGCTGTCGCGGGTCAGGAAGCCTGCGGCTTTCAGGGCTGCGCGCAGCGAGGGGTCGTAAAGCTGCAGAGCTTTCGACACACCATGCTTGACCGCGCCGGCCTGACCGGACAGACCGCCACCCTTGACCGTTGCGACAACGTCGAACTGGCCTTCGGTGCCGGAAACAGTGAACGGCTGCTTCAGGATCATCTGCAGCACGGGACGTGCGAAGTATTCGTTGATCGGCTTGCCGTTCACGATGACCTTGCCGGAACCCGGCTTGATCCAGACGCGGGCGACCGCATCCTTGCGCTTGCCGGTCGCATAGGCACGACCCAGCGCGTCACGCTGCGGCTCACGCGGGGCGGCCATCTGGACAACAGCTTCGATGTTGGCAGCTGCGCCCAGCTCTTCGAGGGAGTTGATTTGCTCAGCCATTATTTTGCCACCCGGGTGTTCTTGGAGTTCATCAGCTTCACATCCAGCACTTCGGGGCTCTGCGCCTCGTGGGGATGCTCGCCGCCTGCATAAACGCGCAGGTTGGTCATCACGTCACGGCTCAGACGGTTGCCCGGAAGCATGCGCTTGATCGCCTGAACGACAACGCGCTCGGGGTGCGCGCCTTCCAGGATCTGCTGCTTGGTGCGGGACTTGATGCCGCCCGGATGTCCGGTGTGCCAGTAAAAGTTTTCCTGACGCTTGTTGCCGGTCATCTGCACTTTTTCAGCGTTGATGATGATCACATTGTCGCCCATATCCATGTGCGGTGTGAAGGTCGGCTTGTGCTTGCCACGCAGGCGCATGGCGACGATCGAGGCGAGACGGCCCAGCACCACGCCTTCGGCGTCGATGATGATCCATTTCTTCTCGATGTCTGCAGGTTTTGCAGAAAAGGTTTTCATATTGGGGTTACCCTTGGTTTTGACGTGTCCCGGACCAATTGCTTAGGCGCAGTGGCCCGCGAAATCCGATTGCCGGGTTATACGGGCTGCGCGCGCACAGTCAAGCGCGCAATGTTTGAATTATACATTACAAATCAATTACTTAAAATTACGGTATCCAGATACCCCACATTTTACGCCCTCACCGCAGCCCCGACCCCATCCGCCGCGGGCTCGCCCCTCACCCCGCGCCAGAAACCGGCGCGCACTGCAGGTGCGCCCCGCGGGATCAAGCCCGCATATCTAAAAGCGTGGGATCAAGCCTGCACATCTGAAAGCACGGGATCACGCCCGCTCAGACGGAAATCTGCTCGGGCGGGTTGTCGAGCAGCCCCCGCAGCCGCCACACCGCCGCCTCAAAGCTTGCCAGCGTGACCTGCGCATTGACCGCAATCCGCACCGCATGGGGGGCAAAGCCGTCGCGCAGCGCGAATTCATCCGCAGACCGCACCTGAACCCCCTGCGCCTCGGCCGCCTGACAGAAGGCCCCCGCCCGCCAGCCCGCAGGCAGCTGCAGCCACAGAAACGGCATGTCCTCGCGCCAGACCAGATCATGGGTGCCCAGCACATTCACCGCGACCCGTATATACCTCTCCAGCTCGTCGCGCACCCGCGTCATGATCTCGGGCGTCTCACCCCGTGTCAGGATATCCTCGGTCAGATCCGCCAAGGGCCGCGCGAGACCAAAGAACCCGTGTTCTGCCACCCGCCGCAGATCCGCCCGCCGCCCCTGTGGCGCAATGGCAAAACCGATGCGCAGGGCCGGCGTGATGGTCTTTGAGATCGACGAGACGTACCAGCTTTGCTCGGGCAGCAGCGCGCGATAGGCCAGCTCGCGCGCCCGCCCCACCCGGTAACAATCATCTTCAAGGATCTGCAACCCGGTGCGCCGCGCCACCTCAGCAATCTCGCGCCGCCGCTCCAGTGGCGTGAACAGCCCCGTCGGATTGTGCATCTCGGGCGAGGTGCACAGCAACTGCGCCCCATGCTTGCGCACCAGCGCCTCAAGCGCATCCGGTACAATGCCCTGGGCATCCATCGGCACGCTCACCACCTCGGCCCGCAACAGCTCTGCCGCCCGGCGAAAACCCACATAGGTCAGCTCTTCCAGCAGCACCACGGGGCGCGGCCCGCGCAACACCGCCTGCATCACCAGCGAAATGCCGCTCTGCCCGCCATGGCTCAACACAATATCCTCATTGTCGAGCGACCCAAGCGGCGTACCCTTCAGCCAGCCCATAACCGCGCGGCGGGCAGGCTCGAACCCCTCGCGCGACGGATAGTTGAGCAGATTGAGCGCAGGCCGCTCTGCCAGACGCCGCAAGGCATCCTGAATCATGCTGACCTGCCCCATATCGGGCAGTCTCGGCGACAACAGCCGCACCTGATCGGTCTCTTCAGGGGTATTGTGCCGCTGCCATTTGGCGTCAAGCGCCGGCACCCGCGCCTCCGGGTCCGCCACAAAGGTGCCGCGTCCGACCTCGGCCCGCAACGCGCCCTCATCCGTCAGGATGGTATAGGCCCGCGCCACCGTGCCCGGCGTGATGCCCAGTGACCAGGCAAGCTCTCGCACAGGCGGCAGCCGGTCCCCAACGGCAAGCGCCCCCTCCTCGACCGCCGACCGGATCGCCCCGGCCACCGCCCGATACTTGGGACCCGCCCCGCCTGACTCATAACGATTCAGAATTGTATCCATTACAATCTTTCGCTCGACGCCGCGTAACCGGCATTGTATCAATAAATAGTAGCAAAACCGCTACATTGTGTCAATACAATTTCAAGGAGTTCTCCCATGACACCGGCATCGCACGCCCCGCATATCGCCTTTCTCAGCGCCGAGTCCAACCTCGCCCCGCTGCCGGCCTTTGCGTTGTTCGCGGCGGTGGTGCTGACGAAATGGAGCACCCGACACCGCACCCGCAAGGCGCTCGCCAAGCTCGAGCCGCACATGCTCAAAGACATCGGCCTGGACTCAGACGCCGCACGGCACGAGGCCAGCCGCATGTTCTGGCAGGGCTGATCCCTGACCTGTCAGACCTCTTCCCTGGGCGCGGCTCTGCCGCGCCTTTTTTTTGCGACTCGCGGCTCTGCCGCGCCCTTTTTTGTCTCCGCCGAAAGCACGTCCTGCCAAGCGTTCCACAGGCACACAGGGCCGTCCCAAAGAAATTTTATGCCTCCGGCGGGGATATTTATGGACAGGTGAGGCGTGGACTCCGCCCCCCCCTTCATCTGCCCTTAAGTATCCCGGGGGTGTGGGGGCTGGCCCCCACTGCGACGCTCATCGTCGGGGCGGCAGTGAATAGGTCAGCGACGCACGCGCCACAGGCTCCGGCGCACCTTCGGAAAACAAAAGAACGTCACAGACCGACAGCGCCCGCCCCAGCTTCAGCACCCGGCACTTGGCCAGCAGATCCTGCCCCGCCGCCGGTTTGCGCATAAAATCAATCGAACAATTCGTGGTCACTGCCAGCGCCTCCTGCCCGATGCGCGCCATGGTCGCGACATATGCCGCCACATCCGCAAGCGCGAACATCGACGGGCCCGACACCGTGCCCCCGGGGCGCAGGTGTTCGTCGCGCACGAACAGCCGCATCACCAGCAGATCCTCGTCCAGCCGGTCGATCCCGAACATGCCCTTCACTTGTGGGAACACCTCGTCCAGGAACGGTCCCATCTCCTCGGCTGTTACTTTGAGCGCCATGCTTGTCCTCCCCTGACCTGCCCGGATAAGCTGCCGCCAACTGTCGGGGAGGACAAGATGCCAATCATCATCCGCAAGGACACCGGTGCCGTCCGGCATCTGACGCTCAACGCGCCGGACCGGCTCAACCCACTGTCGGACGCCATGCTCGCAGCCCTTCAGGCCGAATTTGTCGCGCTGATGGATGACCGCAGCATCCGCGCCGTGATCCTGTCGGGCGCGGGCAAGGCGTTTTGCGCGGGGCACGACCTGAAAGAGATGACCGCTGGGCGTGCCGCCACAGATGGCGGTGCCGCCTATTTCAAGGATCTGTTCGACCGGTGCGCGGCGATGATGCAGACCCTGCCGCGCCTGCCCCAGCCGGTCATTGCGCAGGTGCACGGCATTGCCACCGCCGCCGGCTGCCAGCTTGTCGCCTCCTGCGACCTTGCCATTGCCGCGACCGGCACGCGGTTCGGCGTCAACGGTGTGAACATCGGGTTGTTCTGCTCCACCCCCATGGTGGCCCTGTCGCGCAACATCCCGCGCAAGCAGGCGTTTGAGATGCTGACCACTGGCGCCTTTATCGACGCCGCCCGCGCCGCCGAGCTGGGGCTGATCAACCGCGTGGTTGCATCCGAGGATCTGGAGGCCGAGACCCTCGCCCTGGCCCAGACCATCTCGGCCAAGCTCGGCTCTGCCGTCACCCTCGGCAAGCAGGCGTTTTATGAGCAGATCCAGATGCCACTGGACCGCGCCTATGCCTTTACCGGCGATGTCATGGTGAAAAACATGCTGGAGCATGACACGGAGGAGGGTATCGCCGCCTTTTTAGGCAAACGCAGCCCGGAGTGGTCGCAATCCTGACCCGTATCCGCAGCCATACGAAATCCATACGCTTTCCATATGCCGTCCATAACGCGGTTTCGCTTGCCTCGTGACAAGTCCTCGCAAACCGCCTAAAGGGGCGGCATGACACAAGAGCTACATATCGTCGGCGGCGGAATGGCCGGATCCGAGGCCGCCTGGCAGGCCGCAAACCGCGGCATCCCAGTGGTGATTCACGAGATGCGCCCAAAGGTGAAGACCTTCGCGCACAAGACTGAAAACCTTGGGGAAATGGTCTGTTCCAATTCCTTCCGTTCGGATGATTCCGAACAGAATGCGGTCGGTTTGCTGCACTGGGAAATGCGCACGGCGGGCGGCTTGATCATCAACACCGCCCATGAACACCGCCTGCCTGCTGGCGGCGCGCTGGCCGTGGACCGCGACGCCTTTGCCGCGACCGTGACCGAAAGATTAAAGTCGCATCCCAACATTCGGATTTCATTCGAGGAAATCAACGAACTGCCGTTTGACGGCCAGTGGATCATCGCCACCGGCCCGCTGACCTCCGAAGGGCTCGGCCGCGCGATTCAGGCGGAAACCGGCACCGAAGCGCTGGCGTTTTTCGACGCCATCGCGCCGATCCTCTATGCCGACAGCATCGACATGTCCAAGGCCTGGATGCAATCGCGCTATGACAAGGGCGAGACCGAGGAAGAGCAGCGCGCCTACCTCAATTGTCCCATGGATAAAGACACTTACGAGGCGTTCATCGACGCGCTTCTGGCCGCCGAAAAGACCGAATTCCACGAAGGCGAGACAGCCGGATATTTCGATGGCTGCCTGCCGATCGAGGTGATGGCCGAACGCGGGCGCGAAACGCTGCGCCACGGGCCGATGAAACCAGTCGGGCTGACCAATCCGCATCAACCGGATATTAAGGCACATGCGGTAGTGCAGTTGCGCCGGGACAATGCGCTTGGCACGCTGTTCAACATCGTCGGCTTCCAGACCAAGATGAAATATGGCGCGCAAAAGGATGTGCTGCGCCTGATCCCGGGTCTTGAAAATGCACAGTTTGCCCGCCTTGGCGGCATCCACCGCAACACCTTCCTGAACTCTCCCACCCTGCTCGATCACCAGATGCGCCTGAAATCAAAGCCGAATATACGCTTTGCCGGCCAGATCACCGGGGTCGAGGGCTATGTTGAATCCGCCGCCATGGGCCTGCTCGCCGGGCGTCTTGCCACGGCGGAACTGTTGGGGATGGACCTGCCGCAGGTGCCGCAGGACAGCGCCCATGGCGCGCTTGTGCATCACATCACCGGCGGGGCCGAGGCAAAGACCTTTCAGCCGATGAACGTGAATTTCGGCCTGTTCCGTCCGCTCGATGGCGTAAAAGGTGGCAGACGCGGCCGCGTGACCCGCTACAAAGGCTACACAGACCGCGCGAAAGAGGCCTGGACCACCTGGCTTGACACCCAGACACTGGACGCAAACGCCGCAGAGTGATTAACTGACGGAATGGCCAGAACATTCCTCGACAAAGTCTTCGGCGTAAAGACGCCGGGGAACATGCCACCCCTCTTCGAGGGATGGTCCAGCGCTGACGAGGCCGAGCTGGCCGAAAATGGCTATGCCACCCCGGCACGCGCCGCCAAGGCACTGGCGAAACACCTGCCAGAGCGCGACCAGCCGATACTGGATTTTGGTTGCGGAACAGGGCTTTCCGGGCAAGCGTTAAAGCAGATCGGCTTTCAGGTCATCGACGGTTGCGACATCTGCCCGCAGATGCTGGCCCTTGCCGGGGAAAAGGCGCTGTACCGCGACCTCGCCCTTGTGAGCGCTGAGGATCCGCTGAACCTCGCCCCCGGCAGCTATGCCGCGATCACCGCCATCAGCGTTCTGGGCGACAGTGCCGCACCGCCAACGCTGCTTGACCGGCTGATGTCCAGCCTTACCACCGGCGGCAAACTGGTGTTTTCCATCAACGACCACCTGCGCCGGAAACGCGGCACCATGGCGCGGATGAACGAACATCTCGACACTGGAAACGCGCGGTTGCTGCACGCAAAACACGGCGCGCACCTGCCGGGGATCGATCTGAAATCCACAGTCTATATCCTTGAAAAGAATTGACCTTCATCACGCGCTTTGCCCCGTCCCCCACCGGCCCGCTGCATCTGGGACATGCGTTTTCCGCGTTACTGGCCGAAGGCAGGGCACACGCCCGCAAGGGTCAGTTCCTGCTGCGGATCGAGGATATTGACCGCGCGCGCAGCAAACCGGAGTGGGAGCGGCAGATCTATGACGATCTCCACTGGCTGGGGCTGCACTGGGATGCCGCCCCCCTGCGCCAGTCCGACCGTCAGACCAGCTATGACGCCGCCCTCGACACGCTCTGGAAGCGTGGCCTGCTCTATCCCTGCACTTGTACCCGCCGCGACATTGCCGATGCCGCCAGCGCCCCGCAAGAAGGTGCCGCGCCCGTCACCGGGCCCGACGGCCTTGTCTATCCCGGCACTTGCCGCGCGCACCCGAGACACGGGCAGCGCCCCCACGACGCAGCCCTGCGCCTTGACATGGCTGCCGCGCTCAAGACACTGCAAAGCCCGGCCAGGCTCACCTTTACCGAAACCGGAACTGGCTCACAGGGCGAAACCGGCCAGATCATCCTCCTGCCAGACACCCTGCTGCACGACGTTGGGGATGTGGTGCTGGCCCGGCGCGACATGGGCACCTCCTATCACCTCTCCGTGGTGCTGGACGATGCCGCTCAGGGCATAACCGAGGTGACCCGCGGCGCCGATCTGTTCGAAGCGACGCAAATTCACGTTCTGCTGCAAAGGCTTCTGGGCATTGTGACCCCGAGCTATCACCACCACAGGCTGATCCGGGACACGGCGGGTAAACGCCTCGCCAAACGCGACGATGCGCGCGCCCTGTCGAAATACCGCGCCGAAGGCTGCACGCCTCAGGACATCCGCACCATGGTCGGTCTCTGACTCAACCCGCGCTTCTTCTCTTCAAAAATACGCAAAAACCGACCGCGCCACAGCCACAGCGCTCAGGCCATGGGCGCCATCAGCTCAACCTCGTCGCCGTCCCGCACCGCCCGATAGAAACAGCTCCGCCGGTTCGTGTGACAGGCCGGACCGGTCTGGCGCAGCACGACAAGCAGCGAATCCCGGTCACAATCCACCCGCAGATCCACCAGTTCCTGCACATGACCCGAGGTTTCGCCCTTGATCCAGAATGCCGCGCGCGACCGGGACCAATAGGTCACCCGCCCGGTCTCAAGCGTGCGCTCCACTGATTCGGCGTTCATCCAGGCCATCATCAGCACCTCGCCGCTGTCCGCATCCTGCGCAATCGCGGGAATCAGACCGTGCGCATCATAGACCAAAGTCGAAGGATCGAAGGGCATAGTGAAAAAACCTTTTTGCATCGGCGATATTGGCCCCTATTTAAGAGGCAGACAGCCAGAGGGAAAGCCATGTCCGGCGAAAACGATCTGATCAAGCTCTACTCAACGCGCATTTTGGCGCTTGCGGCGGATATTCCGAACACCCGGCGGCTCGACGCCCCCGATGCGACGGTCAAGAAGCGCTCGCCGCTCTGCGGCTCCACCGTGACGGTGGATCTGAGCTTGCAGGACGGCAGGGTCAGCGCCTTTGGTCAGGATGTGAAAGCCTGCGCTCTGGGGCAGGCCTCGGCCTCAGTTGTGGGGGCGGCGATTATCGGCTGCACGCCGGATCAGATTGTGACGGCGCGCGATGCCCTGCGCGCGATGCTGAAATCCGGCGGACCGGCACCCGCAGCCCCCTTTGACGGGCTCGAAGTGCTGCGCCCGGCGACGGAATACAAAAATCGCCACGCCTCGATCCTTTTGACGATCGAAGCAGCGGCAGAGGCAGTGGAAAAAGCGCTATCGTCGCGCTGTGCCTGATCGCGCGGCGATTTCAAGAAACATTAACTGACATTCCTGCGCCGTTAACCCAAGATTAACCGTGATCGATCAATATCTTGGCCAGGGCGCAGGGACAGGCCAACAAAAATAAAAAAGCCGCCGCACTTCCGGGAAGAAGGCGGCGGCAAGTGGCGCAAACCGTGGGATCCGGGTCCGCTCAGACTTGGGGGCAGGCAACCCCCGTTCAGGCAGTGTCAGACGCGGCGCATCAAATTTGGGACAGGATGCAAAGGCGCCCGGAACGGTTCACGCTGGCAGGAAACTGGGTCAGCTGAGGGCAGGCAGATGCAGGCCGACAACAAGCATGACGATAAGACTGAGAGCACCGATACAATCGGCCAAAAGCGTGTGTTTTGACCGGTGGGCGGCTGTTCTGATCTGATCCAACATCTTGTCACCTCCATTGACATCTCTCTGTTGCCTCTTTGTTCTCATATTCTTTACCTTGTGTAAAGAACTTTATGAGAACAAATGAGAACATCTGGGAACAGACTGTGTCCGGTTGGCGTACGATCCCTGCGCCGCACTCACCCCACCGAGATCAACCGGATCGCCTCATCCTGCCGCATCAGCCACAAAAGCACCCGTGCCGCCTGCCCTCTCGGGCTGGTCAGATCAGGGTCTTCGGCCAGCAATTTGCGGGCATCAGACTGTGCCACGGCCATCAGCCCGGACTGATGTTCCAGATCTGCAATGCGGAACTTCGGCAGCCCGGATTGCGCCGTGCCGATCAGGTCTCCGGAGCCGCGCATTTCCAGATCAACCTCCGAAATGCGAAACCCGTCTTCGGTTTCACGCAGCGTGGTCAGTCGTTTCGATCCTGTCTCACCCAGGGGCGGTTGGTACAGCAGCAGACAGGTCGAGGCTTGATCGCCCCGTCCGACACGCCCGCGCAACTGGTGCAGCTGGGCCAGACCAAAGCTTTCGGCCTGCTCAATCACCATGATCGTGGCGTTTGGAACGTTCACACCCACCTCGATCACCGTTGTCGCCACCAGAACCGCAGTGTGTCCCGCCACAAAGGCCGCCATCGCGGCATCCTTTTCGGCAGGTGGCAGCTGACCATGCACCAGCCCGACAACACCTTCCCCCAGCACCGCGCGCAGACGCTGGAACCGTTGCTCTGCGGCCATAAGGTCGACCTGCTCACTTTCCTCGACCAGCGGGCAGACCCAATAGGCCTGCCGCCCCTCGGCGATGGCCTTGCGCAGATGGGTCACCACCTCGTCCAACCGGTCCAGCGACACCAGCGCGGTCTGGATCGGTTTGCGCCCGGGCGGTTTCTCGTCCAGCACCGACACTTCCATATCGCCATATTGCGCCAGGGCGAGGCTGCGCGGAATAGGCGTCGCCGTCATGACCAGAACGTCGGCACCAGAACCCTTGCGGCCCAGCTCCATCCGCTGGCGCACGCCAAACCTATGCTGTTCATCAACTATGGCGACGCGAAGATCCTGAAACTGCACGTCTTTCTGGAACACCGCATGGGTTCCGACAAGAATCTGAATATCCCCCCGCTCCAGTGCTGCCAGTTTTGCCTGCCGTTCGCTCCCCTTGTCTCGCCCGGTCAGCAGCTCCAGCACCACGCCCGCCGACTCGGCCAGCGGCTGCAGCCCTTCCAGATGCTGGCGCGCCAGAATCTCGGTCGGGGCCATAAGCACACCCTGGCCATTTGATTCCACCGCGACCAGCAGCGCCATGAAGGCGACCAGCGTCTTGCCCGACCCGACGTCACCCTGCAGCAGACGGTTCATCCGCTCGGGCAGCGCCATATCTGCGGCAATCTCCTCGATCGCGCGCAGCTGCGCGCCTGTTGGGCGATAGGGCAGTGATTGCAGCACCTTGTTGCGCAGGCGCCCTGTCCCGGCCGAAATGATGCCCGCCGCCCGCCGCCGATGCGCACGGGCCAACGCGAGGGTCAACTGATGGGCCATGAACTCGTCATAAGCCAACCGCTTGCGCGCAGGCGCCGTAGCACCCAGATCCGCCAGTGTTTCCGGCGCATGAGCCCGGCGCAGCGCCTCGCGCCACTCCGGCCAGCCCTCCTTGGCCTTTTGACCTGGATCGATCCATTCCGCGAGGTCCGGAAGCTTGTCGAGCACATCCGCCGCCGCTTTGGTCATGGTCTTGAGCGTAAGGCCCGAGGTCAAAGGATAGACCGGCTCAAACGACGGCAGGCTGTCCGCCTCTGCGCTGGTCACCACATGGTCGGGATGCACCATCTGCGCCACGCCATCAAACAGTTCGACCCGCCCCGAAACAATGCGGCGCTCGCCGGTCGGCAGCAGTTTCGAGAGGTAATCGCCGCGCACATGAAAGTAGACGAGCTGAAAGGCGATCTCGGAATCCTGCACCGTGATGCGATAGGCGCCGCCCTTGTTGCGCGGCGGGCGGTGCTCACCGATCTCAACCTCGACCGTGATCACCCCGGGCAGAACCGCATCGCGGACGCTCGCGCGCAGGGCCCGGTCGATGCCGGAATGGGGCAGCGTAAAGGCCAGATCGCGGGGCGCCACGATATCCAGCTGGCCCAGCGTCTGCGCCACCTTCGGTCCAACACCGGCGAGCTTTGTCAGCTCACCAAAAAGCGGAAACAGAACCTCCGGACGACCGCTCATGCCTGCCCGATCAGGGTCAGCCAGCCGTCCTCATCCAGGATCTGAACCCCAAGTCCTGCAGCCTTCTTCTCTTTCGAGCCTGCCCCCGGCCCCGCTACAAGGATATCGGTCTTGGCCGAAACCGACCCCGAAACCTTGGCCCCTAAAGATTCGGCGCGCGCCTTGGCCTCTGCCCGGGTCATCCGTTCCAGCGTGCCGGTAAAAACCACAGTCTTTCCCGCAACCGGACTGCCATCCGTCTTTGGCCGCTCGGCCTCCTGCACCTCCAGATGCGCCAGCAGCCGCTCGATCGAGGCGCGCTCGGCTTCCTGCGAAAAGCTCGCGGTAAGGGACTGCGCCATGACCTTACCCACGCCGTCGATGGCCAGAAGGTCGGAAAAAGCCGGATCTTCGGGATCAGCTGCGGCGCGCATGGCCGCATGAAATGCATCCCATTTGCCATAGTGCCGCGCCAGAAGTGCCGATGCCTGTTCGCCCACATGCCGCAACCCCAGAGCATAGATCAGCCGCCGCAGCGCGATCTTGCGGCGGTCCTCGATGGCGGCAAACAGATTCAGCGCAGACTTTTCGCCCCATCCCTCGCGGTTTTTCAACAGCTGCAGACCAGACCCGTAGTTTCTCTGCAGATCAAAGATATCCGCAGGTTCCTTAATCCAGCCATCAAGGTAAAGCTGTTCCACCTGCTTGGCGCCCAGCCCCTCGATATCAAAGGCGGCGCGGCTGACAAAATGCTTGAGCTTTTCGACAGCCTGCGCCGGGCAGATCAACCCTCCGGAGCAACGGCGCACAGCATCGCCCTCCTCTCGAATGGCATCGCTGTCGCACTCGGGGCAGCGTGTCGGAAATTCGTAAGGCTCTGAATCGGCTGGCCGTTTGGTCAGGTCCACATCTGCAATCTTGGGGATGACGTCGCCAGCGCGATAGACCTGCACCCAATCCCCCACACGGATGTCACGCCCTTCGCGGATCAGTGCCCCGTTCGAATCCTTGCCTGCAATGTAATCTTCATTGTGCAAGGTAGCGCTGCTGACCACCACTCCCCCGACGGTCACTGAGGAAAGCCGTGCAACCGGGCTAAGCGCGCCGGTACGCCCGACCTGAATGGTGATGGCATCCAGACGCGTCCAGGCAAGTTCGGCAGGAAACTTATGCGCAATCGCCCAACGCGGCGTGGTAGAGCGGAACCCGAGCCGTTCCTGCAGCGCAAGATCGTTCACTTTGTAAACGACGCCATCGATATCATAGCCCAATGTGGCGCGCTGCTCTTCGATCAGGGCGTAATGTTTCAGGATCTCTGCCGGACCATCACAAAGCTCGGTCAGGGGGTTGGTCTGAAATCCCAGCATGTTCAGCCGCGTGATCGCACCGAGTTGAGTGTCGCTGAGCGTTTCAGAAAGCTCCCCCCAGGCATAGGCGAAAAATTTCAAAGGCCGGGCGCGGGTGACTTCGGCATCCAGCTGGCGCAGGCTTCCGGCGGCAGCATTGCGCGGATTGGCAAATGTCTTCTGACCCTTTGCCAATTGCCGCTCATTCAGGGCGGCAAAATCCGCGTGGCTCATATAAACCTCGCCGCGCACCTCCAGCAGGTCCGGCGCGCCATCGAGTGTTTCGGGAATATCCGCTACTGTGCGCGCATTGGCCGTGACATTTTCGCCCACAGCCCCGTCGCCGCGGGTGGCGGCCTGAACAAGACAGCCCCTTTCATAACGCAAACTCAGCGACAGACCATCAATCTTCGGCTCGGCCGTGTAACGGAGCTCTGCTGTATCATTCAGACCCAGATACCGGCGAACCCGCGTGTCAAATTCGTTTATTTCCTCGGCTTCGAAGGCGTTGCCAAGCGACAGCATCCGTATCGCATGGGTGACCTTTGAAAACCCGTCAGCAGGTGCTGCGCCGACCTGATCACCTGGACTGTCGGCGCGCTTCAAATGTGGGAAACGCGCTTCCAAGGCCGCATTTCGCAATTTAAGACGGTCGTATTCGCTATCTGCAAGCTCTGGCGCATCTGCTGTGTGATAAGCAGTGTTCGCATGCCCCAGTATCCTGGCGAGCCGCTCGAGTTCTGTACGTGCCTCAAGCTCGCTTAGCGCGTCTACCCCAATATCTGCCACCAGTTCCGGCCCTCTGAAAGTCGTTTATCCCGGCTCACTGATAGGCGTGGGACCCGCGCAGGTCCAGAGGCAGCATCACCCGATCAGGCGGACGGCTCAAGCGCCAATCGCAAGCGGCGTCGCGCGATCCTTTCCGCCATCGGGGTCGCGCAATACATAGCCACGCCCCCAGACCGTTTCGATGTAGCTTTCCTCGCCCGTTGCTTCCGACAGCTTCTTGCGAAGCTTGCAGATAAAGACGTCGATGATCTTCAGCTCGGGCTCGTCCATTCCCCCATAGAGATGGTTCAGGAACATCTCTTTCGTCAGCGTCGTACCCTTGCGCAGACTCAAAAGCTCCAGCATCTGGTATTCCTTGCCGGTCAGATGAACCGCCGTTCCATTCACATCGACGGTCTTGGCATCAAGGTTGACCGAGATTTTGCCCGTATTGATGATCGACTGCGAATGGCCCTTAGATCTGCGTATGATCGCGTGAATACGCGCAATCAACTCATCCCGATGGAAGGGTTTGGTCAGATAATCATCTGCGCCAAATCCGAATCCCTTGATCTTGCTCTCCGTATCGTCGGCACCAGACAGAATGAGAATCGGTGTTTCAATCCGCGCCAGACGCAACTGACGCAAAACTTCATGCCCGTTTATATCGGGGAGATTGAGATCCAGCAGAATAAGATCGTAGTCATAAAGCTTGGCCAGATCGATGCCTTCTTCGCCAAGATCAGTGGCGTAGACATTCAGGTTGGCGTGGGTCAGCATCAGCTCGATGCTTTTTGACGCCGTAGGATCGTCTTCGACCAGAAGCACTCGCATAAGCTGTCTCCGTTCAGGAACTAGTACAAAACTGAAAGTGAACAAAAAAGGTTAACGCCCAATTACTTTAACATGATCAACGCGAGTCAGGCCAGCTTAGATAAGATACAACTCAGGGTTGCCTGTACTTCTGTAACGTTGTTGCCTTCAGAGCATCCTCGCCAAATGTGGCGACCGCCTTCACCCAGGCATGCAGCTCATCTTCGCTTAAATTGTACCGTTCCAAAGCTTGATCCTGGGTCAGAAGTCCATACAGAACGGCACGAACGACTGTCGCCTTGCGTGATGCAACCCAACGTTTTGTTTCAGGCGGCGGCAGATCCGCGCGTGTCATGACCGAACCATCCGGCAAATTCACGGCCCTTGGACCGTCTATCTTTTTCAGGTACATCTCGCGTTCCAATCTTGTCCTTGCCTATATGGACGGAACGCGTTTAACGGCTGGTGAAACAGCCCCTTGAGAATACCTCGGATTTTCCTATATTCCCGAGGATCATCAGGAGAATACAATGCCCCTCGACCTGCCCAAGCTCAACTCGCTTGGCCTGCCAAAGCCGGTTTCGCAAACACGTGTCGTCGTCGCCATGTCCGGCGGTGTGGACAGCTCTGTCGTGGCAGCCCAGCTGGCGGAGGAAGGCTATGATGTCGTGGGCGTCACGCTGCAGCTCTACGACCATGGCGCCGCACTGGCCAAAAAGGGCGCCTGCTGTGCCGGGCTCGACATCCATGACGCGCGTCGGGTGGCCGAAACCATGGGCTTTCCGCATTACGTGCTCGATTACGAAAATGTCTTCCGTGAAGCCGTGATCGACGAGTTCGCCGAAAGCTATCTGGGCGGCGCAACACCCGTCCCCTGCATCCGCTGCAACGAACGGGTCAAGTTCAAGGATCTGCTGCAAACGGCCAAGGATCTTGATGCCGACTGCATGGCGACCGGCCATTACATACAGCGCAAGGTGGGCGCCAACGGTCCGGAACTGCACAGCGCGGCCGATGCAAACCGCGACCAAAGCTACTTCCTGTTCTCGACAACGCCAGAGCAACTGGACTACCTTCGCTTTCCCTTGGGGCACCTGTCTTCCAAGGCCGAAACCCGTGCTTTGGCAGCAAAATATGGGCTCAGCGTTGCCGACAAGCCCGACAGCCAAGACATCTGCTTTGTGCCAAATGGCAACTATGCCAGCGTGATCGAAAAGCTGCGCCCCGGTGCGGCAGAGCCCGGCGAGATCGTCGATACGGAGGGCACGGTTCTGGGCATCCATAACGGCGTCATCCATTATACGGTTGGTCAACGCCGCGGTCTTGGCATCGGGGGGCTGGCCGATCCGCTTTATGTGGTGAAGCTGGACGTCGATGCAAAAAAAGTGATCGTCGGGCCGAAAGAGCTGCTTTCGACCCGCGTTGTTCCGGTGCGCGAGATCAACTGGCTTGGCGATGAGCCCTTCGACAGCCGCCCGGAATGGCGGATTGCTGTCAAGGTCCGCTCGACCCGCCCCCCGCGCGAGGCGATCCTGCGCCCCCTTTCGGCGACCGAAGCAGAGGTCGAACTGATCACCCCAGAAGAAGGCGTCTCGCCCGGTCAGGCCTGTGTGTTCTACGACCCCGACAGCACGCGTATACTGGGTGGCGGGTGGATCTGGCGTGGGCAATAGGCCGCTGACCTGATCGCGGCTCCTTGCCCAGACTCCGGCCAGCCCTCGCTCTGGCCGGAGTGTGTTTCGCAAGATCAGTGTGCTTTCTAATATAAATAGCGCTTAATTCGAAACATTTTTCCACAAATTCTGACAGTGACGGCGAACAATGGCACGCCTGTTTCACCATACTCACCCGTACCCACCGAAGAAGCAGCCCGCTCAGCCTCCGTCCAATTTCATCTGCCCCAAAATATCCCGGGGGAGCCCGCGCCCGCGCGGTCGGGGGCAGAGCCCCCTCCTGATCACGTCAGAAACCTACAACCGTGGCGGATGCCCTCAGACCCGCCGCAGTGCAAGAACGGCGTTGAGCCCGCCAAACGCAAAAGCGTTGGACAGCGCATATTCCACGGCGACGTCCCGTGCCTCATTGGGAACAACGTCCAGAGCGCATTCCGGATCAGGTTCTTCGTATCCGATCGTCGGCGCGATCACTCCGTCGCGCAGCGCCATGATGCAGGCCAAAAGCTCGACCGCACCGGTGCCACCAATCAGGTGTCCGTGCATCGACTTGGTTGACGAAATCATCAGCTTGTCCGCATGGGTGCCAAAGACATCCGCGACGGCGGCACATTCCGTCTTGTCATTGGCGGCGGTGCCTGTGCCATGGGCGTTGATATAGCCAATCTTATCGCGCGGGATGCGCGCATCGGCCAAGGCACCGGAAATCGCACGGGCAGCGCCCTGTTTGGACGGCATCACGATGTCCGACGCATCAGAGGTCATGGCAAACCCGACGACCTCAGCCATGATCTCTGCACCGCGCGCACGAGCGTGTTCAAATTCCTCAAAGACAAAAATCGCGGCACCCTCGCCCTGCACCATGCCGTTGCGATTGGCGCTGAAGGGGCGGCAGGCGTCGCGGCTCATCACGCGCAGGCCTTCCCAGGCCTTGACCCCGCCAAAGCAGAGCATGGATTCGGACCCACCCGTCACCATGGCCTTGGACATGCCGGAGCGCACCATCGCAAAAGCCTGAGACATCGCATGGTTGGAAGAGGCACAAGCGGTCGAGACCGTAAAGCTCGGCCCCTTGAGGTTGTACTGCATCGAGACATGGCTGGCGGCGGCGTTGTTCATGAGCTTGGGCACAACAAACGGATGCACCCGATTCTTGCCGTCTTCATAGACCGAACGATAATTGTCATCCCATGTGCCGACCCCGCCCCCGGCGGTTCCCAGCACGACGCCGGTTGTCGCGGCCAGTTCGCCCCCGAAGGTCAGACCAGACTGTGTGATTGCCTCTTGCGCCGCCATCAGGGTGAACTGGGTGAAACGGTCATAAAGAGTCAGCTGCTGACGGTTGAAGATCGCCTCCGGCTCGAACCCCTTGACCTGACCGCCGATCTTGATCGACAGGCGGTCCACATCGCGAAACTCAAGTTCAGCAATGCCACAACGGCCTTCGCGCATGGCCTCCAGCGTTTCCGGGACGTTTTTTCCAAGTGCGTTGATCGTGCCCGCACCTGTGATGACAACGCGATTCACGAGGTTTTCTCGTCCACCAGCCGCTGGATGCCCTCGACGATCGACCGCACGGATGAGATGTCGAAATCGCTTTCTGCCGGATTGTTTGCATTAAAGGGGATGTTGATGTCAAAGGCCTCTTCAATGGCAAAAATACTCTCGACAAGGCCGAGACTATCCACACCCAAGCTTTCGAGCGTGCTGTCCATCTGCACCTCGTCCACATCAAGCAACGCCTGTTCTGCGATGATTTCGCGTACTTTCGTTTCGACGTCCATGGCCAAAGTTCCTTTGCCGTGCCCTCTTCCCGCTGATTTAGTCGGTCTCATCCAGCTTGGAAACCCGTTTCTGCAGCCCGGCAAAGTCCCTCATAAGCCGGGGCAACCGGCGCAGGGCCTTGTAGCTTTCCAGATGCGTCTCCATCTTGACGGCCGGATATCCCAACATCACGCGGCCTGCGGGGACGCTGGACAGTACCTTGGTGCCGCCACCCGTGATTACATTGTCGCCGATGCGGATGTTGTCGCTGACCCCGGTCTGTCCGCCCAGCACAACGTTGTTGCCCAGCACGGTGGACCCGGCGATTCCGACCTGCGAGCAAATCAAACAGTCGTGCCCGATGATGACATTGTGGCCGATCTGAACAAGATTGTCGAATTTTGTGCCATTGCCCACAAGGGTGTCGCGCACACTGCCCCGGTCGATGCAGGTGTTGGCGCCAACTTCGACATCATCGCCAAGTGTCACGGCCCCCAGCGAATGGATACGCGCCCAAGCCTGCGCATCCTCGCCCCCCGTGCCGCCCAGCGTATCACGAGCACGCTCGACCCCGGAAACCTCGGGGGTGACAAAAGAAAATCCATCTGCGCCGATAACCGCGCCAGGCTGGGCAATGAAGCGCGCGCCGATGGTGACCCGCGCGCCAATACGTACGCCAGAATGCAAAAGCGCGCCGTCGCCGAGGGTGGCGTCCCAGCCGACATGACACTGCGGCCCGATGACCGACCCTGCTCCGATCCGCGCACCCGCAGCAATGATGCTGTAGGCCCCGACTGAAATACCCTGCCCCAGAACCGCCGTAGGATCGATCAATGCGGTCGGATGAACACCCACATCATATCCCTGCCCCTTGTCCATAAGCGCCGAAAGGCCGGACATGGCATAACGCGGGCGCTTTGACAGAATGGCGGCTTTCAGCCCGTAGCTGCGCCAGTCGGCATCTGCCCAGAGCATTGCCGCGCGCGCCTGCCCCTGTCCCAGCGCCGCCGCATAGTCCGGGCGCATGGCAAGCGCGAGCTGGTCAGAGGTGGCGGCGCCCGGCTCACCTATGCCGGTCACGACAATATCCAGATCCCCCTCAGCCTGTAGGCCAAGAGAGGATGCAATGTCTTTTATGCTGTGGCGCATGCCAGCCTCCCGGGAATTATCCGGCTGGTTTTAACTGCCTTGTGTCGGCAGGACCACCCCTGCATCACTCAGCGCCGCCCAGATCCGCGCATCGCGATCATAGATGTCGCGGCGATAGTTGATCCTGCCCTTTGCCGACGTAAACGCGGTGCGATAAATCAGGTGCACCGGCACAGGCGTTTCAAGCGAGATCGTGGACTCTTTACCAGTGCGCAGCCGCGACTGGAACACCCCCTCTGGGTCATCTGTCTGACGTGACAGCAGCGCATAAGCGAAATCCTTGGGATCCCCCAGCCGGATGCAGCCATGACTGTAGGCGCGCACCTCGCTGTTGAACAGGCTCTTTGACGGGGTATCATGCAGGTAGATGTTGTACTTGTTTGGGAACATGAACTTCACCTGCCCCAGCGCGTTGCTGGGCCCGGGCGGCTGGCGCATGGAATAGGGAAAGCTGGACGCCGAATATTGTCCAAATCCGGCGGCCCGATTCACCGATTGCCCACGGCTGTCGGTGATCTCGAGATGCCCAACGGCCCCCGGATTGTCGCGTAGCTTCGGCAGATATTCTTTCACCACAATCGAGCGTGGCACGTACCAACTGGGGTTGACGACCATATATTCCATGACGTCGGAAAACTCGGGCGTTTCACGATCAGCCGGAACTGCCCCGATCACCGAGCGCGTTTCAAAGGTCACCTTTCCGTCGTCTATGATCTTGGCGTTGAATTCGGTCAGGTTCACGCGGATGTGACGCTTGCCCAGCCCACCGGGAAGGTTCAGCCAGCGTTCCCGCTCCATCGCAACAAGGATGGACTGAAGCCGCTCTTCAACACCTATGTTGATCTGCCCCAGCGTGTCACGCCCGGCGACACCATCGGCGGTCAGGCCATGGTCACCCTGAAACTGCATCACGGCGGCCTTCAGATCGGGATCATAGCTCGCCGAAACGCTGCGCCCCATGTATCCCATTGCAATCAGCCGGTTGCGCAACGCCACAACAGCGGGTCCGCTTTGCCCCGGCTCGATCTTGCCCGAATTCACGACAGGACCCCATCCGCCCTGCGTCAGCTTGCGCTCAAGCAGCATCTTTTCCTTCATCAGCCGCGCATATTCCTGTGACTGAGGCGCGAGCGCACGGATGGCGGCGCGAGGGTCATTCTGCATCAGCGATGCCAACGTCAGCGCGGGATCGCGCAGCGGCACTTCGCGCTTGATACCCGACACCACATCACCAGGCTTCAGGATACCCGTCTGGATATCATGCGCGTATGCCACAAAGGCACGCGTTAGCGCCACTTCGACCTCGCCCTGCTCTTGCGCATTTCGCACAGTGCCCATCATGGCAATCAACCCGTCGGCGCCATAGCGGGTGGCTGGCAGACCGTGCGACTTGGCTTGCGCCAAAGCTTCGAACAAAGCCTGACGACGCGCCAGATCCTGCGCCGAGGCGCCTGTCCATATAGGCGCGAAGTCCCGCGCACGATAGAAGGCCGCAATACTGTCGTCCTTTGCCAGGGCTTCGGCGACCGCCAGCTTGTAGGACGTGACTTGCGCCTGCCCGACCTGTGGCACGGACAAGCCAAAAGAGGCCGCAACCAAAGCGACAAACAGGGCCCGACGAGGCAGAAAGGGCAGATGAAACGGCATTACAGTATTTCCCGATGCGACGATGCGAATATTTCCGTTGTCTCAGAGTGGCTTGACCACTGTCCACTCACTTTTGTCGTGATCGCCGAACTGAGGCCGTATTGGTACCCAACTGTATCCCTTAGGATTTGGTTCCAGTGCGACTCGGCCACAGCAGACCAATTTTGAGCAGATTCTCGCCGAAAAGGCTTGAAAAACAGAAAACGCAATTTTTTCGGGTTACAGAAAATTCACCATTGTGACATAACTTTCTTGCATTCTGACACGAATTAGCACCGTCCGCGCAACGTCGTGGACATACAGGTACAGACACGGGACAGGCTCTTTACCATGACCAACGCAAGCGCGAACGGTATCTCGCGACGCGGCCTTCTTGGCGCGTTCGCAGCAACCATGATCACGGCAGCACCGACTTACGCCAACGCAGCAGGATTTCTGCGGGGCGGCGGCGACATCAGACGGGTCAAGATGTACTCGGGGCGGACAGGCGAACGTCTTGACATGATCTACTGGGTTGAGGGCGATTATATCGCCGATGCGGTTAAGGAAATAACCTATTTCATGCGCGATTGGCGCAATGATCAGATCAAGAATATCGACCTGCGCACTGTCGATATCATGGCGGCGGCCCATAACGTGATGGATGTCAGCGAACCCTACATGTTGATTTCCGGCTATCGCAGCCCCGAAACCAACGCGATGCTGCGGGCACGGTCTTCCGGCGTGGCGCAGAACTCTCGCCATTTGGTCGGACAAGCCGCAGACCTTCGTCTCGCCTCTCGATCAGTCAATCAAATGGCGCGCGCGGCGTCTGCCTGTCATGGTGGCGGCGTAGGGCGCTACACGGGCTCCAATTTTGTACATATGGACTGCGGTCCTGTGCGGTCTTGGGGCAGCTGATTCTGGCTTCGCACGCAACAAGATGACTTTCGAACAACGGGGCGCTTTCGGGCGCCCCTGTTTCATGTCTGAGACTTGACAAGAAACAGTCACTCTATCGGTGCACCCGTTCTCCATAAGTGAAAACGCAGCAACAACGGTTTTGTTCCGGGGTCCCGGATTTTTTCTGAAATTTTCTACAATTCGTCTGAAAGTACGAATGGCGCGGTTGACGGGGCTCGAACCCGCGACCCCCGGCGTGACAGGCCGGTACTCTAACCAACTGAGCTACAACCGCGCATCGCAACGGAGGACTTATGGGCAGTGATGGCGCGGTTGACGGGGCTCGAACCCGCGACCCCCGGCGTGACAGGCCGGTACTCTAACCAACTGAGCTACAACCGCTCACTGCCGCATGGTCTCCCAAGCGTGTGGCGGTAATAGGGGGAGTGTTCTGCCCCGTCAAGCGAGGAATCCAAGAAATTTCACTCCGCTGCGAAACAACGCTTAACCCCGGCACAGATCCGCATTTCTTGCAGCTTTACCGATCTGGCAAAGGGATGAATTCACTGTCATCTCCGGGTGGCAAGTGGAATCGGCCATTGGACCAGTCCCCGCTCCGCCAAGCCTCTTTCGCCTCCTCGATCCGTTCTTTCGACGAGGCGACAAAATTCCACCAGATATAGCGGGGGCCTTCCAGCGTCTCGCCTCCCAACAGCATGACCCGGGCACCCTGCTCTGCCGCTGTCAGGCTGATATGATCGCCCGGGCGGAACACCATCATGCGGCCCGCCTCATAGCGTACTCCTGCCACCGTTACGGCGCCTTCGACCACATAGACACCGCGATCCTCATGATCGTCCGGCAAGGGCAGCGTCGCACCGGCCTGCAGAACTGCATCGGCATAGAACATCTCAGAGGCGGTTTTGACCGGCGCACGTTCCCCATAGGCGGCCCCCAGGATCAGCCGCACCTGCTTGCCGTCTCCCTCGATCATCGGCAACTCATCACGACCTGCGTGGATGAATTCGGCTGGGCGGTCCTCGTGATCCTTGGGCAGGGCGACCCAGGTCTGGATACCAAAGAAGGGCATAGGCTCGGTTTGGGTCGCGTCATCGGTGCGTTCAGAGTGGGTTATTCCATGTCCGGCAACCATCCAGTTCACCGCGCCGGGTTCGATCCAGGCATCCGTGCCGAGCGAATCTCTGTGATGCATCCGCCCCCGGTAGAGATAGCTGATGGTTGCGAGACCAACATGCGGGTGCGGCCGCACGTCCATGCCCCGCGACGGTAGAAATTCGGCCGGGCCCATCTGGTCGAAAAATATGAAAGGCCCCACCATCTGGCGTTTGGGGGCGGGCAGCGCGCGACGCACTTCGAATCCCCCCAGATCCCGCGCACGAGGCACGATCACAGTCTCTATGGCATCGACCTCGTTTCCAGTCGGGCAATGCGGATCAAGGGCAGGATTCCAGCTCATGGCGTACGCTCGCTTTGTGTTTCAAGAGGAGCCTAGACATTGGCTGCCCATGCGTAAACATGTCAGCTCTGTACGATACCTGATCGCGCGAAGAGAAATGAAAAACCGTAGAAGGTCGCGTTATCGATGTGTACTTCTGCCAAGTTTAAGGTATTGCGTTTTTTTTGTTCGCAAAACTCAGAATAACACTAAGTGAGGCTGGGTTGGGGCTGAACCGAACCTGCATCCTGGGCTTTGCACAAGAATAAAGTTTAGAAAAATTTATTTATACATGATTATCTTCACTCAAAAACTTAGGCTCTGCTCCCTTTTGGGAGACCGCTTCAACCTGAGCGTTCAGGATTTTTGCGCAATCTTGGCAAAGCGCAAAGTCGTTCTTTTCATCTGTCTCGCAGTTACGGTGATGATCACCATGGATACGTCCAGACCACAGGTCACGCTTGACCTATGGATGAAGGCGGTTGTCTGGCCTGCCTCTGTTGCGGCTTTCCTGACGCTGTATGTTGTCGGTTTGGCGATCTTCGGCGTGATCCAGATCAAGATCATCGATGTGGTCTTCCCCATCCAACTTGTCAGCGTGCTGAGCTTTATTCCTGCAGGTGCGGTCGGCGAATACCTGTCTTGGTATTTGACGAACAAGGTGTTCGAGGTCGATGTGATGGCGCGGGTAATTTTCTTTCTGCCCTGCCTTCTGGTGCTGGAGACCGTATTCTACCGGTTTGTCCTGCCCACGATGCTGCCGATGGCAGAGCTTGCATGCGCTGAAAAAATCGCAACTGCGACGATTGCGCAACCTGCGCTTGCGACACCTGCAACCGCAGCGACGGAGGATGGAAAAGCACCCGAAGTGCGGTATCTGCTGATCGGTAATCACCGGGTACCCGTGTCCCGTATCCGCCACATCGAAGCCCGGGAACACCATGTCCGCGTGACGATGGACAGCACGATCCTCACCCGACGCGCCCGACTTGGGGACATTGTCGCCCAAACCTTACCCGAAGACGGATTCCAGCCGCACCGCTCTTGGTGGGTGTCACGAAACGAGGCTCTGGAGATAGAGCGTGAAGGAAACCGTCACAGTCTGAAGCTCCACGACGATACTCGCATCCCGGTGGCCCGCACTCGCCTGTCCGAGGTGCAGAATTGGGTCGCAGAACATTCTGACAAAAGTGCAGATCTGCACTGCGCGCAGTCAGATAAAAGGCTCAAAGTTCCCGGAACCTCAAAGGCGCCCGCGAACCATATACGACCGGCAAACAGGCACAGCGTCTAACGGCACAGTTCAGAATGCGGCAGACAGTTCGCCAATTTCAGATGATGCAAGCTGGGCATCAATCGGGACCGAAACAGGATCCGCCAATGCATGAGTCGCCAGGATCACGCCAAGAAACACCGCAACCCCTATCTCCAGCCAAATGAAATTTGCCCGCTTCACAAAGCGCTTCCAGTTCATGTCGATATGCCTCTGCCCGGCGTTTTGCTTTTGAAGCCAAGGTGGTCAGAACTGCCCAAAGCGCAAGGCATAATGTTGTGACAATTTTTTAGTTTATAGCTTTGGAACAGCCGCGCCGCCCGCGACAGAACAAAGCCTTTCCGCTGGAGGTTACGCCAACATCGCAACGTCGTGCTCAGCGTGTTTCGGGTTCAACCCGGGACGTAAAAAATCGGATCTTCGCGCCCGCTCAAGGAAAGAGGCCGCGAAGATCCGAGTACGGTGTATTCCCAACGCCTTGAGCGGGCGCAGATGACGAGACAGGCCTATTCAGCATGAATCGTGAAAACTCTGTACCAGAACCCTGCCGGTCAGACGGCCCATTTTTCGCGAACGCCAATTTCCATCTGGTATGATGCGATCAGCCGGTCGACGGCCTCGCGCGCAACCCGGTTGTTATTTTCGGAAAACCCAAGGCTCGCCACCATTTTCCAGTGCCCGTAAATCAGCGTCACAAAGAGATATCCGATTTCATGGCAGGCGCTTCGGCTCAGCGACGGATCGTTCACACGAACCTCTTGTGCGATGGTGGACTGAAGCTGCGCATAGTGATTGTGCAGGCTTTGTCGCACTTTTTCCGATCCGGTCGCCAACGACATCATGGCATCATAGACCCCATCATCCATAGGTTTTGCCAGATTTTCGCCGGCAAGAAAATTGAAATAGAAGTCCAGAAACAAAGAGAGCCGCCCGCTTTTGTCCGCATTCAAAATCCCCTCCGCCAGCGCCTCTTCATAGGCGGCGGCAAGACCATCGCAGACCGAAACCATGAGTTCTTCAGGATTCGGAAAATAGTGGCGGACCAGTTGCCGTGACATCTCTGCCTCTTGCGCGATCAAGTCGTAAGACGGCGTGGGCAATCCGTGCTTTCCGATGGTTCTGATGGCTGCCTGCACAATAGCAGGTCTGCGGATGTCCGCGATGGGTTTGACCATTTGAAATTCCACACTTAATTTATCTGAACACAATATTAACCATATGTCTTAGGACACAGCAGAATGAATGTCCAATCACCCCGGAATGCACGGAGATTAAAAATCGCGCTTTGCAAAACTCTTGGGCAGTCACACAGAGCTATGGCGCAGTGTTGTGGCAGGCTTCAGTAAGAAAAAATGTGGCGCCTCCATCTGCATCTGGCCTAGAGTGATGATCCAACGCTGAGTTCAACAGCGTTGCAGAATGGCAAGATACCACACAGGATACCACGGTTCTGCGACCTGCCCACCCCAAGAGGTCAGCTAATCAGCCCGCCCAAACGCCCAAGCATCGGCGGGAATCCCTAGGGGCACGATATCATTGCCGCGTTCTTATTCGGGAGATAGTTGAGAACGTTGCGCATGCTGGTCGTGGCCCGCGCATTGATCGCTTCTGTGGTGACGGAATCGTAACTTTCGACCGTAAAAACTTCAGTACTGCCATACGGATGGCCAGGCTGATCTGCTGAGAGCTCTTTTGCCTCAGGGTCGCAATCATCTCGGAAACTCCTATACCTCAGGCAGATCAATCCTGAGCCCTGAACCGCCCGCATATAAAAGGTCCCAAGAGAACACGATTGATCAAAGATGAAGAGATTCCATCTTCCTGCCTTTTGGACTGCGCTGACCGCCGCGCTCTTCACCATGGCGATGCACCCCGCCCATGCTCAGGGCATGCCGGATGCCTCGACTGGTCCGGTCGACGTGGGCGTAACCACTGCAGAAATACAGACGGTGCCCTATATCTTCACCCCGCCCGGGCGCGCGGTTGCATTTCAGGATGCGAATATCCATCCCACCGATCTGAGGACCGTTGAACGGATCGATTACGATCTGGATGCGCAGGTCGCCACAGGGGATCTGACGTTCACCCTGCAAAGCGAACGCTATGCCGCCGCCACCTCCGCCGAGGCGGAAAAAAAGGGTGCAGAGGATGCCCTGTCGTGGGCGCAGCAGAAGGTGGATCGCTATCGCAATCTGGTGGGGTCGGGTGTGACCCAGGCAGATCTTGACGCTGCCGAGGCGTACCTGCTTTAGGCAAGGGCAACGCTCAGCTGTGCAAAATCCGCCGTGACCGACGCCAATCTTGATCTGGTCGGCACAGAGATCCGCAGCCCCATCGACGGCATTCCCTCTGAACCCGCAGTATCCATCGGCGCGATTGTCACCGCAAATCAGGCCGATGCGCTGGCCACGGTCACCCGGCTCGACCCGATCTATGGGGGCATCACCAAATCCATCGCCCGCATGCTGCGCTTGCACGAACGCATCAGTTCAGGCGAGCTGACGCGCGGCCAAAGCCTTGACGCGAGCATGACGCTTGAGAACGGCACGCTTTATGATGGCATGGACACCTTCGTCAGCCCAAGTACCTCGGTTTCGACAGCCACCGGCACGCTGGATCTGCGCTTTCAGTTCGACAACCCAGACCGGCTGATCCTCCCCGCACAGTTTCTGCGCGTTGCGGTGACGCTGGGCACGACGCAAGCGATTGAGGTGCCACAGCGGGCGACACTGACGGCCTGCTGACCGCCTTTGTGGTGCGCGACGGCACAGCCGAACAGGTGACCCTGGCCGAAGCCGGCAGCTTACCAGAACATCTGGATCGTCACGAACGGGATTACGCCGGGTGGCGGACATTTCGCGACGCTGAGATGGCCGGGTCACTTTTTTCCAAGGGCTTCCTTCAGCAGATCGGCCTGCATGCTCAGATCTGCAAACAAGCGCTTCAACCGGCGGTTCTCGTCTTCCAACGCCTTCATCTGGCTGATCATGGACGCATCCATGCCGCCACACTTCGCACGCCACTTGTAGAAAGACGCCGTGCTCATGCCGTATTCCCGGCACAGCTCGGCAACCTGCAAGCCACCTTATCCCTGGCGCAGCATCGCAAGGATCTGGAGTTCGCTAAATCTCGTCATCTTCATCAGAGTCTCCTCAGTCATCTTGCTGAGAAAATTCTACGTCCGCATCCCCTTAGTTGCTGGGAGAATTACCGCGCTGAAGGCGGTGAAAATATACCTGCTCAACGATGGAAAAGATACGGTCGCTGCGGTCTTTGCCAACCTCGGATTCAACTTTGGCGGCAGCAGGTAGAATTCCGCCGTGGCTTTTATAAAGCTGCGCGATTTTGACGAACGCACAGAGGAAGTTCTTGGGGCCGAAGCGCTGGTTGGACGTGCCAGTGCGCATTTCGCCGGTTACCGCGCGGGGCAGATCATCTTCATTCAGCCCCCGGCTATTCAGGGCCTTGGCAATTCATCGGGCTTTTCGATGTATCTTGGCAACCAGCGCGTCAGATCTGCAGAATTTGCGCACCAGCGTTGCGGCTGACTGTCCTGCCCAGCGCATCGATATCTATCAGCAAAAGGTTGAAACCTTCGGCCTCAACCTGTTCGAAATCAACGCCATGCTGTCCATCATCTTTTCCGGAGCCGAGGTGGTCGTAAAGGCAGTCGCTCGCTACCGCATGCAGCCCGACAATATCGACGACTGGCATGCCCGCAACGGCCGTGGGGAAATGGTGCCCTTCTCGGCATTTGCCACAACCAGCTGGCAATCGGCGGCCAACCGGCTCGTGCGCATGGACGGCTCTACCGCGATCGAGATTTCGGGATCAGAAGGCACCAACACCAGTTCGGGTGAGGTTATGGATCGGATGAGGGCGCTGACCGCAGAGCTGCCCGGCGGTTACAGCGTCGCCTAGACAGGGCTGTCCTATCAGGAACGCCAGTCGGGCAGTCAGGTGCCCTATCTTTATGCCTTGTCGGTTCGGGTCTTCTTCCTCTGCCTTGCCGCACTCTATGAAAGCTGGTCGATCGCGGTTTCGGTCATGCTGGCTATGCCCATCGGCGTTCTGGGCGCCCTGCTGGCGACCTGGCTTTCCGGTCAGCAGAACGATGTCCATTTCAAGTTCGGCTTGCTGACCACAATCGGCCTTTCCGCCAAGAACGCGATCCTAATCGTCGAATTCGCCCGCGACCTTGAAGCGGTCGACTCCAGCACCCTCGAGGCGGCGCTGAACGCCGTGCGCCAGCGGTTGCGCCCGATCATCATGACCTCGCTGGCCTTCATGCTTGGGGTTCTCCCGCTGGCAACGGCGACCGGGTCCGGGGCGGCAGCGCAGAAATCCATCGGCATCAGCGTCTCTGGCGGCATGTTGACGGCGACAGCCCTTGGAATACTTGCCGTACCCGTCTTTTATGTGGTCATCCGCAAGATCACCTTTGGAAAAAAGCCAAAACTGAGGACGTCGCAGAGCGCGGCACCTCAGCGTGCGTGCAGTCCGTCGACAAAAATATCAAGCAGGCGCAGCACCTGCGCCTCCCACTCCGGATCGGGCGCACGTCCGTAACACAGCGCATAAACCGCCGACAGCAGATCTTCGGCAGTCACATCGCCCCGCATTGCCCCCTCTGCAACGGCGCGCGCCAGCAGTTGCCCCAGCGCCGCCTTCATCCGCGCCGAAAGCTCGGCGAACAAGGCCTTGGAGTCATCCGTCGCCACTACGGCGAGCGCCCCCAGAAGTCCGCGTTTCGTGGCCACCAGACCCACAACCGCATGCAGCCAGGCGCGCACTGCGTCAGCGCCGTCACCGGTCTGCTCCAGTTCGGAGGCGAGATTGATCAGCTGTTCGACCTCGTGGCGGTAAACCGCCTGAAACAGCGCCTCGCGCGTCGGGAAATGCCGATAGAGCGTGCCGATGCCCACGCCGGCACTGCGCGCGACCGCCTCCAGACTTGCCCCAGGGCCACCCTGCCCTAGAACCTCCTTTGCAGCCTCGATCAGCCGGTTGCGGTTGCGCTGTGCGTCAGAGCGCGGTTTGCGGCGGGTAGAGTTCATCTTCCTGCAAGTCTTCCCTTGATAAACGGAGGCATCCTCCGTATAATGCTCTCGACACTGGGGTCACAGACCCATGTCATAACTCCCCACTATACCCGCAGGGTTGCACAGGCCACCCGCCCCCGTAGATCTCGTACCATAAAGCCAATGGAGGATGCATGTCCTATCCCATCAGCCTGACCGTCAACGGCCTCCGCCGCGACGTCACACTCGAAGACGCGCGCGTCACCCTTCTTGATCTTCTGCGCGAACGCCTGGCGCTTCCGGGCACCAAAAAGGGCTGCGACCGTGGCCAATGCGGCGCGTGCACCGTGCTGATTGACGGTCGGCGCATCAATTCCTGCCTCACCCTTGCCGTCACGCTGGACGGTGCCGAGGTGATCACAATCGAAGGCCTTGCCAATGGGGATATGCTGCACCCTGTTCAGGCCGCATTTGTCGAACAGGACGGATTCCAGTGTGGCTACTGCACCCCCGGCCAAATCATGAGCGCGGTCGGCCTGATCGCCGAGGGCCACGCCGGAACTGACCCCGAACGCATTCGCGAAGGGATGAGCGGCAATCTCTGCCGCTGCGCCGCCTATCACGGCATCACCCGGGCGGTCAGCGACGCCACCCGCCGCATGGCCGAAGACAAGACAAAGGCATCCGCATGAACCTCTTCGATTACATCCGCCCCACCTCAGTTTCTGACGCTATCGCCGCCTGGCAGCCCGGTGCGGCCTATCTGGGCGGAGGCACCAATCTTGTGGATCTGATGAAAACCGGTGCCCTGCGGCCGGGCACGGTTATCGACATTACCCGCCTGCCCGGCGTTGACCGGATCGAAACCCTGCCCAACGGCAGCACCCGGATCGGCACGCTGGTGCGCAATTCGGATCTGGCCCATGATCCCGATTTCGCAATGGCCTTCCCGATGGTGGCAGAAGCGCTGGCCTCTGGCGCATCCGGACAGCTGCGCAATGCCGCGACACTGGGCGGCAATCTTCTGCAGCGCACCCGCTGTGCGTATTTTCAGGATCCGCACAGCGCCTGCAACCGCCGCTTTCCCGGCGCAGGCTGCGATGCACGTAACGGTGACAGCGACAATCACGCCATTCTCGGGTGGAGTGACGCCTGCACTGCCACCAACCCATCGGACCTGTGTGTGCCGCTCATGGCGCTTGACGCCGTCGTGGAAACGCAGGGACCACAGGGCAAACGCGACATCGCGCTTGCAGATTTCCACCATCTGCCCGGCGCTGCACCCCATCAGGAAACCGCGCTTGAACCGGGGGAACTGATCCTTGCCATCCGCCTGCCTGCCAATGCGACCGCATCGCGTCATAACAGCCGATACCTGAAGGTACGCGAGCGGACCTCTTTCGCCTTCGCCCTCGTCTCGGCCGCAGCGGCGCTGCAACTGGAGAATGGCCGGATCAGCGCAGCGTGCCTTGCCCTTGGGGGGGTCGCCGCAAAACCTTGGCGCGTTCCGGCGGCAGAGAAGCTGATGCTGGGTCAGATCCCCGGTGCCGATCTGTTCCGCCGCGCCGCCGAGGTGGCACTGGAAGGCGCGGTGCCCTCTGGCGACAACGGCTTCAAGATTGACCTTGCCCGTCGCACCGCCGCCCGCGCCCTTGCACTGGCCGCCGCAGGCACGCCTGCACAAATGCCTGCCCTTCCTGCCTCTGTTTTCGGAGAGTCCGCCCATGTCTGAAACACTGCGCTTCGGCTCAAGCTCGGGCCAACCCACCACCCGCCGTGACGGGATCGCGAAGGTGACCGGCGCCGCCACCTTTGCAGCCGACAACCATCCTGACGGGCTGCTCTATGCGGTCTATGTCCCTGCAACCATAGCACGGGGCACGGTCACCCATCTGGATGTCACTGCCGCCAAGGCCCATCCCGGTGTCGTCGAGGTGCTGACCCCGGACAATTGCCCACCTTTGCCGGGAGGCCCGGACACAAAGCCGTTCAGGTTTTCCTTCAGCTTCGAGGCGCTGCAGGACAACACGGTGCGCTATGCCAACCAACCCATCGCGCTGGTGCTGGGCGAAACCTTCGAGGCCGCAACCGAAGGCGCCAAACTGTTGAACCCGCAGTACAACGCCTTGCAGCCCCGGCTGGGACTGGACGGCACAACGCCCTTTCCCACCAACGGTGACGGCTTTGGAAAACCGGGCACCACTGTGCACGGTGATCCGGATGCGGGCCATGCAGCGGCTTTGCAGGCAGTGGATGTCACCTACGAAACCCCCGCACAATATCATAACGCCATGGAAACCCACGCCATTGTCGCAGACTGGGACGGCGATCACGTGACACTCGACCTGCCCAATCAGGCCATTGTCATGTCCTGCGCCGCTTATGCCCATCACCTTGGCATTCCAGCAGAAAATGTGACGATCCGCAGCCCTTACCTGGGCGGCGGCTTCGGCTCAAAGGTGATCATCAACGGGCCACAGATGCTGGCGATCATGGCCGCGCGCATGACTGGGCGGCCCGTCAAGCTGATGCTGCGCCGCGATCAGATGTTTGGCCCCACCGGGCATCGCGGCGCCACCCGACAGCGGCTGCGCATCGGCATCGGCGCGGATCACAGGATGACCGTGCTCGACCACGACTCCCGCGCCACAACGTCGTCGTTTGAAACCTTCGTCGAAAGTGCGGCAAATGCTTCGCAGGGGCTGTATGCTTCGGGTGCGCTGCGATCCACACATCAGGGCGTGCGCATCGACTCAGGCACCCCCGGCCCGATGCGCGCACCCGGTGAAGCGACGGGATCCGCCGCGCTGGAGTGCGCCATGGACGAAATGGCGTTTGAGGCCGGGATCGACCCGCTGGAGTTCCGGCTGAAGAACTATGCCGAAAGAGAGCCGGGCACGGACAAGCCCTACTCCTCCAAAGCGCTGCGCCAATGCTACGCTCAGGGTGCGGAACGATTCGGCTGGGCCGGGCGCCCGCTTGCCCCGCGCCAGATGAAAGATGCCGATGGCCTGCTGGTCGGCTGGGGCATGGGTACGGCGCTATTCGCGGCGCCGATGTTTGCCGCTCAGGCCCGCGCCGTGCTGCGCCCGGATGGCACCGGCCTGGTGGAAACCGCCGCCAGCGACATGGGGCAAGGCGCCTGGACCGCTTTGGCCCAGATCGCCGCCGACAGCCTTGGCCTGCCACTGGATCGGATCGAATTCCGCTCCGGCAGTTCGGATTTGCCCGATGCCGGGGTTGCGGGCGGCTCGGCCCATACTGCCAGCGCCGGTGGGGCACTGCATGCTGCAGGCACGGACGCAATCCGCCATCTCGCCGACATTGCCACCAAAGATCCCGCCTCACCTCTGTTCGGCACTGGCAATGCCGGGGTGATCGCCCGGGCCGGGCGGCTGCACGCAAGCGATGATGACAGCCGCAGCGAAAGCTTTGCCGATATCATCGCCCGCGCCGGTGGCGCAGAGGTCGAGGGCAAGGGCAATGTCTCGCGAAGTCCAGAAGCGGCAGAGGCCCATGCCATGTATTCGCATGGTGCCGTCTTTGCCGAGGTCAAGGTTGACCCGGACCTCTTTCAGATGCGCGTGACGCGCCTTGTCGGGGCTTTTGCCGCCGGGCGGATCATCAACCCAAGGCTGGCCGAAAGCCAGTTGATGGGCGGCATGATCTGGGGCACCTCCTTTGCCCTGCATGAAGAGGCAAAGTTCGACGCGCGCAGCGGCAGGATCATGAATGCCGATTTCGCGGGCTATCACATCCCGGTCAATGCCGATGTGCAGGGGCTTGAGGTCATCACCGTGCACGAAGATGACCCCTATGTGAACGCGCTTGGCATCAAGGGTGTCGGGGAAATCGGCATCACCGGTACCGTCGGCGCCATCGGCAATGCAATATGGCACGCCACCGGCACCCGCGTGCGCCGCTTTCCGATCCGCATTCAGGATCTTCTCGCCGGGTCGTAAACGTACGGGCCCCCGACCGGATCGACCGGTCGGGGGCACATCTGATCTGCGCAACCTCAGCGAATGGTGCCTCGCGCGTCAATCACCAGCGTCAGGCCATCGCCCCGCTTGTGCCACGTGTCTGATAGGCGCCAAAGCCCTTGGCGCCCAGCACCACGCCATCCAGCACAATCGTCTGACCGCGCAGGATGGTGCGCACCGGCCAGCCCTTGATCTGCATGCCCTCATAGGGCGTGTAGTCCGACCCGTGGTGCAGACGTTCCTGTGTAATCACCTCTTCCCGCGCAGGGTCCCACAGGGTGATATCCGCATCCGCCCCGATCACCAGCGCGCCCTTTTGCGGGTATAGCCCGTAGAGCTTGGCCGGATTGGTCGAGGTCAACGCCGCAAAGCGTTCCAACGTGATCCGCCCCTTGCTGACCCCTTCGGAAAACAGGATCGGCAGGCGCGTTTCCACCCCGGGAATACCGTTGGGCACCCACTTGAACGACGTGCGCGCGCGGGGATTGTCCTTGCCCGTCCCGTCCGATCCTTCAAAGAAGAACGGGCAGTGATCGGACGAAAACACCTCGAAGGTGCCATCTCGCAACCCTTCCCAGATCGCGTTCTGGCTGTCGATGTCGCGCGGCGGCGGAGAGCAGACGTATTTCGCCCCCTCAAAATCCATGTTCAGACCCTTGAGGTCATCGCGGGTCAGCGCGATGTATTGCGGGCAGGTTTCGGCATGCACCTTCATGCCGCGCTTTTGCGCCCACTGGATCTGCTCCATCGGATCGCGCCCAGACACATGCACAATCATAACCGGCACATCGGTCAGCTGCGCATGGCTGATCGCGCGATGGGTCGCCTCACGCTCGGCAATCTGGTGATGCGCCTCGGCGTGGTAATAGGGCGCGGTCTTGCCCTGTTCCTCCAGCCTGCGGGTCATGTGTTTGATCGCGTCATGTCCCTCGGCATGGACCATGACCAGCGCGCGTTCGCGCCGCGCAACCTCAAACACCTCCAGCAGTTCGGCGTCGTTCAGCACCAGATCGTCATAGGTCATGAAAACTTTGAACGAGGTATAGCCATCGCGCACCAGCGCGGGCAGTTCCTGACCCAAAACCTGCGGCGTCGGGTCCGAAATCACCAGATGGAACGATACATCTGTGTAACACTGCCCCTCGGCTTGTGCGTGATAGGCGGTCACACAATCGCGCAAGGAGGTGCCTTTGACCTGCATCGCAAACGGCAGCACCGTGGTGTTGCCCCCCGCCGCGGCCGAACGTGTGCCGCTCGCGAAATCATCCGCCATCACCGTCCCGTCCGAGGTCGGTTGTGCCAGATGTACATGCGCATCGATCCCGCCGGGCAGCACCATCAGACCGGTGGCGTCAATCTCCTCCTTCGCGCCCTCGATCCGGCTTGCAATATCGGTGATCACCCCGTCGCGGATGCCCAGATCGGCGCGGAATCGATCCGAGGCGGTGACAATCGTCCCACCCCGGATGGCCAGATCATGGGGCGCGCTCACGAGGCCAGCGCCAGTTCGGACACCACCTGACCCAGCGCCGCCGTCAGCTTGTCCACCTGCGCGACCGAGTTGTAATGCACCATCGACACGCGCAACACGCCGCTATGCCCTGTCTCGCCCAGATCCTCGATCAACCGACGCGAATGGAAATCCCCAAACCGGATCGCAATGCCATGGGCATCCATCGCCTGCGCAATCACACCCGAATCCAGCCCGTCAAAGCGAAAGGCAATTGTCGGCACGCGGTTGCTCGCAAAGCCGCGTCCGATCATCCGGCACTCATTGCGCGCCGTGATCCAGTCGATCAGTCGCTTGGCCAGCACATCTTCCTGCGCGGCAATGCCTTCAAAAGCCATTTCCAGCAACTGACGTTTTGACCCTCTGCCCCCCATACGCGCGCCCAGATCCGCGAAATAGTCCACCACCGCCACAGTGCTGTAGGCGAGTTCGTAATTGGGGTTACCCGGCTCCAGCTTGCCCGGCACTTTGTCCTTGCCGTAGAAATAATGGTACTGACCATCCAACTCGCGCAGCAGGTCATACTTTCCATACATCACGGCGTGGTGGGGCCCATAACACTTGTACATGCTGAAAATGTAGTAATCGACATCCCAATCCTGCACATCAATCGCCCGATGCGGCGCATAGGCGACGCCGTCCACACATAGCTTTGCCCCCTTCTCATGCACAAAGGCCGCAAAGTCCTTGACCGGGTTCATCCAGCCCAGAATGTTTGACGCGTGATGCACGCAGACCAGTTTGGTCCGCTCGGTCATCAGCGGTTCCAGATCCTGCAGGCGCATGGTCAGGCTTTCTGGGTCCAGCGGCCAGTTGCGGACCACAATCCCGAATTCCTCAAGCTCTTTCCAGGGGCCGATATTGGATTCGTGATCCGCATGGCTCACCACGATCTCATCCCCCGGCTGCAGCTGGCGTCGCATCGACGCAGCCAATGTGCGCATCAGCTGGGTCGTCGACGGGCCAAACACGATTTCTTCAGCATGCGCGGCATTTACCAGCGTCTGTGCGGCCTCACGCCCCAGCCGCAGCCCTTCGGCGGCGGCCTGTGACACCGCATAACTGCCGCCAATCTGCACATTACGGTGGATCAGGAATTCGCTGATCTTGTCCACGGCCCCGCCCAGGATCTGGCTACCCCCGGCGTTGTCAAAGAACACCCAAGGGGCTGCAAGCCCCGGAAACTGCGCCTGCACATAGTCCAGATCAATCGCATCGCTCATATCTTGTCCATTCGTCATAAGTCTTTAGTGGTTCAGCACGGCGCTGAGGAAATTCTGCGTGCGCTGTTCTCTTGGCGCGCCCAGCACCTGCTCGGGTGGGCCGGTTTCGATCACCTCGCCCCCGTCCATGAAAATCACCCGGTCAGCCACCTGCCGGGCAAAGCCCATCTCATGGGTCACGACAATCATTGTAACCCCGGTCCCGGCCAGCGCTTTCATCACATCCAGCACCTCGCCCACCATCTCGGGGTCCAGCGCCGAGGTCGGCTCGTCAAACAGCAGCACCTGCGGCTCCATCGCCAGCGCGCGGGCAATCGCCACACGCTGCTGCTGCCCCCCGGACAGCTTTTCAGGGTATTTGTCGGCCTGCTCGGCAATACCGACGCGGGCAAGCAGCGCGTTGGCATGATTTGCTGCCTCTGCGCGGCTGGTTCCCCGCACCCGGCGCGGGGCAAGCATGACGTTTTCGCGCACCGTCAGATGCGGGAACAGGTTGAAGTTCTGGAACACCATCCCGACCTCTGCCCGCACTTTGGCTAGGCTGCGGCCCGCAACAACCGGAATGCCGTCCACAAGGATCGCACTGTCGCGGCTGAACTCCTCCAGCCGGTTGATACAGCGGATCAGCGTGGATTTGCCGGACCCGGACGGGCCGATCACACAGACCACCTCGCCCTTCGCAATTTCAAGATCGATGCCGCGCAGCGCCTGGAACGTTCCATAAAACTTGTTGAGGGCGCGAATGCTGACTGTGCTCATCTTCGCCTCCCTGAATTGAAGTGTCTTTCAAGGTAGGACACCAGCAGCACCAGCGGCCAGAGAAAGGCCAGATAGATCAGCGCGGCGCCGATCAGCGGTGTCGGGTTGGCCGCCAATGCCTGCGCCTGGGTCGCCTGTTTCAACAGATCCGGCATGGCGACAACAGAGGCAAGCGCCGTGTCCTTGACCACATTGATCGAATTGTTTGTCAGCGGCGGAATGACGATGCGAACTGCCTGCGGCAGGATCACGTCAAACATCGTATGGCGATGGCTCAGACCCAGCGCCGCTGATGCCTCAAACTGACCATTGGGGATCGCCTCGATCCCTGCGCGGAAAATCTCGGCCGTATAAGCGCCCGATACAAGCGTCAGTGCCGTCATGGCAGAGACAAAGGCAGTGAGGCGCAAACCGACAAACGGCAGCGCATAATAGACCACGATCAGCAGCACAAGCAGGGGGATCGACCGGAAGATGTCGATATAAATCCGCATCAGGATCCGCACCGGTGCCACCGCATAAAGCCGCAGCAGCGCCACAACCAGACCCAGCACCAACCCCGCCACGATGCTTGCCGCGCCCAGTTGCAGCGTTAGCCAAAGTCCATCCAGCAGCATCGGCAGGCTGCGTTTCAGCACCGCCATGTTCAGAAAGGTGTCAAAGACGTCCATATCAAACTTTCACGTCAGAACGCGGCCCGTGGCACAGACCGCGTTCCTTTGGGTTACTTGAGTGTCGGCATATCCATGACCGTCGCGGTCGATGTGCTCGATTCGGGGGCTGCACCAAACCACTTTTCATGCAGGCTGGCGATCACGCCATCCGTCTTCAGCTCGGTCAGAACCTCGTTCACCTGCGTCGCCAGCGGCGCATCCTTGGCGAACATCATAGAATATTGCTCTCCGGTCAGGATGCGCTGCACAACCTTCAGTTCCGGCTTGTCCTTGGCATAATACTGCAGCGCAGGAATATCCGAGATATAGCCGTCAATCCGCCCAGCGACGAGGTCGAGCATGGCAGGAGCCAGACCTTCGTAGCGGCTGATCGTACCAAAGCCGAGCTGTTCAGCATGGTCCGTCGCCCACATGTCGCCGGTGGATCCGGTATCGACCCCCACAACCTTGCCCGACATTTCGTCCAGACCTGCAGGACCATCGGCCAGAACGGTCAGCGACTGGTCGCTGTCATAATAGGGCTGCGCAAAGCTGACGGATTCCAGACGCGCGGCAGTGATGGTGATCGAAGACATCGCTATGTCGATCCGCCCCGACTGCACCGCCGAAAACAGACCATTGAACGGAATGTTCACGATCTCGACCTCGCGGCCCAGCTTTTCCGCAACGGCGTTCACAAGATCGACCTCGAAGCCCACATTGGCGCCAGAGGCATCCTGAAACTCCCACGGCACGTTGCCGATATTGGCGCCGACCTGCAGCGCCTGCGCCCAGGCAGCCCCACCCAACGCGCCCGAAGCCGCCAGTGCAATGGCCGCAACTTTGGTGATTTTTCCAAACATGATGCAGATTTCCCTGTTGTTTCTATTTTTTACGATTCAGACTGGTCAGACTGGTCTGACCGGTCTGACCGATTTGAAGCACGCCCGGCCCGATCATGCAACCGGATGTTTGGCGGTCCAGGAAAATTGGCGCTATAGACGCGCGATGCCGTAACGAAAGGTCAAGAATGAACCACCAAAGCGACAAGGCACCCGTGACCCAGGCGATTGCGCGCAAATTGCAACAGATGGTGCGCAGCGGCGTTCTTAAACAGGATGAAAAGATCCCGTCGCAGCGAATTCTGTCAGAACAGTTGGGTGTATCGCGCGCCTCGCTGCGCGAGGCGCTCCTGACGCTTGAAACACTGGGTCTTGTGCGCACCTACCCCGCGCGCGGTACCTTTGTGGTGGGCCAGCAGAGCGCCCGCGACAGCGCGCCCGAACCCTGGCGGTTCGAAGCGCAGTATTCCATTCTCGAAGTGTTCCAGTCCCGCCTGCTGATCGAATCAGAGCTGTGCCGCCTTGCCGCGCCGCATGTGACGCCCGCGATCGCCGAGGTGCTGGAACAAGCCACCAACGTTTTTGAACAAGCCTGGAAGGATGGCGACCTTGTCAGCCATGTTGAGGCAGATCTGACCTTTCACGCCCGCATCGCCGAGACCTGCCCGAACGAGATGCTGAAACGGCTTTACCACTCGATCCGCGATCTGCTGACAGAAAGTCAGCGGGTGCCGATCCCGAACACGGCCCTTGTACGCATGCAGGCCTCTATTGCCGAACATCGCGCGATACTGGACGCATTGCGCAGCAATGCGCCCGACCCGTCCGCCGCCGCCATGGCCGCGCATATCCGCAACACAGCCGCCTGCGCAGGCATTCGGATTTAACCCGAAATTCGGTCGAGTGACGGGCGGCCCGCTCGCGGGCCGCCCGCACATGTCAGAAGTTCAGCGAAATGTCGCGATGGACCGAACTGCAGGACGCGACGAACAGCGCCTGTTCCCGAGGCAGGCGTGGCTGCTGACGCAGACCAATGGTGCCCTTTATCGCCAGATCGTAGGCCTGCAACGCGGGCAGCAATTCGCGCTCAGCCCGGCTGCGCCAGTCCATCTCACCGGCCAGAAGTTCCTGCGCCTCGGCAAGGTTCTCCATCGCCTGCTCGGAATCGGGCGAACGGCTGTCGATCTCGCGCCGCGCATCCGACAACAGGCTGCGCAGGTCGTTTGCACCTGCCACTTCGCCGACCATTCGCTCGACTTCCTTGAACCGCGCATCCGCCGTATCGCGATCCATGCCCGGCGCATCGGCCACCAGCGCATCAATCGGCGCCTTCAGCGCGGCCAGCCCTTCGGCACCGGCAATGATCTGCTTGAGCTCGACCATCGGCTGATAGGCCTGATCCACCGTGCGCTGATACAGGCTGCGCGTACGGCGGTCATTTGCGGTGATCTTGCCGTATTCCGCCTGCGTCGCGGCCCAGCTTTCAGGGATCTGTGCCAGCAACGCGGCCTTTTCGGCCTCTAGCCGGTCAACCCGCGCCTGCAGTGCCTCACTATCGCCGAACCCCCGGCTGATACGCAGGTTCAGATCATCCAGCGTGGTGTCGATCCGGCGTGCATCGCTTTCCAGCCCCCGCACAAAGGTATGTTCAGGCCGATAGGCAACAGCCCCCTCCCGAAGCTGCACCTTCAGCGCTTCGATCTCCTGCATCAGCTGCATCGACTGTCTTGCCTTTTCAATGCCCTCAGTAAAGTCGCGCGCCAATCCCCTGGGCAGATAGGACAGATCCAGCGCACCTGCCGTGTCGATTGCGGAACTGATGGCATCACCATTCTGACCGAATTCCTGCGCCACATAGTTTTCAACACAATACTGCAGGGCCGGATTGATCGGCGGCGGCGCGGTTTCCGAGGTCAGAGAGGCCCGCGTCGGCAGATAGTTCACCAGCGGCGGATAGGCGGCGACAACAAGCAGAGCAACAATCTGCAAGCCGATAAAGGCGACAACTCCCTTGTAGATCTGAATCGTGCGCACCGCCGCTGGGGCCACACCGCGCAAATAGAACAGCGCAAAGCCAAAGGGCGGCGTCAGGAAGGAGGTCTGAAGGTTCAGACCGACCATCACGCCAAGCCAGACCGCCGAAACGTTCGCTTCCGGATCAGCCAGCAGGATGGGTGCTACGATGGGCACCACGACCACGGCAATCTCGATGAAATCGAGAAAGAAGCCGAGCACGAAGATTACACCCATCACGATAAGAAACTTGGTCCAGAACCCGCCCGGCAACCCTTCGAGGAAATGCTTGACCAGTTCTTCGCCGCCAAAGGCACGGAAGGCCGCTGTCAGCATCGCCGCCCCCAGCAGGATGATGAACACCAGCGATGTCGTCTTGGCCGTCTCGACCATGACGCCCTGCAGGGCGTCGTCGGTGTTATAGGCGCGATATCCGCTCCAAGCGATGGACAAGACGATCAAGAGCACCCCGACGCTGGCCAGCTGAATGCCAAGGATATCCCTGTCGGACCGCACGTTCTGGATGTTGGTGTTGAAATTACTCAGCACAAAGGTCAGCAGCAGCATTCCCAAAAGCGCCATGACCGCAGGCACATAGCGCAGCCTGCCGCCCGGATGCAGCCGGTAGCCTGCCATGACCATGGCCCCCACTGCACCGATGGCCCCCGCCTGATTCACCGTAGCGATACCTCCGATGATCGACCCGAGCACCAGGATGATCAGTGCCAGCGGCGGCACCATGGCCAGAAATACCTGACCGGCAAACCGGAAGTCATACTTGCCCTCATATGGCACGGCGGGTGCATATTTCGGACGTATGATTGCAACGCCTAGGATGAAAAGGATGTAAAGCCCGACAAGCAAAAGTCCTGGCACCAGCGCGCCAAGGAACATGTTACCTGCTGAAGTCGAGACAACCGCGAATTCCGATGGCATTACAATCTCGCCCGTCACCGCCTTGTACAGCGTCTGACGCGTCTGCCCCGCCTGATCGGTGGCCGATGCCAGCTGGTCAGCAAGGATGATCAGCACGATTGAAGGCGGAATGATCTGCCCCAGCGTGCCGGAGGCGGCGATGATCCCCGAGGACAGCGGATTGGCATAGCCGTTGCGCATCATCGCCGGCAATGAAATCATACCCATGGCGACCACGGTTGCACCAACGATGCCGGTGGTGGCGGCCAGAAGTGCGCCCACAACAACCACCGAAATCCCCAGACCTCCCGGGATAGGCCCGAACAGCTGTGCCATGGTGACCAGCAGATCCTCGGCGATCTTCGACCGCTGCAGCATGATCCCCATGAAGATGAACAGTGGAATCGCAATCAATGTGTCGCGTTCAGGTTCCCAGTACACGCCGCGCAGGTTCGTCACCCCCGCGCTCAGCCATTGCGACGGCCCACCTGCGGCAAAAAAGGCGTCGGTGCTGCCCATGAAGATATACCCAGACCCCGCCGCCAGAAGGACGGTGATGATCGCTGATCCCGGCAGGGCAAAGGCCACCGGATAGCCCGACCCCAAAGCCGTGGCCATGATAACGATCAGCAGGAGAAGAAAGAAAAGTTCCATATCGGTTCAGTCCTGCCTGCTTACATCATTTCAGCGTGCGTCTCGCGCGCGCCGGGTTCACCGCGCCGGTCGGCGACGGCCTCAAAAAACTGCGCGACGAACTGAAACATCATCGTCACCGCAAAGACAGCTAGAAAACCGGCCATGAAGTATTTCACGTACATTCCGAAACCGGACTGCGTCACCTCGAACACTAGGATCGGTCCGACGATGATGCTGGACGACGACCCGAAGCCGATGATCAGGATCGTCCAGCACAGCATCATGCCCAGCAACACCGCTCCGAATGCGTTGGTGCGCCCCTGTTTCTTGCGTGACATACCCGCATACAGCAGATCCACCCGCACATGCCCGTCCTCAAGCAAGGTATAAGCCGAGGCGAACAGGAACAGAGCGCCGTACCAGAACCGTACGAGATCGGCCATGAAGGCCTGTTCATAGGAAAACACGAACCGGCTGAGCACGATCAGAAGCTCTGCCAGCACGACCAGCAGGGCAAGCCAGGTGAACGCAACGCCGCGTGTGACGGCGGCGATCAGGATCCCCAGCAGGATCAGCGGCACGTGGAAATAGACGCCGCGATACTGCGACCGGCCCAGATTTCCCGCGATGTCAGATCCGACAAGCTGATCCAGCGTGCCATCCACCCGCATGAAGGACAGCAGCGCATCACCGACACCCACAAGCACCACCACCCAGAATGCGGCGCGGATCAAAAAGGTGTTGAACGCCGTGATCCGGGCTGCCTCGTCGCGCAGCGCCTCATCGGGGCGGCGCATGACAAGCGCCACCGCCAGCAGGGCGAAAGCCGCATAAAGCGCCACCTGCAGAAAAGAAAGCGCCCCACCCCCGGTCATGATCGCCGAGGCGCCGGGCAACCCGAACCAGTAAGTGAGAACTGAATTGGCAAGAAAGGCCACCATCATGGCCAATATGATCCAGCCAAAAGCACGCGCGACAATAGCACGGCCTGCGGTCGTCTCTGTCATCCTAAAATCTCCCCGTCCCGCGTATTTTTATCGCCGGTTATTTTTCCGGGACAGGTGTGCCTGGCCCGGTGTCGCCCGGCCCTGATCGGGCCGGACAAAGATCCTGCTTCAAATATCGAGGAAACGGTTGCGCTTGGCGATATAGGGCGCGTCGGAATAGTTGGTCCAGACTCCGACGTTCTTGCGGGCTTCAAGGTAGCTGTCGACAATTTCTGCCGCCAGCGGGCTGTGATCACGGGTTTCCATGATCACTTCCTCGGACGCCGCACCAAAGGCCTCATAGACGTCATCGTTGAACTCGCGCAACTCAACGCCGTATTCGTTGATCAGACGGTTGAGGTAGATACCGTTTTGATAGTTGGTCTCGGCGGGCTGCATCGCGTTCTCTTCGGCGCAGGCGACCATGATCAGCTTCTTGTCCTGTTCGGGCACTGTCGCCCACCAGGACGCATTGATGCCGATGTCGACCTGCGATGCCGGTTCGTGGAAACCGGGCCAGTAGTAGTATTTGGCCGCCTCATAGAGCTTCAGGAAATAGTCATTCCACGGCCCCACCCATTCTGTCGCATCAATGGCGCCCGAAATGAGGTTTTCATAGATCTGCCCGCCGGGCAGCGACACGGGAGAGGCGCCGACCTTGGCCATGACGTCGCCGCCAAGCCCCGGAATACGCATTTTGAGCCCCTTGAGATCCTCGGGAGAGTTGATTTCCTTGTTGAACCAGCCGCCCATCTGCAGGCCAGTGTTGCCGCAGGGAAAGCCGACAATGCCGAATTCATCCCCCAGCTTGTGCAGCAGTTCCTGACCGCCGCCAAACTTCATCCAAGCGTCCATTTCTGTGTAGACCAGACCAAAAGGAACAGCGGTGAATGGTGCCCAGCCGGGGTGCTTGCCCTTCCAGTAATAATCGCAGCCGATATAGGCCTGTGCGTTGCCCGATGCGACCTCGTCAAAGCTGTCAAAGGCGCCGACACGTTCGCCTGCGGCAAAATACTGCACCGCGATACGGCCTTCGGTCAGTTCCTCGATGCGGGCGGCGCAACGCTGTGCGCTGGTCCCCAGACCCGGAAAGTCGCGGTTCCAGGTCGAAACGATGACCATGTCCATCCGGCCTTGCGCAATCGCCGGTGCTGCAAGTGCCGCAGCCCCGACTGTACCGCCAGCAGCGGCCTTCAGAAATTTCCGTCTTTGCATTGGTCGTATCCTCCGTGTTGGTCTGCCGCATCGCCCCTCCCCGGGACGTTTTTTTCCATGCGGCGACTATTTTGTTATATCCCGGTGCTTTGCGCACCCTGTCGTCCAGTACGTGCCCCACCGAGATAACAGTGATGTGGCGCGCCATAGTCCCCGGGCAACCACAGTCCTGCACCTTGATGGCAACCCATATCTCCCTCGCCTGTATTTTGTGCAAAACCTCAGATTTTCGTCTGTCAGTAGGTCTGTTTCAGTCTCAGGCGCGGAATTGTAATCAATGGATTGCCCCTCCCACAGCGCCTTAACTTTCCCATCCTGTCAAGCCTCCAGCAGCCGCTGCACGGTGGACCTAAGTACTGTTTCATCTTCTGGGCTCTGCTGCGGGTTGCCACCCCTGTGCCCCCATACGGTCGTGAGCTCAGCATATTGCCCGTTAGACATGTGCTCAGCTTCGGCCTTGATGTCGCGGGCGCGGAAATACAGGTCCGTACTGGCCGCCATATGCACCGTGCGCGCGGTGATCGCGCCCAGCGCGGCCCGCAGATCGCCGTTGAAACGGTCATTGTCGCTGATGTCGCAGCGCTGCCAGGTGTCGAGCAGCGACAGCAGGTTGTGCGGGTCGCGGTGCAGGAATGTCTTGTCCCAGGTTTCGGCGAGGTAAGTCTCGATGTCGTCGTAACCAAGGCTTTCGTACACCCGCTCGCGATAGAACGCCTGCGACAGCGCCCATCCCGCATAGACCCGCCCAAAGGCGCGCAGCCCGCGATCCGGATGCGCGCTGAACGCTTGGCCGTCCCAGGCCGGATCGGTGGTCAGCGTGGCCCGCAATGAATCAAGGAACACCCAGTTGTGCACCGAGGTCTTTGCCGTGCCGCAGATGGTAAAGATCCGCGCCACCGCATCGGGAAACAAGGCCCCCCAGTGCAGCGCCTGCTGCGCCCCCATGGACCAGCCATAGGCCAGCGCCAACTGGTCGATGCCAAGGTGCTGCGTGATCAGCTGGTGCTGCGCGGTCACATTGTCCACATGGCTGAAGCGCGCAAACAGCCCGGTTTCCGGGTTGCGCTCCATATTGCTGGGCGAAGAGGATGCACCGTTGCCGAACATGTTCACAGCGACGATGAAATACTTGCTCGGGTCCAGCACCCGCCCCGGCCCGATCAGCCAGGCGACATCAGCGTCCACAACGCCGTAAGAGGTCGGATAAAGGATCGCGTTCGACCGGTTGTCGTTCAATGTGCCATACGTGCGATAGGCTAGGGTCGCCTTTGGCAGCACCTCGCCCGACTGCAGGACAAAGTCCGCGATATCATAATGCTGCAACTGGGGTAGCGGATCTGTCATGTGGTACTCTCCTGTCTGAGTGACGCGAAGAGTTGCACAGATGCCCGTCAGCTCAAACGGCTTTGCGTGGCTACCAGGCCGCCAGCGCCATGCTCGGCACCGTGCGCATATCCGCCTCTGCGCCGCGATCCACATAGTCCCAGGTCGCAAGCGCGATCATCGCGGCATTGTCCGTCGCCCAGCGCAAAGGCGGCAGACAGGGGATTATGCCCGCCTCGGTACAGATGTCCTCGACCAGCTGGCGAATCTGCTGACTGGCCGCAACGCCGCCCACCACCACCAGCGATTTTGCCGCGTGTTCGCCCAGCGCCCGGCGCACCTTGGTGCCCAGCACATCCAGACAGGCTGCCACAAAGGACGCCGCCACATCGGCGCGATCCACACCGGGGTCCTTTTCCAGCATCCGCGCAACGCTGGACTTGAGTCCGGAAAAGGAAAACTCGTATCCCTCACGGATCATCGGGCGCGGGAACCGATGCACCGCCCGCCCCGTCGCCGCCAGCCGGTCCAGTGCAGGCCCACCCGGCATGCCAAGGTCCAGCATCCGCGCCACCTTGTCATAGGTCTCTCCGACGGAATCATCGCGGGTGGTGCCCAGAACGGTGATCTCTGTCGCGCTGAGCATATGACACAGCAGCGTATGCCCCCCCGACACCAGCAGCAGCAGGGCCGGATAGGTGATGCGCTTTTCCTCCAGGTCAGGACTGCGCAAATGGCCGCGCAGGTGATTGACGCCAAACACCGGCTTGCCCCAGGCCAGCCCCAGCGCCTGCGCCGTGTTCACCCCCACGATCAGCGACCCGATCAGCCCCGGACCGCGCGTGACGCCAATGGCCCGGATGCGGCTGATATCCCCATCCACCACCTTCAGCACCTTGCTAACGGTGGGCAGAACCGCCTCAAGATGTGCGCGGCTGGCCAGTTCGGGAAAGACGCCGCCAAATTCCGCATGGATGTCGAACTGCGACACAGTCTCGCAAGCGATCACCCGCCCCCCGCGATCCACAAGCGCGACAGAGGTGTCATCGCAGGATGTCTCGATCCCTAGAACAAGGTCCGCTGTGCTCATGCCAGATACTCCGCCAACTCTTGCGCTGATAGCACGCCGTGCCGTTCGATCACCGGCGGCACCTTGCGGCAATTGACCAGAGTCGAAGGTATTGCGCCACACTCACGCCCCTCGATCACCAGATCCGGCGCGCCGGTCAGCTGCGCGGCGGCGGCGGCGGCGGTGCCCAGCGTGCCCAGCCCCGACCGGTTCGCGCTGGTGACCAACAGCGGCCCGGTCCGGTTGATCAGCTCCAGCAAAAAGGCATCGTCGGGAATGCGGAACGCCAGCTCTTCGCGGTCCTGCAACCACGCCGCCCGGCCTGTATCCCGCAGCCCCACCGCCATGGACAAAGCCCCGGGGCAAAAGGGCGACGCGACCAGCACGCGCACCAGATCGGTCACGTCAGCACCAATCGCCTCAAGCTGAGCAATATCCGAAATCATCACGGCCAAGTTTTTGTGCGCCGGTCTGTCCTTCAGCGCGAAAATCCGCGCCACAGCGCCTGCATTGTCCGGCAGGGCAGCAAGGCCAAAGACCGTATCCGTCGGCAACAGCACCACGCCGCCTGCGGCGAGGCAGTCCGCCGCGCGGTCCACAACGGGGTTCGCTGCTGTGCTGGTCAAGGCGTGGCGTCCTTCAATCTCTCATGGGCTCTCATGGGCCGCGACAAACGGTGCCGGGGATCTAATGCGCGCGCCCTGCCCGCGCAACACCAAACCCACTTAGAAACCCTCAGACAGGCCCCAGACCTTCGGCTGACGTGATCGGCTCCAGCACGGCAACACCGCCCACATCCGCGGGCGGGCGGCGGGTGGCCTGAGAAAATATATCGAGGCCCGGCGGATCGATCTCCATCCTATGCAGACCGTTCAGTGCTTGCGGGTCCAGCCGCAACCGTGCCAAAGGGCCGGCCACAGCAATCTCGCCGCGGCTCTCGATCAGCTGCCCCAGCACCGCGTCAGGCTGGTCACAGCCGACCCCCTCAAGCCGCCCCTCAATGTAAAAAGCCCAGAACGCCAGCCCGCCCTGCGCCGGGCGCATACTGCAGATCGGCAGAGCGCTGGTCTTGCGCGCCTCAAGCATCAGCAACTCAAGCGCCGACACGCCCGACAACCCGACTGACCCTGCAAAGGCCAGCGCATTGGCAAAGCTCACCCCCGCGCGGGTCGACGACAACCCACCCGGGCCAAGATCGACGCAGATCTCGACAATATCGGCCAGCGTACAACCAGCGCCGTCCATCAAAGCGTGAAACAGATCACCAAGATTTTTGGACTGCGTCGTGCAATCCTTGGCATGAATCTCATGCAGCAACGCGCCAGTGTCAGACAACAGCCCCAGCCCGAAGGTCGCCGAAGATGTCTGGATGATCAGCCTCATGTCAAACCCCTGCGTCCGGCCATCTTGCGCGAAGCTGCGCCATCAGCCCCTGCCAGCGCTTACCGGTGCTGGCAAAGGTGTAAACCCGCCCCTCGCTCTCCGCGTCCTCAAAGCTGATGGCGATGCGCAGCGGATCGACAAAGGCCTCCGCCACCCGCTCCCCCCATTCGATCAGCGCCACGGAGTCGGGAAAGAATTCTTCGATCCCAAGGTTGTAAAACTCATCCACCCCGCTCAGCCGATAGGCGTCGATGTGGAACACCTCGAACCTAGGGCAGGTGTAAATGTTGGATATTGCATAGGTCGGGCTCGACGGCTGTTCGGCGCAGTCAAGCGCGCGGCAAAGCGACGTGACAAATGTGGTCTTTCCCGCCGCCAGCGGTCCATCTAGCAGCACCACATCGCCCGGGGTCAGCGCCTCTGCGATAACCCCAGCCAGCGTGGCGGTTTCGGCCAGCGTGCCGCTGGCCAGAACCAGCGTATTTGCCGCCTTGAATGCGTCTTGCGAACCCTGTGGCACCGCTCTGCTCTCCGACATCATGGATTTCGGGGATCCCCCCGGTTCGCGCAGGGCAATACCCGGTTCGTGGCCGAAGTTCCAGTTCAGAACCGCGCGACGCGGTATCCTCAGGCCACGCGCTGCCCCAGTGACCAGACCGACACCGGGCGCGCCGTCTTTCCGACCATGCGCAGCCGCACCAAATCAGCACGCAGCCCGGGCACAATCCGCCCCCGATCTTCCAGCCCGACGGCCCGCGCCGGGGCGCTGGTCACGGTCGCCAGTGCTTTTGGCAGATCGCCGGTCATCTGCGCCAGTTGCACCGCCGCCGTCAGCAGCGCTGCCGGGACGTAATCCGAACTCAGCACATCCAGCAGCCCATCGCGGGCCAGATCCGCCGCCGCCACATTGCCGGAATGCGACCCGCCCCGCACGATGTTGGGCGCACCCATCATCACCGCAATGCCCGCCGCACGGCAGGCCTGCGCCGCCTCTTTTGTCGTTGGAAATTCGGCAATCGCCACACCATGGGCAGCACTTTGTGCCACATGTGCGGCGTTGGTGTCATCGTGGCTGGCCAAAGCCGCACCAAACCGCGCGGCGGCGGCTACGGCAGCAGCTTCGTGCCGGGGGCCGAACGTTGCCTGAAGCTCTTTCAGCTCGGCCACATAGGCGTCAAAGACCTTGTCCTCCAACCCATATTTGCCCTGAATATACTGGCGGAATTTGCCCACATCGACAAACTGCCGCTGCCCCGGCGTGTGGTCCATCAGACTGACCAGACCGACGCGATCCTCGGGGCCAAAGCCGTCAAGCTCGTCCGACAGGGTCTGCGAACACATCTCGGCGCGCAGGTGCAAATGGTGGCTGATGCGCAGATGCCCACCTGCGCGCAGCGCGTGGATTTCCGACGCCAACGCGCGGGCATAGGGTTTGTAGCCCATGCCGGTGGGCGATTTGATTGACCCGACGCGCAATGCGTCAAACACCGTGGTGATGCCACAGGCCGCAAGCTCACCGTCATGGGCCAGAATCGCCGCCTCATGTGGCCAGTCGACGCCGGGGCGCGGGCTCAGGTGGCGTTCCAGATTGTCGGTGTGCAGCTCGATCAACCCAGGGCTAACCAGATCGCCGCCGCAGTCAATCGCCCCGGCAGGGACCTGCGCGCCCGTGTCGATCTCTGCGATCAGCCCGTCGCGGATCACCAGCGATCCGGTGACAATTTCGCGCTCCATCACAAGGCGGGCGTTGGAAAGGATAATTTGGTCCGTCATCATCTGCACTCTTTCAGGGGCCGGGCGTCTTGCCTGCACAGGGCGTGCATTGGCCGGGATCGGGATAGGGTCAGACCGCTCACGCGGTATCGTTTTGTGACAGGGCGCTCAGCGCTGCGGTAAGCGAAACCTCAAGCGGGCCACCGTTGTCGATATGCACCACCTCGGCCTCGTCGGGCATGGGCGGCACTGCGCGGGCAAGGCGCCGGGTGATCTCGGCGCCTTCTTCGCGGCCCCGCGCACCCAGCCGTTCGGCCAGTACCTCGGGCGCGGCACTCAGCGACAGGATCAGCACCCGGGGAAAGACGCCGATCGCCACAGGCAACAGCGCGCGCGACAGGTTGGCGATCACGTCCTGACCCGCGCGCACCCGCTCCACCGCCTCGATTGGCACACCGTAAGACAGGCCATGCGCCCCCCAGGACAGGGCAAAGGCCCCCGCCTCCTGCAGGCGTCTGAATTCTCCGGATGTGACCGACAGGCAGGCCTCGGTTTCGTCTGTGGGCCGGGTGATGACGCGGCGCACCTCGTAAAGGTCGGGCCGCGCGTCGCTTAGGGCGCGGATCAAAGTATCCTTGCCCACGCCCGAAGGGCCCACAACTGCGATCAGTCGCCCCATCATGCGGGCACCGCCTGCGGCGAAAACACCGTCACATCCACCTCTCGATCCGCAATCTCCGCCCGGGCCGGTGCGTCATGAAAGATCCCGACCAGCGCCGCGCCGCGCGCCTTGGCGTCACGGATCAGCTGCAGCACCACGGCGCGGTTGACGGGGTCGAGCGAGGCTGTCGGCTCGTCCAGCAACAGGACCGGATAGGGATGCACAAAGCCGCGCGCGATGTTCACCCGCTGCTGTTCGCCCCCCGAAAACGTCGTCGGCGACAGACCCCACAGCCGCTCGGGCAGGTTCAGTTGCGCCAGCAGCGCCCCGGCACGGTCGCGCGCCTCACCCTCTTCCATCCCCAGCGTCAGCAGGGGATCGGCCACCACATCCAGCGCAGGCACCCGGGGCACCACCCGCAGGAATTGCGATACATAGCCCAGCGTCCCGCGCCGCAGCGCTGACACCTGCCGGGGTGTGGCCGTGGCAAGGTCCAGCCCCGCCACTTCGATCACCCCACCCGCAGGGGCATAATTGCCCTGCAACAGCCGCAGCAGCGTGGATTTGCCCGATCCAGAGGAGCCGGTCAGCGCGACACATTCCCCCGCCCGCACGGTCAGCGCGGCACCCTGCAGCACCGGGATCACCGTTCCACCCTGCGCATGCAGGGCAAAGTTCTTGGACACGTCCGCCACGCGGATCATCACCTGAGCAGTCATGTGGGCAGCACCGAATTCACCAGAAGTTGCGTATAGGCATGTTGCGGATCGTCCAGCACACGGTCCGTCAGCCCCTGTTCCACCACCTGTCCGTGGCGCATCACCATCAGCCGGTCGGCCAGCAGCCGCACCACCCCGATGTCATGGGTCACGATCACCACAGACAACCCCATCCGCCGCACCAGACCGCGCAGCAGATCCAGCAGCCGCGCCTGAACGCTGACATCCAGACCGCCGGTGGGTTCGTCCATCAGCACCAGCTTCGGCCCGGTCACAAGGCCACGCGCAATCTGCAAACGCTGCTGCATGCCGCCGGAAAAGGCGCTGGGGCGGTCGTCGATCCGGCCCGGATCAATCTCGACCCGCTCCAGCCAGTCCTCGGCCGTCTTGCGGATGTTGCCGTAATGCCGCGCACCACCCGCCATCAGGCGTTCGCCCACATTGCCGCCCGCACTGACGTTCATGCGCAACCCGTCGCGGGCGTGTTGGTGCACAAAGGCCCAGTCGGTGCGCATCAGCCGCCGCCTCGCAGGCTCCGGCAGGGTCAGCACATCCTGCCCCTGATAGACCACCTGCCCCGCATCCGTTTCCAGATGCCCCGCCAGACAGGACAGCAAGGTCGATTTGCCCGACCCGGATTCACCGACAATCCCCATGACCTCACCCGGGTACAGATCAAACACCACATCCTTGCAACCGATCCGCGCGCCGTAAGACCGCGTAAGACCCGAGACCGACAACAGAGGTGTGTCCTCCAGGACCAGGGCTGTATTCACCACATTCATGCCCGCCGCTCCATGCAATAATCCGTATCAGAACACTGGAACCGCCGCGTGCCCTGATCATCGGCCACGATCTCGTCCAGATAGGTATGCGTCGCCCCGCAAAGGGCACAGGCGCCATCAGCCTTGGAGGCCTCAAACGGGTGATCGTCAAAATCAAGGCTCTGCACGCTGGTGAACGGCGGCAGCGCATAGATCCGCTGTTCCCGCCCTGCGCCAAACAGCTGGATCGCCGGGCTTTCCAGCCGTGGGTTGTCGAACCGCGGGATCGGCGAGGGGTCGAACACATGCCGCCCGTTCACCAGCGCCGGATAGGCGTAAGAGGTCGCAATCGCGCCGTGCCGTGCGATGTCTTCGTAGAGCTTCACATGCATCAGCCCGTATTCCTCCAGCGCGTGCATCCGACGCGTCTCGGTCTCGCGCGGTTCCAGAAACCGCAGCGGCTCGGGGATCGGCACCTGATAGACCAGCACCTGATCACTGCGCAAAGGCGTTTCGGGAATACGGTGGCGGGTCTGGATCACGGACGCCTCAGCGGTACGGGTGGTGGTCGCCACCCCCGCCACCTTAGCAAAGAACGACCGGATCGACACGGCATTTGTGGTATCGTCCGACCCCTGATCGATCACCTTCAGCGTATCTTCGGGCGTCAGGCAGGCCGCCGTCACCTGCACGCCACCCGTGCCCCAGCCATAGGGCATCGGCATCTCGCGGCTGGCAAAGGGCACCTGATAGCCCGGCACAGCCAGCCCTTTGAGGATCGCGCGACGGATCATCTTTTTCGTCGGCTCATCCAGATAGGCAAAGTTATAATCGCTCATTCCGCAGCCTCCATCTGTGCTTCGGTTGCCTCGCGGCGCAGGCGTCGGATCAGCTGCAGCTCGGCCTGAAAATCGACGTAATGCGGCAGCTTGATATGTTCGAGAAACCCGGTCGCCTGAATGTTGTCGCTGTGCATCAGCACAAATTCCGCATCCTGCGCCGGGGCGCCGACATTGTCCTCGCCCAGCTCCTGCCATTGCAGCGCGCGATCCACCAGACTCATGGAAATCGACTTGCGCTCGCACCGGCCCATAACCAGACCATAGCCCCGGGTGAACTGCGCAGGCTCCGTGCGCGACCCGGTGAACTGGTTCACCGTCTCACATTCGGTCACGACAATCTCGGCAAAGTCGATGGCAAAGCCCAGCTCGGGGATCTCGACAGCCACTTGGACCGTTCCAATGCGCAACTCACCGACAAAGGCATGGGTGCGCCCGTATCCGCGCTGCGTCGAATAAGCGAGGCCCAGCAGAAACCCCTCATCCGCCCGCGCCAGCGCCTGCAGCCGCAGCGGCCGTTCGGCCGGTAATTCCAGCGGCGTGCGGGTCAGATCCGGCGGCGTGGCATCGCTGCGCGGCTCATCCCGCAGCAACCCTTCGCGTCCCAGATGGTCGGACACGCGGGACCGGGTCTGTGGCGCGGTCTCGGCGATCTTCGCCGCCGCGGCCTCGTCCCCTGCCGCCAGCGCGAAATCCACCAGCCGGTGGGTATAGTCAAATGTCGGCCCCAGCACCTGCCCGCCGGGGATATCCTTGAACGTCGCCGACACCCGGCGTTCGCATATCATGGCCCCCGTGTCGATCGGTCTGGATGATCCGAGACGCGGCAAGGTGGTGCGATAGGCGCGGATGAGAAAGATCGCCTCGATCAGATCACCCCGCGCCTGCTGCACCGCCAGCGCCGCAAGGTCGATGTCATAAAGCGACCCCTCGGACATCACCCGCGCCACCGCCAGCGCCAGCTGTTCGGCAATCTGCGCCGTGCTCATTGCAGGAAGCGACCGGTCCCCCCGGCGTGCCTCGGCGAGCCAGGTGTGGGCGGCGGCAATCGCCTCTTCTCCGCCTTTTGCTGCGACGTACATCAGCCATCCTCCGCAATGCGTGTGGACCGGGGCAGCGCCGCAAGGCGGCTGCCGCAGGTCAGAAACAGATCCACCCCCAGCGGATAAAGCGCGGCGTTCAGGCGCAGGGCATCGGCATCCGGCAGCGACATCTGTACCTCCGTCTCGATCCCCGGGCCGGTCAGGCGCGGGCCATCCCCAGAAATCTCAGCCATTTCAACGATCAGCGTGGCAGAGCGGTCGGGATAATCCGGCGTGCCCACCGGATAGGGGTTGAGCGGTCCCAGATCGTCCCAGCGCCCCACGGCAAAGGCCGCCTCTGCCGCGCTGCCCGCCTTGGGCGCGCCGGTGTGAAAGGTCAGCCAGTCCTGCGACTGCGCTGCATCGCCGGTCAGCAGCACCGGTGTCGTGCCATCCGTCAGGGTCAGCAGCAACAGTGCCGCCGCCGGGGACAGGCCCGGAACCTCGGGGCCTGTGATGTTTTGGATCGTTCCAGGGCAGGCCATTGCCTGCATCGCCGCGCGAAAGGCACGGGCCGACTCCTGCGGTGGGTTGGCAAACCCTGCGGCCAGCGCGTTCATGCGTCTTCTCCCCGGACCAATGTCTCAAAATTCACCCGCGTCGCTTCGGCCTTTCGGGCGATGATGTCGCGGTGCGCGGCCTCTTCTGTGGCAAGCGGCTCAAGCACGCTCTGGCGCACAACATCCGCATCAGTCCCCTGCATCAGCGCATCCACCAGCGCGGCGCGGGTGGCATGATCGCGGCTGCGCCCCTGCACAAAGGCATGACCTTCGCGACCATCCTCCAGACGCAGGGCACAGCGCGTCGCCGTCACCTCGCCCAGATTGAACGGCGCGCCAACACCGCCGGTGCGGCCCTGCACCATGACTGATCCGGCCTCGGGCGCGCGCAGCCAGCTGTGTTTCGGCATCTCACCCAGTCCCGCCAGACAAGCGGTCAGGGTGTCGGGGGCTGATCGGGCCAGCAGGCCCATCCATTCGGCTCGGGTCATGATTCCTCGTCTATATCGACAACTGGACAACTCTTGATGCGACAACTATACAAATACACCCCAAAGGCAAAGTGAAACTTTGATGACAGCGCAAAACCGAAGCCCAAAATCGCACAGCGCCCCGGGGATATCCCGAGGCGCTGCAGGCAGATCAGCACAGGCACACGGCAGTGCTATTCGTAGCGATCCAGAAAATCCTCGGCCGACAGCTTGCGGAAATCCTCCAGCCGGGCGCGCAGGGTGGCGTGATCCCAGTCCCACCATTCCAGCGCCATCAGCCGCTCTGCCGTTTCCTCGGGCAGACGGCGCCGGATCGGCTTGGCCGGCACCCCGGCGACGATCCAGTAGGGCGGCACATCCTTGGTCACAACGGCCCCCGACGCAACGACCGCACCATGGCCCACCGTCACCTCAGGCTTGACCATCGCCATGGCGCCGATCCAGGTGTCATGCCCCAGATGCGCGACCCGCGACTGACGCTGCGCGAACCAGTCCTGATCCACCTCCGCATCCTCCCAATAGTCACTGGAACGATACAGAAAGTGATGCAGCGACGCCTTTTCCATCGGGTGATCCGTCGCCCCGATCCGGGACATAGCGGCGATATTGGCAAACTTACCGATCTGCGCATTGGCAATATCCGCCATCCGGTCACAGTAGGAATAATCCCCGAGATGGGAATGTGCCACGCGACTGCCCTGCCCGATCTCGACATAGGCGCCAAAGGTGCAATCCTCGGTGATCTCGCAGCCGGAATGCAGGAACGGCGCGTCGGGACTTAGTCTTACTGACATGGCTCAGCTTCCCTTGATCAGCCTGCGCCGCAGCCAGCCCGACAGCGAATCCATGGCAAAGACCATCATCACGATCAGCACGATGTAATAGGTGACCTCTTCCCAGTCCTTCTGGGTGATGATCGCCTGCGTCAGCAACAGCCCGATACCACCCCCGGTGATCGCGCCGATGACCGTGGCAGACCGGGTGTTGGATTCCATGTAGTACAGGATCTGGCTCAGCAACACCGGGATAAGCTGGGGAATGACGCCGAATCGCGCCCGGGCAAAGGCGCCCGCGCCGGTCGAACGCACCCCTTCGATCTGTTTCGCGTCGACGTTTTCCAGCGCCTCGGAAAACAGCTTTCCGAAGGTCCCGGTGTCGGTCAGCATGATCGCCAGGGTGCCGGTCAGCGGGCCGGGGCCATAGGCGCGCGACAGAACCACCGTCCAGATCAGCCCGTCCACCCCGCGCAGGAAATCAAAGATCCGCCGCGTGACCTGCCGGAAGACACCCAGCGGCGCAAAGTTGCGCGCAGCCAGAAATGCGACCGGCAAGGCAATCATCGCCGCGCCCGCCGTGCCCAGAAACGCCATCAGCACGGTTTCGAACAAAGCCCAGAACACCTCTTTGTGGCGCCAGACCTGATTGTTCCAGACATCCGACCAGATCGCCCCGGCCTCGCCGCCAAAGGCGGCTGCGGCCAGCGTGCCCGGCGACATGCCGTAATACTTGCTGTCGAGGGTGAAAAAGAACAGCTCCCAGCCGGGGAAATAGCGCATGATCTCGGTCTTGGAGCGGGTGATGTTCACGCGCCCCTCGGGGGTGGTGATGGCCACGCGGTTGCGCGCGACATTGATCCAGTCCGGGACCGGCCCCTCGGGGAAACGCGCCTCGACCCCGCCCGATCGTGTGGCCGATGCCGTGATCGTGCCATAGCCCGGAATGTCGAACCGCACATCGCTGGTGCCCGAAAGCGTCACCAGATAGCCAGAGCCGAGATCGACAACCGTCTGATCGCCGGTCTGAACCCAGTCCGGGCTTTGCCCCTCGGGATAACGCCCCTTACGTTCGCCCTCTACTGCAACCTCGACAGCGCCCGAGTTGTTGTCGCGGGTCACATGGACCTTGTAACTGACCATATCGGCCATCAGGATCCTGCCGTTTTCACCATTCGCATCGGCGATGACCTGCGGGCCGTGAAAGGCAAAGAAGATATAGACCAGATAGGTCAGCACCAGCAGCGGGATGCCAAAGATCCAAAGCCGCATCCGCGACATGCCGCGCGAGGTGTCGGTGTAATAGGCGCTGATATCGCTCATGCCTTGGCCCCTTTGGTCAGACGGTTGCGCAGGGAACCGCCAAGCTGATCCACGGTCACGATGGTGACAAACAGCAGAATAAAGATCGCCGCCGCCTCGTCGAACTTGCCCGGCCCCCAGGACATGGCGTTGCGCAGATCATACCCCAACCCCCCGGCCCCGACAAAACCCAGGATGGCAGAGGCGCGAATGTTGATCTCGAACCGCAAGAGCGCATAGCTCAGCCAGTTGGGCGCGACCTGTGGCACGATGCCAAACAGCATCCGCTGCGTCCAGCCCGCCCCGACCGAGCGCAACCCTTCCAGTGGCCCCTGCGGCGCGTTTTCGGCCACTTCGGAAAACAGCTTTCCCAGCGCGCCGGTGGTGTGCACGGCGATGGCGATCATCGCCGGGATCGGCCCGCCGCCCAGGATAAAGATCAGGATCAGCGCGATGACGATTTCCGGCACGGCGCGAAAGATGTCCAGCACCCGACGGATCGGCCAGATCGCCCAGGGCGCCGGTGCAAGCCCGCGCGTCACCAGCAGTGACAGCATCCCGCCGATCAGCGCACCAATCAGCGTTGCGGCCCCGGCGATGTTGATCGTCTCGATCAGCGACGGGAAATACTGCCACAGCAGCGCGGGCAGGTCATAGGCCTTTTCCCAGGCTTCGGACATCACGTCAGCGGGAAAGTCAAAGATATGGGGCAGGCCGTTCAGGAAACCGCCGGCATTGCGGTCATTCGCGGTCAGGAACCCGGCGACCAGCAGCAGAACAAAAATCAGCACTCCCGCCCCGCTATAAAGGCGGCGCAAGCGCATTTCGGAAAGGTACAACGTGGTGACGTCGGCCTGACGGGCGGCGGAGGAGGCTGTGATATCTGTCATGATACAAAACGGGCGCAGAGGGGAATGCCCCCTGCGCCCAGTCTTTTTTCTCAGCCGCCGATCTCGGCCTTGCGCACGGCAATGATCGTCTCATAGGCGTCATGGGTGATCGGGGTGAAACCGGCGGTTTCGCCCGAGGCAACGCCATAGGCGCATTCCGGATCGGTGGTGATCAGGTTCTTGACCATCTCGGTCATCTTGGTCTTCACATCCTCGGGCAGGGCTGTGCGCAGAACAACGGGGCCTTCAGGGATCGGCTTGGATTCCCAGATCTGCACCAGATCGTTCATGTCGACGATTCCGGCATCTGCGGCCTTGCGCAGTGCGCCCGAATTGTAGCCGTCTTCCCAGTTGCCCAGACCGTCGGCCCAGGTCACACCCGCATCAACGTCGCCGTTGTTGACCGCAACGATGGTCTGCTCGTGGCCACCGGTGAACACGACCTCACCGAAGTAATCGCCGCTCTCCATGGATGCGCCGGTTTCCTGCGGGATCTCGACAGACGGGATCAGGAAGCCGGAAGTCGAGTTCGGATCACCAAAGCCGAATTTCTTGCCCTTCATATCCTCAAGCGATTTAATGCCGCTGTCTGCGCGGGCAAAACCGATCGAGTGGTAGGAATAGGCTCCGTCCAGGTTGGTCTTGACCAGAACAGGGGTCACGACGTTCGGGTCCTGCAGGTAGACGGCAGCATAACCCGACGCGCCCAGGATCGCCATATCAAGCGTCCCGCCCAGCAGACCCTGAATCACACCGTTATAGTCGGCGGGGGTGAAGATCTTGACCGGAACACCCAGCGCTTCGGTGGCGTGATCCGCCAGGCACTGGTTCGCCGTCATGCGGTCTTGGGCGTTCTCGCCACCCAGAACGCCGATGTTGAATTCCTGGATGTCTTGCGCCATCGCGGCGCTTGTCAGGGCGGTCGTGGCCAAAATGGCCAGTGTCATGGTCTTGAAGGTCATCGAATGTCTCCCAAAGGATGTGGACCAGCCCCCATTCGGACGCCGGTATCGTTCAAAAAGCGTCAGACTGCGGCCTTCGCCTCGCGGATGGCGGTGACGGCTGCGGGGGTTTCACGGATCTCAGTCGAGGTCGCCTCTTCCGAGAAATCCGCACCGGCGCCATAGATGTCGCGCGCAACGCCGGTGGTGAGCTGTTCGGGCGTGCCGTCAAAGACGACCCGGCCCTGCTTCATACCGATCACCCGGTCGCAATAGCGCCGTGCGGTATCAAGCGTGTGAAGGTTGCAGATGACGGTGCGCCCATCCTCGTCATGGATGCTGCGCAGCGCTTCCATGACCGCCTGCGCGTTCATCGGATCAAGCGAGGCAATGGGTTCATCCGCCAGCAAAATCTTGGGGTCCTGCATCAGCGCCCGCGCAATGGCGACGCGCTGCTGCTGACCACCCGACAGGGCCTCGGCCCGTTTGGCGGCATGTTCGTGAATGCCAAGCCGCGCCAGAATCTCGATCGCGTGGCGAATGTCGGCCTCTGGCCACATGGCGGTCAGGGCGCGCAGAGTGCCGGTGCGGTAGAGCGTGCCATGCAGCACGTTCGACACCACATCCAGCCGCGGGACCAGATTGAACTGCTGAAAGATCATCGCGCAGTCGGCATGCCAGCCACGGACCTGACGGCCCTTCAGCGCGGTCACGTCGCGTCCGTCAAAGGTGATGCGCCCGGAGGTTGGTGTTTCCAGCCGGTTGAGCATCCGCAGCAGGGTGGATTTCCCCGCGCCAGAGGCTCCAATGATTCCGATCATCGTGGGGCGCGCCACATGGATCGAAACCCGATCCACGGCGGTTGCTGCCCCAAAGCGGCGTGTCAGGTTTTCGATCTGTAACAAGGGGCCCCCAGGCTTGCGTCTGGGCGGTGTCTAGGGGCCGTTCGTGACAGAGAGACGACGCATATATGACAGTTTCACTAAGGCTCCCGTCAAAGACGTATGCGGCGCTGAACCACCCTCAATCCGGGATTTTATGTCGCCGTCTCAAGGGCCTGTGCGGCAACAGCCTCTGGCGAAAGGGCGCCGGCATGCTGGATCACCTCGCGTGACAACTGGGCCCCGGCGGCAATATTCTGCGCCATTGTCCCACCCGACAGGGCACTGACAAGGTATCCCGCGTTGAAACTGTCCCCCGCAGCGGTCGAATCAATCACGCGGGCCACCGGCGCGGGGGCCACAGTCACGCTCTGACCATCCAAAGCACCCAGAATCGGATCCGCACCGTTCTTGACAATCACCTCTGTCACGCCCGCCGCCTGATAGCGCGCCAGCGTGTCTTCGGGCGAGCCGTCACCGAAATGCGCCGCCTCATCGTCGAAAGAGGCCAGCACGATATCGCTCAGCCCCGCAAACCGCATCACGACCTCGCGCATCTCGTCCATCGTGGCCCAAAGGCGTGGCCGGATATTGGGGTCAAACGCCACCTGCCCGCCCGCCGCGCGGAACTTTGTCAGCGCAGCAGCCAGAGTGTCTCGCCCCGCGCCTTCCAGCACGGCCAGCGTGATGCCAGACAGACAGACCAGATCAGCGCCGTCAAAGGCCTCCTCCAACTTTGCGCCATCCTCAGCCATCCGCCGCGCCGCACTTTGACTGCGCCAGTAGGAAAAACTGCGCTCGCCGTCCTTGAGGCTGATCATGTACAGGCCCACGGTCCGGTCCGCATGACGCTGCACATGGCGCGTGCCGACCCCGGCGGCAGTCATGAACCCGGCCAACTCGTCCGAAATCGCATCCTGACCAATGGCCGAGACGAAATCGACACTCCAGTCACGCGGGCACAGATGGCGCGCATACCAGGCCATGTTGAACGTATCTCCGGCAAATCCCTTGCGGAACGCCGCACCATCCGGCGCGATCTCGACCATGCATTCGCCAACAAAAACCAGACGCATCGCTCTACTCCTCATCCGAAAACCAGCTGTGATTGGTGGACCGAATCTGCTGGATGATCGCCTCGATCGTGCCCAGATGCGCGCGCATCGCCTGCACCGCCCCGTCGACGCTGCCCGATCTCAGCGCGGCCACAATGGCGATATGATCGTCATAGGCGCGCTGCGATCCCGATCCCAGCGACAGGAAGCGCACCCGGTCCGTATGCGCCTTGTTTTCGCGGATCACATCCCAGACAAAACCCACGCCCGCCCGCGAACACAGCACCTGATGGAACACATCGTCCAGACGATGGAACGTGGCCTTGTCCCCTTTGGTCACGGCGGCCTTCTGCGCGTCAAGTATGGGCTGAAGCGCGCTGAAATCTTTCTCGGTAAAGTTCAGCGCCGCCTGACGCATCACCTCGACCTCAATGGCCGAACGGATGAACCGTGCCTTGCGCACATCCGCAATGTGGATCTTGCTGACCAGCGTCGCCTTCTGCGGCTGGATCAGCAGAAAACCCAGCTTGGACAGCCGGTAAAAGGCGTCGCGCACCGGCTGGCGCGACACGCCCAACTGTTTGGCCACTTCGGATTCCGACAGCTTGGTGCCCGGCGGCAACGCTAAGGACTGCACTTGCGCATACAGCGCCTCGAACACCTGATCGGTGACAGAGGACCGCGTAACGGTTTCGAGCGGGCCAAGAACAGCTATTTCGGTCACCACACGGCTCCTCCGGATTGACTTGAGATTCAAACTAGCATATTAGTATGCCAGAATACTAGGTGGTTGTAATCTAATCAACCTCACACGGATCCAAAAGCGAGCAATTCCTTGTCCAGACTGCACCCTGACAGATTGTTTCCCATCGACGACAGCACCCGTGGCCTCGCCCGCGCATTGCATAACAGCATCAAAGACCTTCCGATCATCAGCCCGCATGGCCACACCGACCCGCGCTGGTATGCTGAAAACGCGGCCTTCCCCGATCCCGCGCAGCTGTTTGTCACGCCTGATCACTACGTCTTCCGGATGCTGTTTTCGCAGGGTGTGCCGCTCGAATCCCTTGGGGTCCCCCGCGCCGATGGCGGGCCTGTCGAAACCGATGGCCGCAAGATCTGGAAGCTGTTTGCCGATAATTATTACCTCCTGCGCGGCACCCCGTCGCGGATGTGGGTTGACCACGCCTTTGCCGAAGTCTTTGGCATTGAGCAGGAATTCACCCCTGCCACGGCTGACGCGATCTATGATCATATCAGCGATTGCCTGACGAAACCTGAATTCCGCCCCCGCGCCCTGTTCGAACGGTTCAACATCGAACTGATCGCCACAACCGAAAGCGCGCTGGACGATCTGAAATGGCACAAGATGATCGGCGCATCCGGCTGGACCGGTGGCAAGGTCGTCACCACCTATCGCCCCGATTCGGTGGTTGATCCGGAATTCGACGGTTTCGCCGCCAACCTCGCCACCTTTGGCGACCTGACCGGCACCGACACCCAGACATGGGCCGGATATCTGGATGCCCACCGCATCCGCCGCGCGTTTTTCAAGGAACATGGCGCGACGGCATCGGACCACGGCCACCCAAGCGCGCGGACCGAGAACCTGTCGACCCAACAGGCCGAAGCCCTGTTCGACCGCATCAAGGGCGGCAAAGCCACGCCAGAGGATGCTGATGCCTTCCGGGGTCAGATGCTGACCGAGATGGCAAGGATGAGCATGGACGACGGTCTGGTCCTGCAGATCCACGCCGGGTCGCGGCGCAACCACAACCCCGGCATCCTGCATAAATTCGGCCGGGACAAGGGATTCGACATCCCCGGTCGCACCGACTTTGTAAACGATCTCAAGCCATTGCTCGACGCTTTTGGCACGCAACATGAACTGTCGATCATCCTGTTCATGCTGGATGAAACCACGCAAAGCCGCGAACTCGCGCCGCTTGCAGGGGTCTACCCCGCACTCAAGCTCGGCCCGCCCTGGTGGTTCTTTGACAGTGCCGAAGGCATGAAGCGGTTCCGCGAAAACGTGACCGAAACCGCAGGCTTCTACAACACCGCCGGGTTCAACGATGACACCCGCGCCTTCTGTTCCATCCCCGCCCGGCATGACGTCGCCCGGCGCGTGGATAGTGCATACCTCGCCACGCTGGTCGCCACAGGGCGGCTGAACGAGGACGAGGCTTACGAGGTCGCACAAGACCTCACATACCGGCTTGTGAAAAAAGCCTATCGGCTCTGACAAAGCTATTCTAGGGAGGAGACCCAAGATGACACTGACCAAGACACTGATCGGCACCCTGCTGACCACCGTCGCCCTGACCGGCGCCGCCTGGGCAGAGTGCGAAATCACGCTGAAATCGTCCGACACACACCCCGACGGTTACCCCACCGTCGAAGCGGTCAAAGCCATGGGCGAAGCGCTCAAGACCAGCTCGGATGGCCGCATCTGCATCGAAATCTTTGCCTCTGCACAGCTGGGCGAAGAGAAAGACACGATCGAGCAGACCCAGTTCGGCGTGATCGACCTCAACCGCGTCTCGCTTGGACCGTTCAACAACATCGTGCCCGAAACGCAGGTTCCGTCCCTGCCCTATATCTTCCGCTCGGTCGATCACATGCACACGGTGATGGACGGCCCGGTTGGTGACGAAATCCTCGCCGCCTTTGCCGGTGCCGATCTGGTTGGCCTGACCTTCTACGACGGCGGCTCGCGCAGCTTTTACAACTCGGAAAAGCCGATCACGTCGATGGCCGACATGGCAGGCATGAAATTCCGCGTGATGCAGTCGGACATGTTCGTCGACATGGTCTCGGCTCTGGGCGCCAACGCCACCCCGATGCCCTATGGCGAGGTTTACTCTTCGATCCAGACCGGCGTCATCGACGGGGCCGAAAACAACTGGCCCTCCTACGACACCTCGGGTCACTTCGAAGTCGCCAAATACTACACGCTCGATCAGCACCTGATCGTGCCCGAAGTGCTGGTGATGTCCAAGATCAGCTGGGACAAGCTCAGCCCCGAAGATCAGGCGCTGGTGAAACAGGCCGCCAAGGATTCGACCCCCGTCATGCGTGATCTCTGGCAAGCCCAGGAAAAGGCATCCGAGGACAAGATCCGCGCTGCCGGCGTCGAGATCGTGACCGACATCGACAAGACCCCCTTCATCGAAGCGATGGTCCCGGTCTATGAAAAGTACGTCACCGACGACAAACTCAAGAGCATGGTCGAGCGCATTCAGGCGACTGAATAACCTCTGATCCCTACCGCGGCCCGTGCCCCCCGCGCGGGCCGCACCTTTTTTCCCTTGATTGAGCGGACTCCATGAAAAACGTCGCGCTGGCGACCGGCCTTTTGGCGCGGTTGGCCCTCTGGATCGCCGGGATCGGCCTTGTCCTGATGACTGTGATCATCGCGGCGCAGGTTGTGTTCCGCTATCTCCTCAACTCTTCCCTGATCTGGAGCGAACCCGCCTCGGTCATGATCATGGGCTGGTTCATCTTTCTGGGCGCCGCCGTGGGCATCCGCGAAGGTTACCACCTCTCCTTTGACATCCTCCTCTACGTGCTGCCCGAAAAGGCCAAGCTGTTCCTGCACACGGTGTCGGATCTGGTGGTCGCGGGCTTTGGCGCCGGCATGGTCTGGTTCGGCTGGGAGCTGGCGGAAAAGACCTCTGGCAACATGGTGCCCTCGCTCGGCATTTCGGGGGCGTTCGATTTCATTCCCATCGTAGGCGGCGGCGTTCTGGTCGTGCTGTTTTCGATTGAACGGGTGGCGCGCCGCGCCGCCGGATTGCCCACCGCCCGCTTTGGCGATGACGCTGACATAGAGGCCTGAACACATGGAACTCTGGGTACTTTTCGGCACCTTTGTGGTGCTTCTGCTGATCGGCACACCGGTCGCCTTTTGCCTTGGCGTGTCGTCCTTTGCGACAATCGTCTATCTGGGTCTGCCCCCGGTGGTGGTGTTCCAGCGGCTGAATTCGGGCGTGTCAGTGTTCGCGCTGATGGCGATCCCCTTCTTCATCTTCGCCGGTGATCTCATGGTGCGCGGCGACATTGCCCGCCGGCTCGTCGCCCTTGCCGGGGCCATGGTCGGGCATCTGCGCGGCGGGCTGGGGCAGGTCAACGTGCTGGCCTCCGTCATGTTCGGCGGCGTGTCCGGCTCGGCTGCCGCTGATGCCTCGGCTGTGGGCGGCCTCATGGTTCCGCAGATGAAGGAACGCGGCTACGGCGTTGATTATGCTGTAAACCTCACCGTCGTCGGCTCGATCATCGCGCTGCTGATCCCGCCCAGCCACAACATGATCATCTATTCGATCTCGGCAGGCGGCAAGATTTCCATCGCCGATCTCTTCACCGCCGGCATCATCCCCGGCGCGATTCTGGCCCTGTCGCTGATGACCGCCGCCTATTTCGTCGCCCGCAAACGCGGCTACCCGACTGAACCCTTCCCCGGCCTGCGCGCCCTTGGCCACATCTTCCTCTCGGCGGTGCCCGGCCTGATCCTTGTGGCGATCATCTTTGGCGGCGTGCGCTCGGGCATCTTCACCGCCTCGGAATCCTCGAACATCGCCGTGGTCTATGCGCTGCTGGTCACGCTGCTGGTCTACCGCACGCTCAGCTGGCACGACTTCATCGAGGCGACATTTGCCGCCGTACGCACCACAGCCATGGTCCTCATGGTCATCGGCTGCGCGGCCGCCTTCGGCTGGCTGCTGGCCTACACCCGTGTGCCCGCCGCGATGGTCAGCGCCCTGCAGGGCGTGTCCGACAACCCCATCGTGATCCTGCTGCTGATGAACGTGATGCTGCTGATCCTCGGCACCTTCATGGACATGTCGCCGCTGATCGTGATCACCACGCCGATCTTCCTGCCCGTCGCGGTCGCCTTCGGCATCGACCCGGTCCACTTCGGCGTGATCCTGATCCTCAACCTCGGCATTGGCCTGTGCACACCGCCCGTCGGCGCCGTGCTCTTTGTCGGCTGCGCCGTGGGCCGCATCCCGATTTCCGAAGCGATGAAGTCGATCTGGCCCTTCTACGGCGCGGCCTTTGCCACGTTGATGGCCGTCACCTACATCCCGGCGCTGTCGCTCTGGCTGCCTGCGCTCTTTCACTAAGGGACAATAAGATGCTGAAAACATACCCCGAAGTCGATGCAGACCCCGGTGTACGCCGTCAGGTTCTGTCCGAAAACGAACAGCTGATGGTCGTCGCCTTCCGGTTTCAGAAAGACGCCCAAGGCAAGCTGCACAACCACCCGCATGTCCAGTCAACCTATGTTCAGTCGGGGCGTTTCACCTTCACCCTTGATGGTGAAGCCTTCGAGGTCGGCCCCGGCGACAGTTTTGTCATCCCGTCCGAGGCACGCCATGGCTGCACCTGCCTTGAACCCGGCACGCTCATCGACACCTTCACACCGCGGCGCGACGACTTTCTGTAAGCGCGCGAAGACGACACCAACCCAAAGGACTCTCCCCATGACCGACGCACAAACCCGCTACGCCATCGACCCCGCCACCGCCAAGACGCTCGACACACAGGGGCTGCGCGATCATTTCCATGTGGGGGATCTGTTCCAGCCCGGTCAGATCAAGCTGATCTATTCCCATTACGACCGCCTGCTGGTCGGCTCTGTTGTGCCCGATGGCGCCGCACTGACGCTGGACCACATCCCCGAAACCGGCACCAAGACCTTTCTCGAACGCCGCGAACTCGGCGTGCTGAACATCGGTGAAACCGGCGAAATCACGGTCGGCGGCGACACCCACACCATCGAAAACGGCGAAGTGCTCTATGTCGGCATGGGCGCCGGTCCGGTGACCTTCTCGGGCAAGGGGCGTTACTACGTCCTCTCCGCCCCCGCGCACCGCACCTGCCCCACCCGCCTGATCAAGATCGCAGATGCCCGCCGGGTCGAACTGGGATCGAAAGAACAGGCCAACGAACGTGTGATCATCCAGCTCCTCCACCCCGAGGTCTGCGAAAGTTGCCAGCTCCTGATCGGCTACACCCAGTTTGCCGAAGGCTCTGTCTGGAACACCATGCCCGCCCACCAGCATGACCGCCGGATGGAGGCGTATCTTTATTTCGACATGACCGCCGATCAGCGCGTCTTCCACTTCATGGGCCAGCCCTCGGAAACCCGCCACATCGTCATGGCGAACGAAGAGGTGGTGATTTCCCCGCCCTGGTCGATCCACGCCGGTGCCGGCACAGGCAGCTACACCTTCTGCTGGGCCATGGCCGGTGACAACATCGACTTCACCGACATGGACATGATCCCGATGGGGGACTTGCGGTGAGCTTTTCGCTTTCAGGTAAAACCGCCCTCGTGACCGGTGCCAATACAGGCATCGGTCAGGCCATCGCCATCGCGATGGGCGAGGCTGGTGCCACGGTCATCTGCGCGGGACGCTCCTCCTGCGCGGACACTGTTGGCATGATCGAAAACGCCCGCGAACTGCGCCTTGATTTCGCCGACCCGATGGTAGCCAAGGACACCTTCGCCGCCGAACCCATCGACATTCTGGTGAACAACGCAGGCATCATCCGCCGCAATGACTCGGTCGACTTCACCGAAGCCGACTGGGACGATGTGATGGATGTGAACCTCAAGGCGGTGTTCTTCAATTGTCAGGCCTTTGCCAAGGCCATCCTCGCCCGCAGCGGCACCGGCAAGATCGTCAACATCGCCTCCCTGCTGTCGTTTCAGGGCGGCATCCGCGTGCCCTCCTACACCGCCTCAAAGCATGGCGTTGCCGGTCTGACCAAGATCCTGACCAATGAATGGGCGGCCAAGGGCATCAACGTGAACGCCATTGCGCCGGGCTATATCGAAACCAACAACACCGAAGCGCTGCGTGCCGATCCTGACCGCAACAAGGCGATCCTCGAACGCATCCCCGCAGGCCGCTGGGGCGAGGCCAAGGATATCGCCGGCACCGCAGTATTCCTCTCCTCGCCCGCCGCCGATTACATCCACGGCGCGGTCCTCAACGTTGACGGAGGCTGGCTTGCCCGCTGATCTGCTCCCCCTCACCCGCTCAGATGCGCCGCAGCCCGGTCTCGGCATCGTCCACCTTGGCCTTGGCGCGTTTTTTCGGGCCTTTGGTGCCGTCTATATCGCTGAATCCATGGCGAAATCTGGCGGCGACTGGGGCATTCTGGCCGCCAGCCTGAAAAGCCCCGGCACCCGCGATGCGCTCGCACCACAAGGCTATGCCTATACCGCGCTGGAAACCGGCCCCAATGGTGACACCACACAGGTGATCGAAGTGATCACCGACATGATTGTCGCGCCCGAGAACCCCGCTGGGCTGGTCGCCGCCATGGCAGATCCTGCAATCCGCATCGTGACCCTGACCGTCACTGAAAAGGGCTATTGCCACAATCCCGCGACAGGTGATCTCAACCTCGAACATCCTGACATCGCACATGACCTGACCAACCCCCTGCCGCGCAGCGCACCCGGTTTCCTCGTGCGCGCGTTGCAGGCCCGTCGCACCGCAGGCCTGCGCCCCTTCACAGTTCTCAGCTGCGACAACCTGCCCCACAACGGTGCCGTCGTGCGCAAGGCCGTGCTGGATCTGGCCCAGGCCATAGATCCGGATCTGGCCGCCTGGATCGAGACCGAGGGCCGCTTTCCTGCCACGATGATCGATCGTATCGTTCCAGCGACCAAACCCGCCGATCTGGACCGGGTGTCCGCGCTGACCGGCACATATGACGCAGCCCCCGTTATCCACGAACCTTTCCGCCAATGGGTGGTCGAGGATGACTTTGTCGATGGCATGCGCCCCGATCTGGGTGCTGTCGGTGTCGAACTGGTCAGCGATGTCGCCCCGTTCGAACTGATGAAGCTGCGGATGCTGAACGGCACCCATTCGTCGCTTGCCTATCTCGGTTACCTCGCCGGCCATCAGACCATCGCCGACACCGTGGCCGACCCGGTCTTTGCCGATTTCGCCCGCCGCCTGTGGCAGACCGAAATCATCCCGACCCTGACCGCCCCAGAAGGCACCGACCTCACCGCCTATGCCGACGCCCTTCTGGAACGGTACAAAAATCCGGCGATCCGGCATCTGACCTGGCAGATCGCCATAGACGGCAGCCAGAAACTGCCCCAGCGCCTGCTTGGCACCCTGAAAGACGCGACGACACCCTGCCCGGGCCTCTGCCTCGCCGTGGCGGCATGGATGCGCTATGTCGGCGGTGTAGACGAAAAGGGCGCGACAATCGATGTGCGCGACCCGCTGGCCGAGACTCTGAAACGCCTCTCTGACACTGCCAATACCGGCGAAGACAAGGTCGCCGCCCTGCTGTCCCTGCGCAACATCTTCCCCGACCAAATCGCGGGCAAGATAAAGGCACCCGTGACCGCAGCCTATCACACCCTGATGACACAAGGCGCACGCGCCGCCGTTCAAGAGGTCCTGAAATGATCGAAAGCTGGCGCTGGTACGGGCCTTTTGACACCATAACCCTGCCCGAAATCGCCCAGACCGGCGCCACCGCCCTCGTGCACGCCCTGCACGAGGTGCCCTATGGCGAAGTCTGGACCAAAGATGCCATCGCCACCCGCAAGGCGGAAATCACCGGGGCCGGATTCGACTGGACCGTGACCGAAAGCCTGCCGGTGCACGAGGCGATCAAGCGTGGCGATGGCGATCTGGCAACCCTTTTTGCCAATTACCGCCAGTCCATGGCCAATCTCGCTGCCAATGGCATCACCACGATCTGCTACAACTTCATGCCGCTGATCGACTGGACCCGCACCGACCTCACCTCTCCTCTGGCGCGTGGCGGCACCTGCCTGCGTTTTGATCAGGCGCGCATGGCGGCGTTTGAAATCCACATGCTCGCCCGCACCGGGGCCGAGGAGGATTATTCCCAAGAGGTGCGCAACAAGGCGGCGATCTGGTTCCAGCAATCGTCTGAGGCAGACCGCGACGCCCTGCTGCAGGCCATCATGGCCGGCCTGCCCGGCGCTTTTGACCGCTATGACATCGCCGGTCTGCGCAACGCTTTGGAACGTTACAACGGCATCGACCGCGCCACCCTGCGCGCCAATTACAAACGCTTTCTGCAAGAGGTCATTCCCGCAGCCGAGGATCTGGGCATGGCCTTCTGCGTCCACCCGGACGATCCGCCGCGCGACATCCTTGGCCTGCCGCGCGTCGTCTCGAATGCCGAAGATATCGACTGGATCCTCTCCGCCGTGGACAGCCCCGCCAATGGCCTCACGCTCTGCTCAGGCTCGCTTGGCGCAAACCCGGCCAATGACGTGCCAGCCATTGCAGAACGGTTCGCCCGCAGCATCCGCTTTGCCCATCTGCGCAATGTGCACAAGGACCCGGATGGCTCGTTTGAAGAGGCGGCGCATCTGGACGGTGACACCGACATGGTCGCGCTGATCAGCGTACTGCTGCGCGAAGAGGCCCGCCGCCGCGATCAGGGTGAACCCTTTGCCCAGATCCCCATGCGCCCGGACCACGGCCATGATCTTTTGTCCGATCTGGAACGTGACAATTTCCCGGGCTATCCGCTGATCGGGCGCATGCGCGGGCTGGCCGAACTGCGCGGCGTCATCCGCGCGCTCGAACAGATGCCGCTATAAAGGCAGCGCTGTTGTCGATTTGATCTCTTCCATCGACAACAGCGCGGTCACGTTATGCACCCGCACCTCTGAAATCAGCGCCTGATAAAAGGCGTCATAGGCGCGCGCATTCCTGACCCGCACCTTCAGGATATAATCGATATCCCCCGCCAGCCGGTGCGCCTCCTGAACCTCGGGGCGTTCCTTCAGCGCCTTCAGGAACGCCTGCTGCCAGGCGGCCTCATGCTCGGACGTGCGGATCAGCACAAAGAAACACGCCTCGAATCCCAGCGCCTCAGCGTCCAGCGCCACGGTCTGCGCGCCGATCACCCCGGCCTCGCGCAATTTGCGGATTCGGTTCCAGACCGGCGTCTTGGATGACCCCACCGCCTTGGCAATATCGTCCAGGGACCGGCTCGCATCCGTCTGCAGCTCGATCAGGATTTTCCGGTCTGTGTCGTCGATGCGAACCATAGTTCCGCCTTTTGCCCCGCGACGAAACCAGATGTCCGCCTATGGCGTCCACTTAGAACAAATGTCCTTGTTTTCGCAATACCCTAGCCAGAAAGCAGGACAAAATTCTATATACAGGGTACAATCGCAGCCACAGCCCGGAGTAGCCCGATGCAACATTTCCCGATCTTCGTCGCCCTCGCCGGTCGGCGCGTCGTGCTGTCCGGTGGCGGTGAGGCGGCTTTGGCCAAACTGCGCCTCCTGCTCAAGACCGAAGCACACCTGACCGTCTTCGCGCCTACCCCCGCGCCCGAGATCGCGACATGGGCCGATACGGGCCGCCTGACGCTGATCCGCCGCGCGATGGAGCCGGGCGATGCCACCTGCGCCGTGCTGTTCTACGCCGCGGACGAAGACGCGGCCGAGGATGCGCGCACCACCCGCATCGCCCGCGCCGATGGCGCGCTGTGCAACATCGTCGACAACCTTGCCGACAGCCAGTTCATCACCCCCGCCATCGTTGATCGTGACCCGGTCACCATCGCCATCGGCACCGAAGGCGCGGCGCCCGTGCTGGCCCGCGCCATCAAAGCCGATCTCGAAGAACGCCTGCCCTCCAGCCTTGGCACGCTCGCGCGCATCGGCAAGGGCTTTCGCAAGATGGCCGACGCGCTGCCCATGGGCCGCAAGCGGCGCGACTTCTGGTCCGATTTCTATTTCGGTGCTGGCCCGCGCGCCCTGACAGAGGGCGAGGATCAGGTGCGCGATACCCTGAACAGCCTGCTCGACCAGCACCTGATGGCCGAGGAAAAGCCAGGTCATGTGGCCTTTGTCGGCGCAGGCCCCGGTGATCCTGAACTGCTGACCCTCAAGGCCCGCAAGGCGCTGGACACGGCGGATGTGGTGATCCACGACCGCCTGATCAGCGGCGAAATCCTCGAACTCGCCCGCCGCGAGGCGGTGATGGTTGATGCCGGGAAAGAAGGCTTCGGCCCCTCGATGACGCAAGAGCATATCAACGCCCTGATCGTCGAACATGCACAGGCGGGCGCGCAGGTGGTGCGGCTGAAATCTGGCGACCCGACCATATTTGGTCGTCTCGACGAAGAAATCGACGCCTGCACAGAGGCCGGTGTCACCTGGCATATCGTGCCCGGCATCACCGCCGCCTCTGCCGCCGTCGCCGAAATCGGCCAGAGCCTGACACGGAGGCAGCGCAACGCCTCGGTGCGATTTCTCACCGGACACGACATGACGGGCTTTGCCGATCACGACTGGAAGACGCTGGCCCGCACTGGAGAGGTCGCCGCGATCTACATGGGTAAGAAAGCCGCGCGCTTTATTCAGGGCAGGCTGATCATGCACGGCGCCGATCCGGCAACCCCGGTCACGGTGATCGAAAACGCCTCTCGTCCCGATCAAAAGGTGATCGCCGCAACGCTCGCCACCCTGCCCGCAGACCTGGCCGAGGCCGCGATGAGTGGCCCCGCCCTGACCCTTTACGGTCTTGCCCCGCGCGCCGCACAGGCCGCCCTGACCAGCCTCAAACAGCAGGAGTTTGCCTGATGCCCCGTGATTTCAAACCCAAGGTCGTGACCGCCAATGCCCTGCTTGAAGGCGATGTGATCTACCTCACCGAAGATGACAGCTGGACACGCGAGCTGAAACAGGCCGAGGTCATCACCGATGAGGCCGTCGCCCAGATCCGTCTGCTCGACGCCTCCTCGCGTGTGGCAGAGGCGGTCGGCGCCTACCTTGCCGATGTGATCGACACACCGGATGGCCCCGAACCGGTGCATTTCCGCGAGGATTTCCGCCGCAAGGGCCCCTCGAACCATTTCCACGGCAAACAGGCCGCAGGGCAGTGACAAAAATCTTGTGAAAGATTTTTGCCAATTCTTTTTCTTGAAAAGAATTGGTCCCGCCCCGCCGACAGGAGACCAGAATGTACCGCTATTCCGATTTTGACGCCGCCTTCGTGGCGACGCGCAACCGCCAGTTCCGCGCCCAGGTCGAACGCCGCATCGACGGCTCCCTGACCGAGGATGAATTCAAGCCCCTGCGCCTGATGAACGGGCTCTATCTGCAGCTGCACGCCTATATGCTGCGCGTGGCCGTGCCCTATGGTACGCTGTCCTCCGCCCAGATGCGCCAGCTGGCCTATATCGCGGAACGCTGGGACAAGGGGTATGGCCATTTCACCACCCGCCAGAACATCCAGTACAACTGGCCGACCCTTGGCGATGTGCCGGACATGCTCGACGCGCTCGCCGAGGTGCAGATGCACGCCATCCAGACCTCGGGCAACACCATCCGCAACGTGACGGCGGATCATTTCGCCGGCGCCGCCGCGGATGAAATCGCCGACCCCCGCCCGGTCGCCGAACTGATCCGCCAGTGGTCCACCGACCACCCGGAATTCCAGTTCATGCCGCGCAAGTTCAAGATCGCGATCACCGGATCACCCAATGACCGCGCCGTGACCCGCGCCCATGACATCGGCCTGCGCATGGTCGAACAGGATGGCGCACGCGGATTCGAGGTTCTGGTGGGCGGTGGCCTTGGGCGCACGCCGATGATCGGCAAGGTCATCACCGAGTTTTTGCCCGAGGCCGATCTGCTCCCCTATCTCGAAGCGATTGTGTCGGTCTGGAACCTGATCGGGCGGCGCGACAACAAGTACAAGGCGCGCATCAAGATCACCGTGCATGAACATGGCATCGACGAAATCCGCCGTCTTGTCGACGCGCGCTTTGCCGAGCTGCGCCCGGCCTTCGGCGGTGTCGATCAGCAGATGCTGGCCGAGTTCCGCGCGCAGTTCGCCTCGCCCGTGCTGAAATCTGCGCCGACTGATGCTTATGACACCGCCTATGCCAAGGATCCGGTGTTCCGCTCTTGGGCTGACACCAACCTGACCGCCCATCGCGATCCGGATCATGCCATCGTACAGATCAGCCTCAAGGCCCACGGCGCCACCCCCGGCGACGCCTCTGCCGATCAGATGCGCGCCATGGCCGATCTGGCCGAACACTACGGTCATGGAGAGCTGCGGGTCAGCCATGAGCAGAACATCGTCCTGCCCCATGTGCACAAATCCGACCTGCCGCAGATCCACGCGATCCTGCAGCAGCATACCCTCGCCACCGCCAACATAGGCCTGATCTCGGACATCATCGCCTGCCCGGGCATGGATTACTGCGCGCTGGCCACCGCCCGCAGCATCCCCATCGCACAGGAAATCGCCACGCGCTTTGACGATCTCAAGCTTGAACACGAAATCGGCGATCTCAAGATCAAGATCTCGGGCTGCATCAACGCCTGCGGCCATCACCATGTGGGCCATATCGGCATCCTCGGACTCGACCGTGCGGGCGTTGAAAACTACCAGATCACGCTGGGCGGGGATCACACCGAAACCGCAGCCCTTGGCGCGCGCACCGGCCCCGGCTTTCCGGCAGAGGAAATCGTGGGCGCGGTGGAAACCATCGTGCACACCTATCTCGACATCCGCGAAAGCCGCGAAGAGACCTTCATCGACACCTTCCGCCGCACGGGCATGGCCCCCTTCAAGGCCGCGCTTTATCCGGAAAAAGAGGCCGCGCGGAATGCTGCATGATCGCGCAGCCCTCCGTTTGCCTGACGAATTCTCAGGCGACGGCGTGGCGGATCTTGCCCCCCTGCGTGCCCGCGTCGCGGCGCTGAACGCCCGTTATCGCCATCATGGCGCGACGGACGTGCTGCGCGGCGCGCTCAAGGACCCCGAGGCCGGGCGCATCGCCATGGTGTCAAGCTTTGGCGCGGAATCCGTTGCCCTGCTGCACCTTGTCGCCATGGTGGACCGCAACACGCCGGTGCTCTTCATCGACACCCGCCTGCTGTTTGCCGAAACGCTGGAGTATCAGGCCGAAATGGCCGAACGGCTGGGCCTGCGCGATGTGCGCATTCTCAAGACCGATGCAGAGACGCTGAAACAGCGCGACCCCTACGGCGCGCTGCGGTTTTCCGACACCGATGCCTGCTGCGCCCTGCGCAAGACCGTGCCGCTGGAAAACGCGCTGCAGGGGTTCGATGGCTGGATCACCGGGCGCAAACGCTATCAGTCCGGCACCCGCGCCAGCCTCGATTTTTTTGAACTCGAAGAGGCGACAGGCCGCATCAAGGTGAACCCGATGGCCCACTGGGCGCCCGAGGATATCACCGCCTATATGGACGAAAACCGCCTGCCCCGGCACCCGCTGGTGGCACAGGGCTATCCGTCCATCGGCTGCCAGCCCTGCACCAGCAAGGTCGCCGCGGGCGAAGATGCGCGCGCCGGGCGCTGGCGCGGCCAGAACAAGGAAGAATGCGGCATCCATTTCATCAATGGACAGGCCGCCAGAAAAGGAGAGAGCGCATGAGCGTGATCGTCACCGACACAGGCTTTGCCCCCGACGACTGGACCGGCGGCTTTGCCGCCCTTGATGCGGAACAGACCAATGCCGCAGCCCTCGACATGCCCTCGGACACGCCGGAATCCGCGCTGAGCGGCGCGGTTCTGGCCGCCCCCATGCTGCGCATCGCTTTTCCGTCTTCCGCGGACGGGCGCGGCTTTACCCTCGCGCGGCTGCTGCGCCTGCGCGGCTACACCGGCCGCCTGCGTGCTCAGGGCCATGTGATCGCCGATCAATACGCCATGGCGCGCCGGTCGGGCTTTGACGAGGTCGAGATTGACGACGCCCTTGCCGCCCGTCAGCCCGAGGATCAGTGGCTGTTCCGCGCCAACTGGCAGGACCATGACTATCAGAACCGGCTGCGCGGCTGACACCAGCGCCCAAGTGACGCCTTTCCCTGACAGACACCCCAAGTTAAGAAGGTGCCGGACCCAAGCGTCCGGCAAGTGAAACAAATGACCGAGCACCGCCCCGTGAGCCAGACCGTGACAGACGCCACCGCCGTAAAACGCCCCACCCTTCCGGATGCGCAGAAAGTCACCGAGGTGACGCACTGGAGCGACCGGCTGTTTTCCTTCCGCATGACGCGTCCCGCCAGCATGCGCTTTCGCTCCGGCGAATTCGTGATGATTGGCCTGATGGGCGAAGCGGACGCAAAGACGGGCAAGAGCAAACCGCTGCTGCGCGCCTATTCCATCGCCTCGCCGTCCTGGGATGACGAGCTGGAATTCTATTCGATCAAGGTGCAGGACGGACCGCTGACCTCGCGCCTTCAGCACATCCAGGTGGGGGATGACATCATCCTGCGCCCCAAACCCGTCGGCACGCTGGTGCATGACGCCCTGCTGCCAGGCAAACGGCTCTGGCTGTTCGCCACCGGTACCGGTTTTGCGCCCTTCGCCTCGCTCCTGCGCGATCCGCAGACCTATGAGGATTACGAAGAGATCATCATCACCCACACCTGCCGCGAACTGGCGGAGCTGACCTATGGCGCGAAACTGATCGAATCGCTGCAGACGGACGAGCTGATGTCCGAGCTGATCGGCCCCGAGAACCTTGCCAAGCTGCGCTATTACCCGACCACCACCCGCGAACAGAGCCCCAAGATGGGCCGGATCACCGACCTCATGCGCGACGGCAGCCTGTTTCGCGATCTGGGCGTGCCCCAGCCGACGCAGGACAGCGACCGCGCCATGGTCTGCGGCAACCTGGCCTTCAACCTTGAGATCAAGGAAATCCTTGAAAGCTACGGGCTTGAGGAAGGTGCGAATTCCGACCCCAAACATTACGTGGTCGAAAAGGCGTTTCTGGACTGAGATCTGTTGCGCCTGCGGCATTTTCGAAGGCCGCTATGCCCCCGCCCCCTGAGAGGGCGGGCAAACAGTGTCAGGGGGCTTTGCCGCCATCCCCTGAGGGGGCAGACAATAGAGTCGGGGGCTTTGCCCCCCGGGCCTGCGGCCCGTCCCCCAGGATATTTTTGGGCAGATGAAACCCGGAGCTGTTCATTCAGCAGCCGCCCTGCCGGGATGGATCGGGCGCCACATCCTCTTTGGGCGCAAAACTGGCGCCGGATGCGGTGGAAACCTTGGGGTTTCGCCGATTTGCCGCTTGAAACGCAGGTCTGTGGCGATTACCTTGCGCCCCTGACGCGAAGGACACAAAAGGAATTACACCATAGCCCGCAGACCCCATAACGCGCCCCCAACGCGCGAAACCGGCCCCCGCATCAACGATCGCATCCGTTCGAATGAAATTCGCCTGATTGGCGCGGATGGCGAAAACGTGGGCGTCGTGACCCCGGCCCGTGCCATGGAAATGGCAGAAGAGGCCGGCCTTGATCTGGTCGAGATTTCTCCCAATGCGGCCCCGCCGGTCTGCAAGATCATGGATTTCGGCAAGTTCAAATATGAACAGCAAAAGCGCGAAGCCGAAGCGCGCAAGAAGCAGAAGATCATCGAGGTCAAGGAAATCAAGTTCCGGCCCAACACCGACATCCACGACTATGAAGTCAAGATGCGCTCGGTCTTCAAGTTTCTTGAGAATGGCGACAAATGCAAGATCACGCTGCGGTTCCGTGGCCGTGAGATGGCGCACCAGAATCTGGGGCGCGAGCTGCTTGAGCGGGTCGCAGAGGATGTGAAGGAAGTGGGCAAGATCGAGAACATGCCCAAGATGGAAGGCCGCCAGATGATCATGATGATCGGACCGGTGTCCAAATAATCTGATCCAGTCCGGGTTTTTCAGGGGGGTGCGCCACGGCGCGCCCCTTTTGTTTTGCCCCATGCACATGCAGCTAAACCGCAAAAAGTTCCCTCCCTTGCAAAAAATAAACAGTGTCGGCAAGGACATACCGTTCCTGACATTCCCCGTCAGCGGCGTTACGCTCACCCTTGGGGAGTCGATCTGTCACACTTGAACGGAAGGAGAGTCTCAATGCCTCACCCCTCTTCAACCGGCACGCCACGCACCATCGTGACCTTTGCCGGTGCGCTCGGCGGCTTTGCCGTTGCGCTTTACAATTATCTCACACCGCTGACCGGCGTGAACGGCACCGCTGGCGCCTTGCTTGTGGTCGTCGCCTGTTTGCTGATCGCCATCGCCGCGATCCTGATCCAGCTCAGCCGCAACACCACATGGCGCGGCGTGCTGCGCTTTATGGTGGGGCTGGGCGGTGTTCTGACCGCCGTGGCCGCCTATTTCCTGCACGAATGGGTGCTCATGGCCGCCATGGGTCTGGTGATCATCGGGCTGGCCTTTGACATTGCCCAGACATCGCAGACAACCACGGGGGTTCCCGCATGATCCGTTCTTCCTCGGCCCTGACGGCCGTACTCCTCAACGCGACCCTGATCGTCGCCCCCACCATCACCCTTGCGCAGGACACGGCAACGCCCGAATCTCAGGCCGCAGAGCCTGCGCAGACCGCGCCGCAGACCACAGAGACGCCCCAGCCCGCGCAAGACGAGGCTGCAACGGCAGACGAAACCGCGCCGGATGAGGCCGACACCGCAGCCCCGGACCGTTTCCCCGGCGTAGTTGACCCGATCCTCGCCACCACGACGCGGACCCGCTCTGACATCCCGCTGGTGCCCGAAACCGCCACCTGGGACGGCTTTCATGGCCAGCTCAACGCACAGAAATATTCACCCCTGGCCCAGATCACCACCGACAATGTCGCTGATCTGAAAAAGGTGTGGGAGGTGCACACAGGCGACGTCTCTGACGGCTCCGGCGATGTGCCGGCCACGGTCTGGTCCGCGACACCGGTCTTTGCCAATGACACGCTCTATATCGGCACGCCGTTCTATCGCATCCTCGCGCTGGATCCGGCCACCGGCGACGAAAAGTGGTCCTTCAACACCGACTCCACACTTGAGGCGCTGACCCAGCCCGCGCTCAAGAACCGCGGCGTGTCCTATTGGGAAAACCCCGAACCGGTCGCGGGTGAGACCTGCCAGAAGATTGTCTATATCGGCACGATGGATGCCCAGCTTTTTGCCGTTGACGCGGATACCGGCGAAAAATGCACCCGCTTCGGCAAGGACGGCGTGCTGGATGTGAACCAGTGGAACACCGTGAACGACCGTTTCCCGTTCTCGGTCCTGCAGCCGCCGACAATCACCGGCAATCACGTCATCCTCGGCTGGGCGGGCAAGGACTGGGCCTATGCCGAAGCCCCTCCCGGTGCGGTGTTTTCCGTCGATCCGCAAACGGCCGAACTTCAGTGGGCGTTTGAAACCCTGCCCGAAGAGATCCGCCAGAAGACCGGCACCGCCAACGTCTGGACCCATATGTCGGTGGATGAGGGTCTGAACATGGTCTATCTGCCGGTCTCCTCGCCCTCGCCCAACTATTGGGGCGGCAACCGGACCGAGGAAATCCCCTATGCCACCTCGACCACCGCGCTGGATCTTGACACAGGCGAGGTCGTCTGGTCGCGCCAGTGGGTGCACCATGACATCTGGGATTACGACATCAACTCTGCCCCGACCCTGATGGACATCACCGTGGACGGACAGGAAATCCCGGCCCTGATGCAAGGGACCAAGATGGGCTTCCTGTTTGTGGTGAACCGCGCAACCGGCGAAGACGTCTGGCCGATCGAGGAACGCCCGGTTCCCGGCGGTGACGGCACGGTGGATGGCGAATACTATGCCCCCACACAGCCCTTCCCGACCATTCCCGCGCCGCTGCTCGATCAGGCGGAAAAGCCCGAAATCTGGCCAATCGCCGATATTGTCGGCATGGGCTCCTGCAGCAAACTGTTCGACAACCTCTGGTATGAGGGCTTGTATACCCCCCCCACCACCAAGGGCGAAGGCACGCTGGCCTACCCGGACTCAGCCGGTGGCGTGCAATGGGGCGGCGTGGCGTTTGATCCCGAAAGCCAGACCGCCATCGTCAACACGTCGCACATCGTGCAGTATATCAAACTGTTCTCGCGCGAAAATTACGACGAGCAAACCGGTGGTTCAGGCAATGAAAACGGCCTTTATCCGCAGGAAGGTGCAGAATACGGCATGTCGCTGAACAACGCGCAGAACTGGCTGGGCATGCCCTGCTGGAAGCCGCCCTTCGGTGAACTGGTCGCGCTCGACATGCACACCGGGGACGTCAAATGGCGCAAGCCCATTGGCTCGTCGCAAATGTACGGCTTTTTCATGCCCGAAAGCATGGGTTCGCCCACCATCGGCGGCCCGGCTGTGACCAAGGGCGGTCTGGTCTTCATCGGTGCCACGATGGATGCCAAGGCCCGCGCCTACAGCCTTGAGACCGGCGAAGAGCTTTGGTCCGACCAGATGGAGGCCCCCGTGGTCGCCAACCCGGCGGTCTATGAATACCAGGGCCGTCAGTATGTTGCCTTTATCGGCGGCGGCAATTCGATCCTGAAACCCGCCGTGGGTGATCAGGTCGCGGTCTACGCCCTGCCGGAATAAGCTCTGGCGCTTGAAAACAACAAAGGCCGGGGGCAGTCACCTACTCCCGGCCTTTTCTTTGGAACGTTCTGATAGCGTGTCAGCCTTCACGCGGGCGTGGCCGTGTCGGGATCTCTTTCAGCAGCCCGCCGACCCCCATCCCGGCAATATCGCGCGGCGTGACCGGGACACCGCACAGCATCCGCTCCATCACCCAATCCGCGCCGTTCAGCGCGGGCGAACGGGCACAGCCCGGCAATCCGATCACCGGCACCCCGTTCAGATCGCCGTAAAACAGCAAGTTCCCCGGATCGACCGGCATGCCGTAATGGATCACCCGCCCCCCCGCCGCACGCAGCGCCGACGGTGCCACATCCGCAACATCCGACGTGGCAGACGCGGTCAGAATAAATATCGCCTCGGCCTCGGATGCGTTAATCGCGGCGGCCAGCGGCGCGGTCTCATGGCGCACGAGGCAGATGTCGTCCAGCGCCCCCCCCAGCCGCTCAAGCCTGTCGCCAATCGCTTTCTGCCCCTTCACCCCGTCATCCGATTCGACAAAGGTCTGGATCAGCTGCGCGCGGCGCACGGTCACGGGGCGCATCCGCAACCCGTCCTGCCCCAGCACGCAGGAACGTTCCAGCGCCACCTCGGGCACGGCGTAAGAGATGATCTTGACCGTCGCCACCATGCCCCGCAGCGCCATGCGCTGCCACTCGGGCACCGTCGCCACGGTGATCATCGGATGCACGGCATTGATCGCATCGATCTTGGCGGCCTCGACCTCGGCCACCCCCAGACACTCGGCAAAGATGTTCACACGCCCGGTCGCGGCCTTGCTAATGCGCAGCCCCGCGCGCGCCGCATCCGGCACCAGCGCCTGCGCCAGCCGCGCGGCAGCGGCATCCTCGGACACATCGCCCGCCTCCAGCCGCGCCACAATCACTTCGTCCACGCCCGCCGCGGCCAGCGTCGCGATATCCGCCACCGCCAGCAGCTTGCCCTTGCGCAGCCGCCCGCCGTCCAGCGGCACGGAATGCGCCAGCACCGCGCCCTCGGCCTCACTCAAAGGAACGCTGCCAAAGATCACGCGCCGCGCCTCAGCACACGCGTCATCTCGGCAATCACCGACACGGCAATCTCTGCCGGGCCAGAGGCCCCGATATCCAGACCAACCGGCGCATGGATGCGCCCGATCTCCCCCTCAGAAAACCCCAGCCCCTCCAGCCGCGCCACGCGCTTGGCATGGGTGCGGCTCGATCCCAGCGCCCCGATATAGAAACACCCCGACCGCAGCGCCTTTTCCAGCGCCGGATCATCCAGCTTGGGATCATGGGTCAGCAGCACCAGCGCCGTGCGCGAATCCAGCCCCTCGGCCTCAACCGCCTCATCCGGCCAGTCGTTCACGACCCGTTCCCCCGGAAAGCGCGCGGCAGAGCCAAAGGTCTCGCGCGGGTCGATCACCACCGGATCATAGCCCGCGATCCGCGCCATCGGCACCAGCGCCTGCGCGATATGCACGGCCCCCACCACGATCAGCCGCAAGGGCGGGTTGTGAATGGCGACAAAGCGGCGCGTGCCCTCCTCGAACCCCGACCGGTCCATGCGGAACCGCTCGGGATAGCCCTCAGTGACCAGCACCCGCGCGCCAGTCTCCAGATCCGCCACATAGGCGACGGGCTTGCGCGCCGCCCGCGCCGCCACCAGATCAGCCAGCATCGCCTCGGACAACACAGCCCCCACCGGTTCCACCAGAATGCGGATCGTGCCGCCACAGGCAAGGCCCACGGCAAAGGCATCGCCGTCACTGACGCCAAACTCCAGCTCGCGCACGCCGCCGTCTTCCAGCGCCTCAAGCGCTTCGACAATCACCGCGCCCTCGACACAACCGCCGGAAACCGACCCGACAATCTCGCCCGCCCCCGATATCGCCAGCTGCGCGCCGACGCGACGCGGCGCCGATCCCCAGGTTTCGATCACCGTGGCAAGCGCGGCGCCGACTCCGGCCCGGTGCCAGGTCAGTGCCGTCTCCGGTGCGGTATCAAATCTGTCCATGTGCAATCCCTCCAACGGGTGTCTATCATGCCCTTCAGATGTGTCGCCCCCTCCCTTGGTGCAACGGCCCAGCCCGCACCACCCGGAAATCAGGGCGTAAAGTTCGTCAAGCAGACCAGACACCAGCGCGCGCCGCAGACGCGCTCCGTGGGATCACCCCCGGCGCAGGGATCACACCGCCTGCGTCACGTCATAGCCATAGAGCCAGTCGAACTGATGCACCATCCGCCCGGGCGCAAACCGCCCACCCGCGCGCAGCGCCAGATGCGCCGCCCCCCGGATCAGCGGATTGCTCAGATGATATTTCCAGGCATTGCCAGTGGCCGCGTTGATCACCTGCACCGCGCGCGGACGGCGCAGCGTCTGATACCGCCCCAGCCCCTCTGCCAGACCGTCCCGCTCCAGACAGGCGGCCAGCGCCCAGGCATCCTCCAGCGCCATGTTCGCGCCCTGCGCCAGAAACGGCAGCGTTGGATGCGCCGCATCCCCCAGCAGCGCCAGACCCTCGCCATGCCAGCGCTTGGCCACCGGATGGCGGAACAGCCCCCACAGCCCCGGCGCCTTAACCCCCGCCAGAAGCGCCGGCACATCCCCGCCAAAGCGCGCAAAGGCGCGGCGCAGGTTCTTGGCATCGTCGCGGTGGGTCCAGCCTTCCTCGGTCCAACTGCGGCGCTCCTCGACGGCGACAAGGTTCACAAAATCCCCGCCCCGCAGCGGATAGCTCACCAGATGCCGCCCGGGGCCCATATGCACCCGCGCCTCTGGCGGATGGTCGCAGGTGTTGGGCACCACCGCGCGCCAGGCCACCTGACCGGTGAACCGCGCCGGGGCCTGCCCGTTCAGCACGCCTCGCGCCACAGACTTCACCCCATCCGCGCCGATGATCAGATCCGCCGGACAGCTGTCACCATTGGCGATCACCGCCACGGGCTGTGCCCCCATGCGCACCCCGCTCACCCGCTGCAACAGCCGAATCCGCACGCCCGCCGCCCGCGCCCCGTCCGCCAGCAGCCCGATCAGATCAGCCCGATGCACAAAGTGATAGGCCTGCGCCCCGTCAAGCCGCGCCAGATCCAGCCGCAGCACCTCTGCACCGTCCCGGTAATCACGCAAGCTCACCGCACCGGCGCGTACAGCTCCCTCCAGCGTCAGCCCCAGCGCCTCCAGCACCCGCAGCCCGTTGGGCGACACCTGCAACCCGGCGCCGACCTCACAAATCTCGCCCGCCTGTTCCAGCACGACCACATCCGCGCCACGCTGACGCAGCGCCAACGCCGCCGCCAGCCCGCCGATGCCGCCCCCGATCACCGTGATCTGACTGCCCTGCAGACCCATTTCCGAAATCCCCTGCCCGAATGCCAAACGCCGGAGCATTGCCCCGGCGTTCTGATCTCTGGTCTCGCGCGCTGAAAAAGCCAGCCCGTTCGTCGCTTGCTCACACGCCGTTCAGTCGTCCCGGTGCACTTTCTCGCGCCGCTCGTGACTTTCCTGCGCCTCAAGGCTCATGGTCGCAATCGGGCGCGCATCCAGCCGCTTGAGGCTGATCGGCTCTCCGGTCACTTCACAATATCCGTATTCCCCGTCGTCGATCCGGCGCAGCGCCGCATCGATCTTGCTCACCAGTTTGCGCTGACGATCCCGGGTGCGCAGCTCCAGCGCGCGGTCGGTTTCCTCGGACGCGCGGTCGGTGACATCGGGGATGTTGCGGGTGCCGTCTTGAAGACCCTCGATCGTGTCACGACTGTCGGCCATCAGGTCAGACTTCCACGTCAAAAGTTTGCGACGGAAGTATTCAAGTTGACGGTCGTTCATGAACGGTTCGTCTTCTGCCGGACGGTAGTCGTCGGGAAGAAAGGATTCTGCTTTCATCTTGGTCCCCTCATAAACGCCCACATCTGTCATGGTAATGTCCTCAGATATCTGGCACTTCTTAACGCAGCACTTAACCCAAGCCCCCCCATATGTCACTAGCCAATAGCAATGGGTTGCGGGGTTTCTGGGCCAATGTGACGACACTGCACAAGGAGCGCACAGTGATGAAATTCGAGGGAACGGATGACTATGTCGCCACCGGCGACCTGACCATGGCCGTCAATGCCGCCGTGACCCTGGAACGCCCCCTGCTGGTCAAGGGCGAACCCGGCACAGGCAAAACGGAACTGGCACGTCAGGTCGCAAAGTCCCTTGGTTTGCGCATGATCGAATGGAATGTGAAATCCACCACCCGCGCCCAGCAGGGCCTTTATGAATACGACGCCGTCAGCCGGTTGCGCGACAGCCAGCTGGGCGATGAGCGGGTCAATGACGTCTCCAACTACATCCGCAAGGGCAAGCTCTGGCAGGCCTTCGAGGCGGATGAAAAGGTCGTTCTGCTGATTGACGAGGTCGACAAGGCCGATATCGAATTCCCCAACGATCTGTTGCAGGAACTCGACCGGATGGAGTTCCACGTCTACGAAACCGGCGAAACCATCGCCGCCCGCCAGCGCCCCATCGTGATCATCACCTCGAACAACGAAAAGGAACTGCCCGACGCCTTTCTGCGCCGCTGTTTCTTTCACTACATCCGCTTTCCCGAACCCGAGACCCTGCGCAAGATCGTCGAAGTCCACCACCCCGGCATCAAGGACGCGCTGCTGACCACCGCCCTCACCCAGTTTTACGAGCTGCGCGACCAGCCCGGTCTCAAGAAAAAGCCCTCGACCTCCGAAGTGCTCGACTGGCTGAAGCTGCTGCTGGCCGAGGACCTGACCGCAGAAGACCTCAAACGCGACGGCGCCAACGCCCTGCCCAAACTGCACGGCGCGCTGTTGAAAAACGAACAGGACGTGCACCTGTTCGAACGTCTGGCCTTCATGGCGCGGTGTCAGGGGCGGTAACCCGTTCCCACTGATCCGCAGGGCACCGGCGAACGTATCCTGATCGAGCAGGATGGATGGGACAGCCCGATGCCAACGATCTTTGACCAGCGTATGACCGCACAGATAGACGGCGATTTTGTCGTCTTTCTGATTGGCCTGCGCATCAACACGCCGTGGAAGGTCACCAAATGGCTTCCCGCTGTTCGTGCCATGCCCCGGATGCTGCGCGAACTGGACAGCAGGCCAGCGTCTGAAACCGGCTTGCTCGGCCATTCTCAGGCCGGTCTGGGCACGATCATCCAGTATTGGCGCAGCTTTGATCATCTTGAGGCTTACGCAAATGCCCGCGACAGCGCGCATTTCCCGGCGTGGGTGGCGTTCAACAAACGGATGAAGACCTGCCGCGCCGATGTCGGCATCTGGCACGAGACCTATCTGGTGCGCGCCGGCCAATACGAAACGCTCTATTCCGGCATGCCGCCCCATGGCCTTGGCAAGGCGGCAACCCTTGTTCCGGCCACCGGCTCACGCAGCGGCGCGCGCACGCGACTTGGGGGCACCGCCCCGCAATCAGAGGTTTAGCCCCCGGCGTGAACGGTGGGGACAAGACATGCAGCGTCGCAAGGTTCCAGATAGGTTCCCACAGGGTTCTGACGTGAAAAGACGCTGCACCGCAGCAGGCACCTTCCCGCCGATCAACGAAATCGCACGCCGGAACAAGAATGCGCGATCCGGGTTAGCCCTGCACTGTCCCTCACGCACTAGAAAGGTGCTACCATGAAAACCATGCAGGACGCGTTTCACCACACTCTCAAAGACATTTATTACGCCGAAACGGCCATCTCGAAAGCCTTGCCAAAGATGGCCAGCGCCGCCACCGGCAAAGAGCTGAAGGCCGCCTTTACTGATCACCTCGAAGAGACCAAAGAGCAGATCAAGATCCTCAAGGCCGTCTTCAAATCCATCGACCAGAAGCCCGAGGGCGAAAAGTGTGATGCGATCGAAGGCCTGATCAAGGAAGGCGAAAGCATCATCGAAGAGGCCAGTGGCAAGGCGCTGCAGGCCTGCCTGATCGGGGTCGCGCAGGCCGTCGAACATTACGAGATCGCCCGCTACGGCACCCTGCGCGAATGGGCCAAAGAGCTGGGCCACACCGAAGCGCACGATTTGCTGACGCAGATCCTCGACATGGAAAAGGCCGCAAACGCCAAGTTGACCGGCATCGCCGTCGAATCCGTCAACGCCTGATCTGCCCAACGCCCGACGCCAAGGGGCCAGTCACACCTGTGGCTGGCCCCTTCATATTTCACCACGGCTCGCAATTTGATCAAAAATTCCCTTGGCGCCTCCCGCCCTCTCCCGCTAGGTCTGTACCAAAAACATTTGCATGACGAATTGAGGACAAAGATATGAGCACCCCCATCACCATCCGCCCCCTGCGCCCCGAAGACAAAGACCAGTGGGCCGCCCTCTGGACCGCCTACCTCACCTTCTACGAAACCTCGCGCCCGGCCGCGCTGTATGACACCTATTTCGACCGTCTGATCGGCACCGACCCGCAGGATTACAGCGCTCTTGTCGCCGAACAGGACGGCAAACTCGTCGGCCTCGCCCATTACCTGTTTCACCGCCACGGCTGGTCGGTGGAAAACGTCTGCTACCTGCAGGACCTTTATGCCACGCCCGACACCCGCGGCACCGGCGTCGGCCGCGCCCTGATCGAAAGCGTCTATGGCGTCGCCGACACCGCAGGCGCGGCGAACGTCTACTGGCTCACCCAGGAGTTCAACACCACCGCGCGCCAGCTTTATGACCGCATCGGCACCAAGACCCCGTTCATCAAATACTCCCGCAGCTGATATCCCCTGCGACCCTCGGGCGCGCGTAACTCACATGGACTCTGCCCCCCGGGCGCGGTACGGCTGCGCCCCGGACGGGGCCCGCCCCGCCGCCGCACCGCCCCGAGGAGAGCCGGACATGATCGTGATCGCAGCAGCGCTTCTGGGCGCATTGACAGGCGGCTTCAAGGCCCGCAACCGCAAGGGCAATGCCGCCGACATCGCGCAATACGCCGCAGGCTTCGGCATCTTCTTTGCGCTGATCGGGCTGATCGTGACAGTCGCCCTCGACAAGATTTTGCTGTAAGGCTCGGGGCATGTTTGTCCCCTTCTTCCAAAACCTGCGCAACGCCGCCGTCCCGGTCTCCTTGCGGGAATACCTCAGCTTTCTCGAAGGCATGAAGGCCGGTCTTGCCACCTATGACGCCGAGGCATTCTATTACCTCGCCCGCACGGCGATGGTCAAAGACGAACGCCACATCGACCGCTTTGACCGCGCCTTTGCGGCCAGCTTCGAAGGCCTCGACCAGATCCCGATGCAATCGGTCATGGACGCCGTCGACATCCCCGCCGACTGGCTGGCCAAGATGGCCGAAAAACACCTGAGCGCCGAAGAAAAGGCCGAGATCGAGGCGCTTGGCGGTTTCGACAAGCTGATGGAAACGCTCAAGGACCGCCTCAAGGAACAGCAGGGCCGCCATCAGGGGGGCAGCAAATGGGTAGGCACGGCCGGCACCTCGCCCTTTGGCGCCTATGGCTACAACCCCGAAGGCGTGCGTATTGGTCAGGACGAATCGCGCCACAAGCGCGCGGTCAAGGTCTGGGACAAACGCGAATTCCGCAACTTCGACGATTCCATCGAACTGGGCACCCGCAACATCAAGGTCGCCCTCAAACGCCTGCGCAAATGGGCCCGCGACGGCGCCACCGAAGAGCTGGATCTTGACGGCACCATCCGCGCCACCGCCGAACATGGCTATCTGGATGTGCAGACCCGGCCAGAGCGGCGCAATGCGGTCAAGGTGCTGCTGTTTCTCGATGTCGGCGGCTCGATGGACCCGCATGTGAAAGTGGTCGAAGAGCTGTTCTCTGCCGCCCGCGCCGAATTCAAGCACATGGAATATTTCTACTTCCACAACTGCCTCTACGAAGGCGTCTGGAAGGACAACAGCCGCCGCTGGGATGCACAGGTTCCCACCGCCGAAATCCTGCGCACCTATGGGTCTGATTACAAATGCCTGTTCATCGGCGATGCCTCCATGTCGCCCTACGAAATCGCCTATCGCGGCGGCGCCAATGAACACTGGAACGAAGAGGCCGGACAGGTCTGGCTGGAACGCGCCCGCGCGCAATGGCCCAGCAATCTCTGGATCAACCCGATGCCGGAAAAACACTGGCAATACACCCAGAGCATCGCAATGATCCGCGAAATCTTCGAGGGTCAGATGGTCCCCATGACCCTTTCAGGGCTTGAGACCGGCATGAAATCCCTCACGCGCTGAACCGCACTTTCCGCCATAGGTGCGCGCCCCCTTTCCGTCTGGACCACCGTTTCATCTGCCCTTAAATATCCCGGGGGTCCGGGGGCTGGCCCCCGGCACAGCCACAAAGGCACAGCGCCGCCCCTCGGCCATCCTCCAGACCTGTCCCAAATGCACCGGGAGCCCGCACATGACACGCCCGCTGCCGCCCCTTGCCATGATCCTGCTGCTCTGGGCTGCGGGGCTCGGCGCGGCCGGGCAGTTCGCCAAGATCTCCGTCGCCTTCCCGGCGCTGCAACTCACCTACCCCGAGGCCGGCGCCGCCCTTGGTTTCGCCGTCTCGCTGCTCAGCTTCATCGGGATGGTGCTCGGCCTTGTGGCGGGCATGATCGTCGCGCGGCTTGGCTACCGCAGACTGCTGCTGACCGGGCTGGTGCTGGGCGCACTGATGTCGGCGCTGCAGGCCAGCCTGCCCGCCTTTCCCCTCCTGCTCGCCTCCCGCCTGATCGAGGGCCTGTCGCATCTGATCATCGTCGTCGCCGCCCCGACCTTTATCGCGGAACTGGCAACCGACCGGCTGCGCCCTTTCGCCATGACGCTCTGGAGCACGTTTTTCGGCCTCGCCTATGCCCTCGCCGCCTGGGGCGGCCTGCCACTGATTGCAGCCTATGGCCCCGGCGCGCTCTTTGCCCTGCACGCCGCCTATATGGCGCTGATGGCCGGGGTGCTCTGGCGCACCCTGCCGCATCTCGACCGTGTCAAGGACACGCCCCTGTCGGTCAAAGAGATGCTCAGACAACACCTGCAGATCTACCGCGACCCTCATCTCAACGCTGCCGCCCTTGGCTGGCTCTGCTACACGCTGACCTTTGTGGCGCTGCTGACCGTGCTGCCGCTGGTGCTGGGCCCCGACGCGCCGTCATGGCTGCTCGGCGTGTTGCCCCTGACCTCGATCGCGGTGTCGATGACGCTGGTTGTGGCCCTGCTCAAACTGATGCCAGCAATCCGGGTGGTGATGCTGGGCTTTGGCCTCTCTGCTGCAGCCGTCTGCCTGATCCTTGCGCAGCCGGGCGCGATCTGGCCGGTGGTCACACTCTTCGCCACGCTGGCGCTGGTGCAGGCGGGCAGCTTTGCCGCCATCCCGCAGCTCAACACCACGCCCCGCGACCGCGCGCTCGCCAATGGCGCGGTGGCGCAGATGGGCAACCTCGGCAACCTCGCGGGCACACCGATCCTGCTCGCGATGCTCACGACCTTTGGCGCCACCGGCGGGCTGGCCGTGACGCTGGTCTGCTATCTTCTGGGTCTTGGCCTGCACCTGCGGGCGGCCGCCGCAAGGGCACAAAGGCCCCGACGCACAGCCATATGAAAACCATACGGTTTCCATACGCCGTCCATATGCCGTTTTTCGGGGTCTGATCAGACCTCAGGACATCTCGGCCAACCGGGCAACGTAGCGCGCCAGCGTGTCGATCTCAAGGTTGACGCGGTCACCTTCCTCCACATCCCCCCAGGTCGTCGCGACCTTGGTATGAGGAATGAAATTGATGCCGAAATCGCAGCCATCAACCTCGTTCACGGTCAGCGAGGTGCCGTTGAGCGCAACAGATCCCTTGGGGGCGATGAACCGGGCAAGCGCCTTTGGGGCGCGCAGCACAACACGGGTGCTATCCCCTTCATCTTTCACGGAAATCACCTCAGCCTGACCATCCACATGGCCCGACACGATATGGCCGCCCAGCTCGTCCCCGACCTTAAGAGCACGTTCGAGGTTCACCCTGTAACCCACTGACCAGGAAGCGATATTCGTCTTGCTTACAGTCTCCGCGCTGATCTGCACATCGAACCAGTCGCTGCCCAGTGCCACCGCCGTCAGGCACACGCCGCTGCAACAAATCGACGCGCCGATATCAATGCTCTGCGTGTCGTAATCGGTGACGATCCGCGCACGCAAATCGCCACTCTGTTCGAGCTCTCGGACTTCTCCGATATCGGTGATTATTCCGGTAAACATTTGATTTGCGCCCCTTTTCCCGGCCAGCCCGCAGGGGCTGTGCACCGTTCCGCACCTGGCCCCAGTGTCGCCGGTCTCGGTCGATCCGCTGGGGTTTCAGGGCATTGGATAGTGCGCTCGCATCAGCAACGCAACCATCAGGCGCATGGCAAGGCCGCTTATCCCGCCCGGCGCCGCCAGCGGTGCAAGACATCCGCTCCCACGGAGCGGGTCTCGACCAGATCAAAGCGCGGCGCCTCGATCAGACGACCGATTCCCATGGCCCCAACCCCCGGACGACCCTCAGCACCAATGGCCAGACCGGCGGTGAAACCGATCAGCGAATCCACCAGATCCGCCGCCAGCAAGGTCGCCGCCAGCGTACCGCCCCCTTCGCAGAACACCCGCGTCAGCCCCGCCTTGCCCAGCCCCTGCAGAACCGACGCCGCATCCACCTGCCGCCCCTGCAGCGCAGCGGGGATCAGTTTGGCGCCAAGCCCTTCCCAGGCCTTTCGAATTTCACTCGGTGCATCCGGCCCATGACAGATCCAGACCGGCACATCCTTTGCGCTGCGCGCCAGTTGCCCCATAAGCGGCAGGTCAATCAGGCGGGACACGACCACACGTACCGGCTGCGCCCTGCCGCCAAAGCCGCGTACGGTCAGCGCCGGATCATCGCTCCGCGCGGTGCCCGCGCCCACCATCACCCCATCGTGGCGCGCACGGATCCCATGCACCAGATGGCGCGCCGCAGGACCGGTGATCCAGCGGCTTTCCCCGCTGGCCGTGGCAATGCGACCGTCAAAGCTGCTGGCAAGCTTCAGGGTCACAAAGGGACGGCCCTGCCGGGTGCGCAGAAAGAACCCGGCGTGATCCTCGCTCGCCGCTTCGGCCATCATACCGGTCACAACCTCGATGCCCGCCGCCCGCAGCATGGCAAAGCCTTTTCCCGAAACCCGTGGGTCCAGATCCTGCACTGACGCCACAACCCGTGCAACACCCGCATCAATCAGTGCCTGCGCACAGGGGGGTGTCCTGCCATGATGCGCACAGGGTTCCAGCGTGACATAGACGGTCGCCCCACGCGCCGCCGCCCCAGCCTGTCCCAAGGCCACAACCTCGGCATGCGGGCGGCCACCGGGCTGGGTCCAGCCCCGCCCGACGATCCGATCTCCGGCGACAATCACGCAACCGACAGATGGGTTCGGCCAACACAGCCCAAGCCCTCGACGGCCCAGGCTCAGCGCATGGGCCATATGGCGCAGCTCCGCTCCGGTCATCACCGCCCCGCTCACTTGGTCGGGGGCGTTTCGGGCCGCAGTTCGCTCACGAACTTGTCGAAATCATCTGCCGCCTGGAAGTTCTTGTAAACACTGGCAAACCGCACATAGGCCACGGTATCGATCCGCGCCAGAGATTCCATGACGATCTCACCGATCTGTTTGGACGGGATGTCAGTCTCGCCCATGCTTTCCAGCCGTCGCACGATGCCGCTGATCATCTGATCCATGCGCTCAGGCTCGATCGGACGCTTCTGCAAAGCGATACGAATAGAACGTTCCAGCTTGTCACGGTCAAAATCTTCACGGCGGCCATTGGTCTTTATCACCACCAGATCGCGCAACTGCACCCGTTCATAGGTCGTGAAACGTCCCCCGCAGGCCGGACAAAAACGTCGCCGCCGGATTGACACATGATCTTCGGCCGGACGTGAATCCTTCACCTGCGTGTCAATATTTCCGCAAAACGGGCACCGCATGGGCCGTCCCCCTCGATTTTTGAAATCTGCCTCTGGAATGGGGTTATCCCCTGTTATCCACATCCACTATAGGAGGGCGGCCATAAATTGGGTAGCAGGAATTTTTACGCCCCAGATGATGCGCCTTTACCCTACAAAACCTGCGCAAGCCGCCCCTGCTCCGCCTTCAGCGGCTCAGATGCGCCACAACCTGACGCATGTGGGGCGCTCTGCGATGTTCGAACAGGTAGATCCCCTGCCACGTGCCCAAGGCCAGCACGCCATCACTGACCGGAATCATCAGCGACACGGGCAGCAGCGCCGCCTTGATATGCGCTGGCATATCATCCGGCCCTTCATAGGTATGGGCCAGATAGGCCATGGAGGGATCCGTCGTCGGTGGCACCAGACGATGAAAAAAAGCGTTAAGATCGCTCTTTACCTCGGGATCGGCATTTTCTTGAATCAGCAGACTGGCCGAAGTATGGCGGATGAACAACGTTAGAAGACCCGTCCCCTTGACCCATCCCGCCACATCGCGGGTAAATTCATAAAGCCCCGGCCCCTCTGTCGAAAGTGTGAAGCTTGTCTGCAGACATGCCATCTGTGCAATTGTCCTTCCCGAACTAACTTTTCCTCCGGGACGCCGCGTCATGACGATGCAGCGCCAGTCTGAGGAGGCGATCATGAACGAGATGACACCACAGCGGCGGCTGACAGCCAAGGACTTCGATCCGAAACTTCTGGAGCTCTATGACTTTTATGCCCATGGGCAGATCTCGCGTCGGGAATTTCTGGACCGCGCGGGAAAATACGCCGTTGGCGGCCTGACTGCGGCAGTCCTGCTGAACATGATGCTGCCAAACTATGCGCTTGCTGAACAGGTGTCGTTCAACGATCCCGACATTACCCCGGAATATATCACCTACCCATCCCCGCAGGGCCATGGAGAAGTGCGCGGCTATCTGGTGAAGCCCGCAAATGCCGCGGGGCCCCTCCCTGCCGTGGTGGTGGTCCACGAAAACCGCGGGCTAAACCCGTATATTGAGGATGTCGCGAGGCGGGTTGCCAAGGCCGGCTTCATCGCGCTGGCACCCGATGGCCTGTCCTCTGTCGGGGGGTATCCGGGCAATGATGCCGAAGGGCGTGATCTCCAAAGCACGGTCGACGGCGAAAAGCTGATGAATGACTTCTTCGCCGCTTACGAATTCATGGCCGGCCATGACGGCACCACAGGCAAAGTAGGCTGCGTCGGCTTCTGTTATGGCGGCGGTGTGTGCAATGCGCTGGCGGTGGTCTATCCGGAACTCGGTGCGTCTGTGCCGTTCTATGGCCGTCAAGCCGCCGCATCAGACGTTCCGAGGATCCAAGCGCCGCTGCTGCTGCAGTATGCCGGGCTAGATGAGCGAATCAATGAAGGCTGGCCCGCATATGAAGCCGCGCTAAAAGAAGCGGGAAAGACCTATACGGCGCATATATATGAGGGCGTAAACCACGGCTTTCACAACGATTCCACACCAAGGTATGATGAAGCAGCCGCAAATCTAGCTTGGGATCGCACCATAGCGTTTTTCAACGAGCACCTCATGGAGTGAGAAGCGCCGCCTTGTTCCAACCGGACCGTCCCTGCAGGACGGTCCCTTAGGCTGACTGCTCAGACACCACGCAAATTACAGAGGGCAAGTCGTCATCCACGCCGAACAGCAGCGGCGTTCCATCGTCCGAAACCGTGGGCATCTGGGCAACCTGTGACAGAGTTTCGCGACATTCAGCAAGTTTTGTCGCAGGCACCTCGATTTCAATCACGGTCAGTTCGTTTTCAAACGATGACCCGCTCGCGGCAAAGGCTGCTGCGGCGACAAATATCAAACTTGCAGTTGTGGCGAAAAGGCGTGTCATCGTTTTCTCCTTTGCGTTTCGAGGAGGTAACGCTGTCATTCGGCAATTGGTTTCATGTGCCGCCAAAACGAAGAACAGCGCCTTCAAAAGAAGACTTCCCCCGGATGCAACAGATGGCGGGACTCGCGCGTTGATCCTCCAAGGAAACAAGGAGTTCTCATATGACAGCCAAGACGCTTTTCATCACAGGTGCCTCGTCCGGCATCGGTGCCGCCACCGCCCGCGCAGCTGTGGCCAAGGGCTGGAACGTCGGCCTGTTCGCCCGCTCCAAAGACAAGATCGACGCATTGGCCCAAGAGCTGGGAAAGGCCGCCATGGCCCTGCCCGGCGACGCGACCAGCCTTGAGGACCAGCAAAAAGCGATGGCCGCCATAGCCGAATCCTTTGGCAGCATTGACGCCGTCTATGCCAATGCAGGAACTGGGCTAAACACATCCGGCACGGATGCGGGCGACCCAGAGGAATGGCAGGCACTGGTTCAGCTCAACATCCTCGGCGTTCTCTGGACTGCCAAGGCGGCGATGCCGTACCTCAAGGACAGCACCGGACACCTGCTGATGACCGGTTCCGCCGCCGGGCGCACCCATATCAAGGGATCGGTCTATGGCGCATCGAAATGGTTCGTGCATGGCTATGCTGGCAATCTGGCGGAAGAGATGCGGGAATGGGGCGGTCGCTGTACGGTGATTGCGCCAGGCATGGTCGACACGTCGTTCTTTAAAGAAGCGAAACCGGACAAGCTGAAACCCGAGGATGTCGCCGATGCCGTCATGCATGCGCTGACGGCAGATCCGCGTGTCACTACGCGCGAAATTTTTCTAATGCCGACACACTGACCGGGAATCGGGCACGGGGGCTGCTTCGTGCCCGACACTCTGGCTGAACAGGCGACTTTTGGCCGGAAAGGGTCGATCAGACCTGTACCACGGCGCCACAGCAACTAGGGTTCGCCGTGATGATTGAGCACCTTATCACAGAATATGGCCTGATTGCCGTCTTCATCGGCTGCGCACTGGAGGGCGATACCGTCGCGATAACCGGCGGGGTACTGACCTTTCAGGGGCTTCTGAGCTTCTGGCCCGTTGTGCTGGCGGCGACAGCCGGAGCGATCGCAACCGACACGGCAACCTTCTGGCTGGCCCGCAGGTTTCGCGAACATCCCCGTGTTTTGCGTGCCGTGTCCCATCCGCTGTCGCAACGGTTCACGGCGACCCTGCTGTCGCGTCCGCTCTTGCTGGCCTGCGTTTTCCGTTTCATTCCGGGGGGACGCACCGTGGCACCAGTCATGCTGGCAACGGCCTCTTCCATCCGGGGCAAGACCTATACAATTGCGACAATCATGTCGGCCGGAGTCTGGGGATTGCTGATGGTGTCGATGGGCCGGGAACTGGGCGAATTCATGACCGAAACACTGGGTCATTTCACCAGAACCGAGATCATCCTTCTGGTTGCGCTTGTGATCCTCGCGCTGTTTCTGCTGAGCGCGGTCTGGCGCTATTTCCGCGCAGATACTCCTAAAACGTGAAACGGGCCCGCGCTGGCGGACCCGTCTTTCTTACAACATTTCAAAAGCTTATTGATCGAGGAACGAGCGCAACTTGCGCGATCGGCTCGGGTGCTTGAGCTTGCGCAGCGCCTTCGCCTCGATCTGACGGATCCGCTCACGCGTCACGCTGAACTGCTGACCGACCTCTTCGAGCGTGTGGTCGGTGTTCATGCCAATACCGAACCGCATCCGCAGAACACGTTCCTCGCGCGGGGTAAGCGACGAAAGCACCCGCGTCGTGGTTTCCTTCAGGTTCTCCTGAATGGCGGAATCCAGCGGCAGGACGGCATTCTTGTCCTCGATGAAATCGCCAAGCTGCGAATCTTCTTCGTCGCCAATCGGCGTCTCCAGCGAAATCGGCTCCTTGGCGATTTTCATCACCTTGCGGACCTTCTCCAGCGGCATCTGAAGCTTTTCGGCCAGCTCTTCCGGCGTCGGTTCACGCCCGATTTCGTGCAGCATCTGACGACCGGTGCGGACCAGCTTGTTGATCGTCTCGATCATGTGCACCGGGATACGGATGGTGCGTGCCTGATCCGCGATGGACCGGGTGATCGCCTGACGGATCCACCAGGTGGCATAGGTCGAGAACTTGTAACCACGGCGGTATTCGAACTTGTCCACGGCCTTCATCAGGCCGATGTTGCCCTCTTGAATGAGGTCAAGGAACTGCAGGCCACGGTTCGTGTACTTCTTGGCGATAGAGATGACGAGGCGAAGGTTCGCTTCGACCATTTCCTTCTTGGCCTGACGGGCCTCTTTTTCGCCCTTCTGGACCTGCTGCACGATGCGGCGGAATTCGCTGATATCCAGACCGACATACTGGCCGACCTGTGCCATGTCCGAGCGCAGTTCTTCGACCTTGTCCGCCGAACGTTCGATGAACATCTGCCAGCCACGACCGGATTTTGCGGCCATACGCTCCATCCAGTTCGGGTCCAGCTCGCGACCACGGTATTCATCGACAAATTCGCGGCGGTTGATGCGCGCCTGATCCGCCAGCTTCACCATGGACGAATCGATGACCATGATCCGCTTGTTGATGCCGTAAAGCTGATCGATCAGCGCTTCGATCCGGTTGTTGTGCAGATGCAGTTCGTTCACCAGCAGCACGATTTCCGAACGCAGCTTCTGATAGCGGCCTTCGTCATCGGCGCTGAAAGAGCCATCCTCGTTCAGGGTGGCCGAAATCCGGCTGTCCTGCATCGCTGCCAGTTCTTCGTAGTCGCTGGCGATGGTGTCGAGCGTTTCCAGAACCCGCGGTTTCAGCGCGGCTTCCATCGCGGCGAGCGACATATTGGCCTGCTCGTCCTCTTCCTCGTCATCGTCACCGCTGATCGGATTGCCGTCAGCGTCCAGCTCTTGCTTGCCATCGTCGGACTTGCCCAAATCCGACGAAGCAGCGGAGGTATCGACGACCGGAGTGTCCAGTTCGCCGTCTTCGCCCAGCTGGTTGCCGAATGTCGTCTCAAGATCGATCACGTCGCGCAGCAGAATGTCTTCGGAGAGAAGTTCGTCCCGCCAAATGGTGATCGCCTGAAAGGTCAGCGGGCTTTCGCACAGCCCGGCGATCATCGTGTTGCGCCCGGCTTCAATCCGCTTGGCGATGGCGATTTCGCCCTCACGGCTCAGCAGCTCGACCGAACCCATCTCGCGCAGGTACATCCGCACCGGATCGTCAGTGCGGTCCAGCTTTTCGCTGTTGCCCGACGACAGGGCGACATCCTTGTTGGACGAGGCGTCGACCAGTTCGGTCGAGCCTTTTTCCTCTTCTTCGCCATCTTCTTCGTCGGTGACCTGGATGCCCATTTCGGACAGCATCGACATCACATCCTCGATCTGATCGGAACTGACCTGATCAGGCGGAAGAACTTCGTTCAACTGGTCGTAAGTGATGTAGCCACGTTCACGCGCGTCAGCGATCATCTTTTTGACGGCAGCCTGGCTCATGTCGAGCGAGACTTCGTCGTCCTGGACTTCTGGCTTGGCGTCGTCGTTATCTTTGGCTGCCATATGGTGCTCCTGTCAGGGGCGGGTGAAGGGGCGCGGATGCGGCGAAGTGATTCGTAAAAACGAATCAATAGCGCGGTATCCTGATTCGCACACCCGTTTACCCTGATTTGTTTACTTATTCCTCACCAATCTAGTGAGATTTCCTAGGTTTGCCACCACGGGTGGCATCTAATGATTCGAACAGCGTCCGACTACGCTGCAATTCTTCTGCATCCAACTGCACCCCATTCGCGGCTGTGACATAATCCGCGCTGTCTTCTTGCTGCGCCCGCTGCGCAGAAGAACGCGCCTCTGCGGCCTGACCCAGCCGCCATGTGACGGATTCATCCGCAAGATCCCCCTGCAGATCCTCAACACCTTCGGCAATACCCAGGGTCTGCCTGCGGTGCGCCTCCAGCTTCGCCAGCTCCTCTGCCACGGTCATCCGTGCCAGGTCGGCATTACCGGGATTTCGTACGCAGGGAGTTATGGCAACGTGGCGTGCCGAATACAGGGTTTCAAGGGCCTGTCCACCAATTGCTGCCTCAGCAAGGCGCCGCACCTCTGCCGGGGCCTGCCCCAAAGAGCGCAGAAGACAGTCGCGCAAATCGCGGTGCACGGCATCACTGCAGGGCATCAGTTCAAGCTGCGGCTCGAATTCATCAACCAGTTGAGGGGTAGAGAGCAATGCCGCGAGGATCACCGCCTCACGCAGCTGTTCCTGCGCCTGTTCGCCAGCCGAAACAAGAAGCGAGGCCTTGGCACTGGCGCTTGGCGGTTTTGGTGCATTCCAGGCCGTCTTGCCCCAGCCGCCAGACGTCCGCTTGGCTGGCCGCTGACGGAAGAGGCCCCATCGCAACTGCTTGATATCTTCGCCATAATGGCTGCGCAGACTTGGATCCTTAATCTGCATGATCCTCTCGCGCAGCACCTTGTCCAGCGCGGCCTTGCGTTCGGGACTGTCGAAAACCTTCCCTTCCGTCTCGCGCTGCCACAGAAGCCGCACCATGGGTATGGCGGCATCCAACACCTTGCGCACGCCCCCTGCCCCCTCGGCCCGGATCAGATCGTCCGGATCCTTGCCCTCTGGCATAAGCGCAAAACGCAGCGATTTTCCGGACTCCAGCAAGGGCAGCGCCAGATCGATCACCCGGTAGGCGGCGCGCACCCCCGCCGTGTCGCCATCCAGCGCTACAACCGGTTCCTGAGATATCCGCCACAGCAGCTGCAGCTGCATTTCCGTCACCGCCGTGCCCAAAGGCGCCACCGCCGCGCCAAAGCCGGCCTCGACCAGGGCAATCACATCCATATAGCCCTCGGCCACGATCAGCGGCTGACCTTTGCCCGCCGCCGCACGGGCGGGGCCGTGATTATAGAGGTTGCGACCTTTGTCGAAGAGCTCTGTCTCGGGCGAATTCAGGTATTTGGCGGTGTCGCTCGGGTCCATCGCCCGGCCACCAAAGGCGATGCAGCGGTCGCGCGCATCGCGAATCGGAAACATGATGCGGTTGCGAAAGACATCATAAGGCTTGCCGCCCTTGGACGAAGCCTTACCCAGCCCCGCGGCCATGATCAGCTCTTCGGCGACCCCCTTGCCACGCAGATGCTCCCAGAGCGCCTGCCAACCGTCCGGCGCCAATCCGATACCAAACTTTTCCCGCGTCGCTTCGGACAGGCCACGCTTGTCCAGATAGGCCCGCGCCGCGCCGCCCGCGCCGGTCTTCAACTGCAAGCGATAGAAGGCGACAGCCATTTCCATGACCTCTACCAGCTGCGTGCGACGATCCGCCTTGACCTGCGCTTGCGGATCCCGCTCCGGCACAGGCATGCCCGCCTCGGCGGCGAGGATTTTTATCGCCTCCATGAACTCGACATTCTCGGTCTCACGCACAAAGGAAATCGCATCCCCTTTGGCATGGCAGCCAAAGCAGTAATAGAATCCCTTGCGGTCATCCACATGGAAAGACGCGCTTTTTTCCTGATGGAAGGGGCACGGCGCCCACATGTCACCCTTGCCCTGATTGGATTTATGCGTGTCCCACATGACTTTGCGCCCCACGACCTGAGACAGGCTCGTGCGTGTGCGCAATTCATCCAGGAAACCAGGGGGCAGACTCATGCGCGTATTATCCCAAGCGGCCGTGCCAAAGTCCAGTGGCACGAACAAAGCTGGCATGGACAAGGGGCTCTGCCCCCGTCCGCGCGTTGCGCGGCCTCCCCCGGGATATTTGCGGGCAGATGAAGCACACCAACATTTCGGCCTTCATCTGCCCTTAAATATCCCCGCCGGAGGCATCACAAGTGTTCAAAACCTGTGACACCCAAATCCGGGCGTCACGCCTGCCGCGCGCGCCGCTGGATCAGTCTTATTGCTTGAGGCAAGCCTGCGCCCAGCTGTCGCCCACACCAGCGCCCAGCTGGTCCTGCGGCAGGGTGTAGACCCAATCGACCACGGCAGGCACAATCGCTGCGTATTTCTGGGAGGGGCCTTTCAGGCTGGCTTCGACCTGCTGTTTCGCAGCACCATTGTCCGCACCTGCGCTGCGCGCCCCAACCGCCTGCATCACCAGTCCGGCCTGCAGAGTGCATTCCGTCTTATCCAGCGCCAGTGCGCCCGTGGCGGTCAGGGTCAAAGCCGCCAGTGCGGTCAGCATCGTGAATTTCATAAGCAAGCTATCCTGTGTCTGCGGAATTATGGTCACAGGATAATGCCTGCCCGGGGCACTGTCACCCATGCGACGGTGCGCTGATTGATGACATTGCCGTGTGATCGCGTCTTGTGCCGTGCGGATCATCCGGCATAGGCGGCCCTGCGTTCTGTCGCGTCCAGCACATGGGGCTGGGCGACGGGGCGGCCTTGTTCATCAAAGAACGGGCTTCTGCGGGCCGTGCCCGCGAGATAGGCCTTGGTCGAACGGCGCAGCAGCCCGCCAAGCATACCGATCAGTCCCTTATCCTTTTTCGGGGCTCCGGGTTCACGCAGCGCCATTTTGGTAAAACCGAGGCAAGCGACAGGTCCGAAGGGCGCGATATCCGCAAACAGCGGCCGCCACAGGCCCGCCAGCGGCACTTTGGATGTGCCTACGGTATTGGCCAGCGGCGTGCCGCAACAGGCCGCGTACCAGCGGTACAGCCCCTTTTGCGACAGCCGCAGGCAGGCGATTTGCGCAACCCCAGCCGTGATCTTGATGTGCGCAGGCAGCACCTGAACCAGCGGAGAGCCGCCGCCCGGTTCGAGCTGGTCCGCAACCTTCATATGATGAGCGAAGGCGCGGCAATCGGCGCAATAGCAAATCAGATGGCAGACGTCGTGTGGGGTGACATCGTGCAATACGCCCCGGAGTGCGCCGCAGCGGCAGGAAAAGTCGAGATCACCCGGCATGAAGCGCACCCCTTGCTTTGTCGCGTTTGCAGCAACTCTTCCCGATCAAGAGAAGAAAGAAAAGCTGCAAGGCGTGCGCGCTGTGTTTTCGTCACAGACCCTTTGCGCGGTAGCTGGCCGCAACCTTGCCGATCGAAACAAGGTAGGCCGCCGTGCGCAGATCCTTGACGTCCCCGCGCCCATGCCAGACCTCGCGCATGGATTGGTAGGCAATGCGCATCGTGTCATCGAGGCCGGAGCGGACCAGTTCAAGCTCGCCAGCGCCGCGCAGGTATTTCTGTTTGAAATCCGGGCTCAGCGTCCAGGTCTTGCCCAGGGATTCGGAGATCCGTTCAAGCTCGTCCACCACCAGTTGGTGACGCGATTCCTCCTGGCGGCGCTGCATGCGGCCAAAGCGGATGTGGCTGAGGTTCTTGACCCACTCAAAATAGGACACGGTTACGCCCCCGGCATTTGCATACATGTCCGGAATGATGATCGTGCCCTTTTCGCGCAGGATATCGTCGGCACCGGCGGTGATCGGGCCATTCGCGGCTTCGACAATCAGCGGGGCCTGGATCTTGTGCGCGTTGCCGAGGTTGATGACCCCCTCAAGCGCTGCGGGAATCAGGATGTCGCAGGGTTCTTCCAGAACGGCGTTACCGTTTGGCGTGACAGAACCGTGCGGATAGCCGGTGATGCCGCCGTTTGTGGCGATCCACTGGTGCAGATCCTCGACATCGATGCCATTCGGGTCGGTCACCGCGCCGTCCCGTTCGATCACAGCGGTGATGCGGCAGCCGTCTTCCTCGCTCAGGAACTTGGCCGCGTGATAGCCCACGTTGCCAAGGCCCTGCACGATGACGCGCTTGCCGTCGAGCTTGCCCGACAGGCCGGCCTTCGCGATATCCTCTGGGTGGCGAAAGAATTCGTGCAGCGCGTATTGCACGCCCCGGCCCGTCGCCTCTGTCCGGCCCTGGATGCCGCCGGCATTGATCGGCTTGCCTGTCACACAGGCGGCCGCGTTGATGTCTGTGGTGTTCATGCGGCGGTACTGATCGGCGATCCAGGCCATTTCGCGTTCACCCGTGCCCATATCGGGCGCTGGAACGTTCTGAGAGGGGTGGATCAGGTCGCGCTTGACCAATTCATAGGTAAAGCGGCGGGTGATCAGTTCCAGTTCGTGTTCATCATAGTCGCGCGGGTTGATCCGCAGTCCGCCCTTTGAGCCGCCAAAGGGGGCTTCGACCAGCGCACATTTGTAGGTCATCAGCGCAGCGAGCGCCTCGACCTCGTCCTGATGCACGTTGGGAGCGTAGCGGATGCCGCCCTTGACCGGTTCCATATGTTCGGAATGCACCGACCGGTAGCCGGTGAAGGTCTGGATGCCGCCGCGCAGCCGCACGCCAAAGCGCACCGTGTAGGTGGCATTGCAGACACGTATCTTTTCCTCAAGGCCAGGGCTGAGATCCATCAGCGCCACGGCGCGGTTGAACATGAGGTCAACACTTTCGCGAAAGCTCGGCTCGTGGATGGGGGTGGCAGACATAGACTTCTCCATTTGCGACGGCGACAGCGACTCAGTTTCGCCTGTTTTTCGTGCACCCACCCTAGGACAACCTATCCCGGATGACGCCCCCCATTCTGCCTATGCGCGACACTCCGCAGCGGACTGCCCTGCACAAGACACAGTTGAGCGCTGCGTGCCGTCGCAAAAGACGCAGAAAAGCCTTCAGAATATACTAAAATCGCCTGCTTTTAGGGGACCTTGACCGCGTTTAGTCGAATTTTGTCAGATCGCCCGGAACCGGGCCATTGCCTGCGATCATGGCGGCGATCATATCGGCCATGGGACGGGTCAGCGGCCCGGGGGTGACGCCGCCCACGGCAACGCGCCGCCCCAACCGCCACCACATGCCCGGGCGCCAGCAGCGCGATTGCGGCTGTTTCAGAATCAGGGTGAAGCCGTTCGAGGGTTTGAACGCGAAGACCCCGCGATCAATCTTTTCCACATCGGCGATGCGCGCCAGAACCGTGCCGGTGCTGTCGCGCAATTCGTGTTCGGTCAGTTCGATGGCGACGGTGGTGGCGCGCATCATTGCGTAGCCCAGCCAGAGCGCGCAGGTGCCCATTGCCAGCAGAAGGATTTGCCAGACCACAGTCGGCGGCGTTGTCGCGGCGATGTAGATCAGCATGACGCCGAGGATCCAGAGCATGCCAACGCCCACCACCCGCCGATACGCCGAGGCGCCGACCTCTGCCAGTATCCGTGTATCGCTCATCCCTGCCCCTCCGTTCGGTTTGGCCGCTCTATAGCGGATCCGGCGGGAGCGGAACAGGTGGGCTGATCTGCGGTGATTGCGGCGAAAGTCAGCGGATCAACCTGCGCAGAGTCTAGACCGGCAGAGTTACCAAATGGTTGTCCCAAGCGCGCGGTGCCGTGTTGAGGCGGGACAAGGCACCGTCGGCGACGCTGCACAGCCCGCCCAGACCGTCCGTCGTCATGAAGCCGGATTGTGCCGGGCCAACGCCCGAGACATCTGCACGGCTGATCATTTCCTGGAACGTTCCATTGGAGTCGAACACGCTGAGCACGCCCCCGTGCGGCGAGGTCAGGGCGACCTGCGCGCCGTTCCCGCTGAAGGCGATGGAGCCTGCATAGCCCTGCATCCGCATCTGTTGCGGTTCGGGGGCGGAGGCCAGTATCGGGGCCGATCCGCGACGGTGCAGCCCTAAAAGAGGCGTGAAAACATCCCCCGCCTCCTGCGTCTGCATGGCAAAGGCGACCAGCCCGTCGGACTGCAGGGCAAGGTGGCGGATCGAGTTCTGGTGCAGTTCAGGCGCGAGGGTGATCTGTTCAAGCAGCTCCCCACTGGCGCTGAAATAGCTGAGGTTCGGCATCATGGTGTCGAGGTTGAGCTTGGTCCGCTCATCATCCAGTGCGGTGCGAATGCCGCCATTCGCAATGACCAGATCATCACTGCCCGGCAAGCGCGCGATTTCATGCGGGCCGATGCCCTGTGACGCCCATTCGCCGGTGCGCCGATAGGCGCGCGTGGCATCCCAAAGGCCGATGACACCCTGCCCCGAGGCGGCATCAATCTCGGACGTATAAAGCACATCGCCGGCAGCGGAAAAGGCGCCATGGCCATTGAAACGGCGACCCTCTGGCAGGGACAATTCGTGAAGCACATGGCCATCCGCGCAGTCGATAACGAGCGCATAGGTGCCGGGACGTCGGGCAAAGGCCACGGCCAGCGGCTTGTGCGGGTGACCGGCGGCGGCATGGCCACGTGCAGGCAGCGGGACGCGGAATGTGTCCTGCCCCGAGGTGCCCAGACCGAACAGCGCATAGCTGCCGTCCGGTTCACGCGCGGCGGCCAGATAGCGGGGGTTGCCCGCATCGGCCCATGTGAGCGTGGGCAGCGCAGAGGCGGCAAGCAGGGAGGTGAGGAAGGTGCGGCGTGTGGCCATGATCAGTCCCCGTCCCCGGCGTTGAAGCCTTTGCTCACCCCAAGGGCGGGGCCGACTTCGGACAGGACAGCAACCTCGGCCGCCTTGACCTTTTGTTGCAGGATCTCGACCTTGAGCCGGTCGCTGACATCGCTGACCATGTCGAAAGTCGGATCGTTCAGCTCTGCCGCCGTGCTGGCCGCAGCGGCGAACGCCGCGTCGGTTGCGGGCAGGGGCGCGTCAACCAGCGTGTCGGTCAGGTTCTGCAAGGCGTTGATTGACAGGGTGACGTTGCGCAGGGACCGTTCGGAGCGGCGCGCCTCTGCCCGGTTGGGGCGGGGGCTGTCAAAGGTGCCAAGCGGGCGGCCAAGGCGTTCGTTGGCCGTGAATTCCAGACCGGCGACGAGGTTGGTGTAAAGGACCTGAAGCCCCTCTTCCCTGGTCAGGTAGGTGGTGTTGCCCGGCGCGCCAGCGGTGCGCAGGGTTTCTGCATATCCATCTTTCCACGCGTCCGACACTTTGCCCGCGATATCCGCCAGATCGGCGGTCACGGCGCGGACCAGATCGCAGGTATAGGGGGCGGTTGCATCGAACTGGTCATCATAGAGCAGGAATTCCAGCGCAAAGAGGCCCCGTGCGGCGACCGAGACATCCTTGAACGCCTTGGGGTCTTTCACGATGGGGTCTTCGTCGGCGATCAGGCGGGACAGGCCCTTGGGGGTCATCCCCTTGGCATCTGGCCAGAAGGCGATGATGACCGAACGGCCCTCGTCCTCGACCGGGCCGAAACGCAGATGGCTGACGCCCATCCAGGCGTCAAAGGCGGCGTTCCAGTCGGATTTGAGCGTGTCGGGTTCGCAGCTGTCGGCGGCAGCGTCGCTGAGCGCGGCGGTGGTGTCGGCAAAGGCGGCGTAGCCCGGCAGGATGTAATCATCGACGGCATGAGCCAGATCAGCAAGGGCGGGGCTGGCGGTCAGGGCCAGCGCGGCGATGAGGGCGGGAAAATGTTTCACAGGCTCTCCAGATAGGTGATCAGGGCGGCGCGATCGGTGGGCGGCATGTCCATCACGGCCTGTTTCTGCGGCTCGGCTTCGCCGCCATGCCACAACACGGCCTCGAGCAAAGTGCGGGCGCGGCCATCGTGCAGATAGGTTTGCAGCCCGCTGACGGTTTGCGTCATGCCGATGCCCCAAAGCGGCGCTGTGCGCCATTCACTGCCGCTGGCCAGACCATCGGGGCGGTTGTCGGCAAGGCCCGGGCCCATGTCGTGCAGCAAGAGGTCTGTATAGGGCCAGATCAGCTGAAAGCTCTGCTCGGGCTGACCGTCAAGCCGGGAGGTGACAAATTTCGGCTGGTGACAGGAGGTGCAGCCGGTTTCGTAGAACACCTGCTTGCCCTGCAGCACCGTCGGGTCATCCACATCACGCCGCGCGGGCACGGCGAGGTTGCGCGCGTAATAGGTGACAAGGTCCAGACCATCAGCACCGATTTCGCTGTTCTCAGGGCTGCCGGTGTTGCCGTTGGGCGCGGCGCGGCAGTCAGCCTCTGCCGCTGTGCAATCGCCGTAACCTGCGGGGAAGATGGGCGTGGAAATGCCCATGTCGCCAGCAAAGGCCCCGGCGGATTGTTCGCGGATCGACGGGGCGCCGGCCTTGTAGCCAAAGCGGCCCAGCATCGGGCGGTTGAATTGCGCCGACCAGACCTTTTGCGCACGGCCCGAAATGCCATCGCCATTGGCATCCTTGGGGTCGGCAAGGGCAAGGATATCCTCGGCCGGGATCGCCTCAAGCAGGCCGAGGCCGATCATTTGCGGGGCGACCCGTGGCGAGAGCATCGCGCCGGGGGCCAGCGGGCCATAGCCGAGGTCAGCGGCCTTGTAGGTCGGCACACGCAGGCTGGCGGTTTCGCCGCCAGAGAGGGTGATGGGTTCATCCGCATAGGAGACGTCGAACCGGTATTCGGCCTTGTGGCCCTGAATGGCGAAATCCTGCATCTGACCGCCATAGGTCGGATCGGGGCGTGTGCGCGGCCCACCCTCGCCTATACCGACAAGGAAGGCTTCGATCTCGCTCATCGGTTCGTCATCGGCGGCGGGGACAGAGACGCGCAGGAAGATCGACACGGCGTCATCATCCGGCCCCTCGGGCGGGTGGCCGCGACCATCCTTGAGATGGCAGGACTGGCAGGAGCGGGCGTTGTAGAGCGGGCCGAGGCCGTCAGAGACAAGAGTCGACGACGGGGACGACACCCAGAGCTTGCGGAACAGGCCATCGCCGACCTTGAAATCCAGTTCTTTCTCAAAGGCCATATTGCCCGAGGACTGGGAAAAGGCATCTGCCGTGTCGCGCGCCCGCACTGTGGCGGCGCCACCGCCATTCGCCTCGAACGGTTCAGCGGTGGTGAAATCCGCGGTGGGGCTGGTGGCGGCGCGGATGCGTGCGATCTCGGCCTTGGTGCGGGGGATGGCATCCAGATGCGGATGCGCGAGGTCTATGGAGCTGTCGGACTGTGCTGGTGGCGCGAAACCGGCGCAAACAAGAAGGGCGGCGATCATCGTGAGCTGCAGGCGTGCAAGGGGAGTCATGCTGAAACGTCCATGGGAAGGGCCCTACCCAGACAGGTGCCGGACCGGGCTTAATTTGTGGTCAAGATGCAGGTCGCACGCGCCAAGTTCAACCCGGCGCGCCGCTGCATCTTTTGGGGCAGTTTACTGGAAGACTGCGTTGGGATCGTCCAGACTGTCCGATCCTTCGAGCGTGATACCGCCGAGATCAAGTGCCGTCACAACCCGTTCAATCGCACGGGTCTGCACCACAAGGGCATCCACCGCGGACATCACCAGCTCTTCGCCTGTGTCATTGCCGCGGGCCAGCATCATATCATAAGCCATGCCGTCTTTGGTCGCGTCCACGATCTGGGTCATCTCGACCATGGTCGCGTCCAGATCATCGCGCAGTTCGGCGTCGGCCGGGGCGTTCACTTCCCCCACGAGGTCAGACAGGGACGCACCGTGGATTTTAGTACCATCGAGGCGGGTGTATTCGCCAAGATAGGCCTGCTGGATGCCCAGAGCGTCGTAATAATGGCTCCACTGGGTGTTGTCCGAGAAGCAGTCATGCTCTTCCTCGGGGTCGTTGAGGAGCACGCCCAGCTTCATCCGCTGGCCAGCCAGTTCGCCGTAAGACAGGGATCCCATGCCGGTCAGGATAGCCGTCAGCCCGGCGTTTTCGTCGGAGGTGAGGGCCGTGCGTGCATCGCCTTCGGGTGCCCATTGTGCCACCATCCATTCGAGGTCTGATAGCAGCAGGTCAGACGCCGCGTTCAAGTAATCGCCGCGACGGTCGCAATTGGCATTGGTGCAGTCGTCACCAGCGGCATAGTCGGTCCAGGACCGTGTGCCGGCACCTGCGTCGGTGCCGTTCAGATCCTGCCCCCAGAGCAGAAACTCTATGGCATGATAGCCTGTGGCGACATTCGCCTCGACCGCGTCAGCCTCTTGCAGGGAATTTTCAAGCAGGTCCGGGGTAATTTCCGATGCGTCAACTGTCTGACCAGACAGGGTAAAACTGGGGTTCGCAATGACGTTCAGCGCGGCGTAGGCGTTTTCATCCGTCGCGCCGCCATAGGCTGCATCCACATAGTCGATCAGACCTTCGTCCAGCGGCCAGGCGTTTACCTTGCCTTCCCAGTCATCGACGATCGGGTTGCCGAAACGGTAAACCTCGGTCTGCATATAGGGGATGCGGGCGGCGATCCAGGCGGTGCGGGCGTCGGCCATGGTCTGTTCGGACGGTGTGGCAATCAGCGCCTTGATCGCGGCGTCCAGCGCCTGTGCGGTGGTCAGGCTATCGGCGTATTTTGCAGCGGCAATATCGGCGTAGGTGCCAATAACTTCTGACTTTTCAACGGCCAAGGCCGGGCAGGCCGTCAGGGCGGTGGTGGCCAGACTGGCGAGAAACAGGCGTGTCATATGGAACCCTCTCCGTAAAATAACCGGGTAATTTACCCGCTGTGCGACGGAATCGCGATGGCTGCAACCTGACCAATTCACTCAGACAAGTCAAATCCGATTATTTTAGTGGGTCATGACAGCGCCCCCGGCAGCCCAAAAAAATCATGGAATCCTGCCGGGGTTTTCTGGCCCTGATCAGACCAAAATCACCGTATGGAAGGCGTATGGAAATCGTATGGTTTGCGTATGGCTGCGACTATGGCGCAGGGGTCAGCGGGTCACGACAGAATCTCGAATTTCAGCACATCGACCATGCCCCGGTCGGTGATCTTGAGCGAGGGAATGACCGGCAGGGCGAGGAAGGCGAGTTGCAAGAACGGCTCTTCCAAAGTGACACCCAGAGACCGCGCGGCGGCGCGCAGATCGGTCAGGGCGTCGCGCACAACCTCAAACGGTTCAAGGCTCATCAACCCGGCGACGGGCAGCGAGAGTTCGGCGAGGATCTTGCCGTCTTTGGCGACGACAAAGCCGCCCTCAATCTCGCTCAGTCGATTGGCGGCGAGGGCCATGTCGGCGTAGTCGACACCGACGCAGGCGATGTTGTGGTGATCGTGACAGACGGTCGAGGCGATGGCCCCCGATTGCAGGCCGAAACCACGCACGAACCCGGTGGCGATATTGCCGTTCTTGCCGTGGCGTTCTATCACCGAAATCCGCGCCAGATCGCGGGTGGGATCGGGGTGTTTGTCGCCTTCGTGCACCGGGATATCCTCGTGCAGGTGGTCGGTCAGGATCTGGCCCGGGCGGATGCCGATCACGTCGGTGGCGCTGCGGTTGGCGCGGGCGCGGAAATCGATGGCACTGACCTGCGGCGCGCGGACGGAATTGCGGCCCACCGGGTCGATGATGTCGCGCGCGGCAAAGGCGGCGTCATTGACCACCCTGCCCGCGCACAGGACCAGCTGCGCATTGCAGCCGCTCAGCGAGTCGATGGCGACGATATCGGCGCGCTTGCCCGGGGCGATCATGCCGCGATCCTTGAGGCCAAACGCCTCAGCCGCGGACAGAGACGCGGCGCGATAGGCGGCGAGCGGTGGCGTGCCAAGGGCGATCAGCGTGCGGATCATGTAATCAAGGTGGCCATGTTCTGCGATGTCCAGCGGATTGCGGTCATCGGTGCAGAGGCACATGTAGGGCGCTGTGCGTTCGGTGAGCAGCGGCTGGAGCGCGTGCAGATCCTTAGACACGGACCCCTCGCGGATCAGCACCCGCATGCCCTTGCGCAGTTTTTCGAGGGCTTCGGGGGCGCTGGTTGCCTCGTGTTCGGTGCGGATGCCTGCCGCGATATAGGCGTTGAGGTCACGGCCCGAGAGCAACGGGCAATGACCGTCGATATGGCCGCCGTCGAACAAGGCCAGCTTTTCCATCGCCTGTGGGTCGCGGTGGATCACGCCGGGGTAGTTCATGAATTCGGCCAGACCGATCGCCGAGGGGTGGCCCATCAGCGGGGCAAGATCCGCAGCCAGCAGTTCGGCCCCGGCGGTTTCCATATGGGTCGAGGGCACGCAAGAGCTGAGCTGGACGCGGATGTCCATCACGGTGCGCTCGCTCGCGGATTGGAAATAGCGGATGCCGTCGGCGCCGATGACATTGGCAATCTCATGCGGGTCGCAGATGGCGGTGGTGACACCACGCGGCGCGACGCAGCGGTCGAATTCGAACGGCGTGACAAGCGAGGATTCGATGTGCAGATGCGTGTCGATGAACCCGGGCACAAGGGTGAGCCCGGTGACGTCGATCACCTCTGTGCCTTCGTAGCCGTCGCAGATGCCGACGATGGTGTCGCCGCAGATGGCGACATCGCCGGTCAGCATCTCGCCGGTCATCAGATCAAAGATCTGACCGCCGCGCAGGACCAGATCGGCGGGTTCGTCGCCGCGTGCCTGTGCAATACGCTGTGTGAGATTGGACATGTGTCAGCCCCCTGTTGTCAGAATTGCCTTTGGTTCAGCCTATAGCGCAATGATGCCAAGGTGCCACTGACCTGCACAGATTTCATGAAGGGGGCGGGACAAAAAAAAACGGCGGGTGTTCTCCCGCCGCTTTTTCTGACGCAAAGCTTGCGCCGGCTCAGATAGATTTCATGTGAATGCGTTTAGCCCATGCGGGATCTGTCTTCATCCTTCATGTCATTCACATCGCGCCGGCTGGTAAGCGCCACGATAAGAGCCGCAATCAGGGTGAGAGCGGCCAATCCAGCAAGGAATATGTCCGTCGTCATAGCTCTTTCCTCATGTTGCCTTTGGCTGTTCAACGCGCGCGGAACCTTGCAAGTTCCGGAACCCGTGGGCTGTTCACGGGTTTGGGATGTAAGGAGGCATCACAATGCTAAGAAGTTTCGATGATCTTGTCAGATATCAGGCCCGAATGGGCGAAGATCGCTTTCCCATCACCGACCTTTTGTTCAATGCGCAGGACGGCGCGCTGAAATACCTGATGGTGGATACAGGCGGCTGGCTGGACAGCCAGCAGGCGCTGGTTGCGGCCTCTCTGGTCGGGGAGATGACTGTGGACACCGCCGAGGTGGTGCTGAAGGCGACGCCCGAGGAGTTTGCACAAGCGCCGCGCTGGGAGGGCGAGCATCAGCCGCTGTTTCCGATCCTGAGCAATCTGCCGCCGCTGGTTGTGGGGCCGTTTGGCGGGACCTATGCGCCGCTGGCGCTGGCCGCCGAGATCGACGCCGAAACGGACGCCGAAGACGCGGACAGGGACCCGCGCGCAGAGGCCGCGATGAAGCGGTTCGAGACGGCAAAAAGCTGGCTGGGGGTGGATATCTTTGGCCGCGACGGCGCACTGGGCGTGCTGGACGATCTGCTGCTGGACCCTGAAACGGGGCGGATCACCCATCTGGTGATCGACAATGGCAAGGTTCTGAGCGGCAAGCTGCTGGTGGTGCCCTATTCGGTGCTGCGCTACCGCGCGGGCGGCGGGCATCTGGTGCTGGACACCAATGCCGAAGCCTTGGGGAAGGCGCCGCAGATAGATCAGATCGACCGGCTGGAGCGGCACTGGCATCACGATGTGCACAATTACTACATGATCCCGGTCTGACCGCTCAGGCGTCGGAGGCATAAAGCGCGGCTTCGACGCTGGCCTCTTCCTCGGCCGCGGCGATCTGGCCGACCTGTGCCGCATGGGCGCGGGCGGCCTGGGCAAGGGCCGCAAAGATGCGGCGGTGGGCGCGGCGGTAGAACAGGTGTTCGGGATGCCACTGCACGCCCATGGCAAAGGGGTCTGTGGTGCGTTCGATGGCCTGGATCATGCCACCGCTGTCGCGCGCAGCGACACGTAGCTGATCGCCCAGACGGTCAACGGCCTGAGAATGCAGCGCGTTGACATAGACCTGCGCCTGCCGCGTGGTGCGGTAGAGCAGGCTGTCAGGAGTCACATTCACACATTTGCGCGGCAGTATCGTCTTGTATTGTTTGGAATCGTAGACGCGATAGGCGTCCTGATGCAGATTTCCGCCGAGCACAATGTTGAGCATCTGCGAACCGCGACAGATCCCGAGGATCGGCAGGCGTTTTTCGAAGGCGCCTTCAAGCACGGCCTTTTCCAGCGCGTCGCGGTCGGGATCGAGGCGGACGCCCATGCGCAACTCGCCACCATAAAGCGTTGGGGCGATGTCGTCGCCGCCGCCGATGATGACGCCATCAACTGCGTTCAGATCAACCTTTTCCGACCCGCTTTGCCAACGCACGGAGCGCGCGCCCGCGATCCAGAGGCTGAGCTTCATCAGCGGATAGATCCGCCAGCCTGACTTGCGCGAGACGGTGACACCGATGACGGGGCGATGTTTCTTGCTGAGCAGGCTCATAAAGCTGCCTGCACCATCGTCCTTGAGGCCTTGGTCCAGTCCCCCCGCAGGGAGGTGAAGGAGCCGCGGTGCTTTTTCCAGCCGTCTTTGAGCTGGTCCAGGAGGGCGGCATTCTGCGCGATCTTTTCGACCGTCACCCAGCGGTTCCATTCCAGCGCGAGGGACCAGTCATCCTCGTCCATGCGGCAATCGGGCAGACGGTAGTGATAGGTCGGGCGCGCGCCGATGGGTTTGAGGTCCATCACCTTGCCCACGCGATCCGGGTCCAGATGGGTGAACAAAGCGAGCATATCGAGCGCGTGGTTCCGCGACGGTGCCTTTTTGAGGTAAAGGTCGATGAGCGCGGTCATGTCCGCGATGCCCCCCCGGGCCAGCGCATCCACAAGCGCGCGCGGATAGGGATCGACAAAGGGCAGCGCGCGGCGCGACAGGTCAATATGCGCCTCGTCACGCAAGGCATCCTCGTACAGCGCAAAGGCGGTCAGGATCGGCAGGACGTCGGAGAGATCAGTGCCCGTCACCTCTGGATTGAAATGCACGCCGAAGCCGAGAAAGATGCCGGCATTGGTGCCGGTGGCCCCTGCCCTGCGCAGGCTTTGCAGGACGGCATCCAGCTTCGGAATGTCGGAAGGCTGCAGCGGGGCTGTCACGATTTCGACCGGCACCACGGCGGCGGCGATTTCGCGGATGCACTTTTCCAGCTGGGTTTCGGCATCAGCCAAATAGCGGCTGTCGAGATACACTTCGACGTCGCCAAGGCTGCTGCCACGCAGGACACTCCCCTGTTCGGGGCGGGTGTCGATATCGCCGCCCAGGTCCTGTTGCATGATCTCTGCCACACGTTCCTCGGACAGGCCACCAAGTTCCACCTCGACCCCAACGCGGCGGATTTCACCGGCGTTTGTGCGGGGCATGGGGAGATCTATCAGAGAAACGCTCATCTTGGGGCTGCTCCTTTGCGGGGGCGGTCAGTAATCGCCCGCTTCGGGGATGAAATCGGTCAGGGTGAATTCGACACGCACGGTATAGATGTCGTCAATGGCGCCTTGTTCAAGTTCACCGCCCAGCTGGGTGGAAAAAGCACGAATCAGACGCGAGCCAAGCCCGGTGCTGTTTGAGGGTTCACAATCCTCTCCGCTGCAGGTGTTCGAAATCTCGATCACTGCGCGGTTTGCGCCCACCCGGTTGAAGCGGATCGAAACACGCGAGGCACCATTCGGATCGGGGCGGATGTATTTCACCGCATTGGTCAGCGCCTCTGCGGTCAGCAGTGACAGCGGGACCGCCTGATCCGGGTAAAGTTCGACATGCTCAAGATTGGTCTCAAGCTTGACGCGTGACGGGCTTTGATCCGCCACAAGAGACATCTGATGGATCAGATCGTCCAGCAGGCGCCCGGCATCCACATGGCCCAGATCTTCGGTCTGGTAGAGGTTGCGGTGGATCGTGGCGAGGCCGCGGATGCGTTCCTGGAGACGGCGCAGAACCTGTTGGGTCTCATAGGAATCGCTTTGGCGGATCTGCATGTTCATGATCGAGGAAATCAGCTGCAGGTTGTTCTTGACCCGATGATGCACCTCTTTCAGCAGGATCGTCTTTTCGCGCAGGGCGTTTTCAAGCTGCGCCTCGTCCTGCAGGATGGCGTCGGCCATGTGCAGGAAATCGCTCTCCATGTCGCGCAATTCAAGCGCCATCTGATCGCCGGCCGTGACCTGAGGCACACGGCGGTTGCGGGCGAAGTTGCGCATCTGCTGGCTGAGCGTGCGCACATGGCGGATCACCAGACGGTTGATGGCAAGAAAGGCCACGATGACGCTGGCCGCCCACATGAGGAACGGCAGCAGCTTGGCAAAATCGTTGACCTGAACGGCCGTGGCAGCGCTGCCGTCCTGTGGCCAGATGCTGAGCGCGTAGACCAGCCCGGGCACCAGTGGGGCGACAGCAAAGATCCGGGTCTGACCATCGGCGCTGCGCGCCTTGAAGCTTTGCGCGGTGGTTTGCGACAGGGTGGCAAGGTCGAGCGCATCCGGCAGCAGTTCAACCGTGTGTTCGCGGGGCGAGCGCGAGGACAGCACCTGCCCCGAGGTGTTGAAGGTCAGCAACTCGGCCATATCGCTGTCGGGATCGGGCAAGGCGCTGTCACGCAGGCCGATCGCCGGGATCGACAGCGCCACATAACCTGCGAGGGTGTCGTTGCGATAAAAGGGTTCGGCGACCATCAGGACCGCGGTCTTGCTGATGCGGGGGGCCTCGTTCAACTGGACGGTCGAATGGGGATTGTTGACGATAAACTGGAAATTCGGCGAAGTCGAGATATCGATGACCTCTCCAGACGAAGAGCAGCGCAGGATGCCATCCTCGGACAGGATACCAGCGAAGGACACGCCGGGCTTTGAGGTCACGTATTCCTTGAACAGGGCGGAACACTGCGCGTCATCGTCCGGAAACAGGATCGCCGCAGAGCCGAGCGCCTGAGCGGCGCCCAGAGCGCGCAAGATGGTCTGACGTTCGCCAGAGGCGGCGGATTCCGTCAGTGCGGCAAGGCTGAGCTGCGTGCGGGCACGGGTTTCTTCGCTCAGCTGCGCGGTCTGCATATAGGCGACCACCCCCAGGGGAATGAGGGCGATCGACAAAAAGCCGATGATGCGCGCCGCCAGCCCGCCGGGCAGCGGGCGGGGGCCTGCAGCTGCGATCATGTTAACCTACCGACGCTGTTCTGTTGCCTGAGATCACCGCAAGTGTGGCACCATCGGTCATCTCCAGCGCCTCTCCCATGTCGAGATGCATGAGTTCAGCGAGGCGGGCACGGGCGCGGTTGGTGCGGCTTTTGATTGTGCCGACAGCGACGCCGCACATGCCGGCCGCCTCTTCGTAGGAAAAGCCGGAGGCCCCGACAAGAATAAGCGCCTCGCGCTGTTCATCGTTGAGTTTGGCAAAGGCCGCGTGGAAATCGGTCATCTGCAGGCGGCCGTCATGAGCCGGCTTTTCGGAAAGCGAGGCGGTGTAGACGCCGTCGACATCCGCGACTTCGCGACCGGCCTTGCGCCGGTTGGAATAATAGGTGTTGCGCAGGATCGTGAACAGCCAGGCGCGCATGTTGGTGCCAGGCTGGTAGCTGTCGATCTTGGTCCAGGCCTTCACCAGGCTGTCTTGCACCATGTCATCAGCCAGCGCGCCGTTGCGCGTCAGGCTGAGCGCAAAGGCACGCAGCGCCGGAAGGTGTTCGACGATCTCGTCACGGGGATCACCGCTCATTTTGTATCCCCATGATTTCCGTCACCCTGCTGATTTTTCAGCTGAGAGAGCAGATCCAGAAATCTGTCGGGAACTTTTTCGTCCAGCATGTCCTGATAAACCCGCTTGAGGTTTTCATCGATTACTTGTGACTGCTGTGCCTTGTTGCGATCCTGCGCCATTCTCTTACCTTGTATTTTGGATGCGCCCCAGCACCCCAACCCGTCGACAGCGCCGCAGCGCCATGAGAAAACGACAAAAAACCGCTTTTGCCGCGCTCTTCTCGGGAACTAACTGGCGCTGCAGACGTTTGGTTCCAGAAAAAGTGCAAGAAGGACAATAAACATGACACAGGTGGATCTCAGCAGCGAAGTTGGCGCTGCTCTGCCGTACCTTCGGCGTTACGCGCGCGCTCTGACGGGCAGTCAGAGCAGTGGTGACAACTATGCGGCAGCCACTCTGGAGGCGGTTCTGGCCGACCGCAGCATCATCGAGGAGGCGTCTTCACCCAAGGCCGGGTTGTTCGCGATGTTCCACGGTATCTGGGTCACCACAGGTGCGCCCGTGGAAGCCGAGGATGCAGGCCCCCGGGCGGCTGCCCAAAAACATCTCCAGCGTCTGACGACAAACAGCCGAGAGGCGCTTTTGTTGCATACGATCGAAGAATTCACCATCGACGAGGTGGCCGAGATCATGCAGATCGGCGATGACGAGGCCGAAAAGCTGCTGGATGTTGCCCGCCAGGAAATGGCAGACGGCATTTCCGGCCGGGTTCTGATCATCGAGGACGAGGCGATCATCGCCATGGACCTTGAAAGCATCGTGGCCGATCTGGGCCACCGGGTTACAGGTGTGGCACGGACCCGCGAGGGTGCGGTCAAGCTTGGCACATCCGAAGCGCCGGACCTGATCTTGGCCGATATCCAGCTGGCGGACAATTCGTCGGGTGTGGATGCGGTGCGTGACATCCTCGCCCAGCTTGGCGATCGTCCGGTGATCTTTATCACCGCCTTCCCCGAGCGTCTGCTGACCGGCGAGCGGCCTGAACCGGCCTTCCTGATTTCGAAACCCTATTCCGAAGATCAGGTGCGGTCGGCAATTTCCCAGGCGATGTTCTTTTCATCAACAGAAACGCTCAAGGTCTGAGGCACGGGTGAAGCGACCGTCGTCGCTGGAAAAAGAAAAGCGCGCCCGGAATTCCGTGGCGCGCTTTTGCACGTGTTGACTTAGGGCGCGGGTGTCAGACCTTGCGGACAAACCGCATGATCAGCGCGACCACGAACAGTACGAGGAAGATCACAAAGAGGATCTGTGCGATCCCGGCAGAAGCAGAGGCGATACCGCCAAAGCCGAAGACACCAGCGATGATTGCGACGATAAAGAACATAAGAGCCCAGTAGAGCATGTGTTCAACTCCTGATTGGAAAGGTCAGACGCGGCTGCCGACCGACCGAGGCCCGGCCAGAAGCCAGATGATGAAGCCAAGGATCGGGAGGACGAGGATGAGCAATGTCCAGAGCACCTTTGATCCGGTGCTGCGGTTGGACCCGAAGATCGAGATGATCGCGTAGAGGTCCAGCCCGAGGACAATCAGGCCGCCCAGCCCTGCATATTCCAGCATGTGACGTTCCTTTGTTTGATCCCGCCACTGTCGGTCAGGATTTCTGGCAGATTAACGTCACAAAGCTGTGTGAGGTTCCCATGACGGCTTCGAAATTCAACCGACATGCACCAAGTGCCTGGACTCTGTGAGTTTGCCGGTCCGGGGTCCGGGCGCGCCTTTCCGCAGGGAAGGAAAGGCGTTCTGGGCGGTGCTTGTGTGCAGGTTGGCCACCGGAGACGTGTCTTCAGCACCTGCCGAAGTACTCGCTGACGAGGGGGAGGAGGGGTGCGAAGCGGCGGCGCAGGGCCTTGCTCGGGAACGCAAAAACCGGAAAACCAGCATGCGATACGGGGAATTGGTTACTATAAACAGGTGGTTACGTTAACCAGTGTGAACGAATCCCCCCATTTTCCGCGCTATTTGCAAAGATAGGTGCAGAATTTGTGATAAGGTAAACCTCTGTTACCCTGTCAGCCAAAAGGAGTTTCATATGCACTTCTCGGTCCTTCCCCCCTGGGCCGCCCCCATTTCGACGGGCCATCCCTTCGGCCTGCCCGGAACCAGCGACCAGACCAAAAGTGTAACGCGTGTTCCCACCGTTTCAAAGCAATCGTCCAGCGACTCAGGCATGATGCAGGAAAAATCGCCCTCGCAGTTCTGGCGGGTCGTCGGTGGACAGCCTGACCCTGCGACTCATGTCGCGCCACCGTCTATCATGCAGCTGAAAATAAGCGCCCTGTTGGAACAGCAGGCCCCGCTTTTGCAGGACACCGCAGAAGAGCGCGAAAAAGACGCGGATGAAGTCCGCCGCGACGCCGGCGCCGAAGAGACGGAAAGCGAGGTTCAGTTTGAGGAAGCCCGCCCTGATGCGCCGCAAACGCCGTCATCGTCGGGGTATGGCCAGCTTTCCGAAATGGCGCAGGACGCTGGTGCAAAGATTGAGGGCATCACCGCCTGAGGCCCGATCCTGGAGCGAAACGCCCCTGCCCTGCCACGGACCCCCGCCACAGCATGTGAGCGGGGCCGGGCGCTGAGCCAAGAATGGCTGCCGCAACAGCATCGCTTTTCATGCCCGGACTGATGTCCTATAAGCGGGCAACCGCATGCGCAGCCCAAGGGCATCGCGCGACAGGAACCGGGCGAGGATGGCATGACCAAGAAAACTTATGACTCTGACGTGGCCTTTATTCAGGCACTTGCAGAACTTTTGCGTGAAAACGATCTGACCGAATTGCAGGTCAAACGGGATTATGGCGAAGACGACAGTCTGAACGTCCGGGTGAGCCGCATGCAGCCGGCCCCCGCCCAGAATTATGCTGCGCCCCCGGCGCCCGGCTACGGCGCGCCAATGGCACCAGCGGCACCGGCCCCTGCGGCTGAAATGGCCGAAGATCCCGCATCCCATCCAGGCGCGGTCACCTCTCCCATGGTTGGCACGGTCTACATGCAAGGCGAGCCGGGCTCGCCGCCCTTCATCCGCGTCGGCCAGCAGGTGTCCGAAGGCGACACGCTGCTGATCGTCGAGGCGATGAAGACGATGAACCACATCCCGGCGCCCCGCGCGGGCACGGTCAAGCGAATCCTTATCGAGGATGGCGCCCCGGTCGAATACGGCGCCCCGCTCGTGATCCTCGAATAAGGCACAGGCAATGTTTGACAAGATTCTGATCGCCAACCGCGGAGAAATCGCCCTGCGAGTCATCCGTGCCTGCCGCGAGATGGGTATCGCCTCTGTGGCTGTGCACTCGACCGCCGACAGCGACGCAATGCATGTGCGCATGGCAGATGAAACCATCTGCATCGGCCCGCCCTCGTCGACCGACAGCTACCTGTCGATCCCAGCGATCATTTCAGCCTGTGAAGTCACCGGCGCGCAGGCGATCCACCCAGGTTATGGCTTTCTGTCCGAGAATGCGAAATTCGTGCAGATCGTCCAGGACCACGGGCTGACCTTTATCGGGCCGACCGCAGAACATATCCGCGTCATGGGTGACAAGATCACCGCAATCGAGACGATGAAGGCGCTGGGTGTGCCCTGCGTTCCCGGCTCTGGCGGCGCTGTACCCGACTTGGACAGCGCCCGCAGCATGGGCGCCGAAATCGGCTATCCGGTGATCATCAAGGCGACAGCCGGTGGTGGCGGACGCGGCATGCAGGTTGCGCGGAATGATTCGGAGATGGAGCGCGCCTTTCTGACCGCCCGCTCGGAAGCGAAGGCCGCCTTTGGCAATGACGAAGTCTATATCGAAAAATATCTGACCACGCCGCGCCATATCGAGATCCAGCTGTTTGGCGACGGCAAGGGCGGAGCGGTGCATCTGGGCGAACGCGACTGTTCGCTGCAGCGGCGGCACCAGAAGGTGCTGGAAGAGGCCCCCGGCCCCTGCATCAGCGAAGAAGAACGCGCACGGATCGGCAAGGTCTGCGCCGATGCGGTGGCCAAGATCAACTATGCAGGCGCGGGCACGGTCGAGTTCCTGTATGAACAGGGTGAGTTCTATTTCATCGAGATGAACACCCGCCTGCAGGTCGAACACCCGGTCACCGAAGCGATCTTTGGCGTTGATCTGGTGCGCGAACAGATCCGCGTGGCCGCAGGGCTGCCGATGTCCTTTGTGCAAGAGGATCTGAAGATCAACGGCCATGCGATCGAAGTGCGCATCAATGCCGAAAAGCTGCCGAATTTCTCGCCCTCTCCGGGGCGGATCACGCAGTACCATGCGCCGGGCGGTCTGGGCGTACGGATCGATTCCGCGCTGTATGACGGCTACAAGATCCCGCCCTACTACGACAGCCTGATCGGCAAGCTGATCGTGCACGGGCGCGACCGGACAGAGGCGCTGGCGCGTCTGAACCGGGCGCTGGGCGAGTTGATCGTCGATGGTGTGGATACGACAATTCCGCTGTTTCATGCCTTGCTGGAAGAGCCTGACATCCATTCCGGCAATTACAACATCCACTGGCTGGAACACTGGCTGGATCAGACGCTGAAACAGGGCTGAGGCGCGACATGAGCGCGGTTGCGCCCAAGACTTTTCGAAAAAGTCTTGCCAAAAGTTTTCTGAAAACTTTTGGCGGCGCGGCGTCGTGACTGTCTCGCCGGATCTGTTGTTGCAGGCCTATCGCAACGGCATCTTTCCAATGTCAGAAAGCCGCGACGACCCGGATATCTTTTGGGTTGACCCGCAGCGGCGGGGCGTGTTTCCGCTGGATGGCTTTCACGTCTCGCGCAGTCTGGCGCGCAGGCTGGTGCGGGGTGGCTATAGCGTCACCATCAATACGGATTTTACCGGCGTGATCGACGCCTGCGCAGACCGTGCAGAGACCTGGATCAATGCCGAGATTCGCGCGCTTTACACCACCCTCTTTGCGCTTGGGCGCGCCCATTCGCTGGAGGTCTGGCAGGAGGGGGTTCTGTCGGGCGGGGTCTACGGCGTCACCATCGGCGCGGCATTCTGTGGCGAATCGATGTTTTCGCGCCGTACCGATGCGTCAAAGCTGGCGCTGACCTGGCTGGTGGATCACCTGAACCGCACCGGGTTCACCCTGTTTGACACGCAGTTTCTGACACCGCATCTGGCGTCTTTGGGCGCGGTAGAAATCAGCCGGATCGAATACCATAACCGGCTGCAGCGGGCGGTGGCACAAACAGCCGATTTTTCAGGGGTGCCGCTGGCGGCGTCCGCTCAGGACGTTCTGCAGCGCATGACCCAGACGTCGTAGCGCGGGTGGTCCATGGCGTTCAGCGCCGGGGCCGAGGCGACCATCCAGCCGCGAAAGATCGGATCCGGCTTGCCCGTCTCGCGAATCGTGACAAAGGCATAGGCATCGCCTGCCGGGTCATCCTCTGGGTAGCGGCAATCGTCCAGTTCCACATCAATGCGCCCAAGAGCCTGATGTTCACCGTTGGACAGCTGCATGTCGGTGACTTTGCCGCTGAGCTTGTCCAGAGCGCGCAGGGTTGCGCCATTTGTGTCGGTCACGGCCTCCTGGGCGGAGGCAGAGGTGGTGATCGCCAAGATAACAAGCACTGCAAAACGGATCATTTAACCCTCTTTTCGCAGGGTCTCACCGGGGTCAGGGACGCCGATGCGCTGCTGCGGCTCTGATTTGTGGACATGGTTATTCCGGGCTCCACGCCTCGTAATCGCTTCGATCCTTCGGGGTCACGCGGCGGATCGACCCGGCAGGCGCATAGGCCTGCGCCGTGCCCGTGAGGTTTTCCTGATGCGGTTTTTCCCAGACCTTGTGGGCCATGGGCCGTTCGGTCGGGGGTTCCTGATAGGTGTGATGCAGCCAGCCGTGCCATTCCGGACCGATCCGCGTGGCTTCGGCTTCGCCGTTGAAGATGACCCAGCGCCGCTTGCCGTCAGCGGTCTGATAGAAGATGTTCCCTTGCGAGTCATCGCCCACCCGCTGGCCTTTGCGCCAAGTGTAGAGTTGGGTGTTGAGCGTCTGGCCGTTCCACCATGTCACGGCGCGCAAAAGGGTGCTGAGAATGCCCATGGATGACTCCTCTGAAGGTCTGTGCCCTCTATGAACCATCCCGGGATCAAGGTCCAGCGCGGCCTTGCCGCAGCTGCATCCTCAGCCCCCGGGACAGCCGGATTTTCGCCTACAATTCAAAGGGTCTGAGGTGCCAGTGCGGTCAGTTCGATTTCGATGCGGTATTTCGCATCGATCAAGCCGCATTCGATCATCGTGGCGACCGGCGGATTGTCCCCGAAGGTTTCCGCTAGGATCGGCCAGCATTTTTCGAAATCCGATGCGAGCGGCAGATAATAGGTCACCCGGACAGCATCAGAAAAGCCCGCCCCGGCCTGACGCAGGGCCCAGCCGATGGTGCCAAGCGCCGTGCGGCACTGTTCTTCGACCGTGTCGCCCTGCCCCACCGTTCCGGCCACATGCACAAAGCCACCGGCGACAACGGCGCGGCAATAGCCGATCTTTTCCTCGAAAGGACTGCCGGAATGGATGCGTTTGATGGTCATGAGGAGGTCCTTTCTGGGGTGGCCAAGACGGATCAGATCAATCCTCTGGCCGCGACAAAGTCAATATGATCCGGCAGGCCCCGGATGCAAAAAGGGCGGGGTTTCCCCCGCCCTTTGGTCGTCCCATGAGGAAAGATCAGCCCGCTGTTGCAGGCTCTTTCTTCTGGTCGGCGTAGATCATCAGAGGCCTGGCGTCGGAATTCACCGCCTCTTCGTTCACCACAACCTCGATCACATCGTCCATGCCGGGAAGTTCGAACATGGTTTCGAGCAGGATCGCTTCGAGGATCGAGCGCAGGCCACGGGCACCGGTCTTGCGCGCAATGGCCCGTTTCGCAATCGCCGTCAGCGCGTCGTCGGTGAAGGTCAGCGCGGTGTCTTCCATTTCGAACAGGCGCTGGTATTGCTTGACCAAGGCGTTTTTCGGCTGGGTCAGGATGGTGACCAGCGCGTCTTCGTCCAGATCTTCGAGCGTCGCCAGAACCGGCAGACGGCCGACGAATTCCGGGATCAGACCGAATTTCAGCAGATCCTCTGGTTCAAGCTCTTTGAAGACCTCGCCCACGCCGCGCGATTCGACGTCACGCACATCGGCACCAAAGCCCATGGCAGAGCCCTTACCGCGCTGCGAGATGATCCGATCCAGACCCGCAAAGGCACCGCCGCAGATGAACAGGATGTTGGTCGTATCGACCTGCAGGAATTCCTGCTGCGGATGCTTGCGCCCGCCCTGCGGCGGAACGGAGGCAACCGTGCCTTCCATCAGCTTGAGCAAGGCCTGTTGCACACCCTCACCCGAGACGTCGCGGGTGATCGAGGGGTTTTCGGATTTGCGGGTGATCTTGTCGACCTCGTCAATATAGACGATGCCGCGCTGCGCGCGTTCGACATTGTATTCCGAGGATTGCAGCAGCTTGAGGATGATGTTTTCCACATCCTCGCCCACGTAACCAGCCTCGGTCAGTGTGGTTGCATCCGCCATTGTGAACGGCACATCCAGGATGCGCGCCAGCGTCTGTGCAAGCAGCGTCTTGCCGCAGCCGGTGGGGCCGATCAGCAGGATGTTGGATTTGCTCAGCTCGATATCGTTGGTCTTTTGGCTGTGGTTCAGACGTTTGTAGTGATTGTGCACCGCAACCGACAACACGCGTTTCGCCATCTGCTGACCGATGACGTAATCGTCGAGCACATTGCAGATATCACGCGGGGTCGGAACACCGTCAGCCGCCTTGAGGCCCGAGCCTTTGGTCTCTTCCCGGATGATGTCCATGCACAGCTCGACACATTCGTCGCAGATGAACACGGTCGGCCCGGCGATCAGTTTGCGGACCTCATGCTGGCTTTTGCCACAGAAGCTACAGTAAAGGGTGTTCTTGCTGTCACCGCCAGAATTCGTCGCCATTTCGCACCTTTCTTCACCGCCCGGCAGCGTTCCACGACGGTGAAATCCCTGCCAGCCGCTAAGTTCCCGTCAGTCTAAGACAGGCATTTCCGCTCTACAATCGCAAATTTTGCTGCGGGCGGGTGTTATCGCCCGCAGACCTTAATGCGATCTTAAGACTTTGCTTCTTCAACGGCTTCGCGGCTTGTCACGATCTCGTCGATATGGCCCCAATCCTTGGCCTCTTCGGGCGTCATCCACAGATCGCGATCAAGCGCCTTTTGAACCGCTTTGAGGGTCTGACCGGAATGCTTCACGTAAAGCTGATACATCCGCTCGCGCGTTTTTTCTATGTGACGGGCCGAAATCAGGATATCTTCGGCCATGCCCTGCGATCCGCCTGAGGGCTGGTGAATCATGATTTCGGCATTCGGCAGGGCAAAACGCATGCCCTTTTCGCCGCCGATCGCAATCACCGACCCCATTGAGGCGGCCATGCCACAGACCAGTGTAGACACCTTCGGTTTGATGTACTGCATGGTGTCATAGATCGAGAGGCCCGCTGTCACCTCGCCCCCGGGCGAGTTGACATACAGGCTGATTTCCTTGGACGGATTCTCTGACTCAAGGTGCAGCAACTGGGCCACGACCAAGTGGCTCATCCCGCTGTGGATCGGGCCGTTGATGAAAATGATCCGTTCCTTGAGCAGGCGCGAAAAGATGTCATAGGCGCGTTCGCCACGGCTGGTCTGTTCAACCACCATGGGCACAAGGTTCATATAGGTTTCTACTGGGTCTCTCATGTCGGCCTGCCTGCTGCTGATGTGTAAAGTGTCTAGCGTCTTGCGGTTACCAGAGTCTTAGTGTTGGTGACTCCTGCCTGCAAGGGTCCGTCATCAAATAGGGTTACGAGGTTCAGCCGACAACCACCCCGCGACCACAGCACCGACACAAAGCCGGGGACGCCCGCAGGCGCCCCGGTTCAGATCGTCTTGTCTGTCCGCACTCAGGGTGCGGTGCTGCGCAGATAACCGACCATCCCGGCGATATCCGCGTCTTTCTTCAGACCGGCAAAGGCCATTCTGGTGCCGCTCACTGCGGCCATTGGGTTGGCGAGAAAGGCCGCCAGAACATCAGCGCCCCAGACACCGCCATGATCCGATATGGCGCTGGAACAGCCAAAGCCCTGCGCCCAGGTCTGCACTTCGGTGATCAGCGGATCGCCGGCGCGGACCATCCCCGCCCCGGCCAGTGTGCCGCCCGCCGCAAGCGTTCCCCTCAGGAACGCCCGGCGCGAGGCCTGTTTTGGATTGGTATCGAACGTCATGTCCTGCCTCCCTTCATATCAACACATGCGCTTATGTGAATGAAAATGCCAAATTTTTCATGTATGCGGGCGGGTGGTGGGGCCTAGGCCCCGACCACCGTCACACTCGTGTTGTCCGCAGGTGTCACCGTGCCCTGCTTGCGGATGTGGCTTTCGACCACGTCCCAGATCGGCGGGCCTTCGGTGCCTTCATTGACGCTTGCCCAGCCGGCCACCACATAGCTGCGGGCGGGGTCGATCGCGTCGCCGGTGGACAGCAGCGTCATGTCCGAGATCCGTTCGCCCTGTGGTTTGGTCACGTCGATGCGGTAGCCGATGCCACCCACGCGCACCATGTCGCCGCCCTGCTGGTAGAACGGGTCCGGGTTGAACAGGTTGTCGGCCACATCCTCCATCACCACCTTGAGGTATTCCCCCGTCATTTCGGTGCGGTAAGCGTTGGGATAGGTCATGGAAGTCATGTTCCAGATATCCTCGCGCGTGATGTCCTGACCGGGCAGGATCGACGGACCCCAGCGCACGCCGGGCGACAGGGCAATCTCTGCCTCGCGTTCGGACAGCAGCGCGTCACAGATCACGTCATCCCAAGAGCCGTTGAAGTTGCCACGGCGGTAGAGCAGGCTGCCGGCTTTGCCGATCACCTCGGACATCTCGGCCTCATACGGGGCGCGCTGTGCGTCGATCAGCGCGGTCATGGTGGGGTCGGGAGTTATCACGTCCGAGAAGATCGGGATCAGCTTGTGGCGGAATCCCATCATCCGCCCGTCGCGCACATCCAGATCGACGCGCGACACAAATTTACCGTTGGAGCCTGAGGCGACGATGATCGTCTGCCCCACCAGCACGGGTTCGGGCAGCGCGTCGTGCGTGTGACCGGACAGGATCACGTCGATGCCCGTCACCACACTGGCCATCTTTTTATCGACGTCAAAGCCGTTGTGCGACAGCAGAACCACCAGACCGGCGCCCTGTGCGCGGACCTCGTCCACCATTTCCTGCATATGCTGGTCACGGATACCAAAGGAGTATTCGGGGAACATCCAGCCGGGGTTGGCGATGGGCATATAGGGAAAAGCCTGACCGATCACGGCAATCTTGACCCCGCCGCGTTCAAAGAACTTGTAAGGCGCGAAAGCTTCGGCCGGTTCGTCCCATTCGGCATCAAAAATGTTCTGACCGAGCGCGGCAAAGGGCAGCCCGGCGACAATCTCGTTCACACGCTCAGAGCCGAGGGTGAATTCCCAGTGAAAGGTCATGGCGTCCGGCTTCAGCCCGTTCATCACATTGACCATGTCCTGCCCCGCCGTCTGGTAGCAGGTGTAGGACCCGTGCCAGGTGTCGCCGCCATCCAGCAGGATCGCATCGGGTCGTTCGGCGCGGATCGCATTCACCACGGTTGCCACCCGGTCCAACCCGCCAACGCGGCCATATTCCGCCGCGAGCGCCGAGAAGTCATTATAGGTCAGCGCATAGGCCGAGGGCGCGCCATCGTCGATGCCGTAAAGCCTGCGGAAATCCGCGCCGGTCACATGCGGCACCTTTCCCCGGTTGTCACCGACGCCGATATTCACCTCGGGTTCGCGGAAATAGATCGGTTTCAGCTGGGCATGGATGTCGGTGATGTGGATCAGCGACACATTCCCGAAGGTGTCGAACTGCAACAGCTGGTCCTGCGTCAGCCGCTGCTGCGCGGCAAGGCGCGACCAGTTGCCGAACCCGCTGCCCCCGACCAAAGCCGAGGCGGCCATGGAAACCTGCATGAAGTCGCGACGAGAGATCATTGCGGACCCTTCCGAAAATTACACATGCGCATGTATGCATGGATTGTCAGTGAAAAACCCCGCGCAGGCCGTGCCGCGCGGGGGATTGGATCAGTTGCGGACTGAGGGGGCTTCGACCCCAAGACCGTTGCCGCGCGAGGCGACATAAAGCTCAAGCGCCACAAATTCCGGGCTGCCGGCGCTGAAGGTTTCAGCGCGGGTGTCGCGGATACAGCCCTGAAACCGGTCCTGCACTTGATTGAGCTTGGTGTTCTTGAGGCGGTACACCGGAAAGCCGTTGATCTGACCCTGGCTCAGGTGGTCGGCGCGGATGTAGTTGCCATAATTGTCCTCATGGCAATTCGCGCAGGACAGCTCAAGCTGACCGTAGCGCGTGTAATACATCTCTTTGCCCTGCTCCCAGGTGGATTGCACCGGACCATCAACCGCCACGTTGACCGGCATGCCGCGCGAGGGCACGGAAATCAGCGCCTCCATCGCGGTCATCTTGCCCGAGGTGTAATCATAAGGCTCGGCCTTGAGGTTCTCGGTCCGGCAGTCGTTGATCTGCATGGCGAGGGTGCGGACCTCTCCGGCAGTTTCATTCCACTTGGGATAGGTCGCGCGCACGCCTTTCATGCTTTCCATCACGTCGCCGTGGCAGGAGGCGCAGGATTTGCCCGCCTCACCCTCGACCGTGTCCCAGGTGATCTGTGCGGCGTCGACCGCCAGAAAGGCGGGATTGTCGAAATCGTCCATCTGGGTCAGCTGGGTGTCCGGTTCACGGAACCGCCAGCCGGAATAGATCTCGGTCAGGCCATCAACATAGGCCGGGGCTGGGGCATGTGTGGTGATCTCGATCTCGCCATTCACGACGAGTTCGTTTTCGTCCGCATCGGCCCAGCCAAGTGTCGCCGTGGCGATGAGGCCGACCGCCAGAGCGGTTGTTGTTCTCAGCATCTTGTCCCTCCCATTGGGGCGCCGGACCTTTTGCAGGCCCGGTCGCTGCTGTTCTCAGCCGACGGTGATCGGTTTGCTGTCTTCGTAGACAGAGCCGTCGTCATCATACCATGTGAACTTGAATTCGCCCGTTTCCGGCACAGTCGCCTGAAATTCGAAATACGGGTTGGTCGAGATCGCTGGTTCCATCGTGACGTCGATCACGTTTTCACCGTTAAAGTCGCAGGTGAAGCGGTTGATGATCGACCGCGGGATCTTGTTGCCGTCGCTGTCCTTGCGCTGGCCGGATTCCATCTGGTGGCTGATCAGCGTCTTGATGGTGATCACCTCTCCGGCAGAGGCCGAAGCGGGAACCTTGACGCGGGGTTTTACGCCTGATGCCATGTGTCTGACTCCTTAACTCAGCCGCCGCAGCCGCCGATGGTGACTTTGATCGTCTTGCTCGTGCGCGCGAAGGTGCCGTCGCCCAGCTGGGCAATGGCAATCACGTCCTGCGTCCCGGCGAGGCGGATGCGTGTGCTGGCGGTCTGACTGCCGGCCAGCGGGCCAAAGGCAAATTTCGCCACGGGCGGCGTCGGGTTGCCTGCGGCGAGCACCAGAATGGCGCTGGCACCGGGGGCGCTGACCTCGATCGGCACGGTGTTGCCGTTCTCGGCAATCTCGGGCGCGATCAGCTCGACCCCTCTGTCGGCCATCTCGGCCCCGCCGGTGAATTCGGCGATCAGATCATCGACCGCCGCAGCATTGGCGCGAAAGGGCAGAAAGCTGACCAGCGCGGCACCTGCCCCCATGGCCAGAGCTTCGCGTCTTGTGAAATCCATTGTGGTCTCCTTATCTTGCGGCGCGGACGGGGCGCTCTGTGTCTCTCAGCGCGATGCGCTTCACTTCTGGCTCAGACCGCGTATGACTTTGGGGCCGGTCACTGTTGTTTCAGCGTCGTCAGGAAGGCCACAACATCCTCGACCTGCTCGGCGCTGAGCAGCGGCTGCAGATCGCCCTTGGCCGCCTTGCCGCTGAATTCGTCACCCGGGCGGATATACCCGGCAGTCTTGTAGAAAGACGGCATGATCGTGCCCGGAAAAGTATGTTTGGCATTGGCGACAAGGCCGCGCAGCTGCGCACTGTCCCAGCGGTCACCCACACCGTCGAGGCTCGGGCCGACAGTGCCCTGAAACGCCGCATCCAGCGACGAGATCTTGTGACAGGCGACGCAGTTGCCCGCCCCACGGTCCGCGAGCACCTTGGCGCCTGATGCGGCATCGCCGGGTGTTCCGGTGAGCGACTCCGCAATGGCACCGGTGTCGCTGAAGGACACGTCGCCCGGCGCAACCGGGTTGGCATATGCCGCGCCTGCTGCCAGCGTCATGGCCAGAGTGAGTGTTGTGAATCTCATGGTCCCTCCCTAGGCTTTTCGATGTCGTGTCGTATCAGCGTGACATTCAGCGTAGCATGACGACTGCCTTGCGCAACACACATTCACACAAATGAATTCTTGCGCATATTAGTCTGTCTTGCCGTTATCGCGTTCCTGAATCATTCTGGCATGGTATCGCTGAAAATCCTCATCGGTATCAAGCGCATATCGCTTTTCATTCACCCAAGTGAACATATCCAGCGTGGTGCCCGGCCCAAAGGCCCCCGGCATGGTTGCCACGGCCGCATCGGCTGCCGACTCACCCTCTGGCACCTCTTCGGGCAGGAAGAGGATGGTCGGGGTGAACATCACACGCCATTTGCGCGCCGCCTGCTTTTCGCTCAGCACCTCGCCGTCCAGATCGGTGACTTCGGTGTCGCCGTGCAGGTTCAGCTGCACGACAAAGTAGTTGTCGGCGATGTATTTGCTGATCTCGGGGCGCGGGAACACCTCTTCGTGCATCTTGGTGCAGTAGATGCAGCCGCGCTGTTCAAAGAACAGCACCAGACGCTTGCCCTCGGAATTGGCCTCGGCCAGATCCTCGCGCAGATCCTTGAAGGTGTCGCGCATCCATTCGGTTTTGTGCAGGCCATCGTCGCCCAGCTCTGCCGCCCAGACCGGCAGTGCCATCAGCATCGCCGCCGCCGTCATCATCAAACGTTTCATAGTGCCCCCTTATCAGCCAAGTGATGTAAACCCCGGAAACCAGCGGATCAACGCATCGGCAATCAGATTGACGCTGTCCGTCACGATCAGGAACGCAAAGATGATCAGCATGACACCCATCACCTTTTCGGTATAGGCCAGTGCGCCGCGATGCCGCGCCGTCCAGCGCAGGAACGGGCCCGAGAACAGCGCTGCCACCACAAAAGGCGCGGTCATACCCAGACCGTAGACCATAAGCAGCAGCCCCCCCCGCCAGATATCCCCCATGCCCGAGGCGATCATCAGGATCGACGCCAGCGCAGGCCCCACGCAGGGTGTCCAGCCAAAGCCAAAGGCCAGCCCCATAAGATAGGCGCCCAGCACGGTGGTGGGTTCAGCGGTGCTTTCCATCCGCGCCTCGCGGTACAGAAGCGGCACCCGGATCACACCCAGAAAATGCAGGCCGAACACCAGCAGCACCAATGCCGCCAGATAGCTGAGCGGCTGGCGCCAGTCGGCAAAGGCCTGCCCCAGCGCGGTCGCCCCCATCCCCATCAGCACAAAGATCGTTGTAACCCCCAGCGCAAAGAACACCGAGGACAGCAGCAGACGCCGTTGCGCGCCCGGCGCGATGCCCGCGTCACTGCGCAGCTCCGACATCGACAGCCCCGCCATATAACACAGGTAAAACGGCACCATCGGCAGGATGCAGGGGGTAAAAAAGCTCAGGATGCCTGCGAAAGCGGCACCGGCAAACGACATGTCCAGCATTTCGGGGGCCTGTCCTTGATCAATTCACATATTCAGATTATGTTGTGCGATCAGGAAACGTCAATCGGATCATGGTCCCATGTCACGGATAATCGCAAGCCTCGCGGCCGTTCTGGCGCTGTGGACAGGGTCCGCAAGCGCCGATCCGACGCTGATCATGGTGCAGCAACCCGGTTGTGTCCATTGCGCCATGTGGGACAAGGCCATCGCGCCGATCTACCCCAAGACGCCCGAGGGTCAGTTTGCCCCGCTTGTGCGTGCCGAACTGCGCGCGGGCCCGCCCGAGGGCATCAGCTATGCCCGCAAGGTGACCTTTACGCCGACCTTCATCCTGATTGACGACGGCCAGGAACAGGCAAGGATCGAAGGCTACCCGGGCGAGGATTTCTTTTGGGGGCTGCTCGGTAAGATCCTGCAGGACCACACAGATTTCACGCCGGGGGCCTCGTGATGCACCTCCCCCGACCCTCACCGCATTTTTCCTTCAACGAACCGGATCTTTCGCAATGACCCTGCCCGTCCTGAGCAACGACATGTCCGACGCGGAATTTGACCGCATCGCAGACAAGGCCAGCAATGCCGCGGCCTTTCTCAAGGCGATCAGCCACGAGGGGCGTCTGATGATCCTGTGCCATCTGGTGACTGGCGAAAAGTCGGTGACCGAGCTTGAGGACCTGCTGTCCGCGCGGCAGGCCGCCGTGTCGCAGCAGTTGTCACGTCTGCGGCTCGAAGGGCTGGTCGTGCCGCGCCGGGATGGCAAGACGATCTATTACCGTCTGGCCGATGACCGCCCGCGCAAGATGCTGGAATGCGTCTACGACTTGTTCTGCAAGGACGACTGAGCACAGGTCGTGTCAGCCTTGTCCTGACCAGACGTCACTTGCACGTATAAGAATGCGTCCACATACTTTGCCCTCACTTCATCTAAGCTCTGGGGGAGGGAGCAGGCGTGCTGAACAAGACTTGCGAACATCTGGCGATTGGCCGGTTTGGGGCCTATTTCTGGGGCTGGGCGGCTGTTCCCGGCTGGCCTGCAACGCGGCTGTGAGCTTTGCCGGGGCTGCGCTGGGGTTGCGCCAATTTATCATGGGCTTTGAACCCGCCGGGTGATTTCAGCTGGATGACACACGGGACGTTTTGATCAACCCCCTCACATGCAGAAGGCGGGGGCGGCCTTGCAGCCTGCCCCCGCCCCCTCTTTCACGCAAAGCGCCGTTTTATTCGGTGACGCGCACCGAGGTCATGCGATCCGGTTCCCCGACAACGGCACCATTGGCCCCGGTGCCGCGTTTGATCGCATCGACCACATCCATGCCATCGGTGACCTCGCCCACAACGGTGTACTGACCGTTGAGGAAGTCGCCGGGGGCGAACATGATGAAGAACTGCGAATTGGCCGAATCCGGGCTCTGGCTGCGGGCCATGCCGACAACGCCACGCTCGAATGGCAGGTCCGAGAATTCTGCCGGAATATCCGGCAGATCAGAGCCGCCCATGCCGGCCTGGCTTATGTTCGCGCCTGCCTTGCCAAATTCCACATCACCGGTCTGGGCCATGAAGCCGTCGATCACCCGGTGAAAGACGACGCCGTCATAGGCACCTTCCTTGGCCAAGGAGGTGATCTGCGCCACATGTTTGGGCGCTACATCGTCAAAGAGGTGAATGGTGATCGTGCCATTCGCCTCTCCGGCGACGTCGACCTTCAGGTCAGTGGCCAGAGCCGGGCTCGCGACCAGTGCCAGCAGCAGCGCAAGCTTATGCATCTGCGGCCACCTTGACCGATACCATACGGTCGGGGTTCGCGGGCGGCTCGCCCTTGGTGATGGCGTCCACATGTTCCATGCCGGAAATCACCCGGCCATAGACCGTGTACTGACCGTTCAGGAAATGGTTGTCCTTGAAGTTGATGAAGAACTGCGAATTCGCCGAATTCGGGTTCTGGCTGCGCGCCGCACCAATGGTGCCACGGTCATGCGGCAGCTTGGAGAATTCGGCGGGCACATCGGGGTGCTCTGACCCACCTGTGCCGGCAGAGCGCAGGTTAAAATCCTTTTCCATGTTGCCGTTGGCCACATCGCCGGTCTGGGCCATGAAGCCGTCGATCACCCGGTGAAAGCAGACGTTGTCATAAGCGCCGGCACGCGCGAGCGTCTTCATCCGCTCCACATGTTTGGGGGCGACGTCGGGCAGAAGCTCGATTGTGACGGTGCCGTCCTTGAGTTCCAGCAGGATCGTGTTCTCGGGGTCTTTGATATCAGCCATGTCATGCTCCCTTAGCTTAGGCGTTGCGCCTTAGGTAATGTGCCGCTGCCTGAATGCCAAGACGGTGGATTGACCTCTCTCGCGGGCTCCGTCAAACCTCGGGGCAACATTTTGCAGGAGGGTCCCATGGGCTGGAAGACACTTGATCAGTTGGAATTGAACGGCAAACGCGTGCTGGTGCGGGTCGATATCAACGTGCCGCTGGAAGATGGCCGCGTGACCGACGCCACCCGGATCGAGCGGATTGCCCCCACCATTGCCGATATTCTGGCACAGGGTGGCAAGCCGGTCCTGCTGGCGCATTTCGACCGCCCTAAAGGCAAGGTCGTGCCAGAGATGAGCCTGCAGCAGCTGGTGCCCACGCTGGAAAGTGTCCTGGGTGTGGACGTAGTTTTTGTGGCCGATTGCGTCGGCCCGGCCGCCGAGGCCGCTGTGGCGGCGCTGCAGCCGGGACAGGTTCTGCTGCTGGAAAACACCCGTTTCCATGCGGGTGAGGAAAAGAACGACCCCGATCTGGCAGCGGAGATGGCCAAGCTGGGCGACATTTATTGCAACGACGCGTTTTCTGCTGCGCACCGCGCCCATGCCTCGACCGAAGCACTGGCGCGGCTGCTGCCGTCCTGCGCGGGCCGCCTGATGGAGGCCGAGCTGAGCGCGCTGGAAAAGGCGCTGGGCAATCCCGAGCGTCCGGTTCTGGCGGTTGTGGGCGGCGCGAAGGTGTCGACCAAGCTGGAGCTGCTTTCGAACCTCGTGGAAAAAGTCGATATTCTGGTGATCGGCGGCGGGATGGCGAACACCTTTCTTGCGGCACAGGGCGTGGATGTAGGCAAGTCGCTGTGCGAGCATGACATGACCGGCACCGCGCGGGAAATCGCCGAAAAGGCCGCCAAGGGTGGCTGCGAGATCCTGCTGCCGCGCGACGTGGTTGTGGCGCGCGAGTTCAAGGCCGGCGCCGAGAACGAGGTTGTTCTGGCCGAGAACTGCCCGGCGGACGCGATGATTCTGGATGCTGGTCCCGACAGTGTCTTTCACGTCGGTCAGGCGCTGGAACGGGCAAAGACACTGATCTGGAACGGGCCACTCGGTGCGTTTGAAATTGCCCCCTTTGATGCGGCGACAAATGCGGCCGCCGCCCACGCCGCCAAGCTGTCGCGCGAGGGCAAGCTGGTATCGGTTGCAGGTGGCGGTGACACGGTGGCCGCACTGAACAAGGCGGATGCAGCCAAGGATTTCACCTATATCTCGACCGCCGGTGGCGCGTTCCTTGAGTGGATGGAAGGCAAGACCCTGCCGGGTGTGGCAGCACTGGGCTGAGACTTTGCGGGACTCCCCTCTGGGGGATTCCCATCGCGGGGTGTTTGTGGCATAACCAATGGGCGCGCCCGCAAGAGGCGCGACCCAGAGGCAGAGCCATGAGCATCCTTCGCACCCCCCCCGCGCTTGGCGCGCTGGTCTTTTTCACCATCACCCTCAGCCTTGGGGCCTATTTCACCTTTGCCGCCGTGCAGGGGGATTATGGCGTATTCCGCCGCGCCGAGATCATCATCGAATCCCAGCACCTGACAGAGGAATTGCGCCAAGTGCAGATCGAGGTGGACCGGATGGAAAACCTGACCAGACGCCTGTCGGACGACTATCTGGACCTTGACCTGCTGGATCAGCAGGCGCGGGACGTGCTGGGCCTGATGCGCACGGATGAGATCACCGTGCGCTGACAGCATGACTGTCGCGGTCGGCGCATTTTCTTCCTCAAGAATATACAGCGCACCCTTCAGAAATTTCCGGACAAAATTGTTTTCCGGAATTCATGCCACCCCGAGCATCGACCATCAACACATCGACCATCAGCGCGCTTTACTCGGGCGCACTGGGGTTTTACCCTGAGACTGGTTTAACGCTGAACCATCCGACGCACCCTGGGGGGGATCCTGTACATGGCGATCCGCAAAAGCACCACGCCGGCAGAGGTCTCGGCCGAGACGCTGACCCGCTACTATCGCAACATGCTGCTGATCCGCCGGTTCGAGGAAAAGGCCGGCCAGCTTTACGGCATGGGTCTGATCGGGGGGTTCTGTCACCTCTATATCGGTCAGGAAGCGGTTGTCGTGGGCCTTGAGGCCGCCGCCGAAGAGGGCGACAAGCGCATCACCTCTTATCGCGACCACGGCCACATGCTGGCCTGCGGCATGGATCCCAACGCGATCATGGCCGAGCTGACGGGCCGCACGGGCGGCTATTCCAAGGGCAAGGGCGGCTCTATGCACATGTTTTCGAAAGAGAAGCATTTCTACGGCGGCCATGGCATCGTTGGCGCACAGGTGCCGATCGGCGCAGGCCTTGCCTTTGCCGACAGATACAGGGGCAGCGATCGTGTGACATTCGCCTATTTCGGGGATGGCGCCGCCAATCAGGGTCAGGTCCATGAGACCTACAATATGGCCAACCTTTGGGATCTGCCGGTGATCTTCGTGATCGAGAACAACCAATATGCCATGGGCACAAGTGTGCGGCGCGCGACCCAGTCGCCCTCGCTCTGGGAACGTGGTGCGGCCTATGGGATCAAGGGTCAGGAGGTTGACGGCATGGATGTGCTGGCGGTCAAGGCCGCAGGCGACACGGCGGTCCACCACTGCCGCACCGGCAAGGGGCCGTATATCCTGGAAATCAAGACCTACCGCTATCGGGGCCATTCCATGTCCGATCCGGCCAAGTACCGCACCCGCGAAGAGGTTCAGAAGATGCGATCCGAGCGCGATCCCATCGACCATGTCCGCAACATTCTGCTGAGCGGCAAACATGCGACCGAAGACGCCCTGAAAGCCATCGACAAGGAAATCAAGGGCATCGTCAACGCCGCTGCAGAGTTCGCCCGCGAAAATCCCGAACCGGAAGCCTCTGAGCTTTGGACCGATATCACCGCCGATCTGCAGGCCTGAGGAGACGACGCATGCCCATGGAAATCCTCATGCCGACTCTGTCCCCCACGATGGAGGACGGCACGCTGTCGAAATGGCTGGTCAAGGCGGGGGACCGGGTCAGCTCTGGTGACATCCTAGCCGAGATCGAGACGGACAAGGCATTGATGGAGTTCGAAGCTGTCTCTGAGGGCGTGATCGGCATGCTGCTGGTCGCCGAAGGCACCGCCGGGATCAAGGTCAACACCCCGATTGCAGTCCTGAACGGGGTGGAGGACAGCACAGCAAAGGCCCAAAAAGCGCCACGCACCGCTGCAACCGCCCGGGCCGCACCCAAAGCACCCCGCCCCGATGCCGCACCGCCGCTGTTTGCTGACTGGCCCGAGGGCACCAAGGTCAAGACCCAGACCGTGCGCGAGGCCTTGCGCGATGCCATGGCCGAAGAGATGCGCCGCGACGACACGGTGTTTCTGATGGGCGAAGAGGTCGCCGAATATCAGGGCGCCTACAAGATCAGCCAGAACCTGCTGGAGGAATTCGGATCAAAGCGCGTGATCGACACGCCGATCAGCGAACATGGCTTTGCCGGGATCGCGGTGGGGGCTGCCTTTGGCGGATTGCGCCCGATTGTCGAATTCATGACCTTCAACTTTGCTATGTCCGCTATGGATCAGATTGTCAATTCCGCCGCCAAGACGCTGTATATGTCCGGCGGGGAGATGAGCGCGCCGCTGGTATTCCGGGGGCCAAATGGTGCCGCCGCCCGTGTGGGCGCGCAGCATTCTCAGGATTATGCGGCCTGGTACGCCCATATTCCAGGACTGAAGGTCGCGATGCCCTATTCCGCCTCGGACGCCAAGGGCCTGCTGAAATCCGCCATCCGCGATCCCAATCCGGTGATCTTCCTTGAAAACGAGAGCCTTTATGGCCGCGCCTTCGACGTGCCGGTGCTGGAGGATTTCACTGTGCCCTTTGGCAAGGCGCGGATCTGGCGCGAGGGGCGTGATGTCACGCTGGTCAGCTTTGGCATCGGCATGAGTTATGCTCTGGAAGCGGCGGAGATCCTTGCCCAGGGCGGCATAAGCGCCGAGGTGATCGATCTGCGCACCCTGCGCCCCATGGATACCGCCAGCGTGATCGCCTCGGTCCGGAAAACCAACCGCTGCGTCACCATCGAGGAAGGCTTTCCGGTCGGCTCCATCGGCAACCACATCTCGGCCGTCCTGATGCAGGAGGCGTTTGATTTCCTTGATGCGCCGGTGATCAACTGCAGCGGCAAGGATGTGCCGATGCCCTATGCCGCCAATCTGGAGAAGCTTGCACTGGTGAGCACCCAAGAGGTTGTCGCGGCCGCCAGAAAGGTCTGTTACCGATGAGTGGAATGACAGGTCCGGGCCGGAGTGTGCCCAGCCCACCGATATGTCAGGCAACCCGCCTGCTGTTGTGTCTGACGGCAGCGGAGGATATTGCAGATGCTGGTTGAGATCCTGATGCCTGCCTTGTCCCCGACCATGGAGGAGGGCACATTGACGAAGTGGCTGGTCAAGGCGGGCGATACAATCGCTGCGGGTGACGTGATCGCCGAGATTGAGACAGACAAGGCCACTCTGGATTTCGAGGCAAGAGACGATGGCGTGCTCGACCAACTCCTGATCGCCGAAGGCACCACAGGCATCAAGGTGAACACCCCTATTGCGATTCTGCTGAATGGCAGTGAAAGCCGCCAGAGCGCAGCTTATCCGGTCGGCACGCCACCCTCCAAGCCGCTTCTGGCCCCTGCAGGCAACGGCAACGCCGCGCCACAGGAGGGCGGCCGCGTCTTTGCATCCCCGCTCGCACGGCGCACCGCCGGGCATCAGGGGCTGGATCTGGCGCAGATCAGAGGCAGCGGACCACGCGGACGCGTCGTTCTGGCGGATGTGCTGACTTCTGCCTCTGCCGATCCGGCAAAGGCCGCTGAACCAGCAGAGGCGCCGTCGCACCCCCCACCGGTAGGTGCAGTCAACGACAGCGTCACAAAACTCTATGCTGACCGCCCCCATACCGAAGTGCCGCTGGACAGCCTGCGCAAGGTGATCGCCGTGCGCCTGACCGAAGCCAAGCAGAACATCCCGCATTTTTATCTGCGCCGCGACATCCGGCTTGACGCCCTGCTGGCCTTGCGCAGCGAGGTCAATCAGCAGCTTGGCCGGCCTGGCATCAATCTTTCGGTCAATGATTTCATCATCAAGGCCTGCGCGCTGGCCCTGCAACACACGCCCGAGGCGAATGCCGTCTGGGCTGGTGACCACATCCTGCGCTTTGATGCCTCGGATGTGGCGGTGGCCGTGGCGGTCAAGGGCGGTCTGTTCACGCCGGTGCTGCGCGATGCGGAGGCAAAAAGCCTATCGACCCTGTCAGCGGAAATGAAAGACCTCGCCGCAAGGGCGCGCGCGCGCAAGTTGGTCCCGCAGGACTATCAGGGCGGCAGTTTTGCCATCTCCAATCTCGGCATGTTCGGGGTCGAGAACTTTGATGCCGTGATCAACCCGCCCCAGAGTGTCGTCCTCGCCGTTGGCGCGGGGCTGCGCAAACCGGTGGTCACAGAGGCGGGTGACATCGCAGTTGCCACTGTGATGTCCGTGACGCTGAGTGTCGATCACCGGGTCATCGACGGTGCGCTGGCTGCGCATCTGCTGAAGGCCATCGTTCACAACCTGGAACACCCGATCACCCTGCTGATCTGAGGGCCTGGTCTGAACGCGCGTTTATCCGCCTCAAATGTGTTTCATCTGCCCCGAAATATCCTGGGGTGAATGAGGATCCTGCCCTGCAGGATCCTCAGAGGGGCAAAGCCCCTGCCTGAAACAAAAAGAGCGCCCCCTGAAAGGAGGCGCGCTTTGGGGTCATGTCTGGTCTGCAGACAACGGCCCTGCGCCTCAGGCGCCGCCGCGCAGCAGCTGATCCATGCTCACCGAAGGCTGTGCACACCCCGCCTCGCCAACGATGCGCGCCGGAACACCGGCGACGGTCTTGCAGGGTGGGACATCCTCAAGCACGACGGAGCCTGCGGCGATGCGTGAGCATTTACCGATCCTGATATTGCCCAGCACCTTGGCGCCAGCCCCGATCAGAACGCCGTCACCGATCTTGGGGTGACGATCCTCCTCTTCCTTGCCGGTCCCGCCCAGCGTGACCGAATGCAGCATCGACACATTGTCGCCCACCACGGCTGTTTCACCGATGACGATGGAATGTGCGTGGTCGATCATTATGCCGCGCCCCAGCTTTGCCGCCGGATGGATATCGACGCCGAACACCTCGGAACAGCGCATCTGGAACAGATAGGCCAGATCGCGACGCCCCTCGCGCCAGAGCCAGTTGGCAACGCGATAGCTCTGAAGCGCCTGAAAGCCCTTGAAGAACAGAAGCGGCTGAAGGAACCGGTGGCAGGCCGGGTCGCGTTCGTAAACCGCGACGATATCGGCACGCGCCGCCATGGCCAGTTCAGAATCCGATTGATAGGCCTCATCGCAGATTTCGCGCAGGATCTGTTCGGACATCTCGCCTGAGGCGAGCTTGAGCGAGGTGCGATAGGCCAGCGCGCGCTCGATCGTCGGGTGGTGCAGCACGGAATAATGCACCATGCCGCCCAGCAGCGGCTCGGAGGCCACGGCATCTTCGGCCTCGTGCATGATACGGGCCCAAACCGGATCGAGTGCGGCGATTTTTACGCGTGTCTCAGCCATGACGTCTCTCCTTTGACCCTGAGTCTATATCAGATAGGTTCGGGACAGGAAAACGCAAAGGTTTGATCAGTGTTGTCTGAAGGAGGAATGATCCGCGCAGGCTGCGGCCTTGTGCTCAGCGCGGATGTCGCTGATCGGAACGGCTTTGAGCGGGGGGCTGCGGCCATCGAATGCGATATGGCGCCACCCCGTCGCATCAGCGCACCCAGAACGGAGACCAGACAGGCGCTGAAGTCCGGATCGCGCAGAGGTGGCTCTGGCAGCAGGGACCACTTGCCGGCCCGCGCCATAAGCGTGCCATTGCCCCAATGCGGATGTGCGCGCCCGAACCGACGGCGATAGCGATCCGCGGCATCAGCCTCTGCGATCAGCTTGTCGGCGGCTGTGTCCCGCGCGCCCGGGCTGTCCAGAAGCAGCGCCCGCGCGGCCAGGATCAGATCGCTGTGCAGCACCGGCCTCATGGCGCAAAGACGCATGAGGCGAAGGGACCGGGACCAAACCGCGCCGAAATCTGCGCCACGGTGATGCGCTCCGCACCACCGGCGGCATCTGCGGCCTGCATCGCGGCGCTGCAAGTCCAGGCGGGACTGGTGGTTCGTGCCTCGCGCAGCGTTGTCTCGCCTCGCAGCACACGGATCAAATAGGCCTCGATTTCTTCACCGAGCGGCACATCGTCCAGATCCCAGCTGTCGCCTTCAATCCGGGTTCGCCGGATCCAGCTGAACACAAGGTCGCCGCCAATGCGACGCAGCGTCAGATGCACCGGGCTGTAGGGACGCAACCCGTTCCCGTCAAAGCTGTGTTCCTCATGACCATACGAGGGATCATCGAAAGCACGCGGCGCCGGGCCAATCCGGTAATGACGCATCAGTCGGCGTTGTGACGCCGCCAACGCGATCTGCGGTGGCACACCATTCAGCAACACAACCTGCGATCCGACCGGCCAGACCGTGGGTTGCAGCGCATCACTGCCAAGCTGCCCGCGCAGCCGATGCGTCAACCGCCAGATGTTCGCCCCGATCAATTGGGCATCGCGGAACTGAAACAATTCCCAGTGTCCGGGTGTGCCATCGCCGATGGCCATAAGGTTCCCGCCCGCCAGCAGCGCAGCATCGCTGATCGATTCAAGCGTGCCAAAGACCATCCTGACCTGCAGCGACTGCCCACGGTCGATCAGGCCCGGCCGGGCCGCAGACAACGCCGTCTCTGTCACCCCCATTGTGGCGCGCGCAGAAATGATCTCGTTCAGAGCATAATCGGCATCTGTGGCCGCGTCATAGACTGCAACGCTGCCCGGCCAGGGGATGGCAGAGACGGCGAGGTGCGGCGCATGCGGCACCTCATCCCCGGTGATCAGCGGCAGATCCATGAAAACCGACAGCACCGGCGCCGCCGGGGTGACCGGGCGCAGGTTGACCGCGTCATCGGGAAAGTGCGACGGGGTGTAGAGCCCCGGGTCGATGCGCACCGCGTCTATCATCTGCTGCGTGGTCACCTCGACCCGGTCGATCCGCGCGAGCACCGGCCCGGAGGGCGCGGGCAGTGACACGATATCCCCGGCCCCCAGCGCCAGCTTTGACGGCGGCAGGGCAAAGCGCAGGGTGTCGCGCGACAGTCGCGCTTCGGACAGCCAGCGTTCGAGAATCTGACGCCCTTCGGAGCGGGTCAGCGACAGATCCAGATCGCTTTCGGCGACGGCATGGGTTTCATCGTCCGGCAGAACTGTTTCCTCGGCCACGATCTGATGGTCTCCATCGGCCTGCACGAACCGTAGACGCACACGTCCGGCCATGTCGACGGACGGGCCCCGGGTTTCCTGCAGATCGCCGTCGATCTCCTCGCTCACTGCCAGATCCTCAAGGCGAAGAGCGGTGGGGGACAGGCCGGTGCGGGTGCGGAATTCCAGCACCCCGCCGCGCTCGATCGTGTCAAAGCCATAGGCCAGCATCAGCGGCTGCAGCGCGCGGCGTGCATCCGCCACGTTCGTCACGCTGTAGCCGCGCACAAAGCCGAACAGCCGTGAGGTGTCATAGGCCGAAAGACCGGCACGTTCACAGATCTCGCCCACGACAGACGCAAGGGTGCGCGCCGAAACCCGCCCGTTCAGCCAATGCCCCCGGCGGTAGTTCGGCCCGTCCGACCACAGGGTGTCGGTGTTGGGAAACCATGGATAGGGACGCGCGTCCCAGGCCCACACAAAGGCACGCGACATATCGACCATGGGCCCGTTGTATATGTCAGAGGTCGGATTGTTGGCAGGGTCGTTCCAGAACCCATGTAGCACCCGAAGGTACTGGCGCTGGATCAACTCGTCCCGCAGCCCGCTTGAAAATCTTGGCAGAGTTGATTCCGAGGACTTCGGGTCGATGAACTTGTTGGGCTGGTTGGTGCCTTTGTCGATGGCGGCACAACCAAGTTCAGTAAACCAGACCGGTTTCGACGCCGCAATCCAGCTGGTGGGCTGATTCTGGCGCAGCCCGCCGATCCGGTTGTGATGGGGCTGCGACCACCAGCTGCGGATGTCTTTATAGCGAAACACCCAAGGTTCGTCATAGGCGCCATCGATAATCGCTGCGCGGCTCTGCGCGACCGCATCCTCGGGCGTGGGATAGTACCAGTCGTAACCTTCGCCCCCAGCCACATTAGCGCGCAGATAGTCGAGGTTGTAGATCGAACCGGCGTCTGCATCCGCATGAGAACCGCCATCCCGCCAATCCGAAAGGGGCATGTAATTGTCGATGCCGATGAAATCGATCTGATCATCGCTCCACAGGGGGTCGAGGTGAAAAACCACGTCGCCGCTGCCGTCTTGGGGATGATAGCCGAAATACTCACTCCAGTCGGCGGCATAGCCCAGCTTGACGTCAGCGCCCAAAAGGATGCGCACCTCGGCCGCCAGTTGCCGCAGGGCTGCGACCGCCGGGAACCCCACATGGTCGCGGATCTGGGTAAGGCCAGGCATTTCCGAGCCGATGCAAAAGGCGCCCACCCCGCCGGCTGCAGCACAAAGGGCGGCATAATGCAGGATGAAGCGGCTGTAAGACCACTCCTCTGGACCGGAATAGCTGACCTGCGCGTTGCTCACGTCAAAATCCGACGCGGTGACACTGCCGAAAAAGGCCGCAACCTCGGCCTGCGCCAAAGCGGTGCCATCGCTGCTGCCCGCACGCCCCGGCGCGTGGTCCAGAGTGATACGCCCACGCCAGGGCAGCACTGGCTGGTCTGTGGCGTCAGAACAGGGATCGGGCAGCGTGTTGCCCGCCAGTTGCGCCATGAGAATAAAGGGATAGAACATCACCGACAGGCCATCGTCGTTCATCTGGCGGATCGACTGGATCACCGATGCGTCCGCTGGTGTACCGCCATAGACCGGGCGGCCCGCCTGCATCGGTACCAGATCGGCCGCAGCGCGCCCAAGGCCAGAGACGGACCACGGCATCGGCTTTGCATCAAAGTCGTTCTGTTCGACCTTGGGGCGGAGGTCGCAGCGTCCACAGCGCAGATCAGAGCCGAACCAGCTGACCACCAGCGACACCGCCTTGCAATTGGGCAACTCATCCTGAAGCATCTTGAGAGAGGTGTTGAAATCCGGCAATTCAGAAGGGGAATTGACGTTCTGCACATCATAATGCCCGCTGCCGTAGTTCAGATATTGCGAGGCCGTGGACAGGGCGTATTCGCCCGTGCCGGGGATAATCGCGACGGCCTTGACCACAAGCGGCACGTCGCCTGCATCCGCAAGCTCCGGCCGGGTCACTTCAAAGTTGAACTGTGGCACGCGGTTGCCGAACGGGGCCAGCGCCAGATCTTCGATCACCACATAGGCTGTGCCACGATAGGCCGGCACCTGGCCCACGCCCTCGACTGCCTCGATCCGGGGATCGGGCAGCTGATCGATGCGGCCCGTATAGACGCGCATGTTCAGATCCTTGACCGCCAGTTCAACACCGTCCGCCCAGACGCGGTTCACGCTGGTGATCTCACCCTCGCACAGGGCCAGCGCCAGACTGACGTTGTAGCTGTAGCTCTTGACCTTGGGCTGGGGGGCGCTGCCCTTGCCGCCACCGCTTTTCCGAACGATCTCGGTGAAGTGCGTGGCCCAGATCACCTGCCCGCCAAGCCGCATCCGACCATAGACCTGCGCAATCGGCGCGCCTTCGCCTGCACCCGTCAGGCGGAACCGGTCAACACGGCCCGTCTCGACCGTCTCGGTCCCCTGCCCCAACACACGCTGATCCAGTGCGCGGCCAAGCGTTGCCCCCGCAAAACGTCCGACAGCCGCTGCCGAAAGTCCCAGAACAGAGCCGCCAATCGACCCGCCGATGGCAGCCCCCGCTGCGGAAAGAACAAGTGTCGCCATCATTCAGCCTCCTGCGGAAAGTCAAAGCGCGCAGCGATGCGCCTTTGCCACGGCGCGCTCAGCGCGCTTTCGATCACGCCATGCCCGCAATACGCATGGATAAACGCCGGATGCGCCCCGATTTGCGATTGCAGCCCCAGATGCTTGGCCACAGACCCATCCCGCATCCGGAACAGCAACACATCGCCCAGACCCGCCTGTAACAACGGTTTGGCCACCAGATGTCGCTGTCCGGCGCGCAGCAGCACCTCGTCGCCCTGCGGCTCGGACCAGTCCATGGAATAGGGGGGAATAGGCTCAGGCTCCTCACCATAAATCGCGCGCCAGATCCCGCGCAGAAGGCCAAGGCAATCGCACCCCGCACCCTGACAGGACGCCTGATGGACATAGGGCGTGCCGATCCAGGCGCGGGCCTGGATGATGACCCTTGCGGAGATGCTCATCTGCGGCTGCCCCCGCTGGTTGTCTTGGCCCCTCCAGGCGCAACCACCAGCCAGTCATCTTCTGGGAGGTCAGGAAAGCCTTTAAAATTCAATATGTTGTTGAATTTTAGACGACATGTCGCCAAACGCTTGTCGCATCCCGCCTCAAGCCGGATCTGATCGCCGGGCATCACCTCTGCGCGCAAGGGTTCCCAGATCTCGATCCGGCGCTGGCCGCCCCTGCTCTCATCGCGCTTAATCGGGCTGCTCAGCCCCTGTGCGGCGCCACTTTGCACAATAAGCCGACCGCGCAGGAACCAACCGTCATCGACTCCGTCCAGCAGGTCAAGGATCAGCGTCGTTGTGCCTTCGAGCGCCAGCAAATCGCCGTCGTAGGCATAGCCGGGCGCATCGAGGTCGAAGCTGCACGAAGAATCCCCCAACACCGCAGAGCAAGGCTTCTGAAAGACCCGCCCCATGGGACGGTTCAGCGCCTCGCTCAGGCCCCGCAGCTCGGCCTGAAACGCGCCGCCCGAACGGCGGATTTCACCGATCGTGCCGCGAAACTGGAGTGTCCGTTGGCTCACATCCGCCCAGTTGACCAGCCAGGCCCGCACTGCAGCATTGTCATAACGCCCTGCGGCGATATCCGCCTCGGTGATGGCGTCGCTGCGGAGCACCCCCATCGCCTCGGTATTGTCTACCGAAAGGCCGGTGCTCTGCTGCAGCGCCATCGCCGTAAGACCGGTATCGGCCCTAAACCAGATGCTGTCAAAGCTGAGGTCGGTGTCGTGATCGGTAAAGCCAAGCCGCACACCATCCCGGCGCGTGACGGCCCAGGCCCGCGCAACAGTGGTGATGCCGCTGGCCATATGAGCCGCAAATTCAGCAGACAGGGTCATCAGATTCGCACCTCGACCACAGGCACATCCGGCGCCGTGCCCGCCTGAAAACTGGCAACGCTCGTCAGGATCCTGTCAGAGTCGAACCGCACCGGCACATCGAATTCATAGCCTGCGCTTATTGCGGCACCAGCCTCGGGCGGTACAGAAAAGGTGATCTGGCCCGTTGCAGTGTCGACGGTGTAGTCGGTGCCTTCGCTCAGCTCAGCCCCCTGAATGGCGGCGCGCACCGAGCCAGAGACCGGTTTGGTGATGAGGCGGGCATAGCTGCTGTCGCCGGATCTGTAGCTCTTGATCAGCTGAAAGCTCTGCGTCACACCGTCCCCTGTGGCGATGAGCTGATCGCCGTTGTGTGGCGTTCCCGAGGGTTTGCAAGATTTGAAATCTGACCAATCCTTCCAGCGAAAACCGAAAAGCTGCCCGCGCCGTGCCTCGAAAAACGCAATCAGCGCCGAGAGATCATCGAGAGAGCGCATGCCCATGCCCGCGTCATAGCGGCGGCGCGAATGCGCCCAAGGGGTATTGCGTTCCTCATGACCACTGGCGAGCGTCACCACGTCGGTGCGCCGCTCTGGCCCACCCACCGAACCAAAGCTCAGGCTGGCAGGAAACCGTATCTCGTGAAAAGTCATGCCCCGTCTCCCTCATTCAGCGATTGCGCTGACCCTGGCCCAGCGCACGCCCCATCTGGGCGGCGATCTGGCTCTGGCTGCGCTTGAACCCCTGCACATCCGGGGTCGAAATGTTCATCACCACCGTCACAGGCGCTGATCCAGCCGACGCACGCACACCCAACCGGCCGTCCGCACCCCGCGCCAGAGGCATGATCGCCTCGGGTCCCGCCTCGCCCATCAGCCCGGTGCCGCCGCGCATCGGAAATTGCATCGGACCGGACACGACGCCGCCGCTGGCGAAAGGCATGACACGTCCTTGGGAAAAGCTCGCCCCATTCGCGAAAGGCGAAACGCTCCCGAACAGGCCGCCGATCCCCGCGCTCAGCAGCCCGCTGACATGGTCCGCCACCGGTTTCACAGCCGCGCGATAGGCCGCGGAAATCATGCTGCTGGCGACCGTTTGCAAGGCATAAGACAGCTTTGCACCGTCCAACACGACACCGTCGATCGCCTTGGACAGGCCCCGGCTGAGCGAGGATTCAAAGCGCGCCACGCCACGTCCAGTGTCGGAAAAAGTCTCGTGGATGCGGATCATCTCGGCATTAAAATCCGCCGCCATGCCGCTGGCACCCTGAAGCGAAGTTTCCAAAGCATCCACCTGATCTGCCAATGTCTCGAATTCAGTCATCCCGCATTCCTCTCTTGTCCGGATAGGCGGCGGCCAGCTCTTCCAGCCGGGCGCGGCCCATGGGCGCAGCGCCCGCGTCGCTGCCCAGAAGCAGCTGCAACTCTGCCGGGGTAAGCGCCCAGAACTGGTCCGGGGTCAGCCCGAGGCCGCGCAGACCCGCACGCATCAGCGCGGCCCAGTCAAAGGACGGAGCTTCAGCCATTGTCGGCGTCCGCTGGCAACATGAAGGCCCGCGCCAGCAGCTCGGCCGCAGCCCGGGCCGCAGCCATCGGGCCGCCCTCGATCTCGGCTGCCAGCAAATCAGCAGCCCCACCCTGCCAGCCGCCACCGCGAAGGCCCGCCACGATCAGTAACAGCACATCGCGGCTGGAAAAGCGCGCGCCCTCGAACCGCTCGACCAACGCGACAAGCGAACCGCTCTCCAGTCCCGCCTCAAGTTCAGCCAGCGACCCCAGGGTCAGCCGCATGACATGCGGTACCCCATCAACGACCAGTGCAACCTCTCCCCGCCACGGATTGGCCATGGCTCAGGCCGCCGCCACAAAACTGAGGCGGCCGGCAGAGGCCAGCGACATTTCATATGTCGCTTCACCATTATGCGATCCCGCATATTCCAAACTGGTCACCTGAAACGCGCCCTCAACCACGCCAAAATCAGGAATGACCACCTGAAAATTCGGTGTCTCGCCGTCGAAAAAGATCTGCCGAGCGCGTTCATCGGTGCTTTCATCCCTGAACACACCCGAACCGGAAATTGCCGCCGTTTTGACACCTGCCCCCGCCAGAAGCTCGCGCCATCCGCCCTGACTTTCCAGTGATGTCACATCGACCGTCTCGGCATTGAAGCTCACTCGCGTCGCACGCAGGCCCGCAATTGTCTGGAACGCGCCATCTCCGGTCAGATCCACCTTGATCAGAAGGTCCTTGCCATTCTGGGCACCCATATCCGTTACTCCATTGATCGTGTTACATGAAACTTACGCGCCATCTTGCGGCAGCGTCACGGGTCAGACATCCTCGACCCGGGCGCGAAAGGTCATCTCGACCCGGCGCACCGTCGCACTTTCGCGTTTGGCCTGCGCGCGCAGGAACCGCAGTCCGACCAGCCGACCACGATCCAGCATGAGGTCGGCGTCCTGCAGCGCATCACTGACCGCGACGGCGACTTCCTTAGCAGCGTGAAAACCTGACTGCTCGGTGATCACGGCAACCGTCAGATCATGCCAGGCGCCGGTTCCTAATGCATCGGATGCGTCCCGGACCTTTTCCGCTCCAAGCGTAAGATAAAGATCCGGTAATGGTCCCGACGGCAAAGAGTCGTAGATATCGCTGCCGACCCGGGCACTGACAGCCGCATCAGCCAATAGATGCTGATAGACCGCAGCCTGCAGGGCGGCTGCATTTGCATAGCTCATGACGCCACCTCCTCTTCGGAAAGGCAGCTCAGATATCGCCCCTGAGTATCCGCTTCGGTCACGACCAGAATGCGAAACCTGCGCAACCCCAACAGCAGGCGCTGACCAGGCGCGGGTCGGTTGGATTGTCCCGGAGGTGCGGCACGCACCATGATGCGATAGCTCGCGGTAGACAAAGGCCCTGTTTCCCCCGTCGTTTCGCGCCCGGTGCGGGGCATCAGCTCTCCCCAAAGGATTCCCAGAACGGCCCAGCTGGCCGTCTGGCCCCCCGCACCATCCGGCATGGACATCGGTGTCTCAAGGACAAGCCGATGCTTCAGAACAGGCGGCGTCACGAGGTAAACCCCATCCGCACCGCGCAGTAGCGCGCAATCAGGCTGGTCACACCAAAGGGCATGCATCCCTGGCTCAGCCCGACATCATGGCGGTATTCATCATAATGCGCAGCCAGCATCAGCACAGCCTGGGCAATATCCGCAGGCAGTTCCTCGAACGTCGACGCAAGACCAGCGGTGAAGCGTATCATCGCAGTGGCGTCCGTAGGAATTGTCGGAAAACAACCAGAGCGCATTCGCAGGCATGGCACATGTGCGTCAAAATCAACACGATAACGCGTTGGATCAACAACCTGAATCACTCCCGGCTCTCCGACAAGGATCAGCGGATCCAGAATCGTGTCCGGCTCTATCAGCCGGAACAGGCTGACCTCTGCCACAGAAACCACCGGCGCCACGGGAAAGGGCTGGCGATCCACGCTGTTCCATTCGCTCAAAAGCAGCTGAAAGCTGCGTCGCAGCAGTACCTTTCCGGTCCGCCCTTCGATCGCCGCAATGGCGGCCCGCAGGAACGAGGCCAGAAGGGTATTCTGAAGGTCATCTTCGGCAAAACCGCTGCCCAGCCTCAAGTGCCGCTTCAGCGACTCAACCGGCAGCGCCGCTTCAGCCACCAAGGTCTCTTCGACTAACATCATGATCTTTCTCCGCAAACCTCTCTGGGCCCCCCGAAATCGGGGAAAGACGGGCGCGCACCACTCACGTTGCTCGGACGGAGGGGATCAGCTAGACAACGCAAGCTTTCACACGGGTGCGCGCCCCATGGCGGCTGACCTCTCAGCCCACCCCCATGTTCAGGCGATCAGGCTCAGGCCAGGCTGCAGCGCAGTACCTTGATCGCGGCAAAATCGCTCACATCTCCGCCCACACGTTTGGTCGCGTAGAAAAGGACATGAGGCTTGGCACTGAAGGGATCGCGCAGAATCCGCAGATCGGGGCGTTCGGCAATGGTGTAGCCGGCCGAGAAGTTCCCGAAAGCAATGGCACAAGAGCCACTTGCGACATCGGGCATATCCTCTGCGATCAGCACCGGATAACCCAGCAGGCGCGCAGGCTCGCCCGCGCTGAACCCATCGGACCACAGGTGGCGACCATCCGCGTCCTTGAGCTTGCGCAGGCTGCCGGCAGTCTTCGAATTCATAACGAATGTTGCACCGGCGCGGTATTGTGCGCCCAGCGCATAGACCAGATCAATGATCGCATCGCCATCGCCGATGCCGCCGTTGACGCCGGTTGGCACATAGCCGATCTTGCCCCAGGTCCAGACAGAGTTCCCAACCAGTGTGTGGTTCAGGAAACCGCGCGGCTTGTCCACTCCGTCACCGCTGACAAAAGCCGCCGCTTCGGCACGGGCAAATTTGTCGGCAATCCGGCCTGCCAGCCAGGCCTCGATGTCAAAGGCGGAATCGTCCAGCAAGCGCTGGCTGGCCTTCGGCAGGGCGTTCAGTTCGAACAACGGGATCGAGATCCGGTCGATCTGCGGTGTGCCCGTCTCAGCGGTCGACGCCGTCTCGTTCGCCCAACCTGCACCGGCATCGTTGCGGTCGATCAGCACATCAAAAGACGACGCTTCGACGTTGACCACATTGGCAATCGCGCGGATCGAGGCGGTCGCGGCCAGAACCGACTTCACCGTCTCCGATGTTGCCGGATCGACAAGATAACCGCCATCGCTGTTGACGGTCGTGGACATCGCCTTGCCTTCGATCTCGAGACCGCGCAGTCCGTCGTCATCCCCGGAACGTAAATAGGCATTGAACGCCTTCTGATGGGGTGCCGACAGATCGGCAGAGGCTGACAGCGCAGGGCGCGCGCTACGGAGGGATTTTCGATCAATCATGGTCATACGCTCATCCTGTTGCTGCATTTTTCCGTAAAGGTCGGCTTTCAAAGCCTTGATATCCCCGACAAGTCCCGCAATTGCAGAGCTTACCCGGGTGGCCGGAGACAGATCTTCCCCGGTCCGAGAATGGGTCTCGGCTGTTGTCATCTCAGTGATGTCCTTTGCTAAAAGGCTGGCGTCAGGTGCCGGCCATTTCCCGGCGCGCACCCTCAAGCGCCTGCGCCAACTTGCACAGCACGGCATCGTCCAGGGTTTCCCCCTTCGCCGCCACCCGCGCACTGGGAAGCATCGGGAATGTCACCAGCGACACCTCCCAAAGCTCCAGTTCCGTCAAGAGCCGCTGGCCCTTGTCATTTTTTGTGGACCGCAGCGTGCGGTAGCCGATCGACAAGCCGTCAATCGCGCCGGCCGCGATCAGCGCCGCCGCCTCGCGGCCCTTCTCGACCGTATCCAGCAGCCGGCCCTTGACGTAGAGACCGCGCGCATCCTCGCGCACCTCGTCCCAGATCCCGATGGGCTGAGCCGGGTCATGCTGCCAGAGCATCTTGACCGCACGTCCCTCAGCCGACAGCCGCTTGAGAGAGGCCATGTAAGCCCCTGCCGCCACCACATCATTGCCCTGATCGCAGGCCCCAAAGAGCGAGGCATAGCCTTCAATTCTCGTGCCCTCGATCACCCGCACCTCAGAGTCGAAACGACAGAATTTATGTTCCAGAGTCATGTCCCAACCTTTCCATTTCAGACGTTCCATTTCGGGCACCCAAAATTGTTATAAAATTTGGCCCTCAGGGCGTCCCACCTTTCACCTGAAACACACGCATCGCTTTTCGCTTTGGAGGCGCAGCCAACAGGCCGCGAACAAGCGGTTCAAGTTTAAGGCGAAACGCTTTAATGTGCCGCGTCCAGCAAGCCCTGCAACGCCTGTGCCAGGATCACCCCAACCACACCGTAGACCGTCAGCCACAGCCGCCGCTCCAGACGCTCGATCAGCGCTTCGATCCGTTCCAGCCGCGCATCCAGCGTCGTGAATTGCAGTGCCGACAACCTCTCATGTGCCTCAAGCTTCAGCCCCGGCGCACAGTCAAAAGCTTCAAACCCCAGCCGCCGCTCAGTCATTCTTGGCCTCATCCAGCGCAGGCAGGCCCAGCAAGACGCGCTTTTCCGCTGCGCTCAGAAACTCCGCCGCCGCAACGCGCGCCCATTGCGCATCGCGCTCCGATGCAAGCGCCGGAACCTGATCCAGATCCGGTTTCAGCTCCAGCGCTTCGCCCGCATAGGCCGACAGCCACGCCGAAACCGATGCCGCGACCCGCGTTGCCAGCGGCAGCACCGTCAGACGATAAAACGCCCTGTGCGCCTCCTGATAATTCGCGAAGGTTGCCTCGCCCGGAATGCCCAGCAGCATCGGCGGCACACCAAAGGCCACCGCGATTTCGCGCGCCGCCGCCTCCTTGGTCTTCTGGAACTCCATATCTGCAGGGGAAAAGCCCATCGGCTTCCAGTCGAGCCCGCCTTCCAGCAGCATCGGCCGCCCGGCATTGCGCGCGCCCTGATGATGCGTCTCCATTTCCGACACCAGCCGTTCATACTGCTCCCGGCTCATCTGCCCGCCCGCGCCATCAGTCGACTGATACACAATCGCCCCCGACGGCCGCGCCGCATTGTCCAGCAGCCCCTTGGACCAGCGGCTGGCCGCATTGTGCACATCGAGAGCCGACGCCGCCGCCTGCATCGGCGAAAGGCCGTAATGATCGTCCTGCGGATGAAAGCTCTTGATGTGGCAGATGGGCGAGACCTCTCCGGTCACATCAAACCGGTGCTTGCGCCCGCCCACCGCATATTCATAGGCCACCGGCCAGCCATCCGCGCCCGGCACCAGCCGCATCCGCTCAGACCGCAGCACATGCAACTCCAGAGGCACCGACTGATCGCTCATCACGGCCTCAAGATAACCGTCCCCGGACAACAGAAGCTGGCCGTACAGCGCCTCGAACAGTTCTGCACGGCCCTGCGCCCCGTTCGGACGACGCACCAGCGCCATCACCGGATGCTCCTCGTACCGCCGCTGGCGATCCTGCAGAACCAAAGGCAGCGCCGCTGCCGCCTCCGCAATCAGCTTGACGGCGCGAAACCCCACCGGATTGCCGGCAAAGCCCGTCCGGGTCAGCGTCGCCGTATCGCGCGGGCTCCAAGCCACCCGCCCCGCGCTCAGATGTGCCACCACAGGGCCTGTCGCGCTTGCCTTGAGTTCGGGCGCATCTGTCTCTGCGCGGCGTCGCAGGAATTGAAAAACCATTCGTCTCGCTCCTCAGGTTCCGGTCTCGTCAGGGCACAGGGGCACCCCCGCCGGGGCCATCACGCGCCCCCGCCCGATCCATTTGCTCTCTTGGTGAACCGCTCTCTGCGGGCTTGCGACAGGCGGGCCTGTCATCCTCAAAAACCACCCTAGTCAGACAGGGTTAACAACGCTTCATCACAGCGTGCGCAGCCTCGGGTGGCGCCATGTGGCAGCTGGCAGAATAAGCAGCTCGCTCAGCGCCCAGACCAGTGCATCCACGCGGTCGGGGCTGCCCTTGCCCGCATAGCCCTGCCTGCTCATCCGGCACATCTGATCTTCCAGCAGACCTAGGCCGCGCGCATGAGCGACCCGCCCCTGCTCATACAGCGCCGCCACCGGTTCCGCCCGCGCAACCTTGCCCTTGGCCGCATGGACCTTGGTCACCGGCAGCAGCGGATCGATCTGACGCAGCACCGTCTCGACCATGTCACCGCCCTGGTTGACCTCCGCCACCAGGCGGTCCGCCCCCCATTTTTCCATGGCCTGCACGGCGGCATTCGCCCAGCCCAGTGGCCCCAGCCCCTGCACGCTGCAATCCTCCAGCACGACGGCACGCCAGTCTTGCGGCGGCCCGTTCGTCTGGGCACCCACCACGATGATACCGCATTCATCGGATCCCGCCTTGCCGGTCACCGGTGGATCCACCGCCACGACGATGCGATCAAAGGCAGGCAGATCTTCGATCCCAAGCGCCTCCAGCGCGGCGCGGCTCCACAGGGCCCCTTCCACATCCTCCAAAAGCACGCCGTCCAGCTCCTGCCGCCCCAGTCGGGTCCCGTCGTAGCGCGCCCTGACCTCTTCCAGAAAGGACTCCGCCAGATTGGCCTTGTTGGTTTCGGTTGTGGCATGGGTCACCACCGTCGAAGACGAAGCCAGCAGCTCTTTCAACACACCCACATTCCGCGGCGTCGTCGTTGCGCAGACCTGTGGACGCTCTCCCAGGCGCAGACCGAACTGCAGCATGTCCCAGGTGTCCTGACCCTTTTTCCATTTCGCCAGCTCATCCACCCAGGCCGCATCAAACTGCGGCCCGCGCAGGGATTCAGGATCATGCGCCGAAAACGCCATCGCCTCAGCCCCATTCGGCCAGCGCAGCGTCTTGCGCGTCGCCGACCAGACGGGACGGCGATCCGGCGGTGAACAGGCGATGATCCCGCTTTCGCCAAAGATCATCACCTCCCGCACCTGATCCAGCGTCTCGCCCACCAGCGCCACACGCTTGCAGCGCCCCGGGTCCAGCGGCCGCGCCCCTTCGACAGCGGCACGCACCCATTCAGCACCCGCGCGAGTCTTGCCAGCCCCGCGCCCCCCCAGAATGACCCAAGAGCGCCAATTGCCGTCCGGGGGCAGCTGATGGTCCATCGCCCAGAATTCGAAAAGATACGGGAGAGCCAGAAGCTCTCCCTCACTGAGTTCGGAAATGAACTCATCCCTCACGGCAGCATCGACGGAGCCGAGCCAGGCGGCACCCGATTTCAGATCGTGCATGCTCAAGGTCAAGCCCGTAGCCATGGACAACACCTGCCCGTTGCTTTTCGACAATTTCAATTTCAGCCTCCGTTTCTCTGGCTGCCCTCAGCCAATAACGTGTGTCGGAAAGAAGCTGGCCAACCTCCCTAGTCTGGCCCAAATTCTCATCTTCAACCTTCGACCTCAGTGCGACGATCTGCTGTGTGATGCTCTTGAGTGTCTCCGCGATTTGCGCGCGTGTCGTTTCTAGTTCAGAAAGCCGTGTCTCTTGCCTGATCAACGTCATAGTCTGCCCATGCCTTCTTTCGTGGATCTCCGCCCTCGAACGAGACGAAAAAAGCGGCCAACCGGATGTCTCCGGGGCCGCTTGCTCATCTCTTCCAGCATGCAAAACAGATACCTCGGACCGTACGCAAAGTCAATCCGAATTCACAGCGAACGAGCCTTTAACCATTTGTTTAATAATTATTTATTGAAGCATATGCCTTTCTGAAAGCAGCGTTATCAAATCCCAAAACACTCAAACCTCACCATGCTGACGCGCAAATCCCGCCCCCTGTGGCAAAGCCCGCTTTCCTCCGTGACCGATATCTGAGACTGTCCTTTGCGTATCAGACGGAGGACAGATATCATGGAATGGGCACGCGCAACTTGTGCAGACGGACGCATTATAACCGGCGTGATCAGGGGGGATGCCCTGCATCCACGCGCACATCTCGGCGCCGAAGAAGACACCGGCGCGCCCGAGCCGCTGGCCAATCTCACCCTCCTCCCTCCCTGTACTCCGGCCAAATTCATCGGCCTCTGGAACAACTTCCATGCCGCCGCCGAACGCAATGGCTGGACCCCACCCGACCATCCGCTCTATTTCCTGAAACCGGATACGGCGCTTTCTGGTCCCGGCGCGACAGTGACCCTGCCCGCTTGCGCAGGCCGCGTCCTGTTCGAGGGCGAGCTGGGCATCGTCATCGGCAAGACCTGTCACAACGCCACCGCGGATCAAGCTCAGGATGCCATTTTCGGCTATACCTGTGTGAACGATCTGACCTCGATCGACATCCTGAACGCCGATCCATCCTTTCCACAATGGACCCGCGCAAAAGGGTTTGACGGCTTCGGGGTCATCGGGCCGGTGATCGCGACCGGGCTTGACTGGCAGGCGCTGACCATCAAGGTCCTGGTGGATGGCCGCGAGCGGCAATCCTATCCGGCTTCGGACATGATCATGCCCCCGTCCCAGATCGTCAGCTTGCTGTCACGCGACATGACGTTGCATCCCGGTGATGTCATCGCCTGCGGTACCTCTATCGGCGCGCGCCCGATCAAGGTCGGCAACAAGGTCGAGGTCGTGATCGAAGGAATCGGAACACTGACTGTGACGCTGGCGGCAGAGGATGCCGCAGGCTGAAGACTGTCCCGCGTCGGCAAAGCAGAACCTCGAACGCCCAGCCTCGAACCTGAAACACATTCATCGCTTTTCGCGTTGGAGGCGCAGCCCACAGGCAGCGAATAAGTGAGACAAGTTCAAGGCGGGATGCTTTAGCGCGGATAAGCAAAAAGGCGGGTTTCCATCGAAACCCGCCTCTTATCCAGTTACCCAAACAGCAATGCTCACTGATTGGCGCGCTCAGCCTCAAGCCGACGATAGGCCGCAACATTCGCATTATGCTCGGCCAGCGTCTCGGCAAAGACATGGCCATCCGCCGGATCCAGCGTCTTGGCGACGAAGTACACATAATCCGCCGTATCCGGGTTGAGCGCCGCCAGAATGCTCGCCCGTCCCGGGTTTGCAATAGGGGTCGGCGGCAGCCCCGCGATGACATAGGTGTTGTAGGGCGTCGATGCATCCAGTTCCGATCGGCGCAAACCACGCCCCAGAATGCCCTCACCGTTGGTGATCCCATAGATCACCGTCGGGTCCGTCTGCAGCCGCATTCCAGTGTTCAGGCGGTTCACAAACACTGCCGCCACCTGTTCACGCTCGGACGGGATGCCCGTCTCTTTCTCGACAATCGACGCCAGCACAAGCGCTTCTTCGGGTGTTTTCAGCGGCAGGTCCGGCGCGCGGTTGGCCCAGGCATTGGCAAGGATCAGCTCCTGTGCCTCCTGCATCCGCCCGATGACCGACGCCAGCGTATCCCCAGGCTGGATCTCGTAGCTGTCAGGCGCAAGCGTGCCTTCTGCGGGTATATCGATGACATCGCCTTCCAGCACATCAACCTCTCGCAGCTCGTTCACCACCTGCCAGCTGGTCACGCCCTCGGCCAGCGCGACGCGGAACCGCGTATCTGGCTTTTGCTTGACGGCATCATATTGTTCCGGTGCCGTGCCATCGGCAGGATTAAACTCGATCACATCCTCAAACCGGCCCGACACCGGATCCAGCTCGCGCACCTGCACATCCGCCTGATTGATGCCGACGCGGTACACAACTTCCGTGCCGCAGGTGCTCGCGCCGCCCTTGGTCACGATCTCCGTGATTTCCGACATCGAGGATCTTTCGGGCACCAGATAGCTGCCCGCCTTCAACTGCGCCGACTTTTCGGCGTAATCCGCGCCCAGCCGGAACAGGGTTCCGCTGCTGACCGCACCCTGGCTTACCAGCTCATCCGACACGCGCCGCATGTTCGACCCGCGCTGCACCGTGACGCAGATCGGCTGCGCCAAAGGGCCCGCATCAGAATATTCCTGCTGCGCCCAGATCAGCACACCGCCGGCCAGAAAGACCAACACCACAAGAAAGGTCAGCGCGTTAGAAGCGATATTGCGCCACATTAGTCCACCTTCCCGAAAATCACCGATGCGTTGGTGCCGCCAAACCCAAAGGAATTTGACAGCGCGTAACGCACCTTGCGTTCCCGCTTGGCATTGGGGGCAAGGTCCACCCGGCTTTCGACCTCTGGGTTGTCAAGGTTGATGGTCGGCGGCGCCACCTGATCGCGGATCGCGAGGATCGAAAAGATTGCCTCGATCGCGCCCGCAGCGCCCAGCAGGTGACCTGTCGCCGATTTGGTCGACGACATGGTGACGTTGGAAGCCGCATCTCCCAGCATCCGTTCAACCGCGGCAAGTTCGATGGTATCCGCCATGGTCGATGTGCCATGTGCGTTGATATAATCCAGATCCCCCGGCTGCAGACCGGCTTTTTTCAGCGCCATCCGCATGGACCGCTCAGCCCCGTCGCCATCCGATGCAGGCGCGGTGATGTGATAGGCATCACCCGACAGACCATAGCCCAGAACCTCGGCATAGATATGCGCACCACGCGCCTTGGCATGTTCGTATTCTTCCAGCACGACAATACCCGCGCCCTCGCCCATGACGAAACCGTCGCGGTCGCGGTCATAGGGACGGCTGGCCTTGGTTGGATCATCCGCATGGGCTGTGCTCAGCGCCTTGCAGGCGTTGAAACCAGCAATGCCGATCTCGCAGATCGCGCCCTCGGCCCCTCCGGCAATCATAACATCGGCATCATCATCGCGGATGATGCGCGCCGCATCGCCAATGGCATGGGCACCCGTGGAACAGGCCGTCACAACCGAATGATTCGGCCCCCGGAACCCAAAGCGTATCGACACCTGACCCGAGATCAGGTTGATCAGCGCCCCGGGAATAAAGAACGGGCTGACCCGGCGCGGGCCCTTTTCCTTGATCAGCAGGGCGGTCTGGGCAATGGAATTCAGCCCCCCGATCCCCGAGCCGATCATGACACCGGTGCGGTCCAGACTCTCGCGGTCCTCTGGGGCCCAACCGGAATCCTTCACCGCCTGTGCCGCAGCAGCCATCCCGAACAGGATGAAATCATCAACCTTGCGCTGCTCTTTCGGGCTCATCCAGTCATCAGCGTTGAACGTACCGTTACTGCCATCCCCCACCGGGACTTCGCAAGCATAGGTGGTGGCCAGAGCACTCGCATCGAAACGGGTGATCGGCCCCGCTCCTGATTGCCCGTCCAGCAGACGGCTCCAGCTCTCTTCGACCCCGCAGGCCAGCGGAGTCACAAGACCCAGGCCTGTTACCACTACTCGACGCATGCCTTTGCACCTTCTCTAAGTTGCTCTTGATCCCGCTCTTACCCTGCCGACGTGCAATGGGGCAAGACCATGCGCGCGCAGTCTGGCCAAGATCTGCCAGACACAAGCCTGTGCAACTGCACCAAAATCAGGCGAATTGCGCGCCCAGATCCGCCGTCGCCCGCGCAACCCAGTGGTCCTGCAGCCAGTCGCAGGGCTTGGAATAGCGGATCAGGGACTTGCCATAACCTTCAATCGCCTCTGGCATCTTGGGATGGCCGTGGAAACAGACAACCCTTGCGTCGTCGGGCAGCTGAGGTTTGCGGATGTAATTGCCCGGAAACGGGTTGCAGTCATATTTGAAGCTGACCACCCAAGGCTCGGGGATATAGACAAACTCACCGCGGTCCATCGCCTTGTGGCTGGTATAACGCTGCTCGGACCCGCGCGCCGTTTCCACCTCTTTATAGGGGTTGGCGGCAAGGTCGTCGTAAAGATAGCCGTGCACCTCGGGATCAAAGCGAAACACCGATCCGTGCCCGGTCGGCCGCCCCTTGCGCTTTTCCACCCAGTCGTGACGCATGGCCACCTTGCCCGGCTCCAGCGCCAGCAGCGGATCGAGCGATCCGGTGATCACCACATCAAGGTCAAAGCCCAGAAACGGCCCTTCCAGATCGCGCACCAACCCCCGGCGAAACAGCGAAGTCTTTCGCATCGCCCCCTGCCGGTTCGCCACTGCCAGTGCCGCATTCATCGGCTCCTGAAACGGCTCCTCCGGCAGCGGCAGAACCTCAATCTCCGGGTGCAAACCATCGGCTTGTTCCGTCATGCAAAAGAACCGCACCGGCACCGACAGATTGCGTCGCACCCCGGAGTACAGCCGGTTCACATATTCCGGGCCAAACAGCGTGCCCCATTTGATGCAGATGATATTGGCAACCACAGCCGTTTCCTCCGTGTTCCCTCGCCCTTAACGCGGAACTAACAGGCACACCAGCCCTGCATCGGGATGCAAGCGCTCCCTGAATGTCCTGGATTATTGCGCGTGCATACCACCCGGACCTAGGCTGAAGCCCGGACCACCCCGCAACATTCCAGCTCCCGGAGCACAAACATGCCCCAACCAGACGATTCAAAGATTGCCGAGGCCGCCTATCTGATCTGGCTCGATTCCGGCAAACCCGATGGCCAGGACGAGGCGCATTGGCACCGTGCCAAGCTGGCGCTGGCCGCAAAGGCCAACCGCAAACGTGCCAAGAAAGCCGCCAATGAGCCGGCCCCCGCCAAGGCGAAAGCCGCGCCAAAGGTAAAGACAGCTTCCAAAACCTCGGCCAAACCCCGGGCGCCGCGCAAGGCAAAGGCGCCCGAGTAGACCCACGCCAGAGGGCAATCAGGCGGCGGGCATCCGCCGCTCGACGATCTCGGCCCACCAGCTACAGCCCGCCGGGATCGCGTCGTCGTTGAAATTATATTCGGGGTGATGCACCGACGCCGTATCGCCATTGCCCACAAGAATATAGGCTCCGGGCCGCTCTTCGAGCATAAAGGCGAAGTCCTCACCCCCCATGACCAGCGGCGCCTCAGCACAATCGCCAGACACGGCGCGCGCCACATCTGCGGCAAATTTGGTCTGTTCTTCGCTGTTCACCATCACCGGATAGTTGCGCACATAGTTCAGCACCGCCTTGGCGCCCATCGCCTCGGCCACACCGTTGCAGATGGCCCCCATACGGCTCTCTGCAAGATCACGGTTTTCGTTGGACAGTGTGCGCACGGTGCCCTTGAGCATCACCCGCTGCGGAATGACGTTATAGGCCTTGGACGAGGATTCAATTGAGGTCACCGACACCACAAGCTGGCTCACCGGATCGGCATTGCGGCTGGTGATGCTTTGCAGCGCGGTGATGATATGCGCGGTCACAAGCGTGCTGTCGATGGTCTCATGCGGCTTGGCGGCATGACCACCCTTGCCCTCGATCGTGATGTCAAACAGGTCGGTTGCGGCAAAGAACGGGCCGGGCCGGATTGCAAATTTTCCCAGCGGCTGTCCCGGCCAGTTGTGCATGCCGTACACTTCCTGGATGCCGAACCGCTCCATCATCCCGTCCTTGCACATCTCGCGACCACCGCCGCCACCCTCTTCGGCAGGCTGAAAGATCACCGCGACAGAGCCGTCAAAGTTCCGCGTTTCCGCCAGATACTGCGCCGCCCCCAGCAGCATGGCCGTGTGACCGTCATGGCCACAGGCATGCATCGCCCCGGGATTGGTCGAGGCATAGTCCACACCGGTCTGTTCGGTGATCGGCAGCGCATCCATATCTGCGCGCAGCCCGATGACCTGCCCCTTGGTGTCGCTCTTGCCCTTGATGATGCCGACAACCCCGGTCCGCCCTATTCCCTCGACCACCTCGTCACAGCCAAAGGCCCGCAGCTTTTCCGCCACCAGCGCACTGGTACGGTGCGTCTCGAACAGCAATTCGGGATGGGCGTGCATATCGCGGCGCCATTCGGTAATATCAGAATGCAGTTCTGCAAAGCGGTTCTTGACCGGCATGAGGTCTCTCCTGTGTCAAATTCTGGCGCACCCTGCCCGAGCCGCCTGAGGGCTGCAAGGCGGCACATGTAAAACCAGCGCCGCCCGGCAGAAAATTACCTAGTGTTCTTCGGGCATTGGCCCAATCTTTGCTCAGATATTCGGCCCCGGCACCATCCGGCTGCCGTCGCTGAACCGCGCCATGCGGAACCGGCTCAGATCGTGCCCCGGTGCCTCGCCCCGCACCAGCGCCGCCGCGATACGGCCAAACGCCGGTCCAATGCCAAAGCCATGGCCGCACATGCCCGTCGCCACGGTCAGCCCCGGCAGGGCCGCCACACGGTCAACCACCGGCACCACATCGGGCAGCACGTCGATCATCCCCGCCCAGACCCTGCGCGGCTTGACCGGCCCAACCTCGGGGAACGCCTCTGCAAAGGCGTCACAGGCCTCCTGCGCCTTGGCCAGATTAGGCGGCGGCGTCAGGATGCGCATCCGCTCGAACGGCGATTCCTCGTCATCCGCCCAGTTGCGTGGCGTGCCCCAGGCATCGGGAAAGCCTGCGGGCGCGCGCACATGCAGACGCACATCAAAGCCACCGGATTTCAGCACCTGCAGGTATTTCGGAATCGCGCGCACCGCATCGGGGCCGACATAAAGTTCGGACAGGGTCGATGGCGCGATGGTATAACCGCCATCGGCCCGGGGCCGGAACGCCGTGCGGTGGTCCACTCCAGCCCCGCCCGTCACCTGCGGCAATGGCCCGGTTTCCAGCGCGGTGGAGCGCACCGAAAGCTGCGGAATGCTGACCCCATGACGCCGCAGGAACAGCGAAGACCACGCGCCCCCGGCCAGCAAAACCTCGCCCGTCTGGATGCGGCCCTTTTCGGTATGCACCCCCGCCACGCGGCCCGCCGCAATATCCAGCCCACGCACTGCGCAATCCTCGACAATCACCGCACCGGCCTCGCGCGCCAGACGCGCAAGCTCGGGCACCGCAACCCAGGGCTCGCCCTTCATGTCCGACGGCGTGTGCAGCGCACCGGGCCAGTCGCCCTTGATCCCCGGCAGCACAGTGGCAAGTTCGGCGCGCGACACCAGATGGCTGTCCAGACCATGGCCCGCCGCTGAATCAAGCCACGCCTGATAGGCCGCCATGTCCTGTTCGCGCCGCGCCAGATAGGTCACCCCCACCGTGCGCACGCCCAGCCGGCCGTGACATTCCGCGTCCAGATCGCGCCAGTGCTGCTGCGCCTCTTGCGCAATGGGGATCTCGGCCGGATCACGCCCCTGTGCGCGGATCCAGCCCCAGTTGCGCGAACTTTGCTCGGCCGCCACGCGGCCCTTTTCCAGCAGGGTGACCTGCACCCCCTGACGGGCCAGGAACAACGCCGCCGAAACGCCGATGACCCCGCCGCCGATCACCACAACCTCGGATGCGGCAGGCAAGGCTGCCGTATGCTCGGGCGCGTCGTCGCGTGTGAATGGGAACCTCATGCCGACAGATGCTCCAGAAGCCGCTCCATAAAGGCCTGACCCGCCTGAAACTGCGCCACGGTGATGTATTCATCCGGCTGATGCGCCTGCGCGATGTCGCCCGGCCCGCAGACCACGGCAGAATACCCCGCGCGCTGGAACTGGCCCGCTTCGGTGCCGTAAGAGACGACATTGACCGAATTGTCCCCGGTCAGCTGACGCACCAGACCCTCTGCCGCGCCCTCCTCTTCGGGGATCAGCGCAGGCACGTCGAACCGCTGCTCGACCTCGATCTTCGCATCGGGATGCACCGCCTGCATCGCGGCCTCGACCGCGCGCACCTCGACCATATAGGCGTCGCGCCAATCCTCAAGTTTTTCACCCGGCACCGCGCGGAAATCCATGCTGAACCGGCAATCCTTGGCGGTGATGTTATGCGCCGTCCCGCCCGAAATCATGCCCACATGCGCCGTGGTCCAGGGCGGCACAAAAGCCGCAGCCAGATCGCTGGGCGTGGCCGCACGGCTTTCGGCATTGCGCGCATTCGCCCATTCGATCAGCGGCGCGGCATACATGATCGCATTCACCCCGGTGTGCATCAGCGATGAATGCACTTCGAATCCCTGCACATGGGTCCAGAAACCCGCACCGCCCTTGTGGCCGGTCACGGCCTTCATCATCGACGGCTCACCCACGATCACGGCGGATGCCTTGGGCAGCGGGCCCTGCATCGCCTCGATCATCGGCGGCGCGCCGGTGCAGCCGATTTCCTCGTCATAGCTCAGCGCCAGTTGCAGCGGACGTTTCACGCCGCCATGATGCGCCTCGACCAATGCCCAGATCGCCAGCGCATCGAACCCCTTCATATCCGTGGTGCCACGCCCGTAGAGCTTGCCCTCACGCTCGACCACCACATAAGGGTCCGACGCCCAGGGCTGCCCATCCACAGGCACAACATCCGTATGCCCGGACAGCACCAGACCGCCTTCGATCTCGGGGCCGACATGGGCGAACAAGGCGGCCTTTTCGCCGGTTTCGTCATAGTGGCGATGGGCTTTGATGCCGTGGCTGTTCAAATAGTCCTCGACCCAGTCGATAAGCGGCAGGTTGCTGTCGCGGCTGACGGTGGGAAACGACACAAGCTTGTCCAGCAGATCACGCGGAGTCAGACGGGGAGGCATAGGAGTCCTTTCTGCATTATTTGCGCCGGACCATAGACCCATCAATCAGGAAGTCACAGGGGGGCAGATGTGTGTAATTGAGGCAGTTTGAAAAGCGCGCGCCAGCCGGTTCACGACCCTTCGACAGCGGCCCCGAACACCGCAATCACGACGCCAAGAGCGGCCAGAGCCGAAAAACCATCCGCAAGCGCCATCCGCCCCTGACGCCGCTCTTTCCAGCGACTCAGCGACCCGGGGGCGTGCCGTCTGCGGGTCATCGCCCAGATCGCGGATGTTGAACCGGATCCAAGCGCCGAAAAAATAGGCACATAGGCACGACACCGCCATGGCCAGTGGCGCATATCAGCCATAGCCGCATTCAGGATCGGCCCCAGTACCAGAAACCCGCTGCCGATAATCGACGCGAGCGGCGTCGCCGTTGCCCGCCACAGAGGTGAACGGGCCAGCGGCGGCAACAGCACAACATGCCCTGCCACCACGGTGGCCAGCAGGATCATAAGCTTCTGCATGTGATCGAACCTGAATCAGTAGCCGCTGTCTGATGTCAGAACGTAATGGCCCGGGCTCACCTGATCAAAGACCGACGGACCCGGCTCGTATCCCACCGGATGGATCGGCGACGGGATCGGTTTAAAGTTCAGATCCTTCTCGGATTTGCGACGGCGCGGATCGGCAATCGGCACCGCCTTCATCAACGCCTGCGTATAGGGATGCTGCGGGTTTTCGAACACCGCGGCACGCGGCCCCAGCTCGACAATCCGGCCCAGATACATCACGCCGACCTTGTGGCTGACCCGTTCCACCACGGCCATATCATGGCTGATGAACAGGAACGACAGGCCCAGTTCCGCCTGCAGCTCCATCATCAGGTTGACCACCTGCGCCTGCACCGACACATCCAGCGCCGACACGGCCTCATCGGCGATGATCAGCTTGGGGTTCAGCGCCAGCGCGCGGGCAATCGCCACCCTCTGCCGCTGCCCGCCGGACAACTCGTGCGGGAACCGGCGCAGGAACGACCGGGGCAGTTCCACCCGGTCAAACAGCATCGCGATGCGGTCATCCATGTCCGACCCCTTGAGGGTATCAAAGTTTCGCATCGGTTCCGCCACCTGATCGCTCAGGTTCATCTGGGGATTGAGCGAGGCGAACGGATCCTGAAAGATCATTTGCATGTCCAGCCGCGCGGTGCGCAGATCGCGCTGGTTCAGCGCCATGATATCCTTGCGATCCAGCTCGATGCTGCCCGAAAGCGGCTCGATCAGACGCAGGATCGACCGCCCCGCCGTGGATTTGCCACAACCCGATTCCCCAACCAGCGACAGCGTCTGCCCCTTCTGGATATCGAACGACAAATCCTCGACCGCATGCACATTGGCCACGGTGCTGCGGAAAAACCCACCCTTGACCGGGAACCGCGTGGTCAGGTTGCGCACCCTCAGCAGCACCTCGTCCGATCCGGGGATCGGCTTGGGCTCTTGCGCATCTGACCCCAGCAGCTTCATCGGCTCAGGCAGCGCCTTGCCGGTCATCTCGCCCAGCTTGGGCACAGCCGCCAGAAGCGCCTGCGTATAGGGATGCTGCGGATTCTCGAATATCTCTTCGACCGTGCCTTCCTCGACCTTCTTGCCGCGGAACATCACGACAACCCGGTCCGCCATCTGCGCCACAACGGCCATATCATGGGTGATGAACATCACCGCCGTGCCGGTTTCCCGCTTCAGCCGGTCGATCAGCGCCAGAATTTCGGCCTGAATGGTCACATCCAGCGCGGTTGTCGGCTCATCCGCGATCAGCAGGCGGGGCTTGCAGGCCAGCGCCATGGCGATCACCACCCGCTGACGCATGCCCCCGGACAACTCGTGCGGATACTGCGTCAGACGCCGCTCGGGTTCCGGAATACGCACCTGTTGCATCAGCTCCAGCGCGCGGGCTTCGGCCTCGTGCTTTGTCATGCCGCGATGCACGCGCAACCCCTCGGTCAGCTGCTTGCCCACGGTGAACACCGGGTTCAGCGCCGTCATCGGCTCCTGAAAGATCATCCCAATCTCGTTGCCGCGAATGGTGCGCATCAGATCCTGATCGGCCTGGGCCAGATCAATCTCGCCGCCCTCGCGGCGGTCAAACAGCAGCCGGCCCCCGGCGATATCGCCCCCACCATATTCGATCAGCCGCATCAGCGACAGCGACGACACGGATTTGCCCGACCCCGATTCCCCGACGACACAGACCGTTTCCCCCGGGCCGATCTCGAACGACACATCCTCGACCCCCACAACGGGGCCATCCTTGGTCTCGAATTCGACGCGCAGATTTTGGATCCGGGCGATGGCGTGGTCCAGCATGGGGGCCCCCTTGGAATGACAGATCCCGCCAAGTACCCCAGCGGTTGCCAAAGCTAAAGGCACTGTTGAAGCCGTGTCAAACCCAACCGCCCGGTTTCCCTTAGGCAAAGCCTTGCAATTTCTGCAAAGTCTGTTTCGATGGCGCCACCGTGTGGGATGACAGTGCGGAACCCTCTGAATTTGCCGCAATTAGACGGCAGATTGGCGGGCCCTGCGATTCCTGACACAACGAACAGTGGCCCCGGGCAAACCGGACGCCCAACAGGGAGTATACGAATGAAAATGAAAACCCTCTTGCTGGGGGCTGTGGCATCTTTTGCCCTGGCACCCGCAGCGATGGCCGAACGTGGCGAAGACGGCAATGTCAACATCATCTATTGGCAGGCGCCGTCGATCATGAACGCCTATCTTTCGGGCGGCACCAAGGATATCGAAGCCGCCAGCATCGTGATCGAACCGCTGGGCCGCTATGACCCGACCGGCGCGCTGGTCCCCTACCTTGCCGAAGAGATCCCGACCGTCGAAAACGGTGGCGTGTCCGAGGATCTGACCTCGATCACCTGGAAGATCAAGCCGGGCCTCAAATGGTCCGATGGTACCGATTTCACCGCCGAAGACGTCAAGTTCACCGGCGAATACTGCATGGACCCCGCAGGCGGCTGCGCCCAGTTCGCGAAATTCGACGGCGTGACCTCGATCGACGTGATCGACCCGCTGACGGTCAAGGTGACCTTTGCCACTCCCAAGCCGAACCCCTATGGCCCGTTCATGGGCAACCAGTCCCCGATTCTGCAAAAGGCGCAGTTTGAAAACTGCACCGGCGCTGCGGCCTCGACCTGCACCGACGAAAACTTTGCCCCCATCGGCACAGGCCCCTTCGTCGTCACCGACTTCCGCCCGAACGACGTGATCTCGCTCGAAGCGAATGAATATTATCGTGACCCGGCAAAGCCCGCCTTTGCCACCGTCAACTTCAAGGGCGGCGGCGATGCCAATGCGGCCGGTCGCGCCGTGCTGGAAACCGGTGAATTCGACTACGCCTGGAACCTCCAGTTGGCCCCCGATGTCATCGCCCAGATGGCCGAAGGCGGCAAAGGTGTACCGGTCGCGGCCTTCGGCACGCTGGTCGAGCGGATCGAGATGAACATGACCGACCCGTCGCCCAGCCTGCCCGAGGGCGAGCGGTCGACCGTTGCGCATCCGCACCCGATTCTGTCCGATTTCAACGTCCGCAAGGCGCTCTCCATGGCCATTGACCGCGAACTGCTGGTCGAAGTGGGTTATGGTCAGGCCGGTCGCGCAACCTGCAACCTCGTCCCCGCGCCCGAACTCTATGCTTCGGAAACCAACACCGATTGCATCGTTCAGGATATCGACGGCGCCAAGGCTCTGCTGGACGAAGCAGGCTGGACCGACACCGACGGTGACGGCATCCGTGACAAGGACGGCATGAAACTGTCCCTGCTGTTCCAAAGCTCGACCAACGCCGTGCGGCAGGATTTCCAGGCGCTGATCAAGGATTGGTGGAGCCAGATCGGTGTTGAAACCGAACTGCGCAACGTCGACTCCTCGGTCTTCTTTGGTGGCGATGCGGGTTCGCCCGACACCTTCCAGAAGTTTTATGCAGATGTGGAAATGTACGCCAACAACTTCGACGGCACGGACCCGCAGTCCTACCTGTCACAGTACCGTTGCGGCAACGAACCAAAGCCGTCGTCGCAGTGGCAGGGTGAAAACATCAACCGTTTCTGCAACGAAGAATATGACGCCCTGCTCGACGAGCTGGCCCAGACAGGCGAATTGGACAAGCGCGGCGTCATCGCGAAAAAGCTGAACGACATCATCACCAAGGACACGATGACCATCGTTCCGCTGGTTGATCGCGGTCGTGTCTCGGCACATTCCAACACGCTGGGGGGTGTTCAGCTCAACACCTGGGATTCCGAACTGTGGAATATCGCTGACTGGTACCGTATCGACTAAAATTAAGGCACAGGTGACGCGGCAGGCCTTGTCCTGCCGCGTCCACGCTGTCAACTAGGCCCGGATCAGCCTAGTCTGATACACCGCCGTGTCCGCCCACATGGACCCGGATGTCAAGAATAACGCCGCTTTTGCGCAGGATCCCAATGCCAATACCCCAAAAACTCATGACCCGAGGCGCCGCATGCTGACCTTTGCAATCCGACGACTGGTCCTATCTGTCCCGACGCTTCTGTTCATCAGTTTCGCGATCTTCATGCTGCTGCAGCTCGCCCCCGGCGATCCAATGTCCCAGGTGCCCCTGACCGTTCCGCCCGAGGTCAAGGAACAGATGCGCCAGGCGCTTGGACTGGGTGAACCGCCCCTCGTGCAATACTGGAAATGGCTGGTCCAGATCTTCTGGATCGAACCGCAGGTCCTGTGGGATCACTGGTTCGGCACCACCTTTTCCGAAGGCCAGCTGCGCGTGATCTCCTGGCAGACCCGCTCGCCGGTCATGGACATCGTGCTTCAGCGCATCCCGCAAACACTTTGGGTGGTCGGACTCTCCTATGTGGTCGGCGTCCTGATCGCACTGCCCATCGGCATCTATTCCGCCTACCGGCAATATTCGGTCTTTGATCAGGCCGGGACCTTCATCACGATGATCGGCTTTTCGATCCCGCCGTTCTTCACCGGCCCGCTGTTGATCGTGATCTTTTCCGTCCAGCTCGGCTGGTTCCCGTCGATCTATGACACCACGCTGGTGGTCAACAGCTGGGACACCTTCATGGTGCAGCTGCAGCAGATGATCATGCCCGTGATGGTGCTGGCCCTGCAGACCACTGCCCAGCTTTCCCGCTACATGCGCGCTTCTATGCTCGACAACCTCAACCAGGACTATGTGCGCACCGCCCGCGCCAAGGGCCTGTCAGAGGCGGTTGTGGTCATGGTCCACGTTCTGCGCAACTCGATGATCCCGGTGGTCACGGTAATTGCCCTTGGCGTTCCCGCGATCTTTGGCGGCGCCATCATCACCGAGAACGTGTTCAAGGTGAACGGCATCGGCCAGCTTCTGATCACCGCCCTCTTCGCCAATGACCTGCCGATGGTGATGACGCTGACCTTCATCTTTGCCGTGCTCATCGTCACGTTCAACCTTATTGCCGATATCCTCTACGGCGTCCTCGACCCAAGGATCCGCTATGACTAATCCCGCACCCGCAGCCATCACCGCACTCGCCGACAAGGTGCCCAGCAAACCGCCGCGCTCCAAATGGACCGATGTCTGGCATCAGTTTTCCAAACACAAAGGCGCGCTCATGGGCGCGGCCTTTCTGATCTTCATCACACTCGCGGTGCTCTTCGGATCCTGGATCTGGACACTGGACCCGCAAAAGCTCGACATCCGCAACAAAGACCTGCGCCCGATCTACACTGCCCTCTGGGATGGCGCGGCCAAGGTCGCTTGGGCCCATCCCCTCGGCACCGACAATCTGGGCCGTGACGGTCTGGCCAACCTCATCGCCGGGGGCCGTGCCTCTATGGCCGTGGGCTGGGCCGCCATGCTGCTGTCGCTGTTCATCGGCACCGCCGTCGGCGTGATCTCGGGCTATTTCAGACGGCTCGACGGGCCGCTGATGCGCCTGACCGACCTGTTCCTGTCCCTGCCGATCCTGCCGCTGCTGCTGGTCGCCGTGACGCTGTTCCGCCAGCCCCTGCGCGCCAGCTTTGGCCCCGAGGGCGGCATGTTCGTCCTGATCGTCGCGGTCATCGGCATCACCTCGTGGATGCCCACGGCCCGCATCGTGCGCGGCGATGTGCTCGCCCTCAAGGAACGCGAATTCATCCTCGCCGCCCGTTCCATCGGCACCACACCGTTCAAGATCATCCAGCGTCACCTGCTGCCCAACGTACTCTCGCCCATCATGGTCTCGGCCACACTTGGCCTTGCGACGGCGATCATCACCGAAAGCGCGCTGTCCTTCCTCGGTGTCGGCTTTCCGTCCGACTTTCCCACATGGGGCAAGATGTTGGCCGATGCAGTACCGCGCATGAACGACTTCCCCGAACGTGTGCTGCTCCCGGGAATCATGATCTCGCTCACCGTGCTGGGGGTGAACTACCTTGGCGACGGCTTGCGCGACGCGCTCGATCCCCGCATCCGCGGCCGTTAAGGTCGCTGGACATTCCCGGGTTCGCACGCCGAGTCGCACCCGGGAATGTGCCTGCCGTTAGCACTGTTATGCCATCGCATGAGATCTTGGATCGGATCATCGTGTTCAGCGCGCAGACAGAACAGGCTCCGAAACCTCCGCCCAGCGCCTCAGTAACAAAGCCTCAGCTCAATCAGCCATCAGCCAGGCCGCCACACCCTGCGCCATTACGGGGCGGAAATAGGCAATCATGCGGCCCTCGGGCGGCGCACAGGCGCCCTCGGCCCAAGGCGCAACACCGTGCAGAATCAGCCGGTGCAGCAGCAGCGCCTCGCCCGGTTCGGCATAAAGCGGCACCCGCGCACAGGTGTCGAACACCTCACGCCGGGCGGCCTGATAGGCCTCGGTCACATCCAGCTGGCTCCATTCCTGCGGATCATGGCCCGCAAGGGCTGCGCGCAAGGCCCGGCGCATCACCTCATGGCTGCCCTCCCAGGCCACCAGCGGGCTGGCATCACGATCACAGCGGGTCAGCGGCAGCCCCAGAATAAAGGCATGCGGCTCGGTGATCCTGCGCCGCTTGTCCGCGCCCTCTGCGGTGATCCCGTCCACATGCGCCGCATCGCGGTTGCGCCGATAGCGAAACGCCGCATCACTCTCTGTGGCGCGCGGGCGGGGATAGCCGGGATAAGTGATCGACAGCTGCGCAGGGTGCAGCGGGGGCAGCGGGCCAAGCGCATCAATCACCGGCCCCGCCAGCGGCACCCCGTCCAGACTGCCATCCATATCGCTCGGCAAGGCATCGACGCCAACAAACCACGTGCCTTCGCATTGCAATTGCGCCTGCATCGCCGGGTCCTGCGCAACCGCGCAGCCGATGCGATGCGCGCGCTCAGCCCATCTCAGCATGTCGGGATGGGCGGCAAAGTGGCTCCAACCCTTGCCCGCACGATCCGTCATCCCCAAAGCGCCTTGCGCAGCATGTTGGCCGCCACGCACAGGATGAACACCGCAAAGACCCGGCGCAGCACCAGCGCATCCATCGAATGCGCCAGCCGCGCGCCCAGCGGCGCCGTCGTCAGCGTCATAGACACCGCCACGGCAAAGGCGGCAATGTTGACCGACCCCAGCATAAACGGCGGGCTGACACCCTCGGGCACGCCGACCAGCACAAACGCCGCCACCGACGGCACGGCGATCAGCACGCCAAACCCCGCCGCCGTCGCCACCGCCCGGTGCATCGGCACGCCGAACAGCGTCATCAGCGGCACGCCAAAGCTGCCCCCGCCAATGCCCATCAACACCGACAGAAAGCCAACCGAAGGCGACAGGCTGGCCCGCACGATCCCGCGCGGCATTTCCGCCCCCAGCCGCCAGTCCCGGCGCCCAAACGCCAGATACAACCCGACCAGAAAGGCAGTCACGCCAAAGATCACCTGCAATGTCGTGGTGCGCAGCGACGACGCGATCAGCACGCCCAGCAACGCGCCCACGGCAATGCCCGGTGCCCAGCTGCGCAGGATCGACCAGTCCACCGCACCCCGTTTGTTATGCGCCATGACCGACCGGATCGATGTGACGATGATCGCCGCCAAAGAGGTCGCAAGACAGATCCGCATCAGGTGCGGGCTGTCATATCCCAGCGTCTGGAACACGTAGAAGAAGGCCGGCACATGCACGATGCCACCGCCAACCCCCAGCATCCCCGCCAGCAGCCCCGCAAAGGCCCCGGCCAGCATGAGAAGGCCAATCAGCGGCAAGAGCGTCGAAATATCGGGCATGGTCACATCCATCTGAAATTTTGCCCTTGGTAGACAGGCTCGGCTGCGGGATGGCAAGCTGAAAGGCCTTAATCAGGCCGGTTGCGCCTCTTGCATCCGCGCCAGTGCCGCATGGATCAGCGCAGGCCCGGCACCCTTTTGTGACGCGCCCTCGGACAGCACCCGCCGCCAGAGCCGCCCGCCCGGACGCCCCGCAAACAGCCCCATCATATGCCGTGTGATCTGATGCAGACGACCGCCGCTGCTCAGATGCGCATCAATGTAGGGAATCATCGCCAGCGCGATATCAACAGGATCGCGCGTCGCCGTATCCGCGCCAAAAATTCGCGCATCCGCCCCCGCCAGCACATCCCAAGGCTGATGATAGGCTGCGCGCCCGATCATCACCCCGTCCAGACCCGCCTCCAGAAAACCCGCCGCCTGCTCGAGCGTGGTCACGCCCCCGTTTACCGACAGATGCAGCGCCGGAAACAGCCCCTTCATCTGCATCACAAGGTCATAGTCCAGCGGCGGGATATCGCGGTTTTCCTTCGGGCTCAGCCCCTGCAGCCAGGCTTTGCGCGCATGGATGATGAAGCGATCACATCCCGTAGAGGCCACGCGCGCGATGAATTCGGGCAGCACCTCCTGCGCGTCCTGATCATCGACACCGATGCGGCACTTGACCGTCACCGGCACCTGCACAACCGCCTGCATGGCCGCAACGCAATCGGCGACAAGCCCGGGCTGTTTCATCAGCACCGCGCCAAAAGTCCCCGACTGCACCCGGTCCGATGGACAGCCAACGTTCAGGTTGATCTCGTCATACCCCGCCTCTGCCCCCAGCCGCGCCGCCTGCGCCAGCTCTGCGGGGTCCGACCCGCCCAGCTGCAGCGCAACGGGATGCTCATCGGGGTGAAAGTCCAGCAAATGCAACGCCCCGCCCCGCACCAGCGCCGGAGAGGTCACCATTTCGGTGTAAAGCAGCGCGTTCCTGGTCATCAGCCGGTGCAGATAGCGGCAATGGCGGTCCGTCCAGTCCATCATCGGCGCAACGCTCAACCGCGCGGAGTCTTTCGCGTCATACTTCAAAGCCGTGCTCCGTTCCTGTTTTCGTTGACCTGCCGCAGGCAAAGGCGTGTCTTTCCGGGGTTCACTTTGATCTTGCGAAAGATCCGCACGCCGCTGTTCTCCTGTCTAGCACAACCTGGCTGAGAGGAAACGGCGGCTGAATACACCTGCGGACAAGGGCCGTCAACGCGGCGTCCAGCCGGTCAGCTCCGTCCTTGCGCAGCACCCTCTTTTCGCGACGCGATGCGGGAACGGATCGCCCGCTCAGGAAAGCGGCCGGCGGGCACCAGCACGCAGACAACATGGCATGACATCATTCCTGGTGAAGGTTTTCAAAAAAACGCAATTGCCCGCATCCTTCTGGGCGTTGTGCCGACTGTCGGCCTCGTGCAGTCAGCGACACGCCCTAAAACCTCTCACGGATCGCCTTCAGAAGGGCGGCACTGGAAACCGGTTTCATCAGCCGCATATCCTCTGCCGTCAGCCCATCGCCGGACACCGTCGCATCACCTGCATAGCCTGACATGAAGATGAAAGGCGCATCGGGGCGAATCTCGCGGCAGGCCGTGGCCAGGGACGGCCCCTGCAACTGACCGGGCATCACGATATCTGTCAGCACCAGATCGAACGTCGGATCCTTTTCGAAGATGGCAAAGGCAAGATCGGCGCTGTTGGCCGGGGTCACGTCATAACCCGCCGTTTCAAGGATCTTGCGAAACAGCGCCAGAAGCTCCTCCTGATCCTCAACCAGAAGGATCCGGGAACGCCGGATCTGATCAGACGCCGCAGATATCTGTCCCTGCGCCGCGCGCTCCGTCGTGTGTTTACGCTCGGTCAATGCGCGGAAATACAGTGTAATTGTGGTGCCTTTGCCCAGTTCGGAACACACGCGAATCCCGCCAAAGGACTGCTTTACGAACCCCTGCACCATGGACAGGCCAAGTCCCGTCCCCTTTCCCACCTGTTTGGTGGTGAAAAACGGATCGAACATCCTCAGGATGACCGCAGGCGTCATGCCTATGCCGTCATCGCTGACCGACAACATGACGTGATCACCGACAAGAACGGTTTCGCTCGGGTCGCCGATCGGCTCCCCTTCCATGTACACGTTGGCAGTCTCGATTGTCAGCCGCCCGCCCCCCGTCAGGGCATCCCGCGCATTCACCAGCAGGTTGACCAATGCGTTTTGCAGGGATCCCTGGTCCACCCTGATCTGCCACAGATCCTCCTGCAGGGCCGTGGTTATCGTGACATTGCTCTTGATGGTCCGGCGCATCCACAACTCGGTTTCGCGCACCACGCCATTCAGATCCGTATCGACAGGTTTCAGCCGCGCCTTGCGCGCATAGGCCAGCATATTGCGCGTCAGACCTGCCCCGCGGCTGACGGCCGTAATCCCGGCATCGATCAGCTCCATCGCGTCGCGTTTGTCGACGACATCGCCCTGCAGACCATCCTTCAGAAGTTCGAGGTTGCCAAGAATGATGGCAAGGAGGTTGTTGAAATCATGCGCCACCCCCCCAGTCAGCTGACCGACCGCCTCCATTTTCTGCGATTGCCGCAGCTTTTCCTCAAGATCATAGCGGTCAGAGATATCGGTCATGTTGCCGAGGATTCGCACGGCGCTGCCGTCCTCGTCGCGAATGACGGTGATCTGATCCACCACATGCGCGTATCTGCCGTCCGCCTTCAGAAACCTGTAACGCGCTTCCCAGTTGTTTTTTTCACCGTTGATGACGGAACTGATGCCCGACAACACATCGCCCTGCTCGTCCGGATGGATGTGCTGGTCCCACCAGGTCATGTCCTGATTGATGTTCGACGCATCATAGCCAAAGATATCGACCATGTTTTCGGTCCAGCAGATGGTGTTGGTCTTCAGATTGCAGTCCCAGACGACCGTATGCGTCGCGGCGGCGATCAGCCTGAACCGTTCTTCGCTCACGCTGATCCGTTGCTCTTCGGTCTTGCGCGCGCTGATGTCGCGGGCCACCGCGACCCAATAGGTAACCTGACCATCGTCCCGTGTGATCGGAACGATATCAAGATCCATCCAGAACGGCTCTCCGCTCTTTGTGTAATTGATCAATTCTGATCGCACCGGCTGCCGGTTGCGCAATGAACTCGCAATCCGGCGCAGCGCGCTGCGTTGTGTCCCCGTCCCCTGAAGACAGCGTGGCGTCCTGCCGATGACCTCGTCGCAGGCATATCCGGTAAGACGCTCAAAGGCGTCGTTGACATAGATGATCTTCGGCCCATCCGGCTTGTCCAGCGGTTTGGCATCCGTGATGATGACAAGGTCGTTCAGACGTCCAATCGCAATTTCGAGGATCTTCAATTTCTCGTCGCGAACCTGCTCTGCACTCACATCCCGGAATGCCACGCCAAGCCCTTCTGACGTTGGATGGGCCGCCACCTCGAACCATTTCCCACAATCTTCATAAAACGCCCTGAACCGGCGGGTTTCCCCCAAAGACATGGCCTTGCGGTATTCCACCTCGAACTGCGTTCCCACGACCTTGGGAATTACATCCCAGATGCAGCGCCCGGTGATTTCTTTTTGAGACCGGCGCACAAGACCTGCGGCGCTTTTGTTGACAAAGGTAAGGGTCCAGTCCCTGTCCAGCGTCATGAACCCATCAGATATCCCCTCAAGCGTTTCCTCAAGCCGCAGGCTCAGGACGCTTGACTGGGTCTGGCTCTCGACCAGCTCGGAAATATCCTGAAAGGCACCCTGCAATCCCACAATCGCGTCCGTGCCTGCATCCCGGATCGCCTTGCCCGTCGTGCGCACCCATTTTCGCGCGCCCTGCGGCGTGACGATCTCGGTTATTTCGTCAAAACTGGTGCCCTGCGTCAAACCGGCCTCAATCGCCGCCGTCAGCCTTTCGCGATATTCGGGCGCGTGAAACTGAAGACTGTCTTCAACGGAAACCGTCCGGCGTGCGGGATCGCCAAGGATGGCAGCGGTCATCTCGCTCCAACGCACCGTCCGGCTCGCCATCTCCATCCCCCAGCCGCCCAGATTCGCAATCTCGCCCGCCTCTCTGACGAACCCTTCGGCATCTGTGACAGCCGCCTGCGCAGCCTGACGCGCCATGACCTGCTCAGCCTTGGTGAAAAAGCTGTCTCCCGCGTTTTCCTCAAAGCTCTCTCCGCCCGCTTGGGCATGTTGGCCCTGCGCGCCAGCCGCACCTTCGCTCTTGCGCAGTGCGGCCTCCAGAGTCTCCAGCCGCCGACGTGTTTCTGAAAGTTCGGCCCGCAGAAGGTTGATCATCTGGCGGCTGGCAGGATCGTCAGCCTCCCCCGTGCCGGATATGTCCTGTACGGTAACCAGGTGCATGGACTTGTCGCCAAAGCGAATATCGGAAATCTGCACGTTCACGTACAGCGTTTTGCCAAGGCTGTCGCGATGCTGGATCGCCGGGTTGTCGGATGGGACTGTGTTCGCACTGACAAGATCGTCAAACGATTTCGACAGGAACACGCTTTCAGCATAACCATAGAATTTCAGGGCCGCCGCATTTGCCGCCTGAATTTTCCTTGTAACAGGATCGAATACAAACATCGGATCCTGATAATTTTCGAAAAAATCAGACGGTACGTGAAGCATGTTACCTTAATCCAGTAAAAATATGCGCGTTCTCGGGAACCCTACACAAGTGAAGTCATCAGAACGCAATGAATTTGTGAGAAACGACGGGCAGAACTGCCCTGATTCCTGTTATTTATATCCTCCGGCTTTGCATTTACGCCCTCACCCTGTCGTGCAGATGCGCGGGCCCGGTGTGCGGGAATGCGGTCTCTGCCGACACCGCTATTGCGCCTTCAGCATCCGCATCAAAAGACCATCTTTGCGCCAGAACTGATGATACAGCGATGCCGCCACATGCAGCGCGATCAAGGCGATAAAGACCGGCTTTGCCCAGGTATGAAATTCGCCGTAGGGGTCACCGACATAATAGCCCAGCAAACCTGTGATCGGCACCGCGACCAGCAGCACATAGAAAAGCCAGTGGGAAATCCGGCCCGCCAGTTCAAGCGCACCACTAGATGCGGGCGGTGGCGGCACACCGTTCTTCAGCCGCAGGGCCAGCCGGACCACAACCAGCGCAAGGATCGCAATGCCAAAATAATAGTGCACTGTGGCCAGCTTCGCATCCAGCGCAGAAACCGGCTCGCCCTCTTCAGCTGCATCGACAAATGCAGTCATGCTTTCGCCAAAGATAAGCTGCGTAAAGACGAGTATGGCAATCAGCCAGTGCAGACTGATCTGCGCGATCGAATAACCGCGAACGGCGTGGGTGTCGTCATCTGCAAGGCTCATTTAAATGTCCCCGATAAGGAGTTTCACTACAATAAGAATCGCATGCAGTCCTTTACCGGATGTTAACGCAGATCAACGCGACCGCATTTTGACAGATCGCGCATCAATCAGGTGAAACTTGGCCAGTTCCGTCTGCCTGAAACCGGGCAGACCGCCGCTTCAGACGACCTCGATCACGGCCTTGTCGATGGCCAGCATATAGCCCTTGCGTGCGATGTTCTTGACCAGCAGCTCGCTCACCAGCTGGTTGCCCAACCCGTCGCGCAGCCGCTTGATCCGGGTGGCGCCGGCAGATTCGTCGCAATCGTGTTCCGGACGGCCCGAAATCACCGCCTCGATCTGGGCGCCGGTCAGCATCTCGCCGTCCATGCGCGCCTCGGCCAGCACGGCCAGCGTCTCCATCATCGCCTCGGTCAGCTTGAACCCCATGGTGTTCAGGTAAACGGTGTTCTCTTCCCGGGAAATGATCAGCGAATTGACCTGAATGCCCGACCGTTCGATCTGGGCCATGCGGCGGTTCATCGTGAGCAGCATCACCAGAAAGATCAGCGCCGCCACCATCAGCGCCGTGGCAAAGACCAGCAGCACCAGAATCACCATGCGGTAACTTGCCAGCGTCTCGGCAAAGGCGGTGCCACTCTGGGCCAGGATCTCCAGCAGCTTGATCTCGGCCTGATCAGCCAGATTGTCGTTTTCAACAAACAGCCGCTCGACCCGGGTGTTGAACGCCCCGGCATCGGGAAGGGCCAGCACCAGCACGCCGCCTGCGATCAGCAGCAGCGCAACGATGGCACCAATTCCAAAAGTGACGATACGGCTGCCCGCGCGGCGCGCCTCAGAAACGAAGGTAGTATTGTCCGGCACTGGACTTCCTTTGATTAAGCCCGGCCTCATCGAAAACCGACACCACGTTCAGCAGCGTCCAGCCTTGGCTGGACAGGCGCGCCCCCAGCTCGGCCTGTGCTGCCTGGATTGTACAGGCGCCGCTCAGCTCCGCGACACCATAGTGCAGGCGCAGCGGGTTGTCCTGTTTCGCCTTGTAATCGGCGTAGCAGGCAGCCTGCGCAACCCCGGCGGACAGCAGCGCCGGGACCAGAAAAGCGAGCGTGAGGACAATGGTTTTCATGTCACCCACGCTGGCGTGAATCCGCCGGATATTCAATGACCATTGGGTCTTTGGCCGCTGATATCGGATAGCAGGGCCGCGTTATTGCCTGACTTTGCGGGGCCGGGTCAGGGTGGTCGCATGGAGACGGACCAAAACAGGTGCGTGCTCATCCAGGCGTCCAGAGGCGCACAGACATCAGACAGGAGACCTCAAATGTCCCGCAAGTTCATCACCACCCTTCTCGCGGCCGCCGTTGCCCTGACCGGCCTGACCGCCGCCCCCGCATGGGCCGCAAACAACGACGCCCTCCTGCGCACGCTCGGGATCGGAACGGGCCTGCTGATCGTGGGTGCCGCGATCAAGAATGCCAATGACCACGACAAGCGAAAGGAAAAAGACCGCCGCGAAGAACGCGACCGCAACGATGTTCCCTTTGGCAGCGCCGGCAACTTCGGACATCACAACCAGGGCAACGGCTATGGGCATGACAACCGGGGTGGCGGTTTCGGTCACGACAAGCGCGGCGGCAAATTTGACCGTTACCGTGAACCGCTGCCGGGGCGCTGCCTGATCGAAACCCGCGATGGTCCCCGCGCATTCGAAGCGCACTGCCTGTCAAAACGCTATTCCGACAGCAACAAACTGCCGGACTTCTGCCGCAGCAAGGTGCGCACGCGTCAGGGCCGGGTCTCGGCCTATGATGCCCGCTGCCTCAGCAACAGCGGCTTTGAGATCGCCCGCCGCTAAGCGTCCGGGCCGCGAAAAGCTGCCGCCGCAAGCCCCCTCAACGGTGGTGGCCTGGCTGCGCGGGACCTGAAAAGGCCCGCGCAGCCCTCTTTTATTCAGCCCCGGGACATTTGATCTATATCAGTGCAGGGCCACACCGGGCTGCTATTGCCAAAGGCCCATGAGACAGGAGAATTCGATGGCTGCGCTTCCCTTTGACAGTACCGAGATCGAGGCGCTGGTGTTGCGCTTCAACGCCGTAATGGCCAAGGAAGGCATGGATATTTCCGATCCCGGCGGCAATGCCTCAGATGACGAAACCGCCGCGACCTTGCAAGAAACCGGGGGTGATCTCAGCCGTGACGAGATCACGCAAGAAATCGAAAGCATGAATGACGACCAGCAGGACGGGCTTGTCGCCCTGTTCTGGATCGGGCGCGGCGATGCGGACCCCGAACAATGGGACCAGACCACCGCCCTCGCCCGCCAGCAGCACGAAGGCCTTGTCAGCCGCTACCTTCTCGGCCAGCCAGAGGTTGGCGAGTTCCTGACGGAAGGTCTTGAAAAGATGCTCGAATACGGCGTCGACTGACAGCATGATCGCCGGATCGGCCCCGCCCCACGGGCCTGATCCGGAATGGTGACATGACTCCCGTCGCAGAACAGGCGCCGGGATCCCCACACAGGCAACCAATCCTGCGATGACACAGCCCGGCGCCGCGCCGTCAACGCCGTGCGCGAACCAAAAACAGCCAGCGCAGTCAGAACATCAAAAAGGGTGTTTTTGTTTCAACAGAGGCTGCGGGTGAGACCTAAATCCTCAAACCCATTCGGCCCCGCGTCAGCGCAAGCCGTATACCCAGTCGAATGGTGCGGTCGAGAAGACTCGAACTTCCACGGGTGTTACCCCACAGCGACCTCAACGCTGCGCGTCTACCAATTCCGCCACGACCGCACTGTCCCGACTTGGTGAGGGGCCGTATAGACGAGCCCTGAAGCCTTGTGAAGAGGAAAATGCAAGGTTTTCCACAACTTCTTATCAGCGCCACAAACACCCCCGCGCGGGGCTCAGGCAAAACGAAAAAGGGCCGGACAACCGGCCCCTCACCTCATGGCAGAAACCCGGACCTGCGCTGATCCGACCCTATTCGGTCACACAGAACAGCGGCAGCGCCGCCGCGGTCGCAACGGGCGCGGCAATGGCGGCAGAGCCCGTGCCCACCAGCATCATCGACGCCTTCTGGATCAGGCCCAGTCGCTCGGGCTGACCCGGGGCAAACACTTGCGATGTGTCAGACTTTGGCACCCTGATGGAATTTTCCATTGCCACCGGCACAGCTGTCACGTTTTTAGGCCGTTCAGTATTGAAACAGATATTGAAAATGCTGCCGCATATTTTCTGAGTCATTTCCGGATTCACCAATAGGACACAAAGCCTTGCGCCCAGCGCAGACCGATCTGCGCGGCCCGGCTGCCAAAATCGGACAAGGATCAGATCTTAAGGCAATGCGTTCCAGACCCCATCGCGCTTGCGAAAGATGCTGCGCGAATCGCAGCGGAACGACAACGCCTCTCCCTGAGCCACGTGGTGTTCGATCACCACCGCCCCGTCTTCAAGGATCAGAAGGTTCAGATCGTTCGGCTCTCCGCGCATGCGCGTTGACAGCCCCGTGCCCGCCTGCACCAGCAGCAGCGACCGCGCCGCGCGAAACGGCGCCACGCGCCAGGAATGCAGATGCCCGCACAGCACGATATCCGCGCCGCAGTCGCGCAAATGCAGCAGCCCCTTGTCGGCGCCGCGCATCACGCGCTTGCCCACATCTGTGTCATGTTCCGGCGGGTGGTGCATCATCACGATGCCGATCTTGTCCGCGCACCCATCCCCGCTCAGAAAAGTGCAGGCACGGCGCAGGCTGGACGGACGCAGCCGCCCGCGCTGCCAGGCCATAGGGTCGGTGGTATTCAGGCTGGTCACCACGTAATCCGGGCCCGAAACACAGGGCTCCAGATCGCGCGCGATGTGACGACGGAACCGCACCCAGGGCCGCATCATCCGTATCCAGAGATTGTCCAGCGGCGTGTCATGGTTGCCCGGCACCGCCAGCACCTGCGCATCAAGCCGGTCCATGAAGGCCCGCGCCGCCAGAAACTGATGATTGCGCGCACGCTGGGTGAGGTCGCCGGAAATCAGGACAAGATCCGGCGACAGGCTGTTCACATGTGCCACAAGCGGCTCAAGCAGCTCGGGGCGGTCGCGGCCGAAATGAATATCAGACAGATGGACGATGCGGCTCATGTGGCGGGGGAATCTTCCGGTGCGATCACATGCAAGGCTTCGGGATGCATCTGGAACCGGAACGGCGCCGACAAACGCACACGTTCACCATCCATCGCCACAAGCTGGCTGTGCGACTTGGTCTCGATCTCGATATCTGTGCCGCAGATCAGCTCGAAGTCCCGGTCGGGCTGCATCCCCTTGCGCGCCAGCCGCAGTGCCCGCAGCAAAAGCTGCCAGCGCGTCACATCGGGCAGCAGGAACAGCGCGAACTCGCCCTCGCGGATGCAATCGGCCCCGTCCAGCCCGTAATGTTCCAGCTGAAAGGCACTTCGCGCCACAAAGGCAAGCGGTGTCTTGGTGCGGATCACGTCACCCCCCACACGCACGGTCATCCGCACCGGCGAATTGAACGACAGAAAGGTCATCAGCACCGACCAATGCGCCGCGACCCGGGACCGCCCCCAGCGTTTATAGGTGCCTTCGCGCTCTTTCAGGATCTGCGGATAGATGCCAAGGCTTGCATTGTTCAGGAAAATCTCGCCATTCACCTCGCCCACCGGAAAGGGACGCGCAGTGCCGGTGGCGATCAGATCCACCGCTTCGTCGATATCCTCGGGGATGCCCAGACCGCGCGCGACAAAGTTGAAGGTGCCCTGCGGCACGATCCCCATGCGCCGCCCCGTCCCGGCCAGCTGGCCCGCAACGCCGGAAATCGTACCGTCGCCGCCCGCCGCTACGATGATGCCGAATCCGTCCTTCATCGCCCGCGCACAGGAATCCGCAACCCCCGTGCCCCGGCCCATCACACGCAGCTCAAACCGCCCCGGATAGCGTTCAAACGCAGCCTCAAGCTGCTTTGCCACATCCTGCTTGTCATCCTTCCCCGCGCGCGCATTCATCAGAACACAGACCCGGTCATCGGTCATGGGGGGTGGGGCCCTGAGCCCAGAGTCGCCGTGTGCAAGAACCATTACCTGTTCCATCATCTGTTGCCTGTGAAAGTTATCAAGCCAACGTGGCCAAGACAGCCGGGGTTCCATCACGGCTCTGCAATCGCTATCTGAAATAGGCGGAATATTGCAGGAGCGCGCAACATGGTGGAATGGCGGCAAAGTGACGGGCTGACGGAGTATACCGAGGCTGTCGCCTTCATGGAGGCCCGCGCCGCAGAGATCGCTGCCGGCACCGCAGACGAATGCATCTGGCTGGTCGAACATCCGCCGCTGTACACCGCCGGCACCTCGGCCAAACCGGCTGATCTGGTCGATCCCGACCGCTTTCCGGTCCACATGTCCCAGCGCGGCGGGCAGTATACCTATCACGGCCCCGGCCAGCGCGTCGCCTATGTGATGCTGGACGTGGGCAAACGCGGTCGCGACGTGCGCCGCTTTGTTCAGGATCTAGAGGCATGGGTGATCGCGGCCCTCGCCGAATTCAACCTCACCGGTCATATCCGGCAGGGCCGGGTCGGCGTCTGGATCGAACGCGACGACAAGCCGCTGATGGCATCCGGCGCCAAGGCCGAAGACAAGATCGCCGCTATCGGTATCCGCCTGCGCAAATGGGTCAGCTTTCATGGCCTGTCGATCAATGTCGAACCGGACCTGAGCCATTTCAGCGGCATCGTACCCTGCGGCATCACCGAATACGGCGTCACCAGCCTTGTCGATCTGGGCCTGCCCGTCACGATGGAGGATGTGGACGTCGCCCTGCGCCGCAGCTTTGATCTGGTCTTTGGCACGGTGCCTGCCTGAACCGCCCCCCACTGCGGCGTTTGTGCAGGATAGCCCCACACAAACGCCCCATCAGAGCGCATACAACCCTTTGTGACACCCCGCATGCGCGTAAACCCGCCCTGCCCCCTTGCACCTTTCCCGCAGCTTCTGCAGCCTGCCGGAAATTCCCAAGGAGATCTCATGTCCGACACCCAAGCACGCCCCTGGTGGCACACCGGCACGATCTACCAGATCTATCCGCGCTCTTTCATGGACAGCAACGGCGACGGCATCGGCGATCTGGCCGGCATCGAATCCAAACTCGACTACCTGTGCGAGCTGGGGATCAAGGCCCTGTGGATCTCGCCCTTTTCGCCCTCTCCGATGAAGGATTTTGGCTATGACGTGGCCGATTACTGCGATGTCGACCCGATCTTTGGCGATCTGAACGCCTTTGCCCGGCTGGCCGACGCCGCCCATGCCCGCGGGCTCAAGATCCTGATGGATTTTGTGCCTTCCCACACCTCGGATCAGCATGCGTGGTTCCGCGACAGCCGCTCGACCACGATGTCGGAAAAACGTGACTGGTATGTCTGGCGCGATCCCAAACCGGACGGCAGCCCGCCCAACAACTGGATCAGCGAATTTGCCGGCCCTGCCTGGACGCTGGACCCGACCACCGGGCAATATTACCTGCACATCTTCCTGACCGAACAGCCCGCCCTGAACTGGCACAACCCCGAAGTGCGCGCCGCGATGTACGATGTCATGCGCTTCTGGTTCGACCGGGGCGTGGACGGATTCCGCATCGACGCCTTTGAAAACCTCGCCCCCGAACCCGACCGGGGCGACAACCTGCCCAATCTTGAATGGGACCCAAAGACCGGCCCGGCCCGGTCCCTGCACGGCACCTATTCCAAACACCAGCCGCAGGCCTATGATGTCGCTCTCGACATGCGCCGCGTGGCCGAGGAATACAGCCCCTCCCGCCTGCTGATCGGGGAAATCTACGGATCGATCGATCAGGTCATGGGGTACTACGGCACTCATCATGACGGCTTTCAGCTACCCTTCAATTTTCAATTGATCGAGGCACCGTGGACCGCCCCCGCGCTCGCCGCAATCATCGCCGAATATGAAAGCAAACTTCCCGAAGGCGCTTGGCCGAACTGGGTGCTGGGCAATCACGACCGCTCGCGCATCGCGTCGCGCGTCGGCGCTGCACAGGCGCGCAATGCCGCCATGCTGCTGCTGACCCTGCGCGGTACGCCCACGATCTATCAGGGCGATGAGCTGGGAATGGAAAACGTCACCATCCCCCCCGATCAGGTCAAAGACCCGTGGGAGGTGAACGTGCCCGGCCAAGGCCTAGGGCGCGATCCGGTGCGCACGCCGCTGGCCTGGGAAACCGGCGAAAATGGCGGCTTCACCACCGGCACGCCTTGGCTGCCCATGGATCTCTCACCCGGCATTTCCGTCGCAGAACAGACCGGCGATGCGGCCTCGATGCTGGAACTGCACCGCCTGCTGCTGGCACAGCATGTGGCACACCCGGCGCTGACCCTTGGCGATCTGGTGGATGTCACCGCCACCGGCCCGGTGCTCAGCTATGCCCGCGTTCATGGCGACACCCGGCTGGATATCGCGCTGAACCTGTCCGACGCGCCTCAGCCGATGCCCTTTGGCGGCACCTGCCTGATCTCGACCCGCCCGGCAGGCCCCGGCGCGCCAGACACCCTCGCCCCGAACGAAGGGCGGCTGATGCAGGCGCCGTAAACACACAGCGGCCCCCCAACACCCAAGACCTGCAAGCGGCCCCACACGGGGCCGTTTTTTTTGCCCCGTGCGCAGACGTCCCTCCGGACAGAGTTGCGATGGCACTTCCCGCCTTGACTGGGCCGGTATTAAGACTTTGGTCACATACCCCGTCGTACGCTGCCTTAAACCTGCGATTCTCCAGAAGCCTGCCATATGAAAACCATACGCTTTCCAGACGGAGTCCAGATGCCGCAAATCGCGCCCTTTCCCCTTGTTTACCTGAATGAACGCGGCGTGAATCCCTCCTCGATGGGTCCTCTGCGCCGCGCTGTTGCGCGCACGATTGTGCAAAGGCTGGTCATTCTGCACCAATCACAAGGCCTGCGACAATAATTTCGCCGCTGCGGCAAAAGCGGTCATTGCCCGGACCGCGCGCTTTGCCTAAAACGGGTCATGAACTCTTGGGCGCAAACGGCTAACCGTCTGCGCCCTCACATTATCACCCTCGAGGAGGCACACATGGCAGACGCCGCCATCCACGGCCACGAACATGAGGATCAGCGCGGATTCTTCACCCGCTGGTTCATGTCGACCAACCACAAGGACATCGGGATTCTTTACCTGATCGTCGCAGCCATGGCCGGGTTCGTCTCGGTCGCCTTTACCGTGTATATGCGGCTTGAACTGATGCACCCCGGTGTGCAGTTCATGTGCATGGAAGGTGCGCGCCTCTGGCCGGCCGCCGTCGCCGACTGTACCCCCAACGGACACCTCTGGAACGTGCTGATCACCGGTCACGGCATCCTGATGATGTTCTTTGTCGTCATCCCCGCCCTGTTCGGCGGTTTTGGCAACTATTTCATGCCCTTGCAGATCGGCGCGCCGGATATGGCGTTCCCCCGCATGAACAACCTCAGCTTCTGGCTTTACGTCGCGGGCACCACGCTCGCGGTCTGTTCGGTGCTTGCACCGGGCGGCAATGGTCAGGCCGGCGCCGGTGTGGGCTGGGTGCTTTACCCGCCGCTTTCGGTGCGTGAGGGCGGCATGTCCATGGACCTCGCCATTTTTGCCGTGCACGTTTCGGGTGCCTCCTCGATCCTCGGCGCGATCAACATGATCACCACCTTCCTGAACATGCGTGCCCCCGGCATGACCCTGTTCAAGGTGCCGCTGTTCTCTTGGTCGATCTTCGTGACATCCTGGCTGATCCTGCTGTCTCTGCCGGTTCTGGCAGGCGCGATCACCATGCTGCTGACCGACCGCAACTTCGGGACCACCTTCTTTGATCCCGCAGGCGGGGGCGATCCGATCCTCTATCAGCACATCCTGTGGTTCTTCGGCCACCCGGAAGTGTACATCGTGATCCTGCCCGGCTTCGGCATCATCTCTCACGTGATTGCAACCTTCTCGCGTAAGCCGATCTTTGGCTACCTGCCGATGGTCTGGGCCCTGATCGCCATTGGCGCACTCGGCTTCGTCGTCTGGGCGCACCACATGTACACGGTCGGTATGTCACTGACCCAGCAGTCTTATTTCATGCTGGCGACCATGGTCATCGCGGTCCCCACGGGGGTCAAGATCTTCTCCTGGATCGCGACCATGTGGGGCGGTTCGATCGAGTTCAAGACACCGATGATGTGGGCCTTCGGCTTCCTCTTCCTCTTCACCGTGGGCGGCGTGACCGGTGTCATCCTGTCCCAGGCTGGCATCGACCGCGCCTATCACGACACCTACTATGTCGTTGCACACTTCCACTATGTGATGAGTCTGGGCGCCGTCTTTGCGATCTTTGCGGGGATCTACTTCTACTTCCCCAAGATGACCGGCAAGATGTATCCCGAATGGGCCGGCCACACCCACTTCTGGGCGATGTTCATCGGCGCAAACCTGACGTTCTTCCCGCAGCACTTCTTGGGCCGTCAGGGCATGCCGCGCCGCTACATCGACTACCCAGAGGCGTTTGCCACTTGGAACTACGTCTCGTCGCTCGGCGCCTTCCTGTCCTTCGCATCGTTCCTCTTCTTCATCGGTGTGATGGTCTACTCCCTGCGCAAGGGTGCGGCCTGCACACAGGCGAACCCGTGGAACGAATACGCTGATACGCTGGAATGGACCCTGCCCTCGCCACCGCCCGAACACACGTTCGAGCAGCTGCCAAAGCGCGAAGACTGGGACAAGGGCCACGCCCACTAAGCGGCTCATAGCTCTGCGATCAGGCTCCGGTACAACCGGGGCCTGATTTTCTAACTGGCCTTCGGTTTTGAGCAGGTCACTCTCGGACAAATACAGGATGCGCACAGGCCCGTGCCCCGCCAGAAACTGGCGCCGCGCAAAGCCCGAGCCAGAAATCACCATGCAAGATTTTACCAAACTGACTGCCGATGGCGCCTATGCTGTGATCAGCACACAGGGTCGCACCAAACGTGAAAAGACGATCCAGAATCTGCTCTATAAAAAGGGCAAGCGCCCTGCTTCGCTGGCAGAACAGTTGAAACTGCTGGAAATGTTCTTCAACGATGACGGGCTGGCGCAGTTCGAACGCACCTATTCCCTTGTCGCCGCAGCGCACAAAGCCTCTGAAATCCTTGATAAGGACGCGCTTGCCAGATTCCTGCCAAAGCTGGAAACCTGCTTTGACTGGGCCTGCACGCTGCCGATGCGCAAACAGCTGCGCAAGGACGGGCTGCACATGCGCTTTTCCATTCTCAACGTGCTGGTCAACGCCTCCGTGATGCTTGGCCTCGACACACGCTACACCTATGCGGATCAGGCATTCACCGCCCTGGCCGAGGTCAATCCCCGCAAGACAACCCATTACACCTTCAACTCCACAACCAATATCCTGAACACCGTCGGTGTCGCGCTGCTGATCCGCCCAGAGGCCTTCGGCGGCACCGCCAGACTCCTGCGCGGCCTGCTGTTCCACAGCCTCAGGATGAAATTTGCGGGCGATCTGCCGTCGGTGCTGCTGCGTATCGGTGTTCCGGCAACGCTGTCAGAGGTTGAACCGCCCTCCAACTTCATCAAATTCGAGGAAAGCTTTCGCAAGTTTTTGGCGATCAAGCGCGCCGCCGATGCCGCGAGTGACCAGGAAAAAAACACCCTTTACTGGTTGATCGCCGAAGAATGCGTCGGTCAGCACACAGCCGAGCAGAAGGCCGCACATCTTGAGAGCGTGCGCCGCATCCTTGCCCCCGGCTGGGCACTGGAAGGCCCGTGCACCGACTGACGCGCTGCTGATCCGGCTCTGAATCCGCATCGGGGCGAGACAAAATGGGCAACGTTTCCGTGTTTTCCAAAGTTCGTTTCCACCTATGCAACCTGCGTATCGCACCCTTCAGCCGCGGCCCTGCCCTGAACTTTTTACACCACGTTCCGCGCCGACCCGAACAGGAAGGGCATTGCAAGACCAGCCCGTTGGCTTTAGCCCTTTGGGCAGGCTGGTCGCGAACCAATTCAGGATGAACACAGCCCCGCGCGAGCAGCAATCATGCCAGATTTCACCAAACGGACCGCTGATGAAGCGTTTGCACAGATCAGCAGGCAAGGCCGCGCTCAGCGCTACAGGACGATAAGAAGGCTGCTCTACCGAAAATCCGAACGCCCCACGCCTCTTGATGAGCAGTTGCGCCTGCTGGAGATGTTTGCTGCGGACGAGACCCTCAACAAGTTCGAGCGCACATATGCCTTGGTTGCGACCGCACACAAGGCGTCCGAGACCGGTGCCAAGGACAAGCTCGCCTCTTTCATCCCCCGTCTGGAAAGCGGCTTTGCCTGGGCGCGCACCTTGCCAATGTGCAACGAGCTGCGCAAAGACGGGCTGCACCTCAGCTTTTCGATCCTCAATGTCCTGATCAACGCCTCTGTCCTGCTTGGTCTCGAACAGCGATACGACTATGCAGATCACGCTTTGACCACCCTAAAAGGGATCAATCCGCGCAAAACCGGTCGCTATACCTACAACTCGGCGACCAATATCCTGAACACGGTGGGTGTTGCACTTCTGATCCGGCCGGCGACGCTGCACGGCAGCTCGAATATCCTCGGGCTGCTGCGCAATCTGATCTATCATGGTCTCGTTCTCAATTTTGGCGGCAATTTGCACACCGTCCTTCTGAGATCCGGTATCCCCTCGACCCTGGCCGAGATCGTGCCGCCCTCAAGTTTCACCGAATTCGAGAGCAGCTTTCGCCGCTACTTGACCATCCGGTGCGCCTTGCTCGCCACGACAGACCAGGAAATGCAGGATCTCTACTGGCAGATTGCCGATCAGTGCATCGCCCAGCACGCCCCTGCTCAAAAGGCGGCCCATCTTGCCGCCGTGCGCCGTCATCTCCTGCCCACCTGGCAGATGGAGCCGTCGCAAGGCGTTTGAAACCCGGCCCTGCAAAGCTTGCGAAAATATACATAAATTGAACATTCCGCCCCTGCCGGGGCTGCGCCAATCTCCCCGTTTCACACACCCCGCACAGAGGCTGCGGCGTTTCGATCCGACGCTGTAGCTACTATCGCTGCCTTGCGCCCTTGGCTCAGACACGTTTGGCCATACTTGGTACTTCAAAGTGAAATCGAAACGCTTTAGAAACAGGTCAACATGCCTTATGACTGGACAACATCCGACCCCGCTGCAACGGCAATTGAACTGCGGCTCTGGCCGCATCAATCCCTGCCGCCCAAAGGCTTTGCTGCCTTCATCCTCGCCACTTTCACCATGGCCACGATTCCGCTCTTCGTCCTTCTCGGCACATCCCTTCTCTGGGCGCTGCTGCCGTTTCTGCTGATTGCGCTCAGCGGCATGTACTATGCCCTGCGCCGCAACGATCGCGACCGCCAGATCCTTGAAGTTCTCACCCTCACGTCCCAGGATCTGCACCTCGTGCGAAAAAATCCGCGCGGACCAGAGCAGGAATGGCATTGTAACACCTACTGGGCCCGCGTCGCCCTGCACGAAGGCGGCGGGCCTGTACCCTATTACGTGACCCTGTCCGGCTCCGGCCGCGAGGTCGAGATTGGCGCCTTCCTTTCCGAAGACGAACGCAAGACGCTTTACAGCGATCTCTCCAGTCGCCTGCGCCACCTGTCGCAAACCCATGGGCGCTGACCCGATGCTGAAAGCACTGTTCTGATGGCCCAGGCCCCCGCCGCGCCAAAACTCAAACGCACAGCCCTTCGCGCCGCTGTCTGCGTCTTCGGTCCCCGCCTGTCGCGCCATGGTGAGGCTTTGCTGCCCTCCGAACGCGCCGCACTGGACCTGCGCATCGCGCAAAAGGGCCGGACCCGCTCCCACGCAGAAACCGTGACCTTCCTCATCCCGCTGGTCAGCCCCGACCACGTGGGCGATTGGGATGCGGTCACCGCCCGGTTAAACCAGACCCTGCAAAGCCTGATGGATCAATCCGATCCCAGCTGGCGCGCCGTGATCTGCTGCCAGCAGAAACCGCCGCTTCCGGATGATCCACGGATCACCCATCTGCCCTTCAGCGATCCGACCCCGGGCAATGACAAATGGCGCAAGCTCGCTGCCCTGTACGACCACCTGCCAAAGATGTCGCTGAAACCAGGCTATGTGATCAGCTTTGATGCCGATGATCTGCTGCGTCAGGCCACAGTGGCCGAGATGCTCAAACGTCAGTCCCCGGGCGGGTATCTGGTGCGCGCAGGCTATGTGATGGACGCTGCGACCGGCGCCATTGCACTGGCCGACGCCCCCGACCTGTCAGCGCCCCTGCGCAAACCTTTCTGGAAACTCTGCGGCTCCTGCACGGCGCTGTTTCATGACCCAGACCTGCCGCAAAGCGCGGCCTTCCTGCGCAGCATGACCCAGCACGAACACCGCATGTTTCCCTATCTCGCCGGGCTGGCGGGCCAGACGCTTACACCGCTGTCACGCCCTTCGGTCCTCTATGTGCTGAACCACGGGGAAAACTTTGGAGCGCGCCGGGGCCGGGTCGGGTTCAAAACCCGTTTCGTCGACCGCTTTAAAATAACGGACCCGGCAACCCTGCTCGCCATCGCGCAGGACTTCCCCACCCCATGAGGAGCCCCCGGCTTCACCTGTCCTTAAATATCCCGGGGGAGTCGCCGACAGGCGGCGGGGGCTGGCCCCCTCCTTCCCCCCCGCTTGAATGCCGCGTCAGGGGCGCCGCTCAGCCCGCTGACAAACGATCCTTCAGCATCGGGCCCACCGCGGCAAAATCCATCTGTCCGGTATATTTGCCCTTCAGCACTGCCATCACCCGGCCCATGTCGCGGATCGAATCCGCGCCGACCTCGGCAACCGCAGCATCCACTGCGGCCGCGACCTCAGCGTCAGACAGCTTCTTGGGCAGAAACTCCTCGATCACCTCGATCTCAGCCAGCTCGCGCTCGGCCAGATCCAGCCGCCCGCCCTCTTCATAGACCTTCGCGCTTTCGCGCCGCTGCTTGACCATTTTGCCAAGGATGGCAAGAACTTCGCTGTCCGCGACACCGTCGTCATTGCCCTCCATCCGCACCGCGATATCGCGATCCTTGATTGCCGCATTGATCAGGCGCACCGTGGACAGACGGTCTACCGCCTTGTCCCGCATTGCCTGTTTCATCGCCGTCGTGATCCGCGTCCGCAGTTCCATGACCATTTCATCCCCGAGATTTTCCAAGCTAGGACCCTAAGCGAATCCAAAGACCGGCACAACCAGCCAGACGCTGCGGCAACCCCTTGTTTTCAGGGGAAATCGGATAGGCAGGCCGGGTCTTGACCCTGCCCCGCCCGCCCTTTAGACATGCGAAAGTTTGCCGCCCGACAGGAGCCCGCCCATGTCCCTCGCCCAGATCCGGAAACCCACCGCCTGCCTCGCCCTCGCTGATGGCACGATCTTTTACGGACAGGGCTTCGGCGCCACTGGCGATACGGTCGCAGAGCTCTGCTTCAATACCTCCATGTCCGGCTATCAGGAGATCATGACCGATCCGTCTTATGCCGGGCAGATCGTGACCTTCACCTTCCCGCATGTCGGCAATGTCGGCGTGAACCCCGAAGATGACGAAACCGCGGATCCGGTCGCGGCCGGCATGGTGGTCAAATGGATGCCGACACAATCCTCGAGCTGGCGCGCGGTCTCGCAGCTGTCGGACTGGCTGACGTCGCGCGGGCGCATCGCAATCGGCGGCATCGACACCCGTCGCCTGACCCGGGCGATCCGGCAGCAGGGTGCGCCGCATGTAGCCCTTTCGCACAATCCCGATGGCGTTTTCGACATCGGCGCGCTGGTGGAAAAGGCACGGGCCTTTTCCGGTCTCACCGGGCTGGACCTCGCCCGCGATGTGACCTGCGCGCAATCTTATCGCTGGGATGAAATGCGGTGGGCCTGGCCGCAGGGCTATCAGCCCCAGACCGATGCCCGTTACAAGGTTGTGGCCATAGACTACGGCGCAAAACGCAATATCCTGCGCTGCCTTGCCTCGGCCGGTTGTGATGTGACCGTGCTGCCCGCCACTGCCACAGCGGAAGAAGTACTGGCCCATAACCCTGACGGCGTGTTCCTGTCCAACGGCCCCGGTGATCCGGCGGCCACCGGTGTCTATGCCGTGCCGACGATCAAGGGCATTCTGGACCGCAACCTTCCGGTCTTTGGCATCTGCTTGGGCCATCAGATGCTCGCGCTCGCTCTTGGCGCCAGCACGATAAAGATGAATCACGGCCATCACGGAGCGAACCACCCCGTTAAGGATACTGAAACCGGAAAGGTCGAGATTACCTCGATGAACCACGGATTCGCCGTCGACAGCCAGACCCTGCCCAAAGGTGTGCTCGAAACCCACGTCTCGCTGTTCGACGGATCAAACTGCGGCATCCGTGTGAAGGACCGCCCGGTGTTTTCCGTGCAGCACCACCCGGAGGCAAGCCCCGGCCCGCAGGACAGTTTCTATCTGTTCGAACGGTTCGCAGAGTCGATGAAGCAGCTCTCAGATGCGCGCTGAGGATTGAGCGAACGTTAATTTAACGCAGCTTTAACCATGTTTACCTCATTCTGAACCTGTCAACAGACGGGGATCAGAATGAACAAACAGCTTCTGAACGATGTGTCGGCCAACCTTGCCCATGCCGGTGTCGCCGGTCAGCGGCCGATCAGCACAACCCTTGTCCAGTCGGGTCAGATCAGCGCCGCAGACATGCTAGCGGCGCTGGCTTGCGCGGCACAGGACGGCACAGCTCTTGACCGCATTTTGATCGCGGATGGCACCGCCACACCGCTTCAGGTTTTGTCGGCGCAGGCAATGCACTGGGGCGTGACGCTTCTGGATACCTTTGTCAGTCCACCCGATCCCACGCTCAAGAATCTGCTCGATCCGTCCTACTGCCTCAAACACGGCCTGCTGCCCTGGGCGCGCATGGGGGAAACCACGGTGATCGCGACCGCCCGCCCCGAAGAGTTTCAAACGCTGGCACCACGTCTGTCTGCGACCATTGGACCGGTGGTGATGGCGCTCGCGCTCGAATCGGACATTCAGGCGCTGATCGTTGCGCAACATGGTCGCGACCTTGCCGTCCGGGCCGAAACCCAGTTACCAGAAGATGAAAGCTGTCGCGACATCAACCGGGTGACCCTGCGGCGCGGGCTGATCGGCGGGGGGATTGCGGTCATGTGTCTGTCCGCACTGATCATGATGCCCGCCCTTTTCTTTGACGCGGTCCTGTTACTGGCGATTGTGACCCTGCTGATCGCGCAGGGGCTCAAGGTTGCAGCCCTGCTCGCCCCCACCCCCAGATTTGAACCGAATGAATCTCCGCCAAACCAGCGCAGGCCAACCGTGGCACTGCTGGTGCCCTTGTTTCGCGAACAGGATATTGCGGCTACGCTGATCACCCGCCTCAACCGGCTCAGCTATCCCAAGGCATTGCTGGACGTAGTTCTTGTGCTGGAAGCCGAAGACCAGCAGACCCGCGCTTCATTGGACCGCGCTCAATTCCCGCCCTGGATGCGGATCATCGAAGTCCCGCAAGGCAGCATCACCACAAAGCCGCGCGCCATGAACTATGCGCTCAGGTTTTGCCGTGGGGACATCATCGGGATATATGACGCCGAAGATGCGCCCGCCGCGAATCAGATCGACCGCGTCGTCGCCCGATTTGCCCGGACACCAGATCGTGTGGCCTGCCTTCAGGGCATCCTCGATTTCTACAATCCGCATGCCAACTGGCTTTCGCGCTGTTTTGCCATCGAATACGCCACCTGGTTCCGCATTCTGCTGCCCGGGCTTGCCCGGCTGGGATTTGCCATTCCCCTTGGCGGCACCACCGTGTTCTTTCGCCGTTCAGCGCTGGAACGGGTGCGCGGCTGGGACGCGCATAACGTAACCGAAGATGCGGATATCGGCATTCGCTTGGCACGCTATGGCTATGTCACCGAACTCTTGCCCACCGTCACTCGGGAAGAGGCCAACAATCGCTTCTGGCCCTGGATAAAGCAGCGCTCGCGCTGGCTGAAGGGGTACATGATCACCTACGCCGTCCACATGCGCAATCCGGGCCGCCTTTTGCGCGAACTCGGGTTCTGGCGCTGCCTTGGTTTTCAGATGCTGTTTCTGACGGCGATTCTGCAATTCCTGCTCGCCCCGGTGCTCTGGTCGTTCTGGCTGGTGCTGCTCGGGCTGTCCCACCCGTTGGGTGATCTCCTAGATCCTCCGCAGATGGTGGCGCTGACGGCGATCTTCCTGACCTCCGAAGCGATATCACTGCTCGTCAGCCTCGCCGCAGTGGCGCGCAGCCCGCATGACGGATTGCTGCTCTGGGTGCCGACGATGCTGCTTTATTTTCCGCTCGGCGTCATCGCGGCCTACAAGGGGCTCTACGAGCTGCTGGTTAAACCCTTCTACTGGGACAAGACAGCGCATGGCCACTCTCCGCCCGACCACGCCTGGGCGGACCGTCCCGTGACCTAGCTCTTGGACCGGCTGTCCAGCTTCAGCCGCGTCACAAAGGCGACCGAGATATGGTCGCGCAGCGCCCGATAGGCGGCGGCCTCGTCACGTTTGGTGATCGCATCCACAATGGCCATATGTTCGGCCAGCGCAATTTCGCCTCGTCCCTGCGCGGCGAGCGAGGTTGTCGCCATCAGTGCCATTGACCGGTGCACCAGATCCAGCTGCTGCACCAGATACCGGTTGTGGGACGCAAGGTGGATCTGCTGGTGAAACCGCCGGTTCGCCCGCGCGAGCGCCGGTGGATTTTGCAGCAATGCGCGATCATCGTCGACCATTTCACGCAGGACCTGAATCTCTTCTTCGGTGGCATGCCGCGCCGCCAGTCGCGCGGCCAGCCCCTCAAGCTCGGTGCGCACCACATAAAGCTCGGCCATCTGGTTGTGATCCAGCGAGGCGACGATCAGCGACCGCCCGTCGCGTGCAAGCAAAGACTGCGTTTCAAGCCGTTGCAATGCCTCGCGAATCGGCGTGCGCGAGACGCCGAACCGTTCGGCGAGGTCACTTTCCACCAGCCGGTCACCGGGCTTGTAGACGCCCACGTCGATCGCTTCGAGGATCAGCCTGTAGGCGTCCTTTTGCTGCGGCTTTATGTTGCTCATGCGCTGTCCTTTTTCCATCGGGCCAAGATAGCCCCCCCGCCCGTCGTCAATCAAGCGCACCCATCATTCCAATCCACCGTACACCCTCTGGGCAAGACCGGCCGGGCCAGACTGTCAGTCTGCGTTTTCTTAAAGCTTTTCACATTGATGCCGACTAATACTCTATCTGCAATTGCACCATCTTGCGACGGGGGATAGCGTCAGATCATGATCAAGCAAAGCTTCTCACATGTCCGCACATGGGTGTTCGACCTGGACAACACCCTCTATCCGCCTGCCGCGCGGCTTTTCGACCAGATAGAGGTGCGCATGACCCGCTTTGTCATGCAGGCGCTTGGCGTGGACCACGAGCGTGCCAATTTTCTGCGCGGTCATTACTGGCGCACCTATGGCACCACTCTGGCCGGGCTGATGCGCGAACATGATGTCGATCCCGGACCCTACCTGCAGGACGTGCACGACATCACCTTTGACGCGCTGGATCCCGATCCGCATCTGGCCAGCCTGATCGCGGCCCTGCCGGGGCGCAAGATCGTCTATACCAACGGCACCGCGCCCTATGCCGCACAAGTGCTCAAGGCGCGCGGACTCGATGCGGCGTTTGACGCGCTATATGGCGTGGAACATGCGGATTTTGCGCCCAAACCCGAACGCGCCGCGTTCGAGGCTGTGTTTGCCCGTGACGGTGTCGACCCCCTCTCTGCGGCGATGTTCGAGGATGATGTGCGCAACCTTGCCGAACCTCATGCCATGGGGATGCGCACGGTGCATGTGGCCCCCACGGCGGTAAAGGCCGACCACATCCAGTATCACACCGATGATCTGGGCGCGTTTCTGGCCCGCCTGACCTGAGGATGGATGCGGCGCGATGTTGCAGTGCCCCTGCCCGCCGACGCGCTAGATACTGACCCAGGAGGTCGTTATGGATTATGACATCGTGATTTCAGGCGGCGGAATTGCCGGCCTGACCGCCGCTGCCGCCTTTGGCGCGCAGGGGTTTTCTGTGCTTTGCGTTGATCCCGCCCCGCCCGTGACCGAGCGCGAAGCTGTTGGCGCCGATCTGCGCAGCACCGCGTTTCTGCAGCCTGCGCGCGGCTTTCTGGAACGTGCCGGCCTTTGGGACCGGCTGGCGAATCATGCCATGCCGCTGGAGGTCATGCGCATCGTTGATGCCGGTGGAGACAAACCGGAACCGCGCGTGATCAAATCCTTTGAGTCCGGCGATATTTCCGACCTGCCCTTTGGCTGGAACCTTCCAAACTGGCTGCTGCGGCGCGAGCTTTCGGCCCATCTGGAGGGTATGCAGACGGTTGATTTCCGCCCCGGCACGGCCACGACCGCACTGTTCACCCGCACCGCCTCGGCCCGGGTCAGTCTGAGCGACGGCAGCCGCGTGACCACCAAGCTGGTGATCGCCGCGGACGGGCGCAATTCGCCCATGCGGGAGGCGGCCGAGATCGGGGTGACCACCACCCGGTTCGGGCAAAAGGCTCTGGCCTTTGCCGTCACACATCCGATCCCGCATGAAAATGTCTCGACCGAAATTCACCGCACCGGTGGCCCCTTTACCTTTGTGCCGCTGCCCGATCTGGACGGGCGCCCGTCCTCGGCCATTGTCTGGATGGAAGATGCGGCCAAGGCGGATGCGCTGATGCAGCTGGATGTCCCGGCGTTCGAGGCGGCGATGACAACGCGGTCCTGCCAGCTGTTCGGAGTGCTGACACTGGCGAGCCAGCGGGGGCTCTGGCCGATCATCGCACAGGCGGCCAACCGGCTGTCGGGCGAACGCATCGCGCTGGTGGCAGAGGCGGCGCATGTGCTGCCGCCCATCGGCGCGCAGGGTCTGAACATGAGCCTTGCGGATCTGGATGTGCTGCTGGATCTGGCCGTTGCGCAGCGCGAGACGCTGGGCTCTGCCGCGATGCTGGACATGTATCACCGCAAGCGGATCGCCGATATCCGCACACGGGTGGCGGGGATCACGCTGCTCAACCGCGCCTCGATGGCGTCGGACCCGCTGTTGCGGGATATGCGCGCGGCGGGGCTGGATGCGCTTTACGCGCTCAAGCCTGTGCGCAAGACCTTGATGCAGGTGGGGTTGGGAACCGGGCGCAAATCTGTCGACGCGCCGTCCTGACCGGGGCCGCAAAGGCCGCCCGGCGCGTGGATACGCCGGACGGCCCAAAGGTTTCGTGATTTAGAAAACCTGATCTATGACCTTGCGCAGACGGGCGACGGTGCCATCGACATCATAAAGCTTGTCCAGACCGAACAGGCCTAGGCGGAAGGTGCTGAACCCGGCGGGTTCGTCACATTGCAGCGGCACACCGGCGGCGATCTGCATGCCCTTGGCGGCAAAGGCACGGCCTGACTGGATTTCGGGGTCGTCGGTGTAGCTGACCACGACGCCCGGTGCGCCGTATCCTTCTCCGGCGACGGATTTCACACCCTTGTCGGCCAGCATCTCGCGCACTGCCGTACCCAGCGCCCATTGCGCCTCTTTCAGGCGAGTAAAGCCATAATCCTTTGTCTCGATCATCGTGTCGCGGAACGACCGCAAGCCATCCGTGGGCATGGTTGCGTGATAGGCATGGCCACCATTTTCATAGGCCGCCATGATCTGGTGCCATTTCTTCAGGTCACAGGCAAAGCTGTCCGATGTGGTTTCAGCCAGACGCGCGACCGCCTTTTCGGACATCATCACGAGACCGGCGCAGGGTGTGGCCGACCAGCCCTTTTGCGGGGCCGAGATCAGCACATCGACACCGGTTGCCTTCATATCAACCCAGGCACAGCCCGAGGCGATGCAATCCAGCACCATCAGCGCGCCGACCTCATGCGCCGCCGCCGACAGCGCGGTCAGGTAGGCGTCGGGCAGGATGATCCCGGCCGAGGTTTCCACATGCGGGGCAAAGACGATGTCCGGCTTGATCTCGCGGATCTGCGCGGTGACCTCGTCAATCGGCGCGGGGGCAAAGGGCGCCTGCACTCCGTTACCGGTCTGGCGCGCCTTCATCACATGGGTGTCACCGGCAAAGCCGCCTGCCTCGAATATCTGGCTCCAGCGATAGGAAAACCAGCCGTTGCGCACGACCAGGACGGAGGCGTCGCGCCCGAACTGCCGGGCCACGGCCTCCATCCCATAGGTGCCGCCGCCGGGGACAAGCGCCACCGCATCGGCGTTATAAACCTCTTTCAGCATGCCAGAGATGTCGCGCATCACCTTCTGAAAGGCCGCCGACATATGGTTCAGCGACCGGTCCGTAAACACCACCGAAAATTCGTCCAGCCCCGTGGGGTCGATCTGATCAAGCAAAGCCATCCGCAATCTCCTTTTGTTGCGCAGTGGCTACTCGTTTGGCCGCGATTTGGCAAAGAGATTAAGCGCTCAGATAGGTCCCGGCAAACGCTCTTCGCTGAGCAGCACGTTGGCATCGAGGTTGCCCATCCCGGGCAGGGTCATGATCCGCCGCCGCAGAACGCGTTCGAAATCCGAGATATCGCGCGCGACCACCCGCAGGCGATAGTCATAAATGCCAAGGACGTGTTCGATGGTCTGGACCTCTGGGATGGCGCTGACGGCGCGTTCGAAATCCTGCAAGGACACGCGCCCCTTGGTGGCGAGCTTTACCCCCAGAAACACCGTGACGCCAAATCCCATCGCCTCGCGGTCCAGATCCAGCCGCAGGCCGCGAAACACCCCCGCCTCGCGCAGGCGTTTGATCCGCCGCCAGCAGGCCGGTTGCGACAGACCCAGATCGCGCCCGAGCGCTCCGGCGCTTTGCGTGGCATCCTGCGCCAAGGCGCGGATCAGCGCGCGGTCTGTGTCATCAAGATCAATCACAACGGCAGGCTTTCGTCGGTCTTGAGCCGCGCCACATGCATCAGCGCATCCACATCGGTGATGTGCGGCAGGGTCAGGATCTGCCCGCGATAGACCTGCTGATAATGCGCCATGTCGCGGGCGATCACCGACAGGCGCGCATCCACCTGCCCGAGAAAGGTCTGAATCTCGATCACCTCGGGCACAACCCGCGCGGCGGCGGCGAATTCGTCAAAGGCGCGCGGCTCGGATTTGTCCAGCGTGACGCGCAGGGACACCTCGACCGAATAGCCAAGCACCTTCCAATCGATCTCGGCCCGCACGCCGCGCAGAATGCCGGTGTCGCGCAACCGCTCGACGCGTCGTGACAGGGTCGCAGGCGACAGCCCTGCCCGTTCGGCCAGCTCTGCGCCGGTCACGTCTGGGGCCGCCTGCATCTGGCGCAGAATGCGCCGGTCGGTGTCATCAAGCATGAAACCCTCATAAATCCATAATCTGACGAATGATCCTTCTTCTCTTTCCCAAATACGCAAAATAAACGCAACCACACACGCGCCGTTCAAGGTAATGTGCGGCGCATAACAACGGATAAAAATCCACGGAAGGAAGACACCATGCGCGTTTATTATGACCGCGATTGCGACATCAACCTCATCAAGGACATGAAGGTCGCGATTCTCGGCTATGGCAGCCAGGGCCATGCCCATGCGCTTAACCTGCGCGATTCGGGCGCGAAGAACGTTGTCGTCGCCCTGCGCGAAGACTCTCCCTCGGCCAAGAAAGCCGAAGGCGAAGGTCTCAAAGTCATGGGTATTGCCGAAGCGGCAGCCTGGTGCGACCTGATCATGTTCACCATGCCCGACGAGTTGCAGGCCGAAACCTACAAAAAATACGTGCATGACAACCTGAAGGACGGTGCGGCGATTGCGTTCGCCCACGGCCTGAACGTGCACTTTGGTCTGATCGAGCCCAAGCCCGGCACAGACGTCATCATGATGGCGCCCAAAGGCCCCGGCCACACCGTGCGCGGCGAATACACCAAAGGCGGCGGCGTGCCCTGCCTTGTTGCGGTTCACAACGACGCCTCCGGCAAAGCGCTGGAAATCGGCCTGTCCTATTGCTCGGCCATCGGTGGCGGGCGTTCCGGCATCATCGAAACCAACTTCCGTCAGGAATGCGAAACCGACCTGTTCGGCGAACAGGCCGTTCTCTGCGGTGGTCTGGTCGAGCTGATCCGCATGGGTTTCGAGACGCTGGTCGAGGCCGGTTACGAGCCCGAGATGGCGTATTTCGAATGCCTGCACGAAGTGAAGCTGATCGTGGACCTGATCTACGAAGGCGGCATCGCGAACATGAACTACTCGATCTCGAACACCGCTGAATATGGCGAGTATGTTTCGGGCCCGCGCATCCTGCCCTACGACGAAACCAAGGCACGGATGAAAGCGGTTCTGACCGACATCCAGAACGGCAAGTTCGTGCGTGACTTCATGCAGGAAAACACCGTCGGCCAGCCGTTCTTCAAGGCAACGCGCCGTCTGAACGACGAGCACCAGATCGAACAGGTCGGTGAAAAGCTGCGCGCCATGATGCCGTGGATCTCGGCCGGCAAGATGGTCGACAAGGCCAAGAACTAAGGCAACCCCGATTTCCGCTACTGCAAAGGGCGCCCTGATGGGCGCCCTTTTTTCAATCTATTGGCCCGAACCGAGTTACTTTTCACCCGGGGTGGGACCGTCCGATGCCAGCGCGCTTTTGGGCGCTGTCGGATCATTCTTGCGCTGTTCGGTCTTGTGCTTGCTCCAAAGCGAAAACACGATCACCGCAAACATGGTCATCAGGGCCAAGACGGGCACGATGAAATTTACTTCCATTGGTCTCTCCTGTTCTTGAATGTCAGCAAACGCTCTAACGCTAGGGTTGTTCCCGGGGCGACGGTACAACTTGGGCCCCCGTGCGCCTCTCACGTCCCTATTTCAGACATGAAACAGGGCTATTTCGGCAAACCTCCGCCTAAATCTACAAAAGATCGCGGGCGCAGGGCACAATTTAGGCTTTCGCGCATTCTTCTTCCATGTAAGCCCGCAGATCCCCGGACTGGGGCAAGAGGAGATGGATATGCGCCTAACACTGCTTGACGGATTCCGGGGATTCTTTCTCCTCTTCATGATGATTGCTCATGTGAATGGGTCGTTTGACGCTGTGATGGGCAATTACAACCATCACATGCTGGGCTGGGTCGAGGATGCGCAGGGTTTTGTTTTTATATCGGGGTTTGTGGTGGGGCTGGTCTATACCAAAACGCTTGATCGCAAGGGTCCTGGGGGCATGGGTATCGCCGTGATGCGGCGCATCCGCACGATATACACCTATCAGGCAGCGATGATCCTGTCCTTCTGTGCCGTCGCCCTCGGACTTGCCGCATGGGGACTGGAGCCATCTGTACTCGATCAATATGTCGACGACCCCGTTGTCTTTACTCTTGCCTCACTCATGCTGGTGACAGGATCACTTCACATGGGCATCCTCGCGCTTTACATCTGGCTGATGCTGCTCACGCCCTTCGCGCTTTTGGCATTTCACAGGGGCTGGGCAAAATGGTGGGCTCTCGCCTGCGTTGCAGCCTGGCTTCTTGCACAATCTGGTCTACCGGATGCCGCACAGATTCCAGTGGAATCTGCGCTTAAGGATGCAGGTCACGGCATCAATATCGGCATCTATTTCAACGTCTTCGGCTGGCAGACACTCTATTTTCTCGGCCTGTTCCTGGGTTTTCTCTTTGCCCGCGACCGGCTTGATACCTCTTTCCTGCGTGATCCTCATATGCGCCCGGTCTTCTGGCTGGCGGTGGCCGGAATGGTGGCCTTCGCGATTTTCGACCGCGCCATGAGCCTTGGCTGGATCGAAAAGGATCTGCGCAGCACACTGTGGAGCCAGATCGATAGGGGCAACATGCACATCGTCTATCTCGCGAACTTCCTGCTCGACCTGTTCGTGATCAGCTGGTTGCTTGTTGCTGGCCCGACCAGCGGCAACCGCGTGCTTTCCGCGCTCGGCCACGGGATCGGCTGGCTGTTCACGCGGCGTCCGCTTGTGTTTCTGGGCCAGCATTCGCTGCAGGTCTTCGCCGCCCATGTGGTGCTGACATACATCATCATGTGGGCCATGACCGGGCGGGAACTCCATGCATTCTGGGACAACCTGCTGCTTCTTCTGTCCGTAGGCGCGCTTTTTGTCGTGGCGTGGGGACATGCGAAGCTGCAATCCCTGTTGCGCCCACGCAATAGGCCCACCCCAGGCCCGCTGCCAACCGCACAGCGCAGCACCGCAAGCTGATCCCACTTTACCGCATGACAAAGGCCCTGACGTTCAAACGTCAGGGCCTTTGATATTTCAAAAAGCGTCGACACCGCTATCCAGATCTCGGCTCTGGAAGGCTGCGATATCCCAATCACATGTCGTTTTTCAGTTGGTAAACACACCAGCCCAGCAGAACGATGAGGATAAAGATCGGCAGAATGTAAAACATGATTTCCTCCATTCAAACTTCCCCAAAGGTAATGGTAGAGGCGAAAAGGACAAGCATCCGCAACGGCTGATGCCCCAATCGGCAAGCCTGGTGGTCAAAACAAATGCAGACGGACGCAACGCCCCTTCCCCAGATCAGCAGGACAAGCTGGCTCATGGTGGTCAGTCTTGGCCTGGTCTGGGGCAGCACCTTTGTGGTGATCGAAGTTGCCCTGCGCGGCATCACCCCGTTCTGGCTGGCGGCAGCACGGATCAGTTTTGCCATGCTGCTGATGCTCATGTTCTGGTCGCTGCGGGGATTTCCCCTGTTCCTGAGCAGGGCAAGGCCATGGGGGCGACTGGCGTTGATCGGTCTGCTGTCCTCGGCGCTGCCCTTCACCCTTCTGGGCTGGGGTCAGCAATATGTCACCTCGGGCTTTGCAGGGGTCTGCATGGCCGCCGTCGCGCTGATGGTCCTGCCTCTGGCGCATGTCTTTCTGCCAGGAGAGCGCATGACACTGCGCCGAACGACCGGGTTCCTCATTGGTTTTGCCGGAGTTTCCTTGCTGATCGGTGCCGAGGCGTTTCAGTCCAGCGGCGCCACACTTGAACCGCTCGGGCGCCTTGCCTGCCTTGGAGCTGCCTGCTGCTATGCGGTCAGCGCGGTTGTCATGCGCCGTCTGCCGCCGATGGATCCGATCGGCATCGCCACCGTACCTCTGATTTTTGGCACGCTGATGGTCATTCCCACCGCCTGGGTCGCCGAAGGCCCGCCACCGCTCCCCCCGGCGCAGACGCTTCTGGTGCTATTATTTTTGGGGCTGATTCCGACTGCGGCTGCAAACATGCTGCGGGTGCTGGTGATCCGCAGCGCCGGCCCAGTGTTCATGAGCCTGACCAACTATCAGGTGCCGATGTGGTCCGTTCTTTTGGGCGTGCTGCTGCTGGGGGAACCGATGCGCGCCAGTCTGCTGGCGGCACTGGCGCTGATCCTGATGGGGGTCGCCATCAGCCAGTGGGGCGCTCTCCTGCGGCTGTTCCCCGCAGCACGCTAAGCCGGTCCAGCTTACCTTTCTTTCGAGATACGCCGGGGGCCGCCCATCAGGGCGACGGGGCAGCGCACCCGCCACCCCCAGATCCAAACGAAAAGTTGCGATCACTCCCAGCAGCTGACCAGCACAGTCATGCCCACAGCCAGCACCGTCAGATCCTCGGGTGCAAGGTCAGCGCCGCCCTGCGCGACCGTGGCGCGCAGACCGGCGCGGGTCAGCAGCGCCTGTATTTCATCGGCCCCGGTGGCAAAGCTCACGTCTTCGGGCAATTGCCGGTTGCTGTCCTCGCGGGGCAACAGCATTCCCAGCACCGATCCACCGGCATCAAGTACCGGACCGCCTACATCGCCGGGCAGCGAAGCAAGCGCCAGCCGCTGTATGTTTTCTTCCCCCGCAAGCCCGCGAACATCCTCCAGCGTGCCAAAGGTCAGCGTCGGCGCGCTCAGCACGCCGCCAAAGGAATAGCCCGACACCGCCACCTCGGATTTCAAAAGCGGCAGACCAGAGCGGAACGCCGCCACAGATTGCGGCGCGAGCGTCTTGTCAGTGCGCAAGACGGCCACGCCCGTCGCCGCATCCTCAGCCAAAACCCGCGCGTCATACTGATCCTCAAGCGTGATCCGCCCGCAACTCTGCACAGCTTCCCGCGCCGTCACGACGGTGCCGACGCCATCGACGTAAAACCCCGATGCCGTGCCCTTGGGCTGGCGGATCTGCAGTCCCGCCAGCAGATCGACCGAAGGCTCTGTGCCAGGTCGCGCACTTGACTCAAGCACATCCGGAATGGTTTCGAAACTCGCCTGCATCGCCTGCAAAACCCGGGTGCGCCGCTCTTCGTCATTGGATGGCCAGACAAGGGTAAAGCCTTTGATCTGCCCGTTCTCCAGCCGAACCTCGGTGTGGGACACGATTCGCGCATTTGTCCCGCTCAGCGTGAATCCATCGCGCCGCAGTTCACGCGCGCCTTCAAGTGGCACAATTTCCAGCGTCTGCATGATCTGATACAGCCCGTTCAGGGTGCTCTGATCGCCCTGCAGGCTGATCAGAAAAACCTGCACCGGCAAATCCCCGGTCGGCTCATAGCGCACAAAGGGGGCAGCATAGGTGTCAAAGGCCACAACCCCTGTCGGCATCTGGATCGATATGCCGGAACGCGTGTCGGTGATCTGACGCATCTCCAGACCGTCAAGCACGGCATTATACTCGCCCAGCAGTGCTGCGCGCTGACGACTGGTCAGGATGCCCGTTTCCTCATAGCCGTTCGCCTGCTGCCAGGCTGCCATGGAATTGCGTGTGCCCTGACCGAATGCGCCATCAATGCCGGAATTGTAAAAGCCCGCCCACCGCAACGCGATCTGCAGCTGTTCCCGCTCACGGCTGTTCAACCGCGCTTCACCAGCAGCGGCCTCTCTCGGGGTTTCCTCCACGAACAGCGGCTCTGTGATAGCGGCATCAGCCGGCTGACCAGAGTCAGGAAACTGGCCCGCATCGGGGACCTGGTCCAGCGGCGTTTCGGTGATCGGATCAGTTGTGATCTGACCTGCGACGCCTGCAGCGCCCACAGGCCAGAACTGACGCCCGAAAAAATCGGGACCGGCAACATAGCTGTCCTGCGGGATCTGCCCCTGAATGCGCAGCTGACGCAGGCGGGCCTCGGCCTCGGCCCGGTCATAAGGCCCAAGCGCGATGCCGTACCATCCGTTGTTGAGCGCAAAGCCGTTCACATCCCGCAAGTATGACGAATAATCCCGTGCTCTCTGCTCGGCCCGGACAAGCGCCGGCTGCGCCTCGATTTGGATATAGGTCGCATCCTGCGCGACAACCGCTTGGGCCGTCAGAAAAACGGCCGCCAGAAGCGCCATCACCAATCGTGTCATACCGTCGTCTTCCCCGAACCAATTGCCTGTTTCCCTGCTCTTATCCAAATATTGTTGGGGCCACATCCCCTATGGGTCAAAATATGGCGAGTGGTGCAATTGACCCCCGCCCGCCTAAAGCCTAAGCAGTCGGAAACGCATCTCGGGGCATTTCGCATGGACCAGACCACCGGAACAAATGCGGGCAAACCGCGCAGCTTTCAGGAAATCATTCTGCGGCTGCAGAATTATTGGGCGGCCAAGGGCTGCGCGATCCTGCAGCCATATGATATGGAGGTCGGGGCTGGCACGTTTCACCCGGCCACGACGCTCCGTTCTTTGGGCACGCAGCCCTGGGCTGCGGCCTATGTGCAGCCTTCACGACGTCCCACCGACGGGCGCTACGGTGAAAACCCAAACCGCCTTCAGCATTACTATCAGTACCAGGTGCTGATGAAGCCCTCGCCGCCAGATATGCAGGCGCTGTATCTGGGCTCACTGCAGGCAATCGGCATCGACATGGGGCTGCACGACGTCCGCTTTGTCGAAGACGACTGGGAATCCCCCACGCTCGGCGCTTGGGGTCTGGGCTGGGAGGTCTGGTGTGACGGCATGGAAGTGTCGCAGTTCACCTATTTCCAACAGGTCGGCGGACATGACTGTCACCCGGTTTCGGGCGAGTTGACATATGGCCTCGAACGGCTGGCGATGTACGTTCTTGGCATCGACCATGTGATGGACATGCCGTTCAACGATCCGCATTCCCCCATTCCGCTGACATATGGCGATATCTTCCGTCAGACCGAAGAGGAATACAGCCGCTGGAATTTCGACGTTGCCGACACCGCGATCCTGCTGCAGCATTTCATCGATGCTGAAACGGAATGTGCACGCATTCTGGATCAGGCTGCAGAGGACCCCAAGACCGGCAAACGTATCGTCATGGCCCACCCGGCCTATGACCAGTGCATCAAGGCCTCGCATCTCTTCAACCTGCTCGACGCGCGTGGCGTGATCTCCGTCACTGAACGGCAGGCCTATATCGGGCGGGTCCGCACTCTGGCAAAACGCTGTGCAGATGCTTTCGTCACAACGCCGGCTGGCGGCTGGGCCGCCTGATGGCAGACTGCCCCGTCGCGATCAAACTGAACTGGACATAGACCTTGGCGCAGAACATCACTGGCAAGATCATGGTCGCTTTCATTGTGGTCACGGCACTTTTCGCAGGCGGATTGCTTTATTACACGCAGGTCTATGCCTATTACTACGAAGTTACAGCCACCGGCACCGACGATGTCCAGCTGACGGGCATGGTGTCGGGCCTGCCAGAGACAATCCTTTACGAGGATTTCCGCGCCATCGATGCAGATTCCTCGCCCATCCGGTATCGCGCGTGTTTCACAACCCCCTCGCCCGCTGACCAGTTGCGCGACACCTACAAGCTGTATCCCGGGGCAGAGCCGCGCGTTGCGCCCAGCTGGTTCGACTGCTTCAATGCCGAGGCCATCGGTGAAGATCTGGCCGCGGGACGCGCGGTGGCCTTTACCGGTCAGCGCAACATCACCTATGGCATTGACCGCGTTGTGGCCGTCACACAGGATGGTCACGGCTACATCTGGCATGAAATCAACGAATGCGGCGACAAGGCCTACGACGGCACACCCTTGGGTGACGATTGCCCAGAGCGGGAATAAGCGCATCCTGACAGCGTCAACAATGTAAGCCGCAAAACCAAAGACTTGACTTTGTCCTTTGCGAAAACCGGGAACCGCGGGGCGCCTCCGTGCGCTACTCCTGCGTCAGAGGAGTGTTCCAGAATGTCCAACACAGCCCCACCCTGGGTGGTACCAGTCATGCGTGCCGGATACGCGGCACGCGGCGCCGTATATACTGTCGTCGGCGGCCTCGCCCTCGGCGCGGCCTTCGATGGGCGCGAGGCCGAAGGCACGACCAGCGCCCTTGCCGAATTGCGTGATGAAGTTTGGGGAATTCCCATGCTCTGGGCCATCGCCCTTGGCCTTTGGGCCTACACAATTTGGCGCCTGATCGACGCCGCGCTGGATCTTGAGGATTACGGAGCCGATGCCAAGGGCCTGATCGCCCGCGGCGGACAGATCGTGACCGGGCTCATCCACGCCACGATTGGTATTTCCGTCGCAGGGCTGGCTTTGGGTCAAAGCAGCGGCGGGGGCGACAGTGCAAAGGACTGGACCGCAAAGATCATGACCCTGCCCTATGGACCCTCCCTCATCATTGGCGTGGGCCTCGTGACCTTGTGCGCCGGGATCTTCTATATCCACAAGGGTCTCGCTGGAAAATACAAGCGTACGCTGCGTGTCACGCCCCTGACAGAACGGCTCGACCCGGCCATGAAATACGGTTTTGTCGCGCAGGGCGTGGTGATAGGCATCATCGGCGCACTGATCGTCTATGCCGGTTTCACAACCGACCCCGAACAGGCAGGCGGTGTAGGCGAAGCCCTTCATCAGTTGCGCGGCGTCGCCTATGGCCGTATCTTGCTGGGCGTGGTCGCGCTTGGCCTCATCGCCTTTGCGGTCGAGAATTTTGTCGAATCCGTCTACCGCATCATTCCGCGTTGTGCGGGGCCGGACATCCGCACCCTCGCCATGCAGGCCAAAGCCAAGGCGCAACAGGCTGCATCCTGACCAATCGGCTGGACGTCGGGCGCCCATAGGTCTATCCAGCTTTCGACTGACCGCGCGCCCTTTCGCGCGCGGCACTTCGAAGATTTGGTGACCCGATGCCCGACCTGCTGATCGAACTCTTTTCCGAGGAAATCCCCGCACGGATGCAGACCCGCGCCGCAGAGGATCTGAAATCCCGCGTGACCAACGGTCTTGTCGAGGCGGGGCTGACCTATGCCGGCGCCGCCGCCTTTTCGACCCCGCGCCGTCTGACCCTGGCCATCCAAGGCCTGCTCGACAAAAGCCCGACCTTGCGCGAAGAGCGCAAAGGCCCCCGCGTCGATGCACCCGAAAAGGCGATTGAGGGCTTCCTGCGCGGTGCTGGTCTTACCCGGGATCAGCTGATCGAACGGGACGAGAAAAAGGGCCGCGTGTTCTATGCCCTGATCGAAAAGCCGGGCCGCCCCGCTGCAGAGATCATCGCCGAGGTGCTGGAGGATACGATCCGCAACTTCCCCTGGCCCAAGTCAATGCGCTGGGGCGCGGGATCGCTGCGCTGGGTCCGCCCGCTGCACCGTATCCTGTGCGTGATGACAACCGAGGCCGGGTCCGAGATCGTTGCGATGGACGTGGACGGCATCACGGCAAGCAACGTGACCGAAGGCCATCGCTTCATGGCCCCCGCGCCCTTCGCTGTTCACTCGTTCGAGGACTATGCCGCTAAACTCAAGCGTGCGCATGTGATCCTGTCTGCTGAGGAACGTGCCGAGGCAATCTGGCACGACGCCACCAACATGGCCTTTGCCAGCGGTCTTGAGGTGGTCCAAGACAAGGGCCTGCTGGCCGAGGTTGCCGGTCTGGTGGAATGCCCCGTGGTGCTGATGGGCCAGATCGGTGCCGCCTTCCTTGATCTGCCGCCCGAGGTGCTGCAAACCTCGATGAAGGAACATCAGAAGTTCTTTTCGGTGAAAAACCCCAAGACGGGTCGGATCGAACGGTTCATCACCGTCGCCAACCGCGAAACGGCGGACCATGGCGCGACGATCCTTGCAGGCAATCAAAAGGTGCTGTCGGCGCGGCTGTCGGACGCGAAATTCTTCTGGGAAAACGACCTGCGCGTGGCAAAGTCAGAGGCGGGATTGTCGGTCTGGACCGATCAGCTGTCCAACGTCACCTTCCACAACAAGCTGGGCAGCCAGAAGGACCGGATTGAGCGCATCGCCGCATTGGCCCGCGAACTGGCCCCGATGGTCGGCGCAGATGCAGATCACGCGGAACAGGCCGCGCGCGTCGCCAAGGCCGATCTGCAATCGCAGATGGTTGGCGAATTCCCGGAACTGCAGGGCCTAATGGGTCGCTACTACGCTGCGGCCGCTGGCCTGCCGTCCGATGTGGCCGCCGCCTGTCAGGAACATTACTCGCCCCTCGGCCCGTCCGATGACGTGCCGACCGCGCCGGTTTCCGTCGCTGTGGCACTGGCTGACAAGCTCGACACGCTGACTGGGTTCTGGGCGATTGATGAAAAGCCGACAGGGTCCAAGGACCCCTTTGCGCTGCGGCGGGCGGCTTTGGGGGTGGTACGGCTCATTTTGAATAATGATCTGAAAGTATCATTGCTTGAAACTGTTTGGCGAGCATTTAGCGATTTGCCAGATGCTTTGCTCGAGACCACGCTCGAAAAAATCGCCGACTTTGAGGATCAAGTTGCGAATTATCTTGATATGGACGTGAACGAAGTTTTCGACGCGCGCTTATCACGCGAGGATAAAAGTGGGGAATTGACGCTAACCAACGCAATGGCTGAAAATCCTCTCTCTCAGCTTATTGAGATTGGCCCTAGAGCTTTGCTTGGCTTCGACCTCCTCAACTTCTTCCACGACCGCCTCAAGGTCTATCTGCGCGACGAAGGCATCCGCCACGATGTCATCGACGCCTGCCTTGCCATGCCCGGCAATGACAACCTCTCCCTGCTGGTCGCCCGCGCCCGCGCCCTGTCGGACACGCTCAAGACCGAAGACGGCACCAATCTTGTCCAGGGCTTCAAGCGGGCCAACAACATCCTCAGCCAGGCCGAGGAAAAGGACGGCGTCGAATATTCCTTTGGCGCCGATCCGAAATATGCCAGTGACCCTGCAGAACATGCCCTGTTCGACGCGCTGGATCTGGCAGAGGCAAAGATCACGCCCGCCATGACATCCGAGGATTTCGCCACGGCGATGCAGGCCATGGCGGCAATGCGTCCCGCCGTCGATGCCTTCTTTGACGCGGTGCAGGTCAATGCCGACAGCGACGTGTTGCGCCGCAACCGGCTCAACCTGCTCAGCCGCATCCGCACAATCTGCCTACAGGTGGCGGACCTCACCAAACTCGACGGCTGACACAACAGCTCCCACCCGGCGTCATGGCCTTTGCTCCGCGCCGGGTTTGCCAGCCTCTGACGCTGCGTGCCAGGCCAAAGCGCATGCTTTACTTAAGCCGCTTCAGGCGTATTCTGCCAAAAGCAAAAAGGTGCTGCAGTGCAGAATATCGACCCGATCATCCCCACAGAGACGCCTGACCCGGATGTGACGCTGATCCGTCCGGCGGCGCCCATCGCCACGCCCACCCATGGCGGACGCGCGAAATGCCTGCAGCGGCTTTTGCGGCTTGATCTGCCTGTGCCCTGCACCGTCGCCCTGTCGTTCAAGACTGTTTACGGCATCGCCCATGGCCGTATGCCCGATCTGGACAGCATCCTGCAGTATTTTGATCCCGATGCCCTGCTGTGCGTGCGCCCCTCTTCGGAAGATCCCGATTGGGGCGGGCCGGGGGCTGTGCTCAACATCGGGATGAACGATGCGCGCTATGTGACTCTGACAGCACGTTTGGGCACGGAGGCGGCGACCAACCTTTATCTGCGGTTCATCAAATCCTATGCCATCCATGTGGCACGGCTGGACCCCGACCTGTTCGACAGCATCGCGGACGACGGGAAAAAGGCGCTGATGCAGGCGCTGCTGACCTATGAGGAAGAAGCCGAAGAGCCCTTTCCCCAGACCCCGGCCCGCCAGTTGGCCGAGGTCCTGCGGTCGATGGCCCGCGCATGGGAGGGAACGACAGCCCGCCTGCTGCGTCAGGCCAAGGGCGCGCCGGTGAATGCGGGACTGGGACTGGTGGTGCAGGAAATGGCGCTGGGGCTGGGCAATGGCGAATGCGGATCTGGCGTGCTGCAACTGGTGAATTCCGACACCGGCGCGCTGCAGATCACCGGACGATATCTGAGCCAGAGTCAGGGCCGGGATGCGCTGCAGCGCGGTGCGGCGTCACTTTTTTTGGAACGTGACCAGCGTGGCCCGTCCCTGGAAGAGCTGGCCCCAGAGGCGTTTGCCGAGCTCAAGGCCGACGCCGCACTGATGCGCAAACGCCTGCGCGCCGAGATGCAGATCGAATTTACCATCGAAAACGGCAGGTTGCACATTCTGGACGGCGTGCGTGTGCGCCGCTCCTCGCGGGCATCTGTTCGGATTTCGGTGGGTCTGGCACAGGATGGGATCATCACCCCGCAAGAGGCGCTGCTGCGGGTGGAACCCCGCGCGCTGTCGGAACTGCTGCACCGCCAGATTGCCGAGGATGCGCCGCGTGACATGATCGGCAAGGGTATCGCCGCCAGCCCCGGTGCTGCCACGGGCCGGATCGTGTTTTCCGCCGCTGATGCGCAGTCCAGCGCCGCGCGGGGCGAAGCTTGCGTTCTGGTTCGGCGCGAAACCTCCCCCGAGGATATCCGGGGCATGCACGCGGCCTGTGCGGTGCTGACTGAACGGGGCGGCATCACCAGCCACGCAGCGGTGATCGGTCGCGGCATGGGCCTCCCCTGCGTCGTCGGTGCGGCGCGCATGCATTTCCATCTTCGCCGCAAGATACTGATCTCTGAAGATGGCCGCAACTTTCGCGAAGGCGATGTGATCACAGTTGACGGTACCAACGGCCAGATTCTGGCAGGCGCACCACAGATGGTGGAACCGCTGCTGGACGACAGTTTCCAGACGCTGATGGCCTGGGCCGATGCAGAACGCGACATCGGCGTGCGGGCCAATGCGGACACACCCGCCGATGCCCAGACCGCGCGCAACTTCATGGCTCAGGGAATCGGCCTCTGCCGGACAGAGCACATGTTCTTTGAACCCGGACGCCTGACCGTCATGCGAGAGATGATCTTTGCCGATGATGTTGAAGATCGCCGCGCTGCTCTGGAATTGTTGCTTCCTATGCAACGTGCTGATTTCAAAAAACTTTTTACTATCATGAAAGGTCAGCCGGTCTGCATCCGCCTGTTCGATCCGCCCCTGCACGAATTCCTGCCAACCGACCGTGCAGGACTGCGCGACCTGGCCGAGGCACTGGATCTGCCAGTGTCAGACGTGACCAGACGGGTCGAGGCGATGGGCGAATACAACCCCATGCTGGGCATGCGCGGCGTGCGTCTGGGCATCACAGTGCCTGAAATCTATGACATGCAGGCACGCGCCATCTTCGAGGCGACGATCGAGACGAGCCTAGACGGCGATGCGGTGGTCCCGGAAATCATGATCCCCCTCGTCTCTGCCAGCCGCGAGGTTGAAATCGTGCGCAAGCGGATCGATGCCGTTGCGTCTGCCGTGCGCAGCGAACGCGGCGTGGATTTCACCTATCGGTTGGGGGTGATGGCCGAAACGCCCCGCGCCTGCCTGCGCGCCCACGAGATCGTGCAACACGCACATTTCCTGAGTTTTGGCACCAATGACCTCACCCAGATGACCTATGGCCTGTCGCGCGACGATGCAGGGCGGTTCATGTCGGAATACGTCCGCCAAGGGGTGTTTCCCGAGGATCCGTTCCACCGCCTGGACACCGATGGCGTGGGCGAATTGTTACGCATCGGAGCCGAGCGGGCACGTGCCGGTCGACCACATGTGACCCTGTCGATCTGCGGCGAACATGGCGGCGACCCCGAATCGATTGCCTTTTGTAGGGCTGCTGGATTCGATTATGTCAGCTGCTCACCGTTTCGCGTTCCACTTGCGCGTCTCGCAGCAGCACAACTTGCAGTAAAAGATAAGATTTCTTAAAACCCCCTGAAATTCCACTTGATTTTTTAAAAGCCTGTCTCGATGGGCGGTCTTACGCCGATTGCGACTCTCCCAAACTTTACCTCACTGCCGTTTCTGCCTAAACCGCCCGAGTTTTACGCGGTCTGAAAACTGCTCGAAACCATCCGCAGAGGTAGAGGCAAGACATGTTCAAAGTACTTTCAGTCGCAATTTTGGCGACCCTGGCGTTTTATCAACCGGCCTATGCCGAGCGCCAAATCACCAATGCAGACACATTGATCAAAGTCGAACAGCGCGGACTACGTGCGGCAAAACCAGCGCATCTTCGAAAGCTTCTGACACCCATGGGCCAACCCGAGGCCACCGCCGTCGCCTACAATCGCGACTGGATCAACCAGCAGCCCAAGGCTGTGGGCGACAAGCAATGGCAGTGCCTCGCCGAGGCACTGTATTTCGAGGCCCGCGGTGAAAGCGTCAAAGGCCAGTTTGCCGTCGCCGAGGTCATCCTCAACCGCGTGGACAGCCCGCGCTATCCCAATTCGGTCTGCGGTGTCGTCCATCAGGGCACCGGCAAGAAGTATAGCTGCCAGTTTTCTTACACTTGTGACGGCAATCCGGAATCCATCCACGAACCCAAGGCCTTTGCCGAAGTCGGCAAGGTGGCCAAGCTCATGCTCTCGGGCGCGCCCCGCGCGCTGACCGACGGCGCTACGCATTATCATACTGGAAAAGTAAAGCCTAAGTGGGCTAGAAAGTTCCCGCTGACCGCGCAGATCGGCACTCATCTTTTCTATCGCCAGCCCACCCGACTGAGCCTGAACTGAGAAAACCGATACCAAAGATGGCACAAACCGTCGCTTTCGGCGGATGTGCCCGGCGCCCGGCGCTGATAGAGTGATCACAACACCGCCGCCCCGGAAGACCGCCATGACCAACGATATCCATCTTGCCTTTTCGCACCCCTCTGAACGGTCGCTTGTAACGGCTGGAGAGGACCCGCGCGATCGCATCTCGCTGCGTGACCATATTGCCGAGGTCGAGATCGGCGCATTTCAGGCGGAACGCGGCACCACCCAGCGAATCTGTTTCAACGTCGTGGTCGAGGTCACGCCGTTCACCGGGCCATTGGACGACGATGTGGATCGCATTCTGTCCTATGACCGGGTGACAGAGGCGATTGCCCATGAGCTTGCCGCCGAACGTCTGAACCTACTGGAGACTTTGGCCGAAAAGGTGGCCGAGCGGATCCTGCTGGAACCCCAGGCGCTGCGCACCTTTGTACGGATCGAAAAGCTGGACCGCGGTCCTGGCGCCCTTGGGGTCGAAATCGTGCGCTCCCGCCGTGATCTGGGCGCGCGCCTGCAAGAAGTCGCACAGGAACGCCCGCACCCCCGGGTGATCTATCTTTCCAACCCCGCCATCGGGTCAGACAGCCTTAAGGGCTGGATCGACAGGCTGCAGGCCTCGGACGTCCCCGCAATCCTGTGTGTCGGATTGCCCGATGTCACCCTTCCCCATGCCGGGCACAAGCTCGCCCAACGCCGGATTGATCTGCTGGGGATAGAGCAGAACGCCTGGGTGTTGGCAGGTCGCGATCCGCGCTGCAAGGTGGTCGCCACCCGGACGGAACTGGACTGGGCCATGAAGAACGGGCAGATCTGTGTTTGGGCACCTTCCAAGATGGTGCTGGACGCAGCCCATGGGGCAAGCCTGCCACGTGGTGATGCCACCGCCCTTGCCGCCTGGTTTGGCGAACAACTGACTGCACGCGAACTGCTGATCATCGGCGGAGAGCCGCCCGAACGCGCCACGATCCCGGTTCGCGTCACAGAGGTGCAGGACAGCGCCATCTGATTGCTTGCCAACCCCTGCCAGATACCCCATTCAGAGCCGCATGAGTGACTATTTTCGACCCCTAATTTTAAATGATCTGCAACGCCCCGAGGACGCAGTTCCGCTGGCGGGCGGCTCTGGATGGTTCACAGATGTTGAACATCTGCGGCGGGATCGCCCCAGCGAAATCCTGCCAGCAAGCGCTTTGCCAGACAACGCGCTCAATGCCTTGTCTGAACCCCGCCAGCCCATCTGCGGGCTCAGCATGGACAAGCCGCGGATCATGGGCATCCTCAACGTAACCCCGGACAGCTTTTCCGACGGCGGCAAATTCAGCGGCCCTGCCCTTGCGGCGGCCCACGGCCGCCAGATGGTTGCCGATGGTGTCGACATGATCGACGTCGGTGGCGAATCCACCCGTCCAGGCGCGCAGACCGTGCCGGTGGAATCTGAGATCGCCCGTGTCGAGCCGGTGATCACCGCACTGCGTCACGCAGTGAGTGTTCCCATCTCGATCGACACGCGGAAATCGACCGTTGCCGACGCCGCAGTCGCGGCTGGCGCGACCTTGGTGAACGACGTGTCCGGCTTTACCTATGACAAGATGCTGGCACTCTACTGCGCGCGCAATGATCTGCCGGTCTGCGTCATGCACGCCCGGGGTGATCCGGAGACGATGCAAAAGGATCCCCGATACGAGGATGTACTGCTGGACGTCTACGACTTTCTCGCCGCGCAGGTGTTGATGCTGCAAGAGCTCGGTATTCCGCGCAGCCGGATTATCGTAGATCCGGGCATCGGCTTCGGAAAGAATCAGACCCACAACCTGAAGATCCTGCGTAATGTCAGCCTGTTTCACGGGCTGGGATGTACTGTGCTGATTGGTGCATCGCGCAAAGGTTTCATCGGTCGGATCTCGGGCGTGGGCGAAGCAGCGCGGCGCATCCCTGGCTCTGTCGCCGTTGCCCTCGCCTGCGTCGCGCAGGGCGTTCAGATCCTGCGGGTTCATGACGTGCCCGAAACGGTTCAGGCAATTGCACTCTGGAAAGCGGTAGAGACAGGAGAAAACGATGTCGCGTAAGCTCTTTGGCACTGATGGCGTGCGCGGCACAGCCAACACCCATCCGATGACAGCCCCCATGGCACTGGCCATCGGCGCCGCGGCAGGACGCTACTTCCGCCGTGAACACAGCGGTGTGCATCGGGTGGTGATCGGCAAGGACACGCGCCTGTCGGGCTACATGTTCGAAACCGCGCTGACCGCCGGTCTCACCTCGACTGGCATGAACGTGCTTCTTCTGGGCCCGGTGCCGACGCCGGCTGTGGGCCTGCTCACGCCGTCAATGCGCGCCGATCTCGGCATCATGATCTCGGCCTCACACAACCCCAGCGCGGACAACGGGATCAAGTTCTTCGGCCCGGACGGCTTCAAGCTGTCGGACGATGTGGAAGCTGAGATTGAAGCGCTGATCGACACGGGCGTCGAACCGGCGGCAGCGGATAATATCGGCCGGGCCAAACGCATCGATGACGGTCGCTCAAGGTATCAGGAGCGGGTGAAATCCACCTTTCCGGCGGGCATGCGCCTGGACGGCATGAAAGTGGTCATCGACTGCGCCAATGGCGCGGCCTACCGCGCTGCGCCAGAGGTGCTCTGGGAATTGGGCGCCGATGTGATCCCCATCGGGGTTTCGCCCAACGGCAAGAACATCAACCTCAACTGCGGCTCGACCAAGCCGCGCGTCGCCGCCGAAACGGTCGTCGCCCATGGTGCCGATATCGGTATCTGCCTAGATGGCGATGCCGATCGCGTGATCATCATCGACGAAACCGGCAAGGTGGCCGATGGCGACCAGATCATGGCGCTGATGGCCGCCCGCTGGGCCGAGGAAGGCCGCCTGAACGACAACACACTGGTGGCAACCGTGATGTCCAACCTTGGGCTGGAACGGTTCCTGCAGGAGCGTGGTCTTCGGCTGGAACGCACCGGCGTTGGCGATCGCTATGTAGTCGAGGCGATGCGTCGCGGCGGCTGGAATCTGGGTGGAGAGCAGTCCGGACATATCGTGATGACCGATCATGCCACCACCGGCGACGGCCTCATGGCAGGGCTGCAGTTCCTGGCAGAGATGGTGCGGACGGCACAGCCAGCCAGCGCGCTGGCGCGCAATTTCGAACCTGTGCCGCAGCTGCTCAAGAACGTGCGCTATTCTGCCGGTCAGAAACCGCTGGAAACTTCGGCGGTGAAAGACGCAATTTCGGCGGCGCAATCGGCCCTTGGCCTCAAAGGCAGGTTGCTGATCCGCAAATCCGGGACAGAGCCGCTGATCCGTGTCATGGCAGAATGCGAGGATGAGGACCTGCTGACCCAAGTCGTCGACAGCATCGTGGACGAGGTCACAGCCGCCGTCTGATCCCTCGGTCGGAATGCCAAGAGTTTTCATAAAACTCTTGGCAAAACTCTTTTAAAGAGTTTCGGGTCCTGACCCAATGCCGAGCCTGAGCTGGCAAGCACGCAAGGTTGGCCGTATCAACCGAAAACCCTTGCGCGCCCGGCGATTTCAGCGCTGGGTCAAACCATAGATCGCTGCGACCTTTTCCACGGCGACCTCGGGCGAAAGCTCTTCGCTTTCCCCCGTACGGCGCGAGGTCAGTTCGACAACGCCATTTTTCAGCCCGCGCGGGCCGACCGTGATCCGCCAAGGCAGACCGATCAGATCCATCGTCGCGAATTTGGCCCCGGCCCGCTCCTCCCGATCATCGTAGAGCGACTCAAGCCCAAGCGCATTCAGCGCATCATAAAGCGCCTGACAGGCTGCATCAGCCTCTGCATCGCCCTGCTTGAGGTTCACAATCCCGCAATGGAACGGCGTGACACCTTCGGGCCAGATGATGCCCTTGTCGTCATGATTGGCCTCGATGATCGCCCCCAGAAGACGCGACACGCCGATCCCGTGCGAGCCCATGTGTACAGGAACCTTCGCTCCCGTCTCATCGGTCACGGTGGCGCCCATTGCATCGGAATATTTGGTGCCGAAGTAGAAGATCTGACCCACTTCGATCCCGCGTGCCACGCGGCGGCGCGCCTCGGGCACCTGCTCGAACAGAGCCGCATCATGCGTCTCGTCCGTGCGGGCATAGCGCGACGTGAATTCCTCAAGCACAGCCTGACACTGCTCGACCGAATCGTAATCAATCGCCCTGTCGCCGAATTTCAGATCGGTGATCTCAGCATCGTAGAAGACTTCGGATTCACCGGTCTCAGCCAGCACCAGGAATTCGTGCGTGTCGTCACCGCCAATGGGGCCGGAATCCGCGCGCATTGGGATCGCCTGCAGACCCATGCGCTCATACGAGCGCAGATAGGACACCAGATGCCGGTTGTAGGCGTGCAGCGCATCCTCTTTGGTCAAATCAAAGTTGTAGCCGTCCTTCATCAGAAACTCTCGGCCCCGCATCACACCAAAGCGTGGGCGCATCTCGTCGCGGAATTTCCACTGGATGTGGTATAGTGTCATCGGCAGATCCTTGTAGGACCCGACGTGGCTGCGGAAGATATCCGTGATCATCTCTTCGTTGGTGGGACCATAGAGCATCTCACGGTCCTGGCGGTCCTTGAAGCGCAGCATCTCGGGGCCATAGGCATCATAACGCCCCGACTCTTTCCAAAGATCGGCAGATTGCAGGGTCGGCATCAGCATCGGAATATGCCCGGCGCGCTGCTGTTCCTCGTGAACGATCTTTTCGATGTTGCGCAGCACCTTGTAACCCAGCGGCAGCCAGGAATAGATCCCGGCGGCAGCCTGCTTGATCATGCCGGCGCGCAGCATATAGCGGTGGCTGACGATCTGCGCCTCGGCGGGGGTCTCGCGCAGCACGGGCATAAAGTAACGGCTCAGGCGCATCAGGTCTTCCTCTGGTCGAAAAAATTGGGTCGTCTCGGGTTGTGAGCCAAGGGGCGCAACTTGGCAAGGGGGCCGAAACGCCGGATAAGGTTGCAAAGCCCCACTGTCAGTGCAGGCACTGGGCCAGTTGGGCGGGTGAGCTCGCTCTCTGGACCGCAGACCTCTTGAAACCTGACCTGTAAACAGCGATGTAAAGACCTAACCCCGAGCCCGGAAAGGACCCTGGCGTTGTCCGCACGTGATCAACTAAAATACTGGGGCATCGCAACGCTCATCATTGCGGTGACTCTCTGGTATCTGGGCGATGTCCTGCTGCCTTTCCTGATCGGCGGGGCAGTGGCTTATTTCCTTGATCCGGTTGCGGACAGGTTGCAACGCCTCGGGTTCAGCCGGTCCCTGGCAACCGCGACCATCACTCTGGTTGCCCTGCTGATCTTTGTCATTCTGATGCTGCTGGTCGTGCCGCTGCTGATCCAGCAGACCGGCCAGTTGATCAACACCGCGCCGCAGCTTTTTGACAATCTCCAGACCTTTCTGGCGGAACGCTTCCCGAACCTGCTGGATGAAGGCGGTGTGGTACGCGAAACGCTGATTTCTCTGGGCAATGTGATCCGAGACAAGGGCGGAGAGTTGCTGAACACCGCGATTTCATCGGCCGCATCACTGATCAACATCGCGCTGCTTTTTGTGATCGTGCCGGTTGTGTCTGTCTATCTGCTTCTGGACTGGGACCGCATGGTGGCACGCGTCGATGACCTGCTGCCCCGCGATCACGCCCCCACAGTGCGCAAGATCGCAGGCGAGATCGACAACACACTGGCTTCCTTCATCCGTGGAATGGGCACCGTCTGCCTGATTTTGGGCACCTATTACGCGATTGCGCTGATGCTGGTCGGATTGCAGTTCGGCCTTGTGGTCGGGTTTATCGCAGGACTCATCACCTTCATTCCCTATGTCGGGGCGTTGGTGGGCGGGACGCTGGCCATTGGACTGGGCCTGTTTCAGTTCTGGGGCGACTGGCTGTCTCTGGGGATGGTGGCGGCGATCTTTGTGCTGGGTCAGGTGATCGAAGGAAACGTGCTTACCCCAAAACTTGTCGGGAACTCCGTTGGCCTGCATCCGGTCTGGCTGATCTTTTCGCTGTCCGTTTTCGGCACGCTCTTCGGCTTTGTCGGCATGCTGATCGCCGTACCCGTGGCCGCAGCCTGCGGCGTTGTTGCCCGGTTCGCTGTGGCTCAATACAAGGACAGTCGGCTCTACCGTGGTGGAACTGATGGCCTGGCGCGCAGCGCGGCTGACGTCCGGGACTAGCGAATGGCGCGCCAGCTGAAACTCAAGCTTCCGTTCCGGATCGCACTGGGGCGCGGTGATTTCTATGTCTCTCGCACCAACGCGCTGGCCACCGCCCAGATCGACCGCTGGCGCGACTGGGTGGGGCGCAAGCTGGTGCTGACCGGGCCGCAGGGATCCGGCAAGACCCACCTCGCCCATGTCTGGAGTTCGGAATCGGGCGCCACCATCCTTCGCTCGCGCGATCTGATCGACGCAGATATTCCGCGTCTTGCCGAAGGGCATGTCTGTGTCGAGGATGTGCCTCAGATTGCAGCGAACGAAGAAGCCGAACAGGCCCTGTTTCACCTTCACAACCTCACCCTTGCCGAGGGGCATTCACTGATGTTGACAGCCCTGACACCCCCGTCTCACTGGCAGCTGAGCCTGCCGGATCTGTCCAGTCGTGTCATGGGCATGCAGATGGCGCGCCTATCCCCACCCGATGACGACCTGCTCAGCGCCGTGATGGCCAAGATGTTCGCAGATCGTCAAATCGTGCCGGCCCCGGATGTGATACCCTATCTCGTGCGCCACATGCCCCGCTCCTTTGCCATGGCGGGTCGGCTCGTGGATGCGATCGATGATGCCGCCCTTGGCACACCAAAAGGCGCAAGCCGCCTGCTGGCCCGCCGCATACTTGCAGAGCTTGAACCACAAATCGTCGACGGCGCCCCTGACGTCATATAGTTTTTACAAGACCCACGGATAAGGCACTCATGACACAAGCAGATTTCCTCAAAGCCCCGCTTCCAGAGCCGGTCGAAATGCCCGATCTTGACCTCTCAGGCCCTAGCCGTTTCTACAACCGAGAGCTGAGTTGGCTCGGCTTCAACTGGCGGGTGCTGGAAGAGGCAGAGAATCCGCGTGTCCCTCTCCTCGAACGCCTGCGCTTTGTTTCGATCTCTGCGGCGAACCTTGATGAATTTTACACTGTCCGCGTCGCGGGCCTGCGCGAACTCGCCCAGGCGGGCAACACGACCCCTGCCGCCGACGGGCTGACGCCCCTCGCCCAGCTGATTCTGATCAACGAAGACGCGCGCAAGCTTATGGCCGCGCAGCAGCGCGTTCTGACCGCCCTGCGCGCAGAGATGGAGACGCAGGGAATAACCATCGTTTCGCGTGCTGAACTGACACCCGAGGACGCGGAGCATCTGCGCGAAACGTTTCTCGAACAGATCTTTCCGGTCTTATCGCCTCTGGCCATTGATCCGGCGCATCCCTTCCCCTTCATCGCAAACAACGGCTACTGCCTTGCCCTGCAACTGGAGCGCAGCCGGGACAAACGCGGCCTGCAGGCGCTTTTGCCGATCCCGGCACAGATCGACCGCTTTGTTGCCATGCCCGCCCCTGAAGGGCAGCACCGGTTCATCTTCCTTGAGGATGTGTTGCTCGTGCATATCGACAGCTTGTTTCCGGGCTACCGGGTCAAGGATCAGTTCGGCTTCCGCGTGCTGCGCGACAGTGACCTTGAGGTCGAGGAAGAGGCCGAGGATCTGGTTCGCGAATTCGAGGTGGCGCTGAAACGCCGCCGTCGCGGTGAAGTCGTGCGTCTGACCATCTCTGCCGGTGCACCCAAAAGCCTGAAATCCGTTGTGATGCGTGAATTGCACGTCAAGGATGACGAGGTCATCGAACTTGAGGGCATGATAGGTGCCGCCGATCTTAAGGAACTGGTACTGGACGAACGCCCTGACCTGCTGTGGCCCCTGTTCACCCCGCGTGTGCCGGAACGTGTGCAGGACCACGACGGCGACATGTTTGCCGCGATCCAGCAAAAAGACATGCTGCTGCACCACCCTTATGAGACCTTCGAGATGGTGACGCGGTTCCTGGCCCAGGCCGCCCGTGATCCAAACGTGGTGGCGATCAAGCAGACGCTGTATCGGACCTCGCGCAACTCTCCCATCGTCGATGCGCTGTGCGAAGCGGCCGAGGACGGCAAATCGGTGACTGCGCTGGTCGAGCTCAAGGCTCGTTTTGACGAGGCGGCCAACATCCGCCAGTCACGCCGTCTGGAACGATCCGGCGCGCATGTGGTCTATGGCTTCCTCGACTGGAAGACCCATGCCAAGATTTCTGCGGTGGTGCGCCGCGAAGGCGCAAAGCTGGTGACCTACACCCATTTCGGCACCGGGAACTATCACCCGATCACCGCCAAGATCTATACAGACCTGTCGTTTTTCACATGTGATGCGAAACTGGGACGCGATGCGTCAAAGGTCTTCAACTATCTCTCGGGCTATGCACTTCCCGAGCGGCTGGAAAACCTTGCGATCTCACCCCATTCACTGAAGCCCAAGATCCTCGAGATGATCGCCGCAGAGGCCGAGCATGCCCGCAATGGCAGGCACGCGCAGATCTGGGTCAAGATGAACTCTCTGATCGAGCCAGACATCATCGACGCGCTCTATGCCGCATCTCAGGCCGGAGTAAAAATCGATCTGGTCATCCGCGGCATCTGTGGCATTCGCCCCGGGATCAAGGGACTGTCTGAGAATATCCGGGTGAAATCCATCGTCGGGCGGTTCCTGGAACACAGCCGGATCGCCTGCTTTGGCAACGGCCACGGGCTGCCGCACCGCAAGTCGCGGGTCTTCATCTCATCCGCAGACTGGATGGGGCGCAACCTGAGCAGACGCGTCGAAACTCTGGTCGAGATCGAGAATGACACAGTCAAGGCCCAGATCGTCAGCCAGATCATGGCCGCAAATCTGGCGGACACGGCTCAAAGCTGGGTGATGGAACCGTCCGGCGCCTTTGTCCGTCATCCAATGGCCGAAGGCGAATTCTCCTTCAACTGCCACCGCTTCTTTATGGAAAACCCGTCGCTTTCCGGGCGCGGCTCCGCAGGGGCAAAGGATGTTCCGCAGCTGACCCATACCGATGATAACTGAAAGATCACATCGCATATGGCGTCACAGTCAAACAGCAAGTTGCGCCATATTTCGGTCAAAATAACGCCCCGAAAACGCCTGTTTCTATCAACGAAACTTTAACTGGTGTTGCCGCATATTAATATTTGTCCGGAAACGTTGTGATCCACAGGTCAGTGTATGACCTGTGCATTTCCAAATGGATAACAACAGCTGACATTAGTGTCAGACGACTGCGTAGAACGCGCTTCATGAAAAATATGGGTGTTTTATGTCCAGTATCCTGACAAACCAAGGGTCCATGGTGGCGCTGCAAACCTTGCGCTCTGTAAATCACGGCCTCGCACAAACGCGGATCGAGATAGCCACAGGAAAATCTGTGGCGACCTCCGCCGACAACGCGTCAATCTGGTCAATCTCAAAGGTGATGGAGTCGGATGTATTCAGTTTCAGAAAGATTTCCGACAGCCTGACATTGGGCGACTCCACCATTGCGGTTGCGCGCCAAGGGGCCGAAACGATCACCGACCTGCTGAGCAACATGAAAAAACTGATCGTCTCCGCCCAGGTCGGCAATGTCGACCGTGAAAAAATCCAGACCAACATCACAAAATTGAAGGAACAGATCGAAGGGATCGTCGGCATGGCGAGCTTTAACGGTCAGAACCTACTGCAAAATACCGCAACAACTGCAAAGTCGGGCAAAATCTCAATCCTGTCCTCTCTGGACCGCACTTCAAGCTCCATCGACTCTTCGCATATCTCTGTCCGTCGCCGCGACATGAACACGGGCGCAGCGACCATTGCCGCATCCGGGGGCTCCTACACGGCGAATACTGTCACAGCGACCCTGGACGCCACCCAATCCGTGACGCTCGACGCCAGCGCAGTGCAGGTCGAGGCGGGCGCCGCCTATTCTCTGTCAATCTTTGGCACCGATGCAGATTTATCCGTTTTCAACACTTCTGATCTGAACAGCGCTGCAGGCGCGATCCAGAGTCAGGCGGAAATGGCAGCCTCTGAACTCAGCTATGTTGCTCGCGACGGCGACACGATGAGCGATGTGGCACGCGCCCTGACTCTGAAATTTGCGGGATATGCGGCGCGGCGCGAAATCGACAGTTCTGTTCTGACCCTCACCGCCACGGGAAGCACCATAACGGCACGCTCTGACGTCACCAGCGGTACCGATACGATCGCGATTGGCCTGAATCTGCTTGAGGCCGATGCCGGTAACACCATCGGCGGCGGGCTGGACATGCTGAGCACGTTGAACGTGACCACGGATGAGGGCGCCCGCGCCGCATTGGGCCAGATCGAGGGAATGATCCAAACCTCGATTGATGCCGCTGCTGCTTTGGGTTCGGATCAGGGGCGGCTGGAAACCCAGTCAGAGTTCATATCAAGCATCAGCACAGCACTGAAAAGCGGTATCGGACAGATGGTTGATTTTGACCTGATCGAAACTTCGGCCCGCCTGCAGGCCCTTCAGGTGCAGCAACAGCTCACAATACAGGCCCTGTCGATTGCCAATGATGCTCCGCGCGCGCTGCTGCCATTGTTCCGCTGACCTGCCGCTTTGGCGACGTGCCTTGACAGCAGGGGCAGCACTGGCAGCCTTGCCCACCCTCGTGTAATGTGGGCATCCCAAGCACCTGTGACGTAAAGAAAACCCTCTGCTTTCTTGACGCGAGGGGACCGGTAAGCCATGTTGCGCCCAAGCTTCAGGGGATGATCATGAACAGCATTTCGGACCCATCTCATCCCGAATGGGGGCCTTTTGGTCGACCGCTGTTCGACGATCCACTCGCCCGGGCGCTCTCACGTGTGGGCGTTATCGACATTGGGTCCAACTCTGTCCGCCTGGTGGTGTTTGATGGGGCAGCTCGATCTCCTGCATATTTCTACAATGAAAAGATCATGTGCGGTCTCGGTGCGGGCATGTCCGACACCGGTCGTCTGAACCCCGAAGGCAAGGTGCGCGCCTTTGCGGCAATCCGCCGGTTCCAAATGCTGGCCGAAGGAATGAACCTGCCGCCGCTCACCGCCGTCGCAACAGCCGCCATGCGCGAGGCCGAGGATGGCCCGGCCTTTCGCGAAGAGGTCGAAGCGGCCACCGGTCTGCGGATCTGGGTGATTGATGGCGAGGAAGAGGCCCGCCTGTCAGCGCAAGGCGTGCTTCTGGGCTGGCCCGGGGCCTACGGGTTGATCTGCGACATCGGCGGGTCGTCCATGGAACTGGCAGAAATCGCAGATGGCCGGGTGGGCCGCCGGGTCAGTTCGAAGCTCGGCCCGCTTAAATTGCGTGATCAGCCGGGCGGCAAGAAACAACGCGACATCGTGATCCGCGAGGCTATGAATCAATTGTCCCAGACCATGGGCACACAGCGCGACCGGCTGTTCCTGGTCGGCGGTTCTTGGCGGGCCATTGCGCGGATCGACATGCACCGTCAGGCCTATCCGCTTCACGTGCTGCACGAATACCGCATGACTGCAAAGACCGTGCAGGCCACGATCAAATACATCGAAAAGGCCGACCTTGAGACGTTGCGCAGCGAGTGCAACCTGTCCTCTGCCCGGATGTCCCTTGTGCCCTATGCCGCCGAAGTGCTGCGCCGTCTGATTCAGGTATTCAAACCCAAGGACATCGCGATTTCGAGCTACGGCATCCGTGAAGGTCTGCTGTATGAGCAGATGCCGCAAAGCCTGCGCGACCGCGATCCACTGGTCGAATCCTGCCGCTTTGCCGAGGCAAAGGATGCCCGTCTGCCCGGCTTTGGCAAGACGCTGTACAAATTCGTTTTTCCGATCTTTCGCAACGCTCCCGAAGCAAAGCTGCGTCTGGTCAAGGCCGCATGCCTGTTGCACGATGTCAGCTGGCGCGCCCACCCCGACTATCGGGCCGAGACCTGTTTTGACAACGCCACCCGCGCCAACCTCGGCGGGCTGAGCCATGCGGAACGCGTGTTCCTTGGCCTTGCGCTTCTGCACCGCTACCGAAACAAACGCGAAGGCACCCGGTTCGAGGATCTTTACGTTCTGCTGGATGAAAAGGGCAAGCAACAGGCCGAAATCTTGGGCAAGGCCATGCGATTCGGCGCCATGCTCTGGATGTCCGACACCTCGCAGGCAGGCGCATCGCTGGAATGGCAGCCCAAGAATAAGGTTCTGAAACTGAAACTCACCAAGGCGGCCCAGCCGCTTTTTGGCGAAGTGGCCGAGTCGCGTTTTGGCTCTCTAGCCCGATCGATGGGGGCACAAAGCCAAGTCATCCGGGTCTAAAGCGTCCCGCCTTAAACTTGGATCGATTGTTCGCTGCCTGTCGGCTGCGCCTCCAACGCTAAAAGCGATGAGTGTGTTTCAGGTTAAAGCCGAGACGCTCTGGATCCTGTGCCTTCAACGTCAGTCCCGAAGCCAGCCCGCACGCAGTTAATCCGGTAAAAACGATCTTCCTGCTGTCGGCGTGCCCTTGATCAAGAGTATGGAGCGTCATATCTCGATTTCTTCGGCTTCCGGCTCCGGCGCCAGTTCTTCGGGAGTTTTGTGGCGCATGATGATGTCACCGTTGGGCAGCATTTCAGGCGGATGATAGACTGACCAGTCGTCCACTTCGCCCATCAGATCACTCAGCGCCGGGCCCATCTGCTGAACAAAGTCCCGCATCTTGGGACCCATTTCTCCGGTCAGATCCTGCATATCGCCCAGAACTGGCCCCATCTGCTGCATCAGCCCGCGAAACAATTGGCGCGCGCCTTCTTTCATGAGGTCAAAACCTTCACCCTCAGCCTCCTGCGCATGCAGGGGTGTGGCGAGTGTGACAACAAGGGCGGCGGCTGTAAGTTTTTTCATGGGATCAATATAGTCACGCCAAACCCACGCTGTAAGGGGTCCGCCGCAATATCAAACCCGACGTCCATAGATCCAGCCTCGCACACCACGACGTTTCGACTTGGACCCGAAACAAGCTCAAGTCGAAACGTTTTATGCCGTCGCTCGGGACGACACCTCTTGCCAAGCGCGGTTGATATCGATCAGGCGGCGTTCAGACATCTTAACCGCTTCGGGGGGCACACCACGCGCAATCATGCGGTCCGGGTGGCTTTCGCGCACAAGTGCCTTCCAGGCTCGGCGCACTTCGGAAATTGGCGTATCTGGGGCGACCCCAAGAACGCTGAACGGATCAGGCGCGGCATCGGGCACAAAGCGCGTGCGCAGAGCAAGAAACTGACTTTGCGACAGGCCAAAAATCTGCGCCACCCGCTCCAGAAAGGCATCTTCGGCCGGATGATAAACGCCATCGGCCATGGCGATGCGGAACAGCCCTTCCATAAGATCGCAAAGCGCGGCGGTTTCTGTCCCGAACATCGCGCGGATGCGGCGGGCATATTCCTCGAATCCCGCCACGTCCTGTCGGGCAAGGTTGAAGACACGCGCCGCCCCCGCCTCATCCTCGGGAGCGATGTGAAAGATCTCGCGAAAGGCAGTCACCTCGGCCCGGGTGACCAGACCGTCGGCCTTGGCCATCTTGGCGCTTAGGGCAATGACCGCAATCGTGAAGGCGACAGACCGTTCCGGCGGTGAGCGCAGCTTTTCAAAGACGGCAGACAGCCCTTCGCCCTTTGTCAGGGCGGCGACGGCATCGGATATGCGTTTCCAGATCGACATGGTGTCATTTTATGCTAACCGCGCCGGATTGTCAGCGCGGTTCGTCAAATTGCAGCAATTCTGTCGCCCCTGTGATCAGGCCGTGGGCGACCCTCCACTCAAAGCCTCTTTTGCATCAGGATTAGGTCGATCCAACGATCAAATTTATGACCGACCTCGGGCAAACGGGCGATCTCGGTAAAGCCAAGAGCGGCATGAAACGGCACGGCAGCGGGATTTTCGGCGCTGATCCCGGCCCAAAGACTGTGCACCCCTTCGGCGCGTGCGTGATCACACAGCGCCGACATCAACCCACGCCCCACACCCTGGCCGCGCGCCTGAGGTGCCAGCATAATGGAATGCTCCTTGGTGCGGGCATATCCGGGGCCATTGCGAAACGGGCCATAGGTGGCAAATCCGACAACCTGTCCCTCCAGATCCGCCACCTGAAAGGCGGCGCTGCGCGCAGCAATATCTGCACAAATACCGGCCTCTGTCTTGAGTTCGGTGGTAAAGGTGATTGCAGTGCCTTCAATGACATCGTTCCAGATTGTCACAATCTGGTCCGCATCCCGGCCCTGTGCCGCGCGCACCTTCACTGCAGGATTCTCCGACCCGCCTTGGTCACGAAATCTGCCACAAGTCCCGGCGCGTCACCCCTTTCGAAAGACACACGGCCATCGGCAAGCACCGGCTGCAAAATCTGACGCAGTTCATCCGCCTCTGGATGGCACACGCGCAGCCTTTGCAGCTCTGGACCGCCAGTGTCCATCGACGTGCCGGGCGGCACCGGGCTGTGCCATTGGATCAGCGCAGGAAACAGGCCGTCAAACCACAGCTGCCCGTCCGCGGGCACCGCCATGGACCATTCAAGCGTGCCGCGGCTCAGCCGCACCGGAAGTCCCGCCCTCGGCAGTCTCTTAAGCGCCGCATCCAGATCCTCGACGCGACAGATCCATTTATCCAGCCGCGGACGCCCGGAAAAACCGTCCAGACCGAACCAGCGCGGATAGGATTTTGGTGGCGCAGCTGGGTCTATGGCAATCGCTTCGAGGTAAAGGCCGTCAGCAAGCCCGAGAAGCCGGTTATGGGTGGCGTAATGTTCGTGTTTGCCGCCGGGCAAAAGCGGAAGGCCCAGCGCAGTTTCAACATAAACGGCGGCTTCGTCCAACGTTTCGCCCAGTACGGCGATGTGATCCAGAACCAACACTCTTTCGCCCCCTTCTAGATATTCTTGCGGCGACGATAGGCCAGAGCGTGGGAACTGAACAGACACAAGGCATTGCGACATTCTGGTGTGTCAGCCGGGCAACGGGGCCAACACCAACTGGCGTCCCGCCGCCGCGGATAAGACAGCCGTGCGGGATGCTCTTTTGGGTCTTGTTCAGGCCCGCGCCGCGCGGATCAGTTTCAGGATGTCCTGCGCCGCTGTCGGGATGTTGGTGCCCGGTCCAAAGATCGCCTTGACCCCCGCATCATACAGAAACTGGTAATCCTGCTGCGGGATCACGCCACCACACACCACCAGAATATCCCCGGCCCCCGCATCCTTGAGCGCCTGAACAAGTTTCGGCGCCAGCGTCTTGTGCCCCGCCGCCTGAGACGAAATGCCGATCACGTGCACATCGTTGTCAACAGCATCCTGCGCCGCCTCTTCGGGGGTCTGGAACAGGGGGCCGACATCGACGTCGAACCCGATATCGGCAAAGGCGGTGGCGATGACCTTGGCGCCGCGGTCGTGGCCGTCCTGCCCCATCTTGACCACCAGCATACGCGGGCGACGCCCCTCTTCCTCGGCGAAATCCTCGACCGATTTCTGGATCGCGGCAAAGCCTGCATCCCCTTCATAGGCCGCACCATAGACGCCGGCCAAGGTCTTGACCTCGGCCCGGTGGCGGCCAAACACCTTTTCCATCGCCATGCTGATTTCCCCCACAGTGGCCCGCGCCCGGGCGGCATTGACCGCACCGTCGAGCAGATTGCCACCCTCGGACGAGCGACGTGTCAACTCTTCGAGGGCTGCGGTACAGGCCGCCTCGTCCCGGGTGGCGCGGATGCTCTTGAGCCGGGCAATCTGGCTCTCGCGGACTTCGTCATTGTCGATGTCGCGAATGTCGAGCGGGTCTTCCTTGTCCTTGCGGTACTTGTTGACACCCACAATGACCTCGGTGCCCCGGTCGATATCAGCCTGACGACGGGCGGCGGTTTCCTCGATCCGCAGCTTCGGCATGCCGGTGGCAACGGCCTTGGTCATGCCGCCCATTTCATCGACTTCCTCGATGATCTCCCAGGCGGCTTCGGCCAGATCGGCAGTCAGCTTTTCCACGTAATACGAGCCAGCCAGCGGATCGACCACGTTGGTCACGCCGGTTTCCTCTTGCAGGATCAGCTGGGTGTTGCGCGCGATCCGGGCAGAGAAATCGGTGGGCAGGGCAATCGCCTCGTCCAGCGCGTTGGTGTGGAGGGATTGCGTGCCGCCCAGAACCGCGCTCATCGCTTCATAAGCCGTTCGGATCACGTTGTTATAGGGGTCCTGTTCGGCCAGCGTCACACCGGAGGTCTGACAATGGGTGCGCAGCATCTTGGATTTCGGGTCCTGCGCGCCAAGTTCGGTCATGATCCGGTGCCAAAGCATACGGGCCGCGCGCAGCTTGGCCACCTCCATGAAGAAATTCTTGCCGATGGCGAAAAAGAACGACAGCCGTCCGGCGAATTTGTCGATGTCCATGCCGCGCGCCATGGCGGTTTTGACGTATTCCTTGCCGTCGGCAAGGGTAAATGCCAGCTCCTGCACCAGGTTCGCGCCGGCCTCTTGCATGTGATAGCCGCTGATGCTGATCGAATTGAACTTTGGCATCTCGGCGCTGGTATATTCGATGATATCCGCAATGATCCGCATCGACGGCTCGGGCGGGTAGACATAGGTGTTGCGGACCATGAATTCCTTGAGGATGTCGTTCTGGATCGTTCCAGACAGCACTTTGCGGTCATGTCCCTGCTCTTCGCCCGCGACGATAAAAGAGGCAAGGATCGGGATCACCGCGCCGTTCATCGTCATTGACACAGAGACCTGATCCAGCGGGATGCCGTCGAACAGGATCTTCATATCCTCAACGGAATCGATAGCGACACCGGCCTTGCCCACATCGCCCTCGACCCTCGGGTGGTCGCTGTCATAGCCACGGTGCGTCGCCAAATCAAAGGCAACAGAGACACCCTGCTGACCGGCGGCCAGATTGCGGCGGTAAAAGGCGTTGGATTCCTCGGCGGTTGAGAAACCGGCATATTGACGGATGGTCCAGGGACGGCCGGCATACATCGTCGCCTTCACGCCCCGGGTGAACGGCTCCTGCCCCGGCAACGTTCCCAGATGTTCCAGGCCTTCGACATCCTCGGCCGTATAGACCGGCTGCACGGCGATGCCTTCGAGCGTCATCCAAGTCAGATCGTCGACACTGCGCCCGCGCAGCTCTTTTTCGGCAAGTGCGCGCCATTGCTCGTTGGTGGCTGTCATGGTCCTGTCGTCCTCTTGTCAGAAGCTCCGGAGGTCAATCTCTGGCCTCGTCTGGTTCTCTGGGTTGGCGTTCCGGGCTGGCGCGCGCCTGTGAAACCACGCACCATAGCAAACTTTTCTTGGCTCCTGGCGCTTTGGCAGTTCGCTTTGGCAGCGCGAGCCCCTATATCTCTTTGTATGAGAACAGGCTTTGCCCTTGCTGTCGCAGCATTTTTCGCCATCACGCAGCCGGTCCTTGCGGCCGGCGCGGATGCCATGCCCGACACCGACGAGATGATCATCTCTGCTGAAGGGCATGACCTGAGCGAATTCAAATGGTTGAAACGACCCGTCGTAGTGTTGGCCAACAATCCGGCAGACCCGCGATATGTGCAGCAGATGGAGCTGATCACCGAACGGCTCGACGTACTGGCCGAACGCGATGTGGTGGTGATCACCGACACCGATCCTGCCGCCAAGACCGCGATCCGCGAACAGTTGCGGGCACGGGATTTCATGGTTGTGCTGCTGTCCAAGGAAGGCACCATCGTGCTGCGCAAACCATTCCCCTGGGATGTGCGCGAACTGTCGCGCGCCATAGACAAACTGCCGCTGCGCCAGCAGGAATACCGTGACCGGCGCGATATGCTGCGGCGCTGAGGGAAACCACAGCGCACCTGCCCCGAACACAGCCCCTCAGCCCCGATTGCACGGCGGGTTGAAACACGGGTCTGGGGCAGGACGCGCGGCATCGGCCTATTCGAACTCCAGGATCACATCATCCACAGCAAGACTGTCACCAGCGGCGGCATTGACCTTGGCCACGATGCCCTTGCGTTCGGCACGCAGGATGTTTTCCATCTTCATCGCCTCGACCGTGCAGAGCGCCTGACCTTCCTGCACCTCATCACCGGCCTCGACATTGACCTTCACGATCAGGCCCGGCATCGGGCAGAGCAGCAGTTTTGATGTGTCGGCGGGCACTTTTTCAGGCATGAGACGCGCAAGTTCCGCCTGACGCGGGCTGCGCACATGCACCTTGAGATCCGCGCCGCGCGAGCGGATGCGGAAGCCGCCCGAGATCTTGCCAACCTTGAGCACCAGAGGCGCGCCATCGACATCCATCGTGGCCAGCTGATCGCCCGGCGTCCAGTTGCCCGAGACGCGCAGAGTCGCACCGTCGGCAAAGGTGACGCTGGCGCCGTCGTGATCGGCCGCGATGGTCACATCATGGCTTTGGCCCTGAAGTGTCACGTTCCAATTGTTGCCAACCTTACGTTCGTGGTTGTCCAGCGTGCCCGATACCCGCGCGCGGCGAATTTCGGCAACGCGGTTCATCGCAACACAGGTGGCCGCAATCCGGCGCAGCGCATCATCTGAAAGGTCGACCCCGTTGAAGCCCTCGGGATATTCCTCGGCGATAAAGGCGGTGGTGATGTTGCCGCTGACGAATTTGGGATGGTCCATGACGGCAGACAGGAACGGCAGGTTGTGACCGATCCCCTCAACCTCGAACGCATCCAGCGCGTTGCGCATCGCCTCGATCGCCTGTGCGCGGTCGGGGGCCCATGTGCACAGCTTGGCGATCATCGGGTCGTAATACATGCTGATCTCGCCGCCCTCGAATACACCGGTGTCATTGCGCACCTTGGCACCTTCGACGGCGATTTCGGCGGGCGGGCGATAGCGGGTGAGACGTCCGATCGAGGGCAGGAAACCGCGATAGGGATCTTCGGCATAGAGGCGGCTTTCCATCGCCCAGCCGTTCAATTTCACATCATCTTGGGTGATGCTGAGCGCTTCGCCATTGGCGACGCGGATCATCTGTTCGACAAGGTCGATGCCGGTGATCAGCTCGGTCACCGGATGTTCCACCTGCAGACGGGTGTTCATTTCGAGGAAGTAGAAATTCCTGTCACCATCAACGATGAATTCAACCGTTCCAGCGCTGGTATAGCCCACGGCCTGAGCCAGCGCGCAGGCCTGTTCGCCCATCGCCTTGCGGGTTTCGGGATCAAGGAAGGGGCTGGGCGCCTCTTCGATAACCTTCTGGTTGCGGCGCTGGATCGAACATTCGCGCTCGCCTAGGTAAATGCAGTTGCCATGGGCGTCGGCCAGCACCTGAATTTCGATATGGCGGGGTTGTGTGACGAACTTTTCGATAAAGATCCGGTCATCACCAAAGCTGCTTGCTGCCTCGTTCTTGGAGGATTGAAAGCCGTCACGAACCTCGTCCTCTTTCCAAGCGATGCGCATGCCTTTACCGCCGCCGCCGGCAGAGGCCTTGATCATCACCGGATAGCCGATCTCGCCCGAAATCTTGATCGCCTCATCCCCGTCGGCGATCAGACCCATATAGCCGGGAACGGTACTTACCCCCGCCTCCTGCGCGATTTTCTTGCTGGTGATCTTGTCGCCCATCTTTTCGATGGCGCCGACCGGCGGGCCGACAAAGGCGACGCCCGCTGCGGCAAGAGCCTCGGCAAATTTCGGATTTTCAGACAAGAACCCATAGCCCGGGTGCACCGCCTGTGCGCCACTTTTCCGGACGGCCTCCATCACCTTGTCGATCACGATATAGGATTGGTTGGCGGGGGATGGCCCGATATGCACCGACTCATCCGCCATTTCGACATGCAGGGCATTGCGGTCGGCATCAGAATAGATCGCAACCGTTTTGATCCCCATCTTGCGGGCGGTCTTTATGACCCGGCAGGCAATCTCGCCCCGGTTGGCGATCAAAATCTTATTGAACATACCTGTCCCCCTTCAACGCATGTCTTGGCCGTCGGGAAATCCCGCAGCATCGCAAACAAAAAAACCACCAGAGCACGAGGCTCTGATGGCTTTAATTGGTCTGATAGGGCCGCGTGTGGCCCGGAATCTCAGATCAGCGGCAAACGTTCCGTGCAACGTTGTCACAGGTAACGCCTGCTGCGATACCCGCAGCCGCGCCGATGGTGCCGTCACCGCCAAGGGCACGGTCAACGGCATAACCGCCAACACCGCCCAGCGCGCCACGCTCAAGATCACTACCTTCACACGCCGCAAGGCCGGTGAGAGCGAGAATAGCTGTGAGTTTTGCAAAGTTCCGCATCGAATGGACTCCCTATTTTTCATGCCTGTCGATAACCGCATAACTCTCAAACGTGATGCATTGTTCCAGCCAAATCTGAAAACACCCATCTCGTCGGCGGAGCTCCGCCTGTAGGCGGCCTTTCCTTCTGCCCCGCTGCCAACGCATGCGCAACGGTCGGGTTTGGCGGCAGAACGCACCCCCGACGCGCTGCGCATCTGCATCGGCTGGGGCAGAAGGTTCACGTCCAAAGACCCTTTTCAAAGGCATCCGGGAAGGAACGGCGCGCTATCTGCTCGTCTATGACCAGCAATGCCTCATAACTTTCGGGATCGAACGGATCTTCCACGGGCAACACTTCGCGCCCGAACAGCCAGCTCAGCCGCCCCGCGTCCAGATTGCCACGCTCGAAAGGCTCATCCCCGAAATGCGCCCAAAGCGCCGCCATGAACCACAAATCGGCGCGCTTGTCCGGTGGTCGGCGGTCCGCATAGCGTTCGCGCTTGGTCAGGGGCGTTGCGCCCTTCGGGTTAGCGCGACGGACGACGAATTGAAAATCTGTGCCGGGCAATCGCCCGGGAAAGCCACGGTGCTTCAGCAAAAGCGGCCCTCCTCTTTTTGAAGGACCATGAAATGGCCGGAAACGGTGGCGCGGTGCGGGACAGGCCTCAGGGCCCGTCCCGGCGTCTTATTACTTATACTTACCAGTGTACACAGGCTCGGCAGTGATCGGCTCCGGCGCGACAACCACATACTCTTCTTCCTGCTGTTGCTGGCCACATGCAGACAGCGCGGCGACAAAGCCGAACATTGCAAACAATTTGATGCTCTTGGACATTTCATACTCCTGACAGATTCAACGGAACCGACATAGCCCGACGGGCCAGCCAATCCTCGTCCTTTTCGAACGGTCACTCTGATGTAACCGTTCCCACGATTATCGAAAAAATTGCGAAAAAGAAATGGAATGCCCGCTGAGCGGGTAACCTGTGCCCCTAAAGCCTCACAAAGCGGCACCGCCTCACGCTCAGGCTCCCTGCACACCCTCATCAGAACGGCTCCCAGACGCAGCGACCATCGTTAAGGCTGTAAGATTCAAAGAACTGGGTGATCTCAGGCGAGGGCACGCCAAAGTCAGTCGGCGCTTGAGAGAGGGAGATCACGATCAGCGATGGGCGCGCCCTCAGATCTGGCAGTCTGCCCAAGGCGTAGCTTTGACACAGCTCCTCCATATCCGCGGTCACGCGGTCATACTCCGCACCATCCGCGACCCAAGGCGCGACAAAGCGGAACCGCGCGACCGGTGCCATCCCCGACGCGTCCTCGATCACTTCCTGAAGCTGCGCGGTATCTCCGGATGACAAGGTGATGATTTCCTCCGTGACATCACTCGCCGCAGAACTGGCTTGCCCCAAAGAACCCGCTGCCAACATCATTATGACAAAGACGCCGCCGCGCCCCCGTTGCAGAACGCCTTGCGCTGGGGACGTGCGGTACTGGGTCAGGCCCACGGTTCTATGCACTGGCCTCAAAGACATCAGCCCTGCCCCCCAACCCGCGCCCAAGTGCACCAGCGTGCACGGCGCGCCGGATCGTTCAACAGCACCTCAATCCGCTGCACAGCAGACCTTGTCGCAGGGCCAGACATCAGTCGCCCCCCGGCACGCACGCACACGCTATCGCCGTCTTGTGACACCTCGACCACCGGGGAAAACCCCCGCAACCCCTGCAATTCGCGCCAGAGGTCCTGCCGGATCTGCCGCGCCAGTCGGCTGGCCTTCACCCGGGGCAAACGGGTGCTGGCGCAGAGGTCAAACCGGGCGGGCAAGTGGCGCGACAGAGTATAGCTGCCCGCAATACGGGTCACATACCAGCCGTCGCGCAGACGCACGCCGGTTTGCGCCAGCGGCATCTGCGCGCCATCAGCGCGCGACACATCCAGAGATTTGATAACGTCAGTCACATCGGCCTCTTGCCACCGGGGCATTGCGTATAAAATCCATCAGAAACAGGGCATCAAAGCGGAATATTATCGTGTTTTTTCCAAGGGTTGGTCAGTTTCTTGCCGCGCAGCGCGGCAAAGGCCCGACTGACCCGCTTGCGGGTGCTGCGCGGTTGGATCACTTCGTCGATAAAGCCACGTTCGGCGGCGACAAAAGGATTGGCAAAGCGGTCCTCATAGCTTTTGGCATGGGCGGCAATCTTTTCAGCATCCCCAAGATCCGCACGGTGAATGATCTCGGTCGCGCCCTTGGCGCCCATAACGGCGATTTCCGCCGTGGGCCAAGCATAGTTGTAATCGCCCCGCAAATGCTTTGACGACATCACGTCATAGGCCCCGCCATAGGCCTTGCGGGTGATCACCGTCACTTTGGGCACCGTCGCCTCGCCATAGGCGAACAGCAGCTTGGCGCCGTGCTTGATCACACCGCCGAATTCCTGCGACGTGCCCGGAAGGAAGCCCGGAACATCAACCAGCGTCAGGATCGGGATTTCAAACGCATCGCAAAACCGCACGAACCGTGCTGCCTTGCGCGAGCTGTCGATGTCGAGGCATCCAGCCAGCACCATCGGCTGGTTCGCCACCACACCCACGGTCTGCCCCTCAAGGCGCATGAACCCGGTGATGATGTTCTTCGCGAAATTCTCCTGAATCTCGTAGAAATCCGCCTCGTCCGCAATCTTGAGGATCAGTTCCTTCATGTCATAGGGCGTATTGGCATTTTCGGGGATCAGCGTGTCGAGCGATTTTTCCACCCGGCCCGGTTCGTCAAAGAACGGGCGCACCGGCGGCTTTTCACGATTGGAGAGCGGCAGAAAATCCACCAGACGCCGCACTTCGGCCAGCGCCTCGACGTCATTCTCAAACGCGCCGTCTGCGACGGACGACTTGCGCGTGTGGGTCGAGGCGCCGCCAAGTTCCTCGGCAGTCACCACCTCGTTCGTCACCGTCTTGACCACATCGGGGCCCGTCACGAACATGTAGGACGAATCCTGCACCATAAAGATGAAATCCGTCATCGCGGGGGAATAGACCGCGCCTCCGGCGCAAGGGCCCATGATCAGCGAAATCTGCGGCACCACGCCGGACGCCATCACGTTTCGCTGAAACACCTCTGCATAACCGGCAAGCGAGGCCACACCCTCCTGAATACGCGCACCGCCGGAATCGTTGATGCCGATCACCGGCGCACCATTCTGCATCGCCATATCCATGATCTTACAGATCTTCTGGGCATGGGTTTCCGAAAGCGACCCGCCCAGAACAGTGAAATCCTGACTGAAGACATAGACCATACGCCCGTTGATCGTGCCCCATCCGGTCACAACCCCGTCGCCATAAACCTTGTTCTGCTCCATGCCGAAATCGGTACAGCGGTGGGTGACGAACATGTCGAATTCTTCAAAACTGTCCTCGTCCAGCAACAGCTCGACCCGTTCGCGCGCGGTCAGCTTGCCTTTGGCATGCTGCGCGTCGATGCGGTTCTGACCTCCGCCAAGGCGGGCTTCGGCGCGACGGCCTTCGAGTACCTGAAGAATATCTTTCATGGTGGTCTCCCTCGTTTGGGCAGAAAATACAGGGCCTGAGACTTGGCTCAAGTGTCTTTTAGCAAATTTGCAAACTTTGGAGACGAGACATAATGCAAAATGCAAATTTGCATATTCGCTGCTTTTTGCAACCTGTCATTGGACATGGCCTCAGCATCGGCTTAAGTCGCTGCAGATGCAAGATACTCCGATCGTCCGGTTTCTGGACCGCTCCACGCCGCCCCATATCTCGACCTTGATCCTGCTCGCAGGATTATCGGCATTGGCGATGAACGTTTTTCTGCCCAGCCTGCCGCATATGACCGAGTTCTTCGACACCGAATACCGGTTGATGCAGCTCTCTGTGGCGATCTATCTGGCGGTGAACGCCCTGCTGCAGGTGTTCATCGGCCCGATTTCGGACAAGCTCGGCCGCCGCCCCGTGCTGCTGGGCGGTATTGCGATCTTCTGTGTCGCCACTTTGGGCTGTCTTCTGGCGCGGGACGTCTATGTGTTCCTGACCTTCCGCATGCTGCAGGCGGTGATCGTCTCTGCAATGGTGCTGTCACGGGCCGTGGTGCGCGATATGGTTCCACAGGAACAGGCCGCGTCGATGATCGGCTATGTCACCATGGGCGTGTCGGTGGTGCCGATGATCGGTCCCGCCATCGGCGGCCTGCTGGACGAAGCTTTTGGCTGGCAATCCACCTTTTGGCTGCTGCTGGTCCTTGGCCTCGGGCTGCTATGGCTCACCTGGCGCGATCTGGGCGAGACGGCCACGAAAAGCACCCTGACACTGGGCCAGCAGTTCCGCGAATACCCTGAACTGCTGCGCGCCCCGCGATTCTGGGGCTATGCGCTGGCCTCCGGTTTTGCTTCGGGCGCGTTCTTTGCCTATCTGGGCGGTGCTCCTTTTGTCGGCTCGGTGGTGTTTTCCCTCAGCCCCTCTGCTCTGGGCCTTTACTTTGGTGCGCCCGCCATCGGGTATTTCGCGGGCAACTTCCTGTCCGGGCGCTATTCCACCAGCGTCGGCGTGAACCGGATGGTCTACTGGGGCACCCTGTTCAACGCCCTCGGGATTGGCCTGAACCTGCTGGTGCTGGCCCTCGGCCTTGGCACGGTCGAAACCTTCTTCGGCCTCATGATTTTTGTCGGCCTTGGCAACGGCATGTCGATCCCAAATGCCACGGCGGGCATGCTGTCGGTGCGTCCGCATCTCGCCGGCACAGCCAGCGGCCTTGGCGGCGCGATCATGATCGGCGGCGGCGCGGCCCTGTCCGCGCTGGCCGGTGCGCTGCTACAACCCGGAACTGGTGCCTGGCCGCTGCTTTGGATCATGTTCGTGACAAGCCTGCTGGCCGTTGTCTGCATCCGCTTCGTGATCTGGCGCGAAAAGCAGCTGATAGGGCTGGACCCAGCCTGACTTCTTTGCAAACCTGACACAGCAGGTTTGCAAAGGATCCCGCGATGTCCGCCAGAAAGCTTTACGCCGGCGCCAAGCTGCGCGAGATCCGCACGCGGCTCAGCCTCACGCAAAAGGATTTTGCAACCAAACTGGGCGTCTCGCTGCCCTATCTCAACCAGATGGAAAATAACAATCGCCCGGTCAGCACGACGGTGGTTCTGGCGCTGGCGCAAGAATTCGGTCTGGACGTCACCGAACTGGGCCAAGGCGATTCCGAACGGCTGGTCAGCGACATGCGAGAGGCGTTGGCAGATCCGGTGTTCGGCGATGCCGCGCCGCCCTTGGCCGATCTGCGCCTGACAGCCTCAAACGCCCCTGCCTTTGCCCGCGCCTTTCTGGAATTGCACAAGGCGTACCGCCAAACCCATGAACGCCTTGCCAGTCTGGACGAGGCTTTGGGGCGCGAAGGCGCACAACTGCAACCCAGCCCCTGGGAAGAGGTGCGCGACTTCTTCCACTATTGCGACAATTACATCGATGCGGTGGACCGCACGGCCGAACGCTTTGCTGATCTGCTGCAGGGCGAAGGCGACATTCGCAGCGCCACCATCGCCCGCCTGGCGCGCAAGGGCATCACTGTGCGCTTTGACCACACCAGCCCCCTGCGGCAGTTCGATCCAAAGACCGGGGTTCTGACCCTGTCCACCCTTGCCCCGCCCGAAACCCAGACCTTTCAGCTGCTGCTGCAGGTGGCGCTGCTGCGTCAGGATCTGCCGCTGGAGGCAACGCTGGATCTGGCCAAGTTCCAGACCGAGGCGGCGCGCAGCATCGCCAAGATCGGCCTTGCGAACTACTTTGCCGGGGCGGCGATGATGCCCTATGCTGCCTTCCTGCGCGCCGCACAGGACACGCGCCACGATCTCGAACGCCTCGCCACGCTGTTTGGCGCCTCGATCGAACAGGTGGCGCATCGGCTGTCCACACTACAGCGTCCCGGCGCCAAGGGAATTCCCTTTTTCTTTGTGCGCGTCGATCAGGCTGGCACAATCACCAAGCGCCATTCCTCGACTCGGCTGCAATTTGCCCGCTTTGGCGGGGCCTGCCCGCTGTGGAACGTGCACGGGGCATTTGAAACGCCCGGGCAGTTCCTGCGCCAGCTGGCAGAAACCCCGGATGGCGTGCGCTATATCAGCCTCGCGCGGGATGTGAGCAAACCCGGCGGCCATTTTGGTGCCCCGGTACGGCGCTACGCGATTGCTCTGGGGTGCGAAGTGAAACATGCCCGCGCTATGGTCTACGCCGATGGGATGGATCTGGACCGCGATGCCGCGTTCGAACCCATCGGGATCTCGTGCCGCATCTGTGAGCGGACAAGCTGCCATCAGCGCTCTGTCCCCCCCCTGGAACGCAGGCTCTATGTCACGCCCAACCGGCGCGGCGTACTACCTTACGAGCTGGAATAGCGGCAGCTGACAGGCCCTGCCTCAGCCCGCAGGCCAGCGCGCAGCAAGATCGGCCATGAGGGCCGTGTCAGCGTCGCAAACCGCGCCGCCCGCCCCGGGGCGAAACCGCTCACGGAAGGCCTGCAACAACAGCGCTTCACCCCCCTCAGGCAGAGCATAGCCAAAACGCTGAGCATCGCGGTAAAAATCTCCACCAGCGCGGACTTCGGGCCAGATGGATAACCCCAGACGCGCCAGCCGCCGCCAGTCGAACCTTGGACCCGGATCGATCTTGCGCCCCAGCGCCATATCCGCATGGCCGATCACACCTTTAGGCGCGATGCCCCAGCGCGTCTGGATACCGATCAACAGATCGTCCAGCACCGCCATCTGCGGTTCTGAAAAGGGTTGCGCGCCGGTATTGGCCAGCTCGATCCCGATAGAATGGGAATTGACGTCCCTGACCGTGCCCCACTGCCCCGCCCCGGCATGCCAGGCGCGCTGCTCTTCGGCCACCAGATGCCAGATCTGCCCCTTGGGGCAGATCACGTAATGCGCCGACACCTCTGCCTGCGGATCACACAAGCGATCCCGCGCCGCGATTGCCGTTTGCATCGCTGTATAGTGGATCACCACCAAAGACGGTACCGCGCCATCCCGACGCGGACCGCAATTCGGCGAGGGATGCCAGAGCGCCGTCAGTTCCTGCGGACCGCGCGATAGGGGCTCGGATCCCAGGCGCAGGCATAGCCGTCACCATCGGGATCGAGGCTATAGCGGTCCCGCTCGGGGCCACCCGCAGCCAGAAACGCCTCCTGCGCCAGATCGGGCGAAGCATAGCCCGCACAGGCGCGCGCAGCCTTTGTTTCGGATTTGAACACCGAGCGGGTGTAAAGCGGCGTGCCGATGGAATTCGAGGTGTTCAGCGCATAGGCGACGATATTGGGCCCGCTGGCCCCCGCCCGGCTGGGCAGCGCCGTGGGCTGGATCACCTGATACTGCGCGCGGTTGCGTGCAATCATCGCGGCATCGGCTGCGATGTCCCGCTCACCCGACACGGCATCAAAGTTGTTCTCTTGCGAAATGCCGGCCGCATTGGTCGCCACCTGCGGCTCCAGATTGGACCCCGCGCTGCTGAAAGTCGATCCGCCCAGCGCGGATTCAGCCGCGGCAATCGCCGGATCGCCATTATCAAGATTCGAGGACATCACCCCGGCCGGTGCCGGAACAAAGCCGCCCTGACCGCTGTCCTGCGCATTGCCCAGCAGCTCTGCCTCGCGGCGGGCCTGACGATCGCTGATATCAGTGCCAGATCCGGCACAACCCGCCAGCGTCAGCGCCGCCACACCACATAAGAGAAACTGTTTCATCCGTCCTGTCATCCTTTGCGTCCCCAAGCCGCCTCTTACCACCATTTGGCAGGCTTTGCGACAAAACCCGCAGCCTGCTCAAGAGCATAGGCCGTGTTCAACAAATCGCCCTCTTCCCAGGGCCGCCCGATCAGTTGCAGCCCCAGCGGCAACCCCTGCTTGTCCAAACCCGCCGGAACACAAACGCCTGGAAGCCCCGCAAGGTTCACGGTGACGGTGAAAACATCATTCAGATACATCTGAACCGGGTCCGCATGGCTCATCTCACCCAGACCAAAGGCCGCCGACGGTGTCGCAGGCGTCAGGATCGCGTCGATGCCATCGGCAAAGACGGTTTCAAAGTCGCGCTTGATCAATGTGCGTACCTTGCGGGCGCGATTGTAATACGCGTCATAAAAGCCTGCTGACAACACGTAGGTGCCGATCATCACTCGGCGCTGTACCTCGGGGCCAAAGCCTTCGGCGCGGGTCTTTTCATACATCTCGGTGATGCCGTCACCCTGCCCCAGCTGCGCACGGTGGCCATAGCGCACTCCGTCATACCGCGCGAGGTTCGAAGATGCCTCGGCCGGAGCAATCACATAATACGCAGGCAGCGCGTATTTCGTATGCGGCAAAGAGATATCGACGATCTCGGCACCTGCATCCTTCAGCATCTTGGTGCCCTCAGCCCAGAGCGCCTCGATCTCCTGCGGCATGCCGTCCATGCGATACTCACGCGGGATACCGATCTTCTTGCCGCGGATGTCGCCGGTCAGCATCGCCTCGAAATCCGGCACCGCCAGATCGGCGGATGTGGAATCCTTCGGGTCAAAGCCGCACATGCCCTGCAGCATGATCGCCGCGTCGCGCACATCTTTGGTCATCGGCCCCGCCTGATCGAGCGAAGAGGCAAAGGCCACGATCCCCCAGCGCGAACAGCGCCCGTAGGTCGGCTTGATCCCAGTGATGCCGACAAAGGCCGCAGGCTGGCGTATCGACCCGCCGGTATCGGTGCCTGTGGCACCCAGACACAGATCTGCCGCAACCGCCGAGGCAGAGCCGCCGGACGAGCCGCCCGGGGTCAGTGCCGTATCGTCGTCGCTGCGCCGCCACGGGTTGACCGCATTGCCATAGGCCGAGGTCTCGTTGGACGAGCCCATGGCGAATTCATCCATGTTGAGCTTGCCCAGCATGACCGCGCCCGCATCAAACAGCTGGCTGGTCACGGTGCTTTCATACTCGGGCTTGAACCCCTGCAGAATGCGGCTCGCCGCCTGGCTCGGCACACCCTTGGTGCAGAACAGATCCTTGATCCCCAGCGGAATACCGCAGAGGTCCGGGCTTTCACCAGCTTTGATCCGCGCATCAGCCGCCTTGGCCTGCTCCAGCGCCAGATCAGGCGTCTTGTGCACAAAGGCGTTCAGCGCGCCGGCCCCTTCGATGGCAGACAGACAGGCCTCGGTCAGCGCAACCGAGGTCAGATCCCCCTTGCGCAGCGCATCGCGCGCCTCGGAAATCTTGAGCTTGGTCAGATCCGGCATCATTCCACCACCTTCGGTACGGCAAAGAATCCTTCGCGGGCATCGGGCGCGTTGGCCAGGATCTTGTCCTGCATCCCGCCATCCGTTACCCCGTCCTGCCGGCGCGGCAGGCGCATCGGCGTGACCGACACCATCGGTTCGACCCCGTCAACATCCACCTCCCCAAGCTGCTCTATGAACCCCAGAATGGTGTTGAACTCTTCGGCAAGCGCCGGCAGGGCGTCTTCAGCCACCTTGATACGGGCCAGCTTGGCCACGCGGGCGGCGGTCTCTACGTCAATGGACATGGGGGCCTCTTTGGTCTGAACTCGGACGTGTGCTCTTGAAAGATGCGTTTACCCGTGCCCGGCGCCGCCCGCAAGCATCTGGCCCGCCAAAACCACGTGCCGCTGCAAATCACGCCCCCTGCGTTCCCTTTTCTGGTTTCATCTGCCCCTAAATATCCCGGGGAGTGTGAGGGGCTGGCCCCTCACGGCGCTGCTCTCGACTTGCCCGAAGACCAGATCATACTTACCTGCGGTGCAAACATCACAAAGGACAGTTCCCCATGAACATCATCTGGCTCGGCCACAGCGGCTTTCGCATTGAAATTGCAGGGCAGGTGCTGCTGCTTGATCCCTGGCTCAATGGCAATCCCATGCTGCCCGAAGATCAGCACGCCGCAGCAACCGACGGCGCGACACATATCCTGCTGACCCATGCCCATGGCGATCACGCGGCTGACGTGCTGCCGCTGGCGAAAAAGGCCGGCATCCCGGTGGTTGGCCAATATGACCTCATGAGCCATTGGGAAGCCACCGAAGGGATCGAGGTTGTCGGCTTCAACAAGGGCGGCACGGTTTCCCTGGGCGATGTCAGCGTGACCATGGTTCATGCCACGCATTCCACATCGATCTCGACCCCCGGCGGCCCGCAGGTCACGGGCAGCGAATGCGGCTTCATGATTTCCGGCGAAGGGCACACAATCTATGTTTCGGGGGACACCGATGTGATGGCCGACATGGGGGTGTTCCAGGCGCTGCACCAACCCGATATCGGCATTCTCTGCGCAGGCGGGCATTTCACCATGGACATGCGCCGCGCCGCTTATGCCGCCAAAACCTTTTTTGACTTCAAGACGCTGATCCCCTGCCATTACCGCACCTTCCCGCTGCTCGAACAATCCGCAGACCTGCTGGTGCGCGAACTGCCCGGCGTCGACGTCGTTGAACCTCAGGTGATGTCGCCCATCACACTCTGAAGACTGCTGCCACCCTCAGCCGCGCCGGGGCCCTCATTACAAAGGACCCCGGCCACGCGTCACTTGGCGCGATACCAGTCAGCGATGTTCCAGATCTGGCTGTCCCAACTGTTCATCCGCACCCCGGCCAGCGTTCTGGCCTTGCCAGAAATGATACGGCGATGGATCAGCGGCACGATGGAATAGGACTCGATCAGCAGATCATTCATCTTGCGCGCGATCTCGCCCCGCGCTTCCAGCGACGCCGCCGTGCGGAACTCCGTGATCAGCGCCTCATACGCGTCCGAGCAGAAACGCTGGATATTGTTGCCCTGCCACTGCGTTTCGGGGGACGGGATGTTCGCGCAGCTCCAGTTGCCCAGAAATGCCTCGGGGTCCTGCCCCTTGGAATTGTCGGTATACATCTGAACATCGGCAAAGAACTTCTGCCGCGTGTCCGGTGACCCGGGGTCCGCGCCGAAAAAGACCGAGGCGTCGATGTTGCGCAGCTCGGTTTCCACGCCGATCTGGCCCCACCAATCCTTGATCATCGCCTGACTGTCCTGACGCACGCCATTGGTCGAGGTCTGGAACAGGATCGACAGCGGCCTGCCATCCTTGTCCCGCACCCCGTCACCATCGCTGTCGCTCCAGCCTGCCGCATCCAGCAGCGCCTTGGCACCCTCCAGGTCTTGGACCACGCAGCCATCATTGGCATTCGACGTGTACAGATCCGGCGCAGGTACAACGGCGCAGCCCGCCTGACCCGCATCCCCATACAGCGTCTCGGCGATCAGGGTCCGGTCGATGGCCATCGACAGCGCCTTGCCCACACGCGGATCGCTCAGAAACGGATGTGCGCGCCCCGCCGCGGTGGACCGCGCCTCGCCCAGTTCGGGATCAGGATCGCTCTGGTTCAGGAACAGGAATTCCACCGCCGGACCATCGCCGGTGATCATCTCGCCGGGACCATCCGACATCTGGGTCAGCACATCCGGCGAAAGCTGCAGGTTCCATGCGTAATCCACCTCGCCCGTCTGCAACACGGCGCGCGCGGCCGAGGACGGATCACCACCGCCCTTGATGGTCACCGTGGCAAAGGCCGGCTTGTCCGCCTCGCGATACTGCGGGTTCAGGACATAGGTGATCACATCATTGGCGCGGAAATCGTCGACCATATAGGGGCCGGTACCGATGGGATGGGTATTCTGTTCGGTGCATTGCGCCACGCGCGCACCGGTGCAATCTGCAAACTGGACCGCTTGCAGAAGCGGCGCTTCAGAGCTGACAAAAGCGTTGTAGGGATAGGGCTTCGGTTCAGAAAACTGCACCTCGATCGTGCGCTCATCCAGCGCCACAATATCCGCGACCCCATCGAACTGCGACAGCGCCGCGCAGCCGCTTGCCTCGTCCGTGCAGTATTGCCAGGTAAAGATCGCATCCTGCGCCGTCACCGCGCTGCCATCTGACCAGCGCAGCCCGTCGCGCAACCGCCAGGTGATCTTTTTCAGATCCGCGCTGACACCGCCATTTTCGATTGTGGGAATATCCTCGGCCAGGATCGGCACCAGCGCGCCCGTCTCGTCAAACCGCGCCAGCGGTTCCAGCACCAGTGACGCCGCTTCGACCTCCTTGGCGATGCCCGACAGATAGGGGTTCATCGTCGATGCGGCCTGCCAGTACAGGATGCGCAAGGCCCCGTCGCTGCCGCGCTCTGCGCTGGCAGTCATCGGAAGCAGCGACAGCGCCGTTCCGACCATCAGTGCAAATGTCTTCATCAGAGGACTCTCCTGTTGGATCTTTGCCCGAACACATGTGCGCGTCCGGCCAGATGGGTGCGCCCGGCCCTGGCAATCTTGCGTCGCCTGTCGGAGCATTTGTAATAAATGTTGCGCAGCATTCAGCAATCAGTCAATATGTATCAAACAATACACGTCGGATTTTTTGGCGCCCCCATGGATTATTCTGAAAACCTTGCAGCGCTGCTGCGCAATTCGGCCGTCTCTGCCGCCGAACGCAAACTGGCCTCGGCCTTTGCCGACAACTTTCCCACAAGCGCCCTCGGCACGGTCGAGGCGCTGGCCACCCGCGCCGGGGTCAGCGGGCCCACCGTGCTGCGCTACCTCACCAAACTTGGCTTCGCGCGCTTTGCGGATTTCCAGACCGCCGTGAGGCAAGAGGTCGACCGCCAGCTGGGCTCCCCCCTGTTGCAGCTTGAACAGCCCGTCGGGCAGGACCCGCAGGATGAACATCTGTACCGCCGGGTGCTGCTGATGCAGGCAGAAAGCTTTCGGCGGATGGCGGATCGGGTCGTACCGGCCGAATTTGACGCGATTGCCGATCTGCTGGCCGATCCGAAACTGTCGATCAAGGCGCTTGGCGGGCGCTACAGCCGCAACCTCGCCCAGCGCCTCGCGCTGCAGCTGGGTCAGGTGCGGGCCAATGTGGCGCTGCTCGACCAGTCGCTTGGCTTTGCCTATGACCAGCTGATCGACCTTGGGCCGCGCGATGTGATCATCCTGTTCGACTATCGCCGTTATCAGCCAGAGATGCTTCACTTTGCCAAAGGCGCGCGGGCGGCAGGTGCACGGATCGTCCTGCTGACAGATTTCTGGCGCTCTCCCATCGCGGCACTGTCCGAGGCGGTGCTGACCGCCCCGGACGACTCCGCCTCTCCCTTCGGATCGCGCGTCGTGCCCACCGCCCAGGTCGAAGCCCTGATCGCCGCCGTGGTAGAACGGGACCGCGACACCGCTCGCCAGCGGCTGGCACGGCTGGAAGCGCTGCGCAAAGGCAACGATCAGCCAAAGGGTGACACGCAACATGACTGAACATCCCATCGTGCTGAACCCCGAGGGACGCTTTCCCGGGCTGATCGTGGTTGACCACGCGGGCACCTCGACACCCCTGCGCTTTGGCGGGTTGGGCCTTGCCGAACATTGGCACGACACCCACCATTTCTGCGACCTCGGTGTTGCGCCGCTGGCCCGTGCGCTGGCAGAGCGGCTGGATGCACCAGTCATCCTGGGCACTGTCAGTCGGCTGGTGATCGACCTCAACCGCTGGCTCGACGATCCGCGCTCGATCCTCACCCATGCCGAAGGCAGGTTGATCCCCGGGAACCTGTCGCTCAGCGATGCGCGGCGCAAAACCCGTCAGGATCAGATCTTCTGGCCCTATCACGCGACAATCACCCAGCTCTGGACCCGGATCGCAGCGCGGCATGTGGATCCGATCTTCTTTGCGCTGCACAGCTGCACCCGGGATTTCGATGGCCAGCGCCGCCCATGGGATGGCGGAACAATCTGGAACGAATCCCCGCGCCTCGCCCATGCCCTGCTGGACGCGCTTGGCCCCTCGGGCGATCTGGCCTTTGGCGACAACCAGCCCTATTCCGGCCGCGACGGCGTCTATACGCTGGACCGCCACACCTGGGGCAGCGGCCACCGCGCCTGCGGATTCGAGGTCAGCAATGACCTGTTGAAGACTGAGCAGGGTCAGGCGAACTGGTCCGCGCGGCTGGGCGGCGCACTTGCCAGCCTCGCCGGGGCAGAGCTGCACCTATGACTTGCCCCGCTGTCGTGACCGAACCGCCCTATGCCCTCAGCGCGCCCGCAGCACCCGACGCCCCGCCGCTTGACACCAGCCTGACGGTGGATGTCGCCCTGGTCGGGGCCGGGTTCAGCGGCACAATCGCCGCGCTGGATCTGGCCCGGCGCGGCCTGTCTGTTGCCCTGATCGAAGCGGGTGAGATCGGACAGGGCGGATCGGGGCGCAACCACGGGCAATGCATCCCCGTCTTTGGCTATCTCGACCAGAACACGCTGCCCCGCCACGGCTTTAACCTGCTGCGCGACTCCGGGCGGCTTGTCTTCGATCAGATCGCCGCGCTTGGAATTGACTGCGAGCCGGTGCAAAACGGCTGGCTGAATGCCGCACATGATGCCGCCGGACTGGTGCGGGCACGCGCCGCGCATGCAAAATACGCAGCCCTTGGCAAATCGGGCGCCTTCCTTGGCCCGGACGAGGTCACAGCCCTCAGCGGCATTCCCGGCTATCTTGGCGGCTGGCTGCACCGCGATGGTGGCCATCTTAACCCGCTGGCCTATGTGCGCGGGCTGGCGCAGGCCGCGCAGACCGCAGGTGTCACCATTCATACCCGCACCCCGCTCAGCGGACTGAGACGCGCGCCAGACGGCACGTGGCTGCTGACCACGCCGCAGGGATCAATCACAGCCCGCAAGGTCGGTCTTGCCACCAATGCCTATGGCACTGCCGCAATTCCCGCCCGGATGCGCGCCAGCATCGTGCCGATGACCTCTTATGGGGTGGCCAGCGAACCGCTCAGCCCTGCACAGCGCGCCGCCGTTCTGCCCTCTGGCGTGAATTTCAGTGACACCCGCCGCGATCCGATGTTCTTTCGCGTCGATGCCGCCGGGCGCATCATCACCGGCGGGCTGGTGGAACTGCGCCGGGGCCGCGTTGCTGCACCAACCTTTGCCGCGGCAGGCCAACGGCTGACCGCACGCTACCCGGTGCTGCAGGGGCTGCAGTGGGGGCATCACTGGACCGGAACCGTCGGCATTTCTGCCAAACAGCGCCCCGCGATCTTTGAACTGGACGACGGCCTCTGGGGGCTGCTCGGCTACTGCGGGCGCGGCGTGCCCACCTCTGCGGTACTAGGCCGGGCCTTTGCGGCCACCCTTGTCGATCCGGCAGATGGGGCAAGGCTCTGGCCCGCAGACAGCCCCGCAATCATCCCTGCCGCCCGCGCCATCGGCCTGGCGGTGCAGACCCTGCGCGGCCCGCTCAACAAACTGCGCGATGGCCTGTCGTTCTGACGGGGCGGGATCTTTCTTAACCATTTGCACCTAGCGTTGGTGCGCCTGCAGGCTCTGCGGATGCGACCCTCGGGCAAACCTGCGCCCTGCTTTGACAATCCTTGGCGAAATGAGGATGGTTCGGAACTGAGCTGCAAAGACACATGCCCGCATTGAGCGCCCGTCCCCGCCAAAAACGGCCCAATCATGACGCAAGACCGGTCTGAAACCAAAGACATACTGAACAAAATGAACCCAGAATTCGAAATCCTCAGGACACGGACCGTCATCAATCCCAGACAGCTCCAGTCCCGCATAGGAAACGAAACGCTGGTTGTATGCGGCTCTCCCCGGGGCATGACATCGCTTGTGGCCTTCAGCATCTACGAACTGGGGTATTTTATCGGCCATCACCTTGGCGCCAAGAACTTCGAAGATCAGGATTTTCTGGGTGCCATTCCGCCCGCAACTTAGCTGCCCGTCTCGCTCATCAACCGAAAGAAGTTTGTGGATCTGGTGGCAGACCGAAATGCCAGCCACACGCGCTGCGGATTCAAGCTGCCCCGTGCCTCTGAACATATCCCTGCGCTCAGAAAACATCTGCGCAATCCGATTTTTGTGGTCTGTGCCCGCAATCCCTTGGGGATCGCCTGTTCCGTGCAGCACCGCCAAGCCCAGTTCGACGGCACCCTGCGCGATCTGCTGACCATCGGCACACGCTACATTCAGGCCATTGAATTGTTGTCTCAGGACACGGAAACGCCGCCGATCATCGTAAATGTGGAAGAAGCGTCACACATCCCCGCAGTCTTTCTGCAGGAGTTGTCCGAAACACTTGGCCTGCAAGGGGACGCTGCGGCCATAAAGAACCGGATCACCGGCTGGGGCTATAAGGAAGGATCGCCGCGCGACGGTGTGACCTTCAAGAACCAATAGCCTGCATCGCCTCCGTTGCCCGGCCCGCCTCTATCGCCTAGACAGGGTCAGGTATTTTCAAGGGAGGAGATCATCATGACTGACGGACCCAGCTACGGCTTTGACACGCTGCAGATTCACGCGGGGGCACGCCCCGACCCCGCCACGGGCGCGCGGCAGACGCCGATCTATCAGACCACGGCCTATGTGTTCCGCGACGCCGAACATGCCGCCGCACTGTTTAACCTGCAGGAGGTCGGCTATATCTATTCGCGCCTGACCAACCCCACGGTTGCGGTGCTGCAGGAACGCGTGGCCACGCTTGAGGGCGGCGTCGGCGCGGTTTGCTGTTCCTCGGGTCACGCGGCGCAGATCATGGCGCTGTTTCCGCTGATGTCCCCGGGCAAGAACGTCGTCGTCTCGACCCGGCTCTACGGCGGCACGGTCACCCAGTTCAGCCAGACGATCAAGAAATTCGGCTGGTCTGCGACATTTGTCGATTTTGACGACAGCGCTGCCGTCAAGGCCGCGATCAACGACGACACCCGCGCGGTGTTCTGCGAATCTATTGCCAATCCGGGCGGCTACATCACCGACCTCGACGCGATCTCCACGATCTCGGACGCAGCAGGCATTCCGCTGATCGTCGACAACACGAGTGCAACGCCCTACCTATGCCGCCCCATCGAACATGGCGCCACACTGGTGGTGCATTCGCTGACCAAATACATGACCGGCAACGGCACCGTCACCGGTGGCTGCGTGGTGGATTCGGGCAAGTTCGACTGGTCCGCCAGCGACAAGTTCCCCGCCCTGTCGCAACCCGAGCCCGCCTATCACGGCCTCAAGTTTCACGAGACCTTCGGCCCGCTTGCCTTTACCTTCAACTCCATTGCCATCGGCCTGCGCGATCTGGGCATGACGCTGAACCCACAGGCGGCGCATTACACGCTGATGGGGATCGAGACGCTGTCGCTGCGGATGGACCGCCACGTGCAGAACGCGGTCAAGATCGCGGGCTGGCTGGAAACGCATCCGGCGGTTGAGACTGTAACCTACGCGGGCCTCGAATCCTCGCCCTATCACGACCGCGTGGCGCGAATCTGCCCCAAGGGCGCGGGCGGCTTGTTCACCATCGCGCTCAAGGGGGGGTACGAATCCTGTATCAAGTTTGTCGAATCGCTGGAGATCTTCAGCCATGTGGCCAACCTTGGCGACACGCGCAGCCTGGTGATCCACTCGGCCTCGACCACGCACCGCCAGCTGACCGAGGCGCAGCAGGTCGCGGCTGGTGCGGCGCCGAACGTCGTGCGCATCTCGATCGGGATCGAGGATGCAAAGGATCTCATCGCCGATCTGGATCAGGCTCTGACCAAAGCGAACGCCTGAAACGCAAACGCCGGGGCACTGTGCCCCGGCGTCCTTTTTTCTGAATGCTGCAGGGCCAAAGCCCGCCGATCACTCGCCGATGGCAAACACCATGTTGACCGACGCGGTGATACCGGTTTCGCCCTCGGCGACCGGCACCTTCATGTCCGCCGCCCGCATCGACATCATCGCCTCGGGGCGCGGCGTTGACGTGCCGCCTTCGCTGATCGACAGCACCGGCCCCAGCGTCAGACCCGCCGCTTCGGCATAGGCCTTGGCCCGTTCCATCGCATCCGTCACAGCATCACGCCGCGCCTCGACCAGCAGCGGCTTGGAATCCTTCAGACCAAAGCTCAGCCCGCCCAGACGGTTGGCACCATCTTCCAGCACGGCGCCCAGCACATCCCCCAGCGAATCAAGCTGCTGCACCCGGATCGTCACCTGATTCGACGCCTCATAGCCTGAAATCTTCGGCTGTTGATTGTCCTGCGGCTCATTTGACCAGACGGGGTTCAGCGACAGATCGGATGTCTGCACATCCCGCGGCTCGATTCCCATCTCGCCCAGACGTGCCAGAATGCGCGCGCCGGTTTCAGAGGTTTGGGCCATCGCATCAGCGGCATTTTCCGCCTGCGCCGTGACGCCCAGCGTGATAGTGGCAACGTCCGGCACGGCATAGGCTGTGCCTTCACCGCTCACCGAAATGGATGGCGCGGGTCTTTCCTGCGCGAAGGCGGGCACCGCCAGCAACAGGGCCAGAGGCAGAACAGCGGTAACAAGAGCGTTTCGGCGCATGAATTATCCTTTGCAGATCCTTGCGATCCTCCCATATGTGGTGTTCAGAGGTCATGGCTGCAACCAGTCTTTGCAGCCTTCGGCAAAGTCTTGCTCTAAAATAAATCGTGATCGAACTGCAGACTCCCCCCATGTCGGGATCAATGGTAAATCTATGACCATGAAGCTGAATTTTGCACTGTCGCTGTCGTTTGAAGGCATTTCTTTGCTGGGCCGTGTGCCCGGTGGCTGGGCCGTTCTGGATGAGGTCGCGCTGGACGCCCGCGATCTGCACGGCGCACTCGGGGCGCTGCGCGCCACCGCCGACAGACACGGCGCCATTGATGGCCAGGTCAAACTGGTGATCCCCAACGAACAGATCCGCTACCTCAGCCTGCCGAAATCCAAAGGGGATCAGAACGCCGACATCCAGCGCCTGCTGGACGGGGCGACGCCCTATCCCGTGGCAACTCTGGCATATGACACGACACAAATCGGCGACATGCTGATGGTCGCCGCCGTCGCGCAAGAGACGCTGGATGAGGCGGAAACCTTTGCCCGGGATCATTTCTTTGTTCCGGTCAGCTTCGTTGCCCGTGCCCCGGCAGGTCAGTTCGCGGGCGAGGTGTTCTTTGGCACCGTGTCCCGCTGGAAAGGGGAACCGCCGCTGCGGGACCCCCTCGCAATGACGCTCCTGCCCCGGCCCGACACGGTATCCGAGCCTGTGGCCCTGGCCGTGGCAGGAACCGCCGCGACCACGCCCGCGCCGCAGGCTCAGAAAGCCCCGGCAGAGGCTGTCGTCCCGCCTAGGCCTGCACCCGTGGCGGGCGAACCACTGGTTGCAGCCGGATCTGGCACTGACACACGCAGAATCCCCTTAGAGGACAGGCCTGCCTCGCCAGCCCGGACCGTCGCGGCCGAAAAATCCGCCCCCGCGAGGACTGCTCCCCCCGTCGAGCCCCCCTTCGTCCAGACCCCGGCAGACAAGCCCCCCACCGTGTCGAACCGCCGCCCCGTGGCATCCCGGGCCGCTGTTCGGCAGCGCAGTGCGGCACCCGCCTCCAGATCCCTGCCAGCCGCAGACAGCCCCACCCCGGCAGAGCCTTCTGCCGCCTTTGTCAGCCTGCGCGCGAGCCGCAACATGTCCGATGACACGGCGGATCAGCCGATGACACAGGCGCCTCCACAGGATCATGTCAGGCCTCTGCCCCAGCCCCCCAGACCGCAGCCAAAGGTGGCAGCGCCGCTGCCGCCGCGGACCAGCGGTGCAAAAACCGAACCCGAGGTCCCAGATACGGCGGCTCAGGCGCCGATTGACAGCCTGTCGCGACCCTCTGTGCTCGCCTCGGACCTGCCTCTGGACGAGACGGCCAAACCGGCCCCGAGCCGAAGGCTCACCGGCATCTTCAGCCGCCGCAGCCCGCAGCGGCAAGACTCCGCTCCGGCCGCGCCCCCGTCCGGAAGGCTGAGCCGCACCGGCCCCGGCGCTCCTCTGCCGCCAGATCCCGAGCCCGCACCCCCGGTGCCCGTGCTCGCGCCCCCAGTCAAGGTCAACCCGACGCCGGACACTCCTGTTGTGGGCAAGAGCGCTCTGAACAAAGTCCCGGACAGAGCCGCGCCACCTATGACGCGGGCCCTGCCCATGGGCACCAACAGCACGCGCAAGCTCAGCGCCAAGGAAGAAGAGCGGCTGCGCATGACAGTCTTCGGCGCGCGCCCAAAGGCGGACGAACAGATCCAGGGCAAGCCGCGCTTTCTGGGGCTGATGCTGACCATCGCGTTGCTGCTGATCCTCGCCGGTGTCGCGGCCTGGGCAAATACCTATGTGGACGGTGGCCTCGCACGGCTGTTGCGTCCAGACGCAACGTCGCAGATCGAAACCACCCAAGGCACCCCCGCGCAGATCGACAGCTCTGATTCGCAAGCCAAGTCCGACACAGATCTGGCCGCCCTGTCCGACGAGCTGTCGACGGATACGCCCGCCCTGACGGACAGCACCCCGGCCGAAATGTTTTCCCTGCCCGAACCCCGCCGCATCCTGACCCCGTCAGAGGCGGATACCGCCTATGCGTCCAGCGGCATCTGGCAACTCGCCCCGCCCCCCCCGCAAGAACCGCCGCTAAGCGGGATCGAGGATCTTTATGTCGCCTCAATCGACGCGGCCGTGCCGGAATCCGATGCCATCGCCCTGCCGGCCATCTCCAGCCTGCGCAGCGACATACCATTTGACGCGCCGCACTCGCCCCTCTCGGCGGATGTGACCTTTGACCTTGATGAACGCGGCCTTGTGCGCGCCACGACCAAAGGTGCGATCAATCCGGATGGCGTGATGATCTATGCGGGCCTGCCGCCGCTGGTGCCGCCTGCGGCCATCGGGCAGCCAGTGCTGACGCAACCTGACCTTACGCCTGAGGAAAACGTCGCAGCCGTGGCGCAACAGATCCGCCTACAGGCCAACTCTCCGAAGGCACGGCCCGACAATCTGATCGAACGCAACCAGCGCGCGACCCTTGCGGGCGCCTCGCTGGCCGAACTCTCCGCGCTGCGCCCCAAACTGCGCCCGGACCTGCCCCCCGCAGCCGCCACAGCACCCACCACAGCATCCGCCACATCGCTCGAAGGCTCGGAAGAGGCGAATGAGCCAGAAATCGCCGCAACCGAATTGGCCATCGCCTCCTCGGTCAAACCCTCACAGCGTCCCAATGACATCCAGCGCATCGTCAACGCCGTGCAAAGCGCCCCGGCGCAACCGGTCGAGGTCGCCTCTGTCGCGCCCCGCAGCGTGCAACCGTCGATCCCCTCCAGCACCTCGGTGGCGCGCGAGGCGACCGTGAGCAATGCGATCAACCTGCGCGACGTCAACCTGATCGGCGTCTTTGGCAAGGATTCGGGTCGCCACGCGCTGGTGCGGCTGTCGAACGGCCGCTACCAGAAGGTCAAGATCGGCGATTCCATCGACGGCGGCCGCGTCGCCGCCATCGGAGAAGCGGAACTGCATTACATCAAAGGCGGGCGCAACGTCGTCCTGCAGATGCCCCGGGGCTAACCCATCCAAACGACACTGTTTTCAGCAGACGCAGCACCGCCTTTCGCCTGCCGAAACAATTCATCGGCCCGTCTGCCAAAGACCCTGCTGAATTGAACCGCGCAGCGCACACCCACAAAGCTGAACGCCACACGCCTGCGTGAGTTTACAGACATTTCATGCTGAAACGCGCATCTTCGGTTGTGCTTGTAGGACCTGCGCCCTCATCATGAGGGAAGGATAACAAAGGGTCGTATTCGGATGGAATCGTTCCTGTTTCAGGCGTCAGTGTATTTGCTGGCTGCGGTAATCGCCGTGCCTCTCGCCGCGAGGTTGGGGCTGGGATCGGTACTGGGCTATCTTCTGGCCGGGATCGTCATCGGTCCGGTCTTCGGATTTGCCTCTGAAACCAGCGATCTGCAGCATTTCGCGGAATTCGGCGTGGTGATGATGCTGTTCCTGATCGGGCTTGAACTGGAACCCCGCGCGCTCTGGGATATGCGCCACCGGCTGATCGGTCTGGGCGGGCTGCAGATCGCGCTGACCACACTGGCCGTCATGGGCGGCGGCATGCTGCTGGGGCTGGCCTGGGCGCCCGCTCTGGCTGTCGGGCTGCTGATGGCGCTGTCCTCGACCGCCATCGTGCTGCAGACGCTCAGCGAAAAGAACCTGATGCAGACCGGCGGCGGGCGCTCTGCCTTTTCCGTGCTGCTGACACAGGACATCGCGGTGATCCCGATGCTGATCCTGCTGCCGCTTCTGGCGGGTGTGGCAGAGCCGGTTCTGGGACTGGACGGGTCGATCCAGCGGGTTGTAAACGGAACACACGCCGTCGCCGATGCCAGCCATGGCGCGCCCATGTCGCTGGTCGATGGCCTGCCCGGCTGGGGTGTCACGCTGGTCACGCTGGGCGCTGTCGCCGCGATCATTCTGGGCGGCGTCTATGGCGCGCGCCCCCTGTTCCGCTTCATCAATGCCGCGCGTCTGCCGGAAATGTTCACCGCCGTCGCCCTGCTGATCGTGGTCGGTATTGCCTTTCTGATGCTGATGGTGGGCCTGTCGCCTGCCCTTGGCACCTTCCTCGCGGGCGTCGTGCTGGCCAACAGCGAATTCCGCCATCAGCTCGAATCCGATATCGAACCGTTCAAGGGCCTGCTGCTGGGCCTGTTCTTCATCACCGTCGGTGCGGGCATCGACTTTGGCGCTTTCCTCTCGGCGCCCTTCATCATCCTCGGGCTCGCCCTTGGCATCATGGCGATCAAGGGCGCGGTGCTGTTCGGCCTCAGCCTTCTGTTCGGCCTGCGCGGACGGGACAAATGGCTGTTCACCCTCAGCCTTGCCCAGGCGGGCGAATTTGGCTTTGTGCTGATCTCCTTCTCGGTACAGCAGAACGTCGTCACCAGCATGCTGGGTGAACGGCTGCTGCTGGTCGTGGCCCTGTCGATGCTGATCACCCCGCTGCTGTTCATCCTCTACGACGTGCTCTCCAGCCGTTTGGTGGACAAGGACGACAGACCCGCAGATGACGAAATCGACGACGAAGGCCCCGTCATCATCGCAGGGATCGGGCGATTTGGTCAGATCGTGAACCGGCTGGTGCAATCCTCTGGGTTCAAGACGGTCGTGCTCGACAACGACCTCAAGACCATCCAGCTGATGCGCAGGTTCGGCTTCAAGGGCTTCTTTGGCGATCCGAACCGCCCCGAACTGCTGCACGCGGCAGGGATCGACAAGGCGCGCGTTCTGGTCGCGGCAATGGATGATCCGGCAGCCGTGACCAAGCTGGTGGCCTATGCAAAGCGGCTGCGCCCCGACCTGCATGTGGTCGCCCGGGCACATGACCGCCAGCATGTCTATGCGCTCTATCAGGCGGGGGCCGATGATATCGTGCGCGAAATGTTTGATTCCTCGCTGCGCGCCGGGCGCTACGTTCTCGAAAACATCGGCCTCAGCGAATACGAGGCCGCACAGGCGCAGGAAACCTTTTTCCATCATGACCGCCACACCGTGCGCGAACTTGCCGGGCTGTGGAATCCGAACATTCCCGCTTACGACAATGCCCCCTATATCGAACGCGCCAAAGAGCTTGAGAAGGATCTGGAAACCGCGCTTCTGGCCACGCTCGACAACAAGAGCGACGCGGCTTGACCCGATCAGACAAACAAAAACCGCGCCAAAGGGCGCGGTTTTTCTGACGTGAAAGTGATCCGCAAATCAGGCGGCGCGGCCGACCAGAACTTCACCCACCTGCTTGGCGGCTGCCAGCTCATCCCCACCGGACACGGCGGCAACTTCGCGGGTCAGACGTTCCAGCGCGGCTTCGTACAGCTGACGCTCTGAATAGCTCTGCTCGCGCTGATCGTCGGCGCGGTGCAGATCGCGCACCACTTCGGCAATGGCGATCAGATCACCCGAGTTGATCTTTTGTTCGTATTCTTGCGCACGGCGCGACCACATGGCCCGCTTGACCTTGGCTTTGCCCTTCAGCGTCTTCATCGCCTGGCTGACCACATCGGGCGAGCTGAGCGAACGCATGCCGATTTCCGTCGCCTTGTGCGTAGGAACACGCAGCGTCATCTTGTCTTTTTCAAACGAGATGACGAAGAGTTCAAGCGAGATACCCGCAATGTCCTGCTCTTCAATCGACAGGATCTGACCCACGCCATGGGCGGGATAGACAACATAATCGTTGGGGCGGAATTCGGACTTCTTCGACTTTGTCATTCAGTGCTTCCTTACAAGCTCACCCGCGCACAGGCGACAAGAAGGCGACCGGAGGAAGCCCTCCGCCCACCTGGCTCAACGTCTTGGGATTATCCCCCGGTGTGCTGCATGACCGGGCCGTATGCGCGTGATGTCATCATTTGTGACATCATCATAACACAAAATTTGATCACTTCCTAGCGCGGTTCGGAGAACACAAATTTATAAGCGGCATCAAAAGCTTGCACCGCACATTCACGCTCATGTCACTGCCGCCGACCCTTGGGCGGCGAATCAGGCGTCAGCCGCCCTCGCCCGGCGCCTCGGAAAAGTATTTCTCAAGCTTGCCGGTTTCTCCGTCGCGTTCTTCGGCCTCAGGCAGAGGGTCCTTCTTCGTGATGATGACTGGCCACAGCTCGGAATACTTGCGGTTGAATTCAACCCACTTTTCCGCATCCGGCTCTGTGTCCGGGCGGATGGCATCAGCGGGGCATTCCGGCTCGCAGACGCCACAGTCGATACACTCATCCGGGTGAATCACCAACATGTTCTCACCCTCGTAGAAACAATCTACGGGGCACACCTCAACACAGTCGGTGAATTTGCAGGCAATGCAGGCGTCGTTGACGATATAGGTCATTCTGGCTCGGTCCGTAACTTTGTCCAAGCCTTGCTAGTTCACTCGTCCGGATCAATCAAGCGCCTGACCGCGGGTTTGATCCATCAGACGGCGATCCCGTTTCGTCGGCCGCCCCTTGCCCTCGAATTTCGGCACCTGGGGTTGCAGCGCGCGCTCTTCGCGGGGCAGCGGCGGCGCCAGATCCTCATAAAGCATCTGCGCTTCGGGGGCAGGTCCGCGCCGGGTGCCGGGGGCGACAACCTTGATAACGCGGGTCTCTTTGGCCTGGGGAAAGGTCAGCACGTCACCCGCGCCGATCAGGGCCGCCGGTTTGGCCACGCGCGCGCCGTTCAACTGCACGTGACCACCCGTTACAACCTTGGCCGACAGGCTGCGGGTCTTGAAGAACCGCGCCTGCCAGAGCCATTTGTCCAGCCGGATTCTTTCCGCCGGACCCGTCATTTAGGACTTGTCCTTGAACCCCATCAGCGCTGCGGCAAAGGGGTTGTCGGGATCGATCGCCTTTTCACGGCGGGGGGGACGCGCCTCAAAGGACTTGGCGCCCTTGTCCTCACGCTCGGGGCGATTGCCACCGGGTTTGCCACCCGGCTTGCCGCGGCCCTTGCCACGCGGACGCTCGCCCGCGGCACCTTCGCCGCCACGACCCTGTCCGCCTTCGGGGCGCCGTCTCTGGCCACCCTCGCCACCCCGTGCCTGTGCGCCTTCGCCGCCTGCCTGCGTCGTGTCAGAACGACGGCCACGATTGCCCTGACCACCCTCTCGGCGGGGGCCGCGTTCGCGGTTCGCGCGATTGCCACCCCAAGTGAAGGAATAAAACACTTCCAGCTCACCACCGGCCACAGGCGCATCCGGCGCTGTGCCAATCGGCACGTCTTCAGCGGCAACATCGGCCACAGGGGCCTCGGGCGCGGGCTCTGCGGGCTCTGCCGGTTCTTCGGAAATCGGCGCTTCGCCCACATCGGGAACGGCGGTCACCGCCTCGGGAGCCTCGGGAACGGCATCCGTCACCTCGGGCTGTTCGGTGATGGCGCCCTCTTCGGCCACCTGACCCGCATCGAACACCGGCGTGTCGGCATTCGCTTCGGCAGGTGTCTCTTCCAGCGGACGCGCAACTTCGGCTTCGGCATCCTTGGGCACAACCGTGTCCACGGCCTTGACCTTGGTCCGCTCGCCTTTTTCCGCCTTGTAGCCCATGCCGCCCATCAGGTCGGCGAACTGCTCCAGCGTCATGCCGGTGATCGACAGCATGTCGGCCTTGGCCTCAAACCCTGCGCGGCTGTCTTCGGCGCGCAGCAGATCCGCCAGACGTTCCAGCATGTCGATGCGAATCGCCCTCTGACCGGACTTGCGATAACCCGCGATCATATAATGATCGGCCGGGATATCCTCGATGTTGGGCACGGTCACCAGACCCGCAGGCGGCGCCTCGGGGAAGGTGTCCAGACCCTGCTTGAGGCTCCACAGCACAAGACGCAGGCGCGTCGGTGCCGGTTTCAGCAGCAGCGGCATAAAGATCGTGTACTGACCGAATCGGATGCCGTGCTTGCGCAGGGCTGACCGGGCCTCTTGATCCAGCGACTTCACATCCTCGGCAATCTCGACCCGGGGAATGATCCCCATCGATTCGACGATGCGGAAGCCAAAGCCGCGCGCCAGACCGGTCAGCGTCTCATCGTGCTGGATGTTCAGCAGCGGCTCGAACAGCGCGGCAATCTTGCGGTCGATGAAATGCTGCAACCGGCGCTGCACCTTTTGCAGCACATCTGGCCCCGCCTCATCATCGACAAAGGCCACGACACGCGGTTTCAGCGCGTCATCCCCCGGCGTCAGCTTGCCCACCGCCTGGGTGCCCCACATAAGGCCGCCCTGCTCGGTGAAATCAATCTCGGTATCCGGCGCGTTATAGAAACGATCCGCCCGCAGATGGAAATGCGGCGCAAGCGCCTGCAGCGACGCTGTTTTCAGCGTCTTGGCCTCTTGTCCTGTCGCGTCCTTGTCCTGACGAAACCGGAATCCTTCAAGTTTCCCGACGAATTCACCTTCGACGGTCACTTCACCCTTGTCATTCACTTCGGCCAAGAGGGCCTCCTTCTGCTTCAACCGGCGCAACAGAACTGATGTCCGCCGGTCAACAAATCTTTGCGTCAACCGCTCATGCAAGGCGTCTGACACCCGATCTTCTACAGCGCGAGTCTCCTCACGCCAATGCAATTCGTCACGCACCCAGCCCTTGCGTTGTGCCACATAGGTCCATGTGCGGATATAAGCCAGACGTTTCGACAATGTATCGATGTCGCCATCGATCCGATCGATCCGTCTGACCTGCCCCGCCATGAAGTCATCGGGCACGCCCCCGCGCTGGTGCAGGTGACCGAATATAACTTCCAACAGGCCCGCATGTTCCGAATGACTTATACCACGAAAATCAGGGATTCGGCAGACGTCCCACAGCAACTTGACCGATGCCGGGTCCGACGCCCGCGCCATGACCTCGCCCACCTGCCCCAGGGTCCTGAGCGACATGAGGTCATCGGCATCCCGCGCCCTGACCAGACGTTCATCCGTGGGTGCCTTTTCCAGCGACTGGATCAGCCGCTCGATGCTGCCAAAACTCAGATCCGCATTGCGCCAGTTGAGCTTGCGCAGCGGTGTGAACTGGTGATTGCAGATCGCCTCGGCCCATTCATCGGGCAGCGGACCGGCTTCGCCCGTCACGCCAAAGGTGCCGTTGGACATGCCGCGCCCGGCGCGCCCGGCGATCTGGGCCAGCTCATTGGGCTGCAGATCGCGCATCCGCCGCCCGTCAAATTTGGTCAGCGACGAAAACGCCACATGGTCGATGTCAAGGTTCAGACCCATGCCGATGGCATCGGTCGCCACCAGAAAATCCACATCACCGTTCTGATACAGCTCGACCTGCGCGTTCCGGGTGCGCGGGCTCAGCGCGCCCATCACAACAGCGGCCCCGCCCTTCTGACGGCGCAACAGCTCGGCAATGGCATAGACGTTGTCCACCGAAAACCCGACGATGGCACTGCGCGGCGCAAGGCGGGAAATCTTCTTGGATCCGGTATAACTCAGCTGGCTCATGCGTTCGCGGCGCACAAATTCGCAGCCCGGCACCAGCGCGGCAATCGGCCCGCGCATCGTGTCCGACCCCATGAAAAGCGTCTCATGCTGGCCACGCATGCGCAGCAGCCGGTCGGTGAACACATGGCCCCGCTCGGGATCGGCGCAGAGCTGGATCTCGTCCACACCGACAAAATCCGTGCCCATGCCCTCGGGCATCGCCTCCACCGTACAGACCCAGTATTTGGCGCGGGGCGGTACGATGCGTTCCTCGCCCGTCACCAGCGCGACCACGCCGGGGCCGCGCACCGACACGATCTTGTCATAGACCTCGCGCGCCAAAAGGCGCAGCGGCAGGCCGATCATACCTGTGCGGTACCCCAGCATTCTTTCGATGGCATAATGGGTTTTGCCAGTGTTGGTCGGGCCAAGAATGGCCGCGATCCGTGCGCGTTCGGCCATGAACCGCCCTTTATTTCTGTCTGAAGCTGATTACAGCTCGGTGCCACGCACCCGTGTTTCTAGCCGTTTCAGTGCTTCCTCGACATCCGTGTCATGCGGACGGATCTCCAGTACCCGTGAATAGGCGTCATAAGCAAGGGCCGGCTGATCCAGCTCTTCGAACACCGCCCCCAGTCCGCGCAGCGCGCCAAAGTGGCGGGGGTTAAGCGCAAGCGTATGTTCCAGCGCATCCGCCGTCAGCCCCAGCCTGTCCGCCTGAAAATAGGCCAGCGCCAGCCCGTGCCAGCCTTCGGCAAAGTCAGGCGCATGATCGGTCAGCGCGGTGAAATGATTGATCGCCTTGGGGATGTCGTTGACCTCCATCGCATCCTGCCCGCGCTTGAGCAGCAGATCCATCGCCGCAGACCCGCTCTTGGACCATTCCAGACGAATCTCCCGCTCCAACCGCTCGGCACCCGCCGCATCTGCCTGCGCCAGATCGCTCAGCAAGGCATCGCTGCGCGCACTCATCTGCGCCTGCGCCGCCAGCGGCAGGGAAAAACTGACAAGGACAAGAAATGCCGTTACGGTAGATTTGTATTTCATCTGCACCACGCTCATATCTTTTGTACAGATTAGTGCGGGAAACTTAAAATACCACCCGCCACAGCCATGCAAACAGCGGAGAGCACAGATGAGTGATTATATGAGCGAAGCCATGAAGGCCCTGAACGAAAAAATGGCCGGTGCAGACTTTGACGGCACCGCCAAATTCGATGTGACAGGCGAGGGCAGCTTTATGCTTGATTCGACCGGCGCCCATGCCGGGGACGGCGACTCTGATGTGACCCTGAAAGCTGATGCTGACACCTTCCGCGCGATCTTCGAAGGGGATCTGAATCCCACAAACGCCTTCATGTCGGGCAAGCTCGCCATTGACGGTGATATGGGCATGGCGATGAAGCTCGCCTCGGTGCTGGGCTAGACCTCAGATGGAACTGCCCACCGCCCCCTTCCGCGCCGATCTGGCCGAAGGCCCGGTCGGGGCACACGCTTACTGGGTCCATGCCGATGATGGCGTGCGCCTGCGTGTGGCGCGGTATCCCTCCGCCGGCCCCTCCGAAGGCACCCCATCAAAGGGCACCGTGCTGCTCTTTCCCGGGCGCACCGAATATGTCGAAAAATATGGCCGCACCGCAGCGGATCTTTCGGCGGCGGGCTATGACACACTGACCATCGACTGGCGCGGTCAGGGCCTGTCGGACCGGTTGCTGGCTAACGGGCTTGTCGGCCATGTGCAGCTGTTCACCGACTACCAGCGTGATGTCGCCGCCCTGCTGACGGCGGCCCGCGAACTGGCCCTGCCCCAGCCGATGCATCTGATCAGCCATTCCATGGGCGGCGCCATCGGCCTGCGCGCTGTGATGGATGGACTGCCGGTGGCCTCCTGCGTCTTTACCGGGCCCATGTGGGGCATCCGCATCGCGCCCGCCATCCGGCCCGCCGCCTGGGCGCTTGGCTGGGGCAGCGGGCATATCGGCCTCGGGCATCTTTATTCCCCCGGCACCAAACCGGCCAGCTACGTGATCAGCGAACCGTTCAAGGACAACATGCTGACCCGCGACGCCGACATGTATGCCTATATGCGCCGTCAGGTGGCCGAGGTGCCGGCACTGGCGCTTGGTGGCCCGTCGCTGCGCTGGCTGCACCAGTCGCTGCTGGAATGCCGCACGCTTGAACGGCGCGCCTCTCCCGATCTGCCCTGCCTGACCTTTGTCGGCTTGAAAGAACGCATCGTCGATGTCCCCCGTATCCGAAACCGCATGGCCCGCTGGCCGCACGGCAGGCTGGAACTGGTCGCGGGCGCAGAACATGAGGTGCTGATGGACAGCGCCGAAACCCGCAAGGCGGTCATGTCCCAGATCGTCGCCCTGTTCGACAGCGCCTCCGCCAAGCCCCACAGCGCCCAATCCGCCTGACCCCACTGGCAGGCGGCACCACCACCCCTATATCAACCCCATGCGCGCACCCGTCCTCACCTTCACCGACCGGGGCATCTTCTGTCCCGCAGGCGGCTTTCACATCGACCCTTGGCGCCCGGTTGACCGCGCGCTGATCACCCATGGCCACGCCGATCACGCCCGCCCGGGGCACGGGCACTATCTGGCCACCCAACAGGCCGCACCGGTCATCCGCCACCGGCTGGGCAACATCGTCATCGACACAATCCGCTATGGCGAAACGCTGCGCATCGGTGATGCTGCGGTCTCTTTCCACCCCGCCGGACATATCCCCGGCTCGGCCCAGATCCGTGTCGCTGTGGCGGGCGAGGTCTGGGTGGTGTCGGGTGACTACAAGGTTGCGCCGGACGGGCTGTCCGAACCGTTCGAACCGCTGCCCTGCCACAGCTTCATCACCGAATGCACCTTTGGCCTGCCCGTGTTCAAATGGCCAGATCAGGCTAAGGTTGCACGCGACCTTAACGCATGGTGGGCGGGGAATGCCGCTGCGGGCAAGACCGCGCTCCTCGGTGCCTACTCGCTGGGCAAGGCCCAGCGCCTGATGAAGATGCTGAACACAGACATCGGCCCCCTGCTGACCCATGGCGCGGTCGAGGCGACAAATGCCGTGCTGCGCGCTCAGGGCTACACTCTGCCCGACACGCAACAGGTCACGCCCGACCTCAGGATCAAGGATCACCCCGGCGCCCTTGTCATCGCGCCACCTGCCGCCCTTGGCACACCCTGGGCGCGCAAGCTTGGGGCGAGCTCCACCGGCTTCGCCTCGGGCTGGATGCGTCTGCGCGGCGTGCGGCGGCGGCGCGCGGCGGATCGCGGCTTTGTCCTCTCTGACCATGCCGACTGGGACGGGCTGCTGTCAGCGATCCGCACCACCGGGGCTGAAAACATCTATGCCACCCACGGCTATACCGACATCTTTGCCCGTGCTCTGACCGAGATGGGCTGGAACGCACAGGTCGTCCCCACCCAATTCGGCGGGGATGAGGATAGCGCAGAAGAGGCTGCCGCATGAAGGATTTCGCCAACCTCTTCACCACCCTCGACCAGACCACCAGAACCAGCCTCAAAACACAGGCGCTGGCCGCGTATTTCACCGACGCCGCCGATACGGACAAACTCTGGACCATCGCGCTGTTTTCAGGCCGCCGCCCCAAACGCGCCGTAACCACAACCCAGCTGCGCGAATGGGCGGCTGAAAAGGCCGGTGTCCCCCTCTGGCTGCTGGAAGAATCCTATCCCATCGTTGGCGATCTGGCCGAAACCATCGCACTGATCCTGCCAGAGGCCGCAGCGACCTCTGATCTGCCCTTATCTCACTGGATCAACACCTTGCGCGCCCTCTCGAACGTGCCCCCGGAAGAGCGCAAGCACCAGATCCTTGCCGCGTGGGACCAGCTCGACGCGACCGAACGCTTTCTGTTCAACAAGCTGATCACCGGCGGCTTTCGCATCGGCGTGAGCCAGAAACTGATGACCCGCGCCCTCGCGCAAGCAACGGGTCAGGACGAAGCCAGCCTTGCCCACCGGCTTATGGGCGGCTGGACGCCCGACACCACCACCTATCACGCCCTGATCGAGGCGGAGGACAAGGCCGCCGATCTCTCGCGCCCCTATCCCTTTTATCTTGCGTATCAGCTCGACGACACACCCGACGCCCTGGGCGACCCAGCCGACTGGCAAGCCGAATGGAAATGGGACGGCATCCGCGGTCAGCTGATCCTGCGCGCCGGAGAACACCATATCTGGTCGCGGGGGGAAGAGCTGATCACCGACCGCTTCCCCGAACTGGCCCGGGCAAAGGATTTCCTGCCCGACGGCACGGTTCTGGATGGAGAGATTGTGACCTGGGACGGCACCGCCCCGATGTCCTTCAACACGCTGCAATCGCGAATCGGGCGCAAGACCGTGCCCAAAAAACTGCTGAAAGACGCCCCCGTGATCCTGCTCGCCTATGACCTGCTCGAAGAAAACGGTCAGGACCTGCGCGGCACCCCCTTGCGTGAACGCCGCGCGCACCTCGACAAACTGCTTGCCAACCTCCCCCCCGACGCCCCCCTCAAACCCTCCGCCCCGATCCCCTTCACGAACTGGCAATCTCTGAGCGACACCCGCGCCAAGTCCCGCGAGATGCGCGCCGAAGGCCTCATGCTCAAACGTCTCGACAGCCCCTACCTTGCAGGCCGCAAGAAGGGCGACTGGTGGAAATGGAAGCTCGATCCGCTGACCATCGACGCCGTGATGATCTATGCCCAGCAGGGCCACGGGCGCCGCGCCAACCTTTTCACCGACTTCACCTTTGCCGTCTGGCAGGGAAACGACCTCGTGCCCTTCACCAAGGCCTACAGCGGCCTCACCGACGTCGAATTCACCCAGATCACCGCCTGGGTGCGCAAGAACACCCTTCAACGCTTTGGCCCGGTGCGGCAGGTCCGCCCCGAACACGTGTTTGAAATCGCCTTTGAGGGCATCTTTGAAAGCCCCCGGCACAAATCAGGCGTCGCCCTGCGCTTTCCCCGCATGGCGCGCTGGCGCCACGACAAACCGGTGGCCGAGGCGAACACACTGGACGATCTGCGCGCCATCCTGACCGCCTATGCCTGACGCAACCGCCCAAGGGGGCCAGCCCCCGTCGCGCAAGCGCGACTCCCCCGGGATATTTAGGGGCAGATGAAGACAGGTCGGTTTGCTCTTGAGGACGGACGCATCGCACCCTACCTCTTGGTGCAAGAAATATCAGGAGAGACCCATGACCCAGCGCCCGCTTTTCGATGCCAATGCCTCTGCCGGGGGCAAGGACTTTGGCGACCTGCCCGAATGGGACTTGAGCGACCTCTACACCAGCCCCGACGCGCCGGAGCTCAAGCGTGATCTGGACTGGCTGGAACAGGCCTGCGCCAGCTTTGCCGCCGATTATCAGGGCAAACTGGGGGATCTCGACGCTGAAGGTTTCCTCACCGCCATCCACCGCCATGAGAAAATCGAAAACGTCGCCGGGCGCATCATGTCCTTTGCGGGCCTGCGCTATTACCAGCTGACCACCGACAGCGCGCGCACCAAATTCCTGTCCGACACCCAGGAAAAGATCACCATCTACACCACGCCGCTGGTGTTCTTCACGCTGGAACTGAACCGGCTCGACGATGCCGTGCTGGACACGCTTTTTGCCAGCAACAGCGACCTCGCCCGCTACAAGCCCGCCTTTGACCGCATCCGCGCGATGAAACCCTATCAGCTGTCGGACGAGATGGAGAATTTCCTGCACGACATGGGCGTGGTCGGTGACGCCTGGGAACGGCTGTTTGATGAAACCATCGCCGGGCTCGAATTTGAGATCGACGGCGACGCCCTGCCGATCGAGGCCACGCTGAACCTTCTCACCGATCCCGACCGCACCAAACGTCAGGCCGCTGCCGAGGAACTCGCCCGCGTCTTTGGTGCCAACATCCGCACCTTTGCCCGTGTGCACAACACCTCGGCCAAAGAGAAAGAGATCATGGATCGCTGGCGCGGCATGCCCACCGCCCAGACCGGTCGGCACCTGTCAAACCATGTGGAACCCGAGGTGGTCGAGGCGCTGCGCAACGCCGTGGTTGCCGCCTACCCCAAGCTTTCGCACCGCTATTACAATCTCAAACGCAAATGGCTGGGGTTGGACGTGATGCAGGTCTGGGACCGCAACGCGCCCCTGCCCCTGGAAGACCCCAAAGTGGTCAGCTGGGACGACGCCCGTGCCACCGTCATGAATGCCTATGCGGAATTTGATCCCCGCATGGCTGACATCGCGCAGCCGTTCTTTGACAAGGGCTGGATCGACGCCGCCGTGAAACCCGGCAAGGCACCCGGCGCCTTTGCCCATCCCACCGTGACAGATGTGCACCCATACGTGATGCTCAACTACCTTGGCAAACCGCGTGACGTGATGACGCTGGCGCATGAGCTTGGCCACGGCGTGCATCAGGTGCTGGCGGCCGGTCAGGGCGAAATGCTGTCCTCCACCCCGCTGACCCTTGCCGAAACCGCGTCGGTGTTCGGCGAAATGCTCACCTTCCGCCGCATGCTCGACAACGCCAAGACCGACGCCGAACGCAAGGTTCTGCTCGCGGGCAAGGTCGAGGATATGATCAACACGGTGGTCCGCCAGATCGCGTTCTACGACTTCGAGTGCAAGCTCCACGCCGCCCGTCGCGGCGGAGAGCTGACGCCTGACGACATCAACGCGCTCTGGATGTCAGTACAGGCCGAATCCCTGGGTGAGGCGTTTGACTACATGCCGGGATACGAGACGTTCTGGGCCTATATCCCGCATTTCGTCCACTCGCCCTTCTACGTCTACGCCTATGCCTTTGGCGACGGGTTGGTGAACGCGCTTTACGCCGTCTATCAGGAACAACCCGAAGGCTTTCAGGAAAAGTACTTTGACATGCTCAAGGCCGGTGGCTCCAAACACCACAAGGCGCTGCTGGCCCCCTTCGGCCTCGACGCCTCAGACCCCAAGTTCTGGGACAAGGGCCTGTCGATGATCTCGGGCTTCATTGATGAATTGGAAGCAATGGAGGGATAATCCCTCCAAATCCACAGTACGCCCGCCCGGACTCACGCGCAAAGCGCGCCGGGCGAGCGTCTGGCCGATCCGACGCTTCCGTGGCGTTCCGAAACGCATCAAACTGGGGTCTTTAAGATTTCTCGATCAGCGAACGGGCATCAGCAGGCATATAAATGTGCTTCATCCCGAGATCAGAAAGCACATTTATCCCCCCTCACTTCAACTGCGAATCCTTTGATCCCCGCCGGTTGATCCCGCTGCGTGCCTTGAACGTGCCGTCGCGTTCCTGCTGGCAGTCGATGCACAGCTTTACGCCCGGGATCGCGACGCGCCGCGCCTCGGGGATCTCCTCTTCGCATTCCACACAGACCAAGGCGCTTTCGCCCACCGGCCCGCGCCGGGACTTGAGCCGCGCCAATTCATCCGCAATGGATGCTTCGATCTGTTCATTTACCGCGCCGTCGCGCGACCAGCCACCTGCCATGGGATGTCCTCCGTAAAGCTAAAAGATAATCACGCATCTGTGCGTTGCCTAGGGGGCCAAAACGCTCTTGAAACGCCCTCCCCTGTGCTATCTTTCAACGCAGGAGGCGCCAAAATGATCCGTACCCTGACCGCTCTTGCCCTGACCCTGACCACCGCCCTGCCCGCCGCAGCGCTGGAAACCTTCACATTTGCAAATATCGATGGTGGTGAAATCAGCTCTGCCGACTGGGCCGGGCATCCGGTTCTGGTGGTCAACACCGCGTCCAGATGCGGCTTTACCCCGCAATATGACGGGCTTCAGGCGCTTTACGATGACTACAAGGATCAGGGCCTGATCGTGCTCGCCGTGCCTTCGGATGATTTCCGCCAGGAGCTGTCTAGCGCCGAGGAGGTCAAGGAATTCTGCGATGTGAATTTTGGCCTGACCCTGCCGATGACCGACATCACCCATGTGCGCGGCGATGCGGCGCATCCGTTTTACAAATGGGTGGCAGACACGGCAGGCTTCACCCCGGGATGGAATTTCAACAAGGTGCTGATCGCCCCCGATGGCAGCATCGCCGCCACCTTCGGATCATTGGCGCGCCCGCAATCCAGCGCGATCACCGACCCGATCAAGGCAATGCTCGCCGGGTCGTGATTATCATCGCTGCGCTTTTCGCCAGCCTGCCTTGACCGCTTCAGCCTCGGAGCAGAACCAGTGCTCGCCCGCCCCTTCGTTGATACGGGTCTTGTCGTAAAACGCCTGCCCGGGGACGTGATAGATCCGCGTGCCATCGCGCGACACGTTTCCCTTTATGGCACAGCCCTGAACCTCGGGCTGTTGCGGTTTTTTCGGTGCGGGCCGCTGCGCCTTGCGATACTCTGACGGCAGTTGCATCTGTTCACTGTGCAAACCAACGCCTGCCACCGCCGCCGCCTTTTCCGTCAGATCGTAATCCCAACCGTACTGCCGGTAAGCAAAGGCCAATCCGTCGGAAACAAGAGCTGCACCGACGTCCTGCCCGTTCACCGAACAGCGCGCCACCACCCGGCCATAGCGGTCGGTATCCGTCGCCTCGCAGATCGCCCATTGCCCCTGATAGCGCTTGCGCACCTCCTGCGTGACCCAAGCCCCGCAGGCCCAGGCAGGCGTGCCACAGGTCTGCGCCTGTTCCGGCGCATCCACCGCGTGCAACCGCACCCTGACCTTGCCGACATCAAAGGTATCGCCATCAATGACCCGCAGAATCCCATTTGGCGCCGCCAGAACCGACGACGCCAAAGCACATAGAACGAATATCGAACAAATTCTTAACATTTGGTGTATATCACGGGGCGCGCCCCGGACATCAACCCGAATTCGTCAACAATATTAACGTTGTGCGGTTTCCCACCGGGGGCTGATCCAGGGCGCGTCATTCGCCGGGGGCAACTGCCGCTCCAGCACATGATCAGCGATCTTTTCACCCACCATGATCGATGGCCCGTTCAGATTGCCATTGGTGATGCGCGGAAAGATCGAGGAATCCGCCACCCGCAGCCCCTCGACCCCGATCACCCGGCCCTGCGGATCGACAACCGCATCAGGATCACCCGCCGCCCCCATCCGGCAGGTGCCGCAGGGATGATAGGCGCTTTCTGCATGTTCGGCGATGAACGCATCCAGATCGGCGTCCGACTGCACGTCCGCCCCCGGCTGAATTTCGTGCCCCACATAAGGCGCAAACGCCTCCTGTTCAAAGATCTCGCGCGTCAGACGGATGCAGGTGCGGAAATCCTCCCAATCTTCGGGATGGCTCATGTAGTTGAATTTGATCACCGGATCATCACCCGGATTGGCAGACCGCAGCGTCACCGCCCCGCGCGACTTTGACCGCATCGGGCCAACATGGGCCTGAAATCCATGCCCCTCGGCCGCGACCTTGCCGTCATAGCGCACGGCGAGCGGCAGGAAATGATACTGGATGTCGGGATAGGGCACCCCGGCTTTGGAACGCACAAAGGCTGCCGATTCAAACTGGTTCGACGCGCCGGGCCCATCCTTGCGCAGCATCCAGCGCGCGCCGACATAGGCCTTGCCCAACAGGTTCCAGTATTTGAACAGCGTCACGGGCTGCGTCGCCTTCATCTGCAGATAGAGCTCAAGGTGATCCTGCAGATTCTGCCCCACGCCGGGGCGATCCGCCACAACCTCGATCCCATGCTCGGCCAGATGCGCCGCCGGGCCGATCCCCGACAACATCAGCAACTTGGGCGAGTTGAGAGAGGAGGCCGCCAGAATGACCTCTTTATGCGCTGTAATGACCTCGGTCTTGCCCGCGCGCACAACCTCGACCCCGACGGCGCGCCCGTCCTGCATCACCACCTTCTGCGCCAGCGCGCGCACCACCTGTGCCCCCAGCTTTTCCGCCGGGCGCAGATAGGCCTTGGCCGCGGACCAGCGTTCCCCCTTGTAGATGGTCGCCTCCATCGGGCCAAAGCCTTCCTGCTTTTCGCCGTTGTAATCCTCAGTCGCCTCATAGCCGGCCTGAACACCCGCCTCGACAAACGCCTTGACCAGCGGATTCTCCCGCTTGCCGCGCGTCACATGCAGCGGCCCCTTGGCGCCGCGCCAGTCGGATGTGCCGCCATGCCAATGCTCCATGCGCCGGAAATAGGGCAGCACATCGGCGTAGCCCCAGCCGTCGGCACCGGATTCGCGCCAGTGGTCGAAATCCATCGCATGGCCGCGCACATAGACCATGCCGTTGATGCTGGACGATCCGCCAATCACCTTGCCCCGCGGACAGGCCAGCTTGCGACCCCCCAGATGCGCCTCAGGCTCGCTCTCATAGCCCCAGTCATACATCTTCATGTTCATCGGATAGCTCAGCGCGCCGGGCATGTTGATGAACGGCCCCGCATCCGACCCGCCATGTTCGATGACCAGCACCGATTTCCCGGCCTCGGCCAAACGATACGCCATGGCGCAGCCCGCTGACCCCGCCCCTACAATTACATAATCCGCTTCCATCTTTTCCACCTTTCCTCGGTGAGTCTGCCGTGGGTCAAGGTTCGGCACAGCCGACGCCTTGAGGCATGGGAGACTCGCCTCATAAACTCGCCTGAGCACAGGGATGGGCAGACCTGCCCATCACCCGCGTCTCAGCACATTGTCTTCTTTGCCCTCTCCCCCCAACGCCACGCCGCGCGCTTTGCGGCGCGGGGCGGGCGGGTGGGAGCGACGCAAAGCGCGCCTCAGTAAGGCGCTTCCACATGGCCCATGCGCACATAGACCGTCTTCAGCTGCGAATAATGCTCGATCGCGGCCTTGGAGTTTTCACGCCCCACGCCGGAGTTCTTCATGCCGCCAAACGGCGCCTCGACCGGCGCATCGTTGTAGGAGTTGATGAAACAGGTCCCGGCCTCAAGCTGCGCGATCACCCGGTGCGCGCGGGTGAAATCATTGGTGAACACCCCCGCCGACAGGCCGAATTCGGTGGCATTCGCCCGGGCGATCACCTCATCCTCATCCTCGAACTCCAGCACCGACAGCACCGGGCCAAAGATCTCTTCGCGCGCAATGGTCATCTCATCGGTGACACCGTCAAAGATCACCGGTGTGATCCAGAACCCCGGCTTGTCCAGCCGCTCACCGCCGCACACCAGCGTGGCGCCTTCTGCGACACCCTTGGCGATATAGCCCTGCACGATCTCCATCTGGCGCGCACTGACCAGCGGGCCGAAATTCGTCTCGGGGTCCATCGGATCGCCAATCACCGCAGTGCCCAGACGTTCGGCCAGCCGTTTCACGAATGCCGCGCGAAGGCCCTTTTGCACAAAGACCCGCGTGCCGTTGGAACAGATCTGGCCGGAAGAATAGAAATTCGCCAAAATCGCGCCGCCCACGGCATCCTCAAGGTTTGCATCGTCAAAGATCACCAGCGGCGACTTGCCGCCCAGCTCCATGGTCACATGCTTGATGCCCGCAGCTGCGGCGGCATAGACCTTCTTACCCGTCGGCACCGACCCGGTCAGCGACACCTTGTCAACGCGCGGGTCCGTCACCAGCGACGCACCCACCGCGCCCATGCCCTGCACGACGTTGTAGAGGCCCGCAGGGGCGCCAGCTTCCATCAGGATCTCGGCCACCTTCAGCGCACACAGCGGCGTGTTTTCCGAGGGTTTGAAAATCATCGCATTGCCGCAGGCCAGCGCCGGTGCGCCCTTCCAGCAGGCGATCTGCGTCGGATAGTTCCAGGCGCCAATGCCCACGCACAGACCCAGCGGTTCACGACGGGTATAGACCCAATCATCCCCCAGCTGGATATGCTCGCCGGTCAGCGACCCGGCCAGCCCGCCGAAATATTCCAGCGCATCCGCGCCACTGGTGGCATCCGCGACAGATGTCTCCTGATAGGGCTTGCCGGTGTCATAGGTCTCAAGCACCGACAGGTCGTGATTGCGTTCGCGCATGATGTCCGCAGCGCGGCGCAGCACACGGCCCCGCGCGGTGCCGCTCATCTTGGCCCAGTCCTTCTGGGCGCGATGGGCCGCCGTGATGGCCTGCTCGATGATCGCGGGTGTTGCGGCATGGACCTTGGCGATCACCTCGCCCGTGGCCGGATAGACCACCTCGATCAGCTCACCGCTGGTATCTTCGACATACTGCCCGTCAATGAAATGGCTGGCTTTAGGTTGCGTCTGCATCGTGTCTCTTTCCTTTTCGGGTCCGCCCCGGACCCTGTGGCTCGGGGCGTCAGGCGCTTAATCGAGGTCAAGCGCCGGTTTCTTGTAGGTTCCCTTCACATCGCTCAGCACCTCGCGGTGGCGCATGGCGATGGTGACCAGCACGCCGACATAGAGCGCGATAACCACGCCGCCGACCCATTCGATCTGCAGCCACTGGCTCTTGAACAGCAGCGTCAGCACAAACAGCACCGCCGTGTTGCCCGCCACATAGGTCCATTTGCCAAAGCGTTCGGTCGTCAGGTTCAGGTTGTCGGTGTAAAGCCGGATCAGCGAATCAAGCGAATTGATCACAAAGGTCGTGCCGACAAACACCATCGCCCAGTTCACCAGACCATCGGTCGAAATGCCGTTCTGATAGTAGAAATACAGCACCGAAAACCACACAGCCAGCGGGATGGACGGGATGATCATCAGCGCCGCCAGCATGTGCTGCACCTTCATGCCGCCCACAAAGCGGGACGTGAACTGCCCGATCATCACCGACCAGGCGAACCACCAGAACAGATAGAATTCGTGATAATCCGTCAGTGGCAGCACAAACCGTTCGATATTTGCGAAATACCCGCCGACATTGCTGATGGTTGTGCCAAATTCGCTGATCGACATGCCCGCATAGATCCACATGCCGACAATCAGCCCCAGAAACAGCAGGGTTGACCCGATGCTCAGCACCTTCACGAACTTGATGTCTGTCGAACTGTAGGACGCCGCCAGGATCACCGCAAAGACGATGACATAGAAGGTGGTGACCACCGTTTCCCCATCGCCGATGCGGGGCAGATAATAGGGCAAGTAAATCAGGAACAGCGACCCGGTAAAGGCGCAGGTGGTGACGATCACCATGTTATTGACCAGCCGCACAAACGGCTTTTCAAAGAACTTCACCCGCGGCTCGATCGCGCAGAAGTAAAACGCCGTCAGGAAATAAAAGGCCCAGATCAGAAAGCCCCAGAACCCGAATTCCAGCGCCAGCGGATTGGTAAAGGCATAGGCCGGGTTCGCCTCTGTGTCCGCATAAAGCGGAAAGTCGAAGGCCAGCGGGAACATGATCAGCCCCACATCCAGACCCGAGGTGAACAGGATCGCGATAAACACGAACATCGGCACCGGGTCCGGCCCGATCAACCGCAGGTTCCACCATTTGATGGTCACAAAGATCACAAGACCAAAGGCCATCAGGATCCCGAATGAGATAAGGTAGGTCATGAACGTGTCCCCTTGTTGTTTCTTCTTATCCGGCTTGCCGCCGGTTCGGATGTCACAGGACAACAGGCCCTGCCCGCCATTGTTCCTCGTTTTCGGCGGAAATCTGCTAAGTCACTCTCCTCTAGGGAACCTTTTGTCCCCTTCCAGATCGTTCAGATCCATGTGATTGCGCATGTAACGCTCGCTGGCCTTCTGCAGCGGCTGGTAATCCCAGGGGTAATATCCCCCCTGCCGCAGCGCGCCGTAAACCACCCAGCGCTGCGCCTGACTTGCACGCACATCCGCGTCTAACGCCTCCAGATCCCAGCGCTCGGCGGCCATGATGCGGAACCGCTCCAGCACCTTTGCCTGCGCGAGATCCTCGGCCAGATTGCTCAGCTCATGCGGATCGGCCTCAAGGTCAAACAGCTGCTCGGGGTCCAGCGCGCAGTTGGTGTATTTCCACCGCCCCTGCCGCAGCGCCACCATAGGCGCATAAGACGCCTCTGCTGCATATTCCATCGCCACCGGACTTGCGCGCGTGCCACCCTGCCCCAGCGGCATCAGGCTCTCTCCCGTGGTCCAGGGCATGACCTCGTCCATGCTCACCCCCGCCAGCGCGCAAAGCGTCGGACAGATGTCGATATTGCTCACCGGCGTTGCGACCCGTCCCGGCGTCATCTGGGGCGCTGCGATCATCATCGGCACCCGCGACGACCCCTCAAGAAAGGACATCTTGTACCACAGCCCGCGCTCGCCCAGCATATCGCCATGGTCGCTGACAAAGACCACAATCGCCTCTTGGCGGGTGCGCTCCAGCACATCCAGCACCTCCCCGATCTTGTCATCAAGATACGAGATATTGGCGAAATAGGCCCGGCGCGCCCGGCGGATATGCTCTTCGGTGATGTCATAGGACCGCCAGTCATTGGCGTCAAAGATGCGCTGCGCATGCGGATCATGATCGTCATAGGACATCGCCGGAACCTCTGGCAGCAGATGTTCGCAGTGTTCGTAAAGGTCCCAGTATTTGCGCCGCGCGACGTAAGGATCATGCGGGTGGGTGAAACTCACCGTAAGGCACCAGGGCCGCGCATCCGCCCCGCGCGCAAGGTCATACAGCTTCTGTTGCGCCAGAAAGGCGACCTCGTCATCATATTCCATCTGGTTCGACGTCTCGGCCACCCCGGCGCCGGTGACCGACCCCATGTTGTGATACCACCAGTCAATCCGCTCGCCGGGTTTGCGGTAATCGGGCGTCCAGCCGAAATCGGCGGGATAGATGTCGGTGGTCAGGCGCTGCTCGAACCCGTGCAGCTGATCCGGCCCGACAAAATGCATCTTGCCCGAGAGGCAAGTCTGATACCCCGCCCGGCGCAGATGATGCGCATAGGTCGGGATAGAAGACGCAAATTCCGCCGCATTGTCATAGACCCCAGTGCCGCTGGGCAACTGGCCAGACATGAACGCCGCCCGCCCCGGCGCGCACAGCGGTGAGGCAGTATAGGCATTGGCAAACCGGGTAGAGCGCGCCGCCAGCCGCTTCAGGTTCGGCGCATGCAGCCACTCGGCGGGCCCATCCGGAAACAGTGTGCCGTTCAGCTGGTCCACCATCACGATCAATATGTTTTGTGTCATGTGTTCTGCTCTCTGATCAGTGCCTCGACACAGGTCATGACCTGCGCTGCGGCGTCCTCTTCAAATCCCGCGCCACCCAGGGCCGCGCGCAGATACATCCCGTCAATCAACGCAGCCAGCAACTCGGCGGCGGGGCCGGGCCGCGCCATATGGGCGCGCAGCGCGTGTTTCAGGTTCGACCGCAGCCGCCCCTGATAGATCCGCAACAGCCGCCCCGCCTCTGGGTCGCGCTGCGCCAGCACGTAAAAATTCAGCCAGGCCGAAATCACCGCCGGCTCGAAACAGCTGTCGGCAAAGTTCGCCGCAATCACCGCGCGCAGCCGGTCCTGCGGCCCCTGCGCCGCCACCAGCGCCTCGCGCACCTCGCGCGAATAATCTGACAGAATGTGCCGCATGGCCGCAGACAGGATCTGCGCCTTGCTGCCAAAATAATGATGTGCCAGCGCGCTGGACACGCCCGCGCGGCGCGCAATCTGACCCACGGTGACGTTCAGCGACCCCGCCGCCCCGATCTCGCAGATCGCGGCCTGAACCAGCGCCGCCCGGCGCTTCGGCTCCATTCCGATCTTCGGCATAACGATTCCCCTATAAGGCAGGCAGCATGGCGTTGATTGATTGATCAGTCAATCAAAACGCAAAACGCCCGCCCGCCGCCTAAACTTTGGTCGCCGGGGACGGCGGCGTCACATAGCGCCGCTTCAGCCGCGCCTCCCGCCAGGTGATAAAGCTGACAGCGGCAAGGATGACACAGCCCCCCGCGACCACCCAAGGGTCGATCGGCTCGCCAAAGACCGCAAGCCCCACCATAACCGACCAGACCAGCTGCAAAAAGGTCACGGGCTGCGTGAGCGTCACCGGTGCTGCGGCAAAGGCCAGCGTCATGGCATAATGCCCCGCCGTGGCAAAGCAGGCCACACAGAACAGGATGCCGACATCCCCCAGGCGCGGCGTCACCCAGACGGCATAGGCAAAGGGCGCAAGGCCAATCGTCACCATCACCGACAGCAGTGCCACAACCACCACCGCCGACAGCTCATCCGACAGGATCTTGGCGGTAAGATAGGACGCAGAATAGAGCACCGCCGTCCCCAGCATGGCAAAATGCCCCGGATCCAACTCGCGAAACCCGGGCCGCAGGATCAGCATCGCCCCCCCGAGGGCGGCACAGATCGCCAGGATCCGCCGCACCGCCAGCCGCTCGCCCAGCACGATCACCGCAAGGATCGTCACCCCCACCGGCGTTAAATATCCCATCGCCGTGACCTCGGCCAAGGGCAGGCGCGACATGGCAAAGAACCACAGCAGAACCCCCACAGAATGCACCGCGCCGCGCAGGGTGAACAACCGCCATTGCCGCCGCGTCAGGCGCAGCGCCACAAGCTCGCGCCACACCGGAATCAGAAACACCAACCCCATCAGATACCGCAGAAACGCGCTCTCGGCCGCCGGCACCCGCCCGTGCAGCGTCTTGACCAGCGCGGTCACCCCGACAAAGCACAGCCCCGTCACCACCATCCACAGAATGCCCGCCAAAGGCCGCTGCCCGGCCACACGGGGCGCCACCGCTGCCGCAGAAGAAGATGTCATGTCGTGGTCCCGCTCTTTAAGTCCCGAATGACCTGCCGCGCGCGCGCCCCGCATGCAAGCAAAATCCCCCCGTTTCACCTGTCCCCAAATATCCCGGGGGGGGGCGCCGTCAGGCGGACCGGGGGCAGCGCCCCCTGACACTCTTTCGTCGCGCACAGCGCGACGGGGGCAGCGCCCCCTACAACATCTCGACGCGGCACAGCGCGACGGGGGGCCCCGCCCCCCGATAATCACCTGTCGCGCACAACGCGACGGGGCCGCGCCCCTATCCCACCAGCAGCGACACCGCGATCAGCCACATCATCCCACCGATCGCGCCGTCCAGCACCCGCCAGGCCCCGGGACGCGCCAGCAGCGGCGACAACAGCCGTGCGCCATATCCCAGCGCAAAGAAGAACACAAAAGACGCCGCCATCGCCCCCAGCGCAAACCCCAGCCGGTCCTCATATTGCGCCGCCACCGCGCCCAGCAACACCACCGTGTCCAGATAGACATGCGGGTTCAGCCAGGTCAGCGCGATGCAGGTCAGCAGCGCCGCGCGCAGCGACGGAGCACCCGTACCGGCGCGCAACACTTCGCCTCCCCGCCAGGCCGCCGCCAGCGACCGCGCGCCATACCAAAACAGGAATCCCGCCCCGAACAGCCGCATCCCCCATTCCAGCCCCGGCACCGCCTGCGTCAGCGCACCGAACCCCGCCACCCCGGCGGCAATCAGCACCGCATCAGACAGCGCACAGGTCAGACAGACCGCAAACACATGCGCGCGCCCCAGCCCCTGCCGCAGCACAAAGGCATTCTGCGCCCCGATCGCCAAAATCAGGCTCAGCCCCAATCCGAATCCCGCCAGTGCCGCCTGCATACCCACCCACCTTGTTGTTGTGACAGGGGCAGCCCTAGCCGGTGATCCATGATAAGAGTAATTAAACTTTCTCATGCTGATGAAGGATTGCTAAAGCGTCTTGCATTTTATCTGACTCAGGTACATCGCAAGATGCGTTCGACCGAAGGGAGAGGCCGCGTCTTGCTGTTCAAATCAAATGCAAAGTGCTCTAATGCAGCTTGATGCCGCCCAGCTTGCCGCGCTCTCGGCCATTCTCACCCATGGCAGCTTTGACGCCGCCGCGGCGGCGCTTTCGGTCACCCCCTCCGCCATCTCTCAGCGGCTGCGCGCTCTCGAAGACCGGGTCGGCACGCCGCTCGTGCTGCGCACCAGCCCCTGCACCGCCACGCAAACCGGCGCACGCCTCGCCCGGCATGCCGATGAACGCGCCCTGCTCGAAGCAGAACTCGCCTCGGATCTCGGCCAGTCCTCCAGCCCCGCGCGGGTGCGCATCGCCGTCACCGCAGACAGTCTTGCCACCTGGGTGCTGCCCGCGCTCGCCGCGACGCGGGGGCTGATCTTTGACATCGTCACCGATGATCAGGCCCATGCCGCACACTGGCTGCGCCGGGGCGAGGTTTCGGCCGCCATCACCGACCATGCCCGCCCGGTACAGGGCTGCACCGCCCATCCGATGGGGGCCTTGCGCTACATTGCCACCTGTTCGCCGGACTTTCAGGCCCGGCACTTCGCCACAGGTGTCAGCACGGCAACACTCGCCGCCGCGCCGATGCTGCGCTTCAATCAAAAGGATGGATTGCAGGAACAATGGATGCGCCAGACCTTCGGTCAGGCGGTCTCGGCCCCGACACATCACCTGCCCTCGTCACATGGTTTTGTCGATGCCTGTCGGCTGGGCCTTGGCTGGGGGATGAATCCCGCACCGCTGGTGCAGCAGGATCTGGAACAGGGGCGTCTGGTCCCCCTCAGGGCGGACACTGCCCTTGATGTGCCGCTGATCTGGCAGGTGCGCCGTCTGGTCGAACGCCCGCTTGTCCCCGTCACCCGCGCCCTGCGCAAGGCGGCCCAGAGCCATCTGCAACAATGACGGCACCACTGAAAGCTCCACGGGGCGGGGTTTCCCCCGCCCCGCTGGAAATCCACTCCCCAGACCCCCGCCATATGAAAACCATACGCACTCCATACGGTTTCCATACGCGGTTTTCAGGGGGTTGCGGCGCAGATCAAAGCTGCGCCATGACCTCGTCGCTGGCTTCAAAATTGGTGGTGACGCGCTGCACGTCGTCGTCATCTTCCAGCGCCTCGACCAGCTTCATCAGCGACTGCATGCCATCCAGATCCAGCTCGGTCGTGGTGCCCGGGCGCCAGACCAGCTTGGTCGAGTCCGATTCCCCCAGCGCCGGTTCCAGCGCGGTGGCCACCTCGTTAAGATCCGTGTCCGCACACCAGATGATGTGGCCCTCTTCCGACGATTCCACATCCTCTGCCCCGGCTTCAATCGCCGCCATCATCACCGTGTCGGAATCGCCGACCTTGACCGGATAGGTGATCTCGCCTTTGCGCTCGAACATGAAAGCAACGGAATTCGTCTCTCCCAGATTGCCGCCGTTCTTGGTAAAGGTCGACCGCACATTGGATGCGGTGCGATTGCGGTTGTCGGTCATCGCCTCGACAATCACCGCGACACCATTGGGGCCATAGCCCTCATAACGGATCTCGTCATAGTTTTCCGCATCGCCACCGATGGATTTTTTGATAGCGCGATCAATGACATCCTTGGGAACGGATACCGATTTCGCCTCTTTCACCGCCAGCCGCAGACGCGGGTTCTTTTCCGGATCCGGGTCGCCCATCCGGGCCGCCACGGTGATCTCTTTCGAGAGCTTGGAAAACAGTTTCGACCGCACAGCGTCCTGACGCCCCTTGCGGTGCTGGATGTTGGCCCACTTGGAATGCCCCGCCATGGTCATGCCCCTTTGAAAATGCCTGAATTTCGCCCGGTCTTATAGGGCAGAGCATGGGTCACTAGCAAGCCCGTCCAGACAGGCAATCTGGACGGGCCACAGGCTAGGGCTGCGGCAGTTCCAGCGGCCAAAGCAGCGGAATCGCAATCGAGGCCAGAACACCGATCACCACGTTCATCGGAATCCCGACCCGCAGGAAATCGCTGAACCGATAGCCCCCGGGGCCATAAACCATGGTGTTGGTCTGATAGCCGATCGGTGTCGCAAAACTGCAGGACGCTGCCACCATCACCGCAATCACCAGCGGGCGCGGATCGACGCCCAGCGCCGTGCCAAGGCCGATGGCAATGGGTGTCACAACCACCGCCACGGCGTTGTTGCTGACCATCTCTGTCAGGGTCGAGGTCAGCAGGAACACCGCCCCCACAAGGAAAACATGCGGCAATGCAGCAAGGTAGGGTGCAATCCCCCCCACGATCAGCTCGACCGCGCCCGAGGATTCAAGGGCCGCGCCGATCGCCAGCATGGCAAAGATCAGCGCCAGCAACTGCCCCTCGACAAAGGAAAACGCCTCGTCCGCATCAATGCAGCGGGTCAGCAGGACAACCGCCACGGCAATCACCGCCAGCGCAAGAATCGGTGCCACGTTAAAGGTCGACAGCGCCACGATGCCGATCAGCGCCCCAATCGCCACAGGCGCATGGCCCCGCCGGTAGGCCCGCGCCGAGGGCTGCGAGACATCAACCAACGCCATCTCCTCGGCCAGCCGCTTGATATCCACCGGCGCGCCTTCCAGCAGCAGTGTGTCGCCCACCCGCACCACAAGCTCGTCCAACTGCCGCCCGATGTTCTGGTTGCGACGATGCACAGCCAGCGGATAGACCCCGAACCGCCGCCGCAGTCGCAGCGCGCCCAGCGACCGCCCGACCATCTTGCACCCCGGCGTGATCAGCACCTCAACGGTAGATGTTTCGACTGCCGACACCTGATCCACACGCTTCAGCTGAGGATTGCTCTGCAGGCTCAGAAGTTCACTCATCTGCGTGCGCAGAACCACCCGATCGCCGACCTGCAACGACACCCGGACCAGATCGCGACGCAGTGATTCATCGCCCCGGATCACGTCGATCAGACGCACACCTTCGCGTTTGAACAGCTGCACGCTCAGCACTTCGCGCCCGATCAGGTTGCTGTCAGGGGGAATCACCGCCTCGGTGAAGAACTTCATGCGGCTGCGGTCGCTCAGCATTCCTGCCATGCTGGTCCGGTTGGGCAACAGGAAACGCCCCGCCAGCGCCAGATAGCCCATCCCCCCGGCCACAAGAATCAGCGCCAGCGGCGTCACCTCGAAAATCGTAAAAGGCTCCAGCCCCTGCGTGCGTGCCACCCCGTCCACCAACAGGTTGGTCGAGGTCCCAATCAGTGTCGTCGTTCCGCCCAGAATCGCCGCATAGCTGAGCGGGATCAACAACTTGGACGGCGCCACACCCAGCACCCGCGCCAGCTGAACAAAGATCGGCAGCATCACAACCACAACCGGCGTGTTGTTCAGAAAGGCCGAGGCGACCAGCACAAAAGAAAAGATGCCCATCATCGCCACCTTGGGCCGCTTTTGCACCTGCGTCTGCGCAACGCTGGTAAAGGCATCCAGCGCCCCCGTCCGCACAAGCGCGCCCATGACAATGAACATCGCGGCGATGGTCCAGGGGGCCGGGTTGGACAGCACGTTCAGCGCATCATCATAAGACAGCACGCCCAGCGCCAGCAGCACAGCGCTGCCACCGATGGCCACCACTTCGGTCGGATAGACCTCGCGCACAAACAGCACGAACATGCCCACCACGACCGCAATCGTGATAATCGCCTGTGCGTTCTGGCTCAGTTCGATAAATTGCATTCTGAATGACTTCCCTGCGCGTTAAACACCTGCAATTTGACGGACAGGCCTGCCTAGTACAAGCAGCCCTCGCTGTCGCAGTGCTACCAAAGTCGGACATGCCCAAATAAGGGCCGGATCGCACTCCTATCTTTCCCTCACCACACGAGACGGAACTGGACAACCCGAAAAAAGCTTCTCATTTCCAAGCCGAAGGTAGTTTCCATCGACTGGGGTAAAAATAATCACCGACGGAATTAACCCTGCACAACCGGGCCTCCCCGAAAATAAAAAAACATCTCAGGTCAGGGAAACCCCGGCCGTCCGTGCCCGTGGCAAAAGGCTCTGTCGCGCCGAAACCAAGAACCACAAAGCCACCCGCCAAAGGCCTGTCACGGCGCGGCCTGTTCCAGCCGTCCGCCCTGGCGTATCATGCGGATCTGCGTGGCCTTGCCCGTGCGGTCGTCGGTTTCGACGTAAACCCCGCTCAGCGTTGCCTCACCCAGGGCGGGCTGGAACCGCGTCTTGCCCATGCCGGTGACAAAGCGGCGCATCGGTTCGGCCTTGTCCATGCCGATGACCGAATTGTAATCGCCGCACATGCCCGCATCGGACAGAAAGGCCGTGCCACCCGGCAGGATCTGCGCATCACCTGTGGGCACATGGGTGTGCGTGCCGACCACAAGGCTCGCGCGGCCGTCGCAGAAATGACCCATGCCCATCTTTTCGCTGGTCGCTTCACAATGCATGTCCACAAGGATCATCTGCGCCTGCCCGCCCAGCGGATGTGCCCGCAGAACCGCGTCAGCCGCCGAGAACGGATCGTCAAAGGCGCGCTTCATAAAGACCTGCCCCAGCACCTGCAGCACCAGAACCTTGCGCCCGCGCGCATCCGAGAAAAGCCGATGGCCCCGTCCCGGCGCCTGCTTGGCAAAATTGATCGGGCGCACGATCCGGGTCTCGGATTCGATAAAGCTCATCATGTCCTTCTGATCAAAGGCATGATCGCCCAGCGTCACGCAATCGGCGCCCGCATCCAGGATCCCCTTGGCATGTTCGCCCGTCAGCCCGGCCCCGGACGACGCGTTCTCGCCGTTGACCACAACAAAATCAAGCTTCCACTCGGCGCGCAGCCGGGGAAGGTTTTCACTGATGGCGGCGCGCCCGGCACGTCCCATCACATCACCCAGGAAAAGTGTTCTCATGCGGCGTTGCGTAATCTTTGGAACGCAGAAAGCAAAGAGGTATTTGGCGCCTTGTCGCGTGGATCGAGCGCTTGATTGGGGGCCAACCCCCAAACCCCCGGGATATTTATGGGCAGATGAAGATCAAGGGCGTGCGGGGGTGATGGCCTCGGCTTCGGTCACGATCAGGTCAAGAGGCTGATCGGTGGGTTCAAGGGGCAGATCCTGCGCCTCTTGGGCGCCGTAGGCAAAGCCGATGGCAAGGATCGGGCCCTGACTGCGCAGCAGTTCCAGCGTACGGTCGTAAAAGCCGCCGCCATAGCCCAGCCGCCCGCCCGCGCGGCTGAAGGCCACCAGCGGCACGATCAGAATCTCAGTAAGGATAAAGCGGTCCACAGCGGGCACCATCGCACCGAACGGACCGTCACGCAGGGCACAGCCCGGCTCCCACAGCGAAAATTGCAGCGGCTGTCCCTTGCCCAGGATCACCGGCACGGCAACAGGACCATGGGCCGCGGCCTCCTCCATCGCCACGCGCGGATCGATTTCGGTGCGGATCGGCAGGAACCCCGCCACCGGCACCCCGCGATAGCCCGCAAGAACGCTGGACAGGATGGCGGCACTGTTGCCTTTGTCCGCCTCATACGCCGCCTTGCGCCGGGCAAAAGCCGCCTTGCGCGCCTCTGCCTTCGCAGTCTCCAGGTTCACAACAGCACCAGAACCGCAAGGCCCAGAAAGGCGAAGAAGCCGACCACATCCGTCACCGTCGTCACAAAAGCCCCCGATGCCAGCGCCGGATCCACCCCGGCCCGTTCCATCAGGATCGGGATACCGATGCCCGCAAGCCCGGCCACCACAAGGTTGATCACCATGGCCGAGGCGATCACATATCCCAGCTGTACCGAGCCGAACCAGAACAGCCCAACCAGCCCCATGATCACCGCAAAGGCCAGACCGTTGACCAGCCCCACCGCCACCTCGCGCCGGATCACCCGCCAGACGTTCGACCCGGTAAGGTCCTTGGTCGCCAGCGCACGCACTGCCACGGTCAGCGCCTGCGTGCCCGCATTGCCCCCCATTGACGCCACAATGGGCATCAGCACCGCCAGCGCCACCAACTGTGCAATCGCCACCTCGAACTGTGCGATCACCATCGACGCCATCACGGCGGTCACCAGGTTCACCGCGAGCCAGGGAAAGCGCTGCTTGGTCGTCTCGAACACCGAATCCGACAGCGAGCTTTCGCCAACCCCCGCAAGACGCAGGATATCCTCTTCGTGTTCTTCATCCAGAACGGACATGGCATCGTCGATCGTGATCACCCCGACAAGCCGTTCGCTTTCATCCACGACCGGGGCCGAGATAAGGTGGTACTGGTTGAACGCATAGGCCACGTCGCCGTCATAGCGCGTCACCGGGATCACATGGAACGTCTCCTCGAGGATCGAACTCAGCATCACCTCGCGCCGCGCCGCCATCAGCTTGCCCAGCGCGACATTGCCCACCGGGCGCAGACGCGGATCGACCAGCACAATGTGATAGAAATGATCCGGCAGTTCGTCAGTGTTGCGCAGATAATCGATCGCCTCGCCCACGTTCCAGTGTTCGGGCGCCATCACCACCTCGCGCTGCATCAGACGACCGGCGGAATATTCCGGATAGGTCATCGACTGCTGCACTGCGACCCGGTCGCTGTCTTCCAGCACCTCAAGGATGGCGTCCTGCTGGGTCTGTTCCAGATCCTCGATCAGGTCGACCACATCGTCGCTGTCCAGCTCGCGCACCGCCTCGGCCAGCACCTCGGGCGACAGCAGGTTGATCACCTCTTCGCGGATGGATTCGTCAAGTTCGGTCAGGATCTCGCCGTCGAATTCCCTACCGTAAAGCTTGATCAGACGCATCCGGTCAAAGGCGTTGATCTGTTCCAGCATGTCCGCGATGTCCGCCGGGTGCAGCGGCTCCATCAGCTCGATCAGCTTTTCGCGGTCATTGATATCGACCGCATAAAGGATCGCCGCGACCGCCTTACGTTCCAGCGTATAAGCGTCTTCTTCGTGCTCAGCCTCGGGGGCCAGAACCTCTGTCTCGTCGCTCATGGTCGCACCTCGCTGCCGCCTGCTTGTTGCGAGTGATCTTAGAAGATAGATCTGACAAACGACAGGGCCGAGACGTGATTTCCCTTTGCCGGGCGCCCTATCAGCATTGCATTCTAGCGATAAGCAGGGCCCCATATGTCACATGACACGCTACTTCTGGGACAGACGCTGTCCTTTGACAGCTCTCCCTTTGAAAACGGCCCCGAAGCGGCGCGTCACCTCACCCACGGCGGGGTTCTGATCCGCGACGGGAGGATCCTGGAAACCGACGACGGCGCGACCCTTCGCGCGGCCCATCCCCAGGCGCGGGTCGAGGATCATGGCAATGCCCTGCTCTGCGCGGGATTCATCGACGCCCATGTGCATTATCCCCAGACCGCGATGATCGCGAGCTGGGGCAAGCGGCTGATCGACTGGCTCAACAGTTACACCTTCCCCGAAGAAATGCGCTTTGCCGACCCCGACTATGCCGCTGACATCGCCGGGCGGTATCTTGATCTGACCGTCGCCAACGGCACCACCACCGTCTGCAGCTATGGCACCATCCACCCGGCCAGCGTCGATGCGCTGATGGGCGCTGCGCAGGCACGCGGCCAGCGGCTGCTGGCGGGCAAGACCTGCATGGATCGCAACGCGCCCGACGATCTGCGCGACACGGCGCAATCGGCCTATGACGACAGCAAGGCATTGATTGAAAAGTGGCACGGGCAGGACCGGCTGTACTATGTGATCACGCCGCGGTTTTCCCCCACCTCGACGCCCGAGCAGCTGTCGGCGCTTGGCGCGCTGTGGGCCGAACACCCGGATCTGCTGATGCAGACCCATCTGTCGGAACAGGTGGATGAAATTGACTGGGTCAGATCGCTGTACCCCACCGCGCGCGACTATCTCGACACTTATGAAATGCACGGGCTGCTGGGGGCTAATGGCGTCTATGGCCATGCGATCCATCTGGAGCCGCGTGAACAGGACCGGCTGGCCGAGGTTGGCGCGGCGCTGGTGCATTGTCCGACCTCGAACACCTTTATCGGGTCGGGACTGTTCGACATGGCCGGGATGATGGCGGCAGGGCAGCGGGTGGGGCTGGCCACGGATACCGGCGGCGGGTCATCCTTTTCCATGCTGCGCACCATGGCGGCGGCCTATGAGATCGGCCAGCTGCGCGGCTGCGCGCTGCACCCCTCCGAGCTACTGTGGCTGGCAACCGTCGGGTCGGCGCAGGCGCTACGGATCGACCAGCATGTGGGCACGCTGGCGCCGGGAAAAGAGGCGGATATCATCGCGCTCGACCTCTCCTCGACCCCCGCGATCGCGCAGAGGGCAAACCGCGGCGGAGATATCTGGGAGGCGCTGTTTCCCACCATCATGATGGGCGATGACCGCGCCATCAAGGCGGTGTGGATTGGCGGGCGCGCCGTGGCGCTGGCCTGAGGGCTGTGGCCGCAAAGGCCTGCAGCGCGTTGGATCAGCAGCCTTCGCGCCCCAGCTCCATCACCCAGATATTGCCTTTGGCTCGGGCCAGTCCAAACACCCGCACATCGCGTTTCAGCATGTTGCGCCGGTGCCCGGGGGATCCGGCCCAGCCCGCCATGACCGCCTCAAGCGATTTCTGCCCCTTGGCGATATTCTCGGCCAGGGAACAATAGCGAAAGCCCACCGCACCCGCCCGGGCCGCAATATCCGACCCGTTCGCCCCGGTGTGCGAGAAATAGCCCCGCTGCGCCATGTCCTGCGCATGTCTTTCAGCGGCAAGCTGGAGCTTTTCAGAAATCACAAGCGGCGGCAGGCCCTGCTGCGCGCGCAAAGCGTTCAGCGCCTGCGCGGCCCCGGTCACAGGCTCTGCCGCGACAGAACTGGCCATCATCAGGATCAGAATGCACAGAAAGCGCATGTTAAAGCCTCCATTGTTGTTATTTTTTTTAAATCACATCGCCTCGGCAAGACGGCGCGCCAGCATGTTTTGGTGCGCAATCACCGCGCCAAGGTCCAGCGTCGTCACCTGCCCGTCGCGCACGATCTGGCGCCCTTCGACAATCAGATGCCGCACCTTGGACGGCCCCGCCAAGAGCAGCGCGCCGGCGTCCCAGTTTCCCGCCGCCTCGATGCCAGACATATCCCATAGCGCAAGATCGGCGCGTTTGCCCACCGCGATCTGCCCGCAATCGTCGCGGCCCAGCACCTCGGCCCCGCCGCGCGTCGCGATCCACAGCGCCTCGCGCGCGGACATGGCATCGGCGCCGCGCGCCACCCGTTGCAACAATAGCGCCTGACGCGCCTCGCCCACCAGCGACCCAGTGTCGTTGCTGGCAGAGCCATCCACGCCCAGACCAACCCGCACCCCGGCGTCACGCATGGCCCGCACGGGGGCGATACCGCTGCCCAGACGGCAGTTGGAACAGGGGCAATGGGCGTCGCCGGTGCGGGTTCTGGCAAACAGATCAATCTCTTGCGCATCGAGCTTCACGCAATGGGCGTGCCAGACATCCTCGCCGGTCCAACCCAGATCCTCGGCATATTGCCCGGGGCGGCAGCCGAATTTGGCGAGGGAATAGGCGACATCCTCGTCATTTTCTGCCAGATGGGTGTGCAGGCGCACGCCCTTGTCCCGCGCCAGCAGGGCGGCGTCGCGCATCAGTTCGCGGCTGACCGAAAACGGCGAACAGGGCGCGACACCCACCCGCACCATCGCGCCGGGATTGGGGTCGTGAAAGGCGTCGATCACCCGGAGGCAATCGTCAAGGATCGCGGCCTCGGATTCTACCAGCGAATCCGGCGGCAGGCCCCCGGCGGATTCCCCGATGCTCATCGCGCCGCGCGTGGGGTGAAACCGCATCCCGATCTCGGTCGCGGCGTCAATCGTATCGTCTAGCCGCGCGCCATTGGGGTAGAGGTAAAGATGATCCGAGGTCATCGTACAGCCCGACAGCGCCAGCTCGGCCAGCCCGGTCAGGGCCGAGACCCGCATCTCTTCTGGGCCAAAGCGCGCCCAGATCGGATAAAGTGTGCGCAGCCAGCCGAACAGCAGCGCATCCTGCCCGCCCGGCACCGCCTTGGTCAGGCTTTGATACAGGTGATGATGGGTGTTGATCAGGCCCGGCGTCACCAGACAGCCCGACGCCTCGATCACCTCGCCCACAGGGGGCAGGTTTGGCCCAATCGCAGCGATGACCCCGCCCCGCAGCAGGATATCACAGCTTTCATGTTCGCTTTGCGCGTCATCCATCGTCAGGATTTTGCGCGCATTTCTAATAAGGATTGGTGACAAGGACAGCCTCCACACATCAGCTTGCGCCCTTTTCGGTGTGAAGTCTGCCGCCGGATGACAGAAAAGGGTCTCAAGGACTCATCCGGCAGACACTTTTAGGCCGCACTGCCCGATTCGTCAGCCCCCAAGCAGCGCAAGCGCCTGCGCATGCAGCGCAGGTGTGGCCGCAGCAATGATCCGCCCGCCCGGATGGGCCGCCCCCCCCTGCCAATCGGTCACGATCCCGCCCGCCGCCTCAATCACGGCAATCGGTGCGTGAATGTCATAGGGGTTAAGACCGGCCTCGATCACCAGATCGACCTGCCCCGCCGCCAGCAGCGCATAGGCGTAACAATCCATGCCATAGCGCGTCAGCTTGACCTGCTCAGAGACGCGCCTGAACGCGGCCCCCTCCTCGGCTGTGCCGACTTCGGGAAAGGTGGTGAACAACACCGCCTCGTCCAGCTGCACCGTGTCGCGTACCGCCAGCGCACCGCCACCCTGCGGACCTGTATACAAAGCGCGCCCAAAGCCACCCTCGAACCGCTCGCCAATATAGGGCTGATCGATCAGACCATAGCGCGGCCCACTCACATCAGACAGGGCAATCAGAACGCCCCATGTCGGCGTGCCGCTGATAAAGCCCCGCGTTCCGTCAATCGGGTCCAGCACCCAGGTCAGGCCACTGCTGCCGGCTCGCGCACCAAACTCCTCGCCCAACACGGCATCCTCGGGGCGGTCCCGTTTCAGAATCTCGCGCATCTCGGTTTCAGCCGCACGATCCGCGGCAGTCACCGGGTCAAAGCCCTGGCTCAGCTTGTTGTCAGACCGCAGCCCCGGACTGCGGAAATAGGGCAGGACGGCCCGACGTGCAGCATCTGCCAACGTATGGGCCGTCTCAATGATATTCTGCTGATCTTCGGTCGAAATATTGATCATGCGGTGCTCCTGCAGTCTGCTGTCCCCAGCTACTGCAGGCATCGTGCAGGCTCAAGCAACGTCGGACAGGACCCGCGCAAGTTCGAAAAGGCGGCGCCGCTGATTTTCCGGAATGGCGTAATAGGAACGCACCAGATCCAGCGCCTCCTTGTCACCAAACAGATCGGCAGGCACACCATCGTGAACGGGCGTACCGGAGTCCTCGGTGGACAGACCTTCAAAGAAAAAGCTCACCGGAACTTCCAGCGCATCTGCAATATCCCAAAGACGCGACGCACTTACGCGGTTCGCACCTGTTTCGTATTTCTGAATCTGCTGAAACTTTATGCCAACGCGCTCAGCCAGCTGCTGTTGCGTCATACCCACCAGCCAACGGCGGTGGCGAACACGTTTTCCGACATGGACATCTACAGGGTGCGTCATTAATTGTTCTTCCTTCGGCTACTAAATCAGAAAAGCAGATGCAGCCAGGAAAATACCTCGCGACATCATCACACATTCGGCTGAGCACCCCTTCAGCCTTCCAGAAACTACAGCTTAAAAGTTTGGATACGCAAGAAAATTGATATCCATAAACTGTATTAGGTTAATCAAATGCAGCTTCCGCGCGAGGCACAAAGCGCCAAAAGCCTTATCCCCTAAATCTATCATAGTCTCTAAGCATTTGACAATAAGATGAAATAACGCAGTACTGAAATTCAGGACAAAAGGATTCAGCAAATGCGTGTCTTTATGACTATGTCACATGACATAGCGCCCTCTTTGGGGACCCTTCCGGTGCCGGATCCGGCTGCCAAAGAGATTCGCGTCAAAGTTGCGGCCTGCGGGCTGAACTTTGCAGACCTCCTGATGGCCAGCGGCAGCTATCAGGAAACACCGCCCCTGCCCTTCACTTTGGGGATGGAAGTGGCAGGAACCATCGACGCCCTGGGCCACGATGTCTCGGGCTTTGCGCTGGGGGACCGGGTCGCGGTGTTTGGCGGGCAGGGTGGCCTGGCCGAGTATGGCTGCTTTGACGCCACCCGCGCCGTGCATCTGCCCGATGCCATGCCCTTCACCGATGCCGCCGCCTTTCAGGTCGCCTATGGCACCAGCCATCTGGCCCTGTCCCACCGCGCCCGCCTGCAACCCGGCGAGACGCTCCTGGTGCTGGGGGCCGCGGGCGGTGTCGGCCTCACCGCAGTCGAAATCGGCAAACTCATGGGTGCCCGCGTTGTGGCTTGCGCACGCGGCGCGGACAAGCTTGCAGCCGCACAGGCCGCAGGCGCCGATGTCCTGATCGACGCACAGACCGACGATCTGCGCGCGGTGATGAAGGACCTCGGCGGCTCGGATGTGGTCTACGACCCGGTCGGCGGCGATCAGTTCACCGCCGCCTTCCGCTCCTGCCGACCAGAGGCGCGCATTCTCAGCATCGGGTTCGCCAGCGGCGCCGTGCCGCAGATCAAGGCCAACCACCTGCTGGTCAAGAACATCACCGTGCACGGTGTCTACTGGGGCGGCTATCTGCAGTTCAGCCCCAAGGTGCTGACCGACAGTCTGGCCACCCTGATGGCCTGGTACAGCGCGGGCCGGATAAAACCCCATGTCAGCCACATCCTGCCCCTCGAACAGGCGGCAGAGGGGATGGAACTGCTGCGCAGCCGCGCCTCGACCGGCAAGGTGGTGATTAAAATCACCTGATCCCCCGGTTTCATCTGCCCCTAAATATCCCCGCCGGAGGCACTCCACCCCTCCACACAAACAGCCGCCCGACACAGCGCGTCACGGTGCAACCAGACTGAGGCTCCGCTCTGCAAGGGCGGGGCCGAGGCATCCGTGCCTGCCCCCATCCGGGGCAGGCTCCTCAGGATCGTAGCGCAGCAGGATCACAGCGCCGCGAATCCCTGCCGGATCATGTCCGACAGGGCGCGCAGGGGCTCGCCTTTTGCACCGCCGGAATGCAAGTTGATCTTCATCGTGCCCAGATCGGGCAGGGCCTCGCCCACGTCAATCGCCGCCAGCTGCGGCGGCGCATGCCCTTCGAGAAGCGCGACCACCCCCAGATCCGCACTCACCGTCGCCTCGATGCTGCGGTCACTGTCCGAATCGATCACCTGAAACCACGGCACACCAGCCGCATCCAGCCGCCGGATCACCGATGAGCGAAACGCGCAGATCCGCGCCTGAGCATAGGGCAGTGGCCGCTGCCGCCAGGCTGTCCCGCCCGGCGCCCCGTGCCAGCGCAACGGCGTCTCCTGCAAGGTCTCGCCATGGCTGTGTTCCTCAGTGGTCAGGATGATGTCGACCTCTCCGCGCCCGTATTCCTGCAACAGGGTAAAGGTGTTCGACGTCTTCAGATGCACCTGCATTCGCGGAAACGCCGCGTTGAACCTGCGCAGCACCTGCGGGACGACCGGGTACAGAATATCCTCGGGCACCCCGAAATAGACCTCGCCCTCATAGATCTGATCCGTCAGTTTAACATAGATCTCATCGTTGAGATCAATCATCCGCTGCGCATAGGTCAGCAACTGCTCACCCGACGGCGTCAGTGCAACCCCCCGCCCCGACCGGTCCAGCAGGTTCAGATCCAGCATCTCTTCGAGCCGCTTGAGCTGCATCGACACCGCAGATTGCGTCAGGTTCAGAAACCCGGCCGCGCGGGTCACGCCCCCGGATTGGGCGACCGCCACGAAAGAGCGCAGCGTCGTGATGTCCAGATTTCGCATTCATCACATTCCTTGATGGCACATCTCAATAACATTCGTTTCACATATGTATCACAGGGCACATATACATCAAGCAACAACATACGACTCACCAACCTCATCACCAGAACTGAAGGAGGCTCCCATGGCCCTCACAGCAACACTCGCCCGCCTGCAACCCCGCCCCTCGCGCAGTCTGCTCACAACCTTGCTCGCCGCCGCCGCGCTTTATCGTCAGCGCCGCGCCCTCGCCCGTCTGGACGATCACGCCCTGAACGATCTGGGCCTGACCCGCAGCGACGCCCTGCGCGAAGCAAACCGCCCGATCTGGGATGCCCCGGTGAACTGGCAGGCCTGACCCATCCGCAGCACACGACCGGCCCTGATTTGCAACAAATCCGCAGAATCCCCCGCTGCCTGAACCCTTTGGGGGATTCATGACCATAAAGCTCGGTTTTGGCGCTATGTCGCACCGATAAACCTTGAATACACGACTTCGATTGCCAATATTAATGACACGCGCCGGGCTCCCGGCAGACATGTTCTTTTTTCGGAGGCTTCAATGGCTGAATTCAAAACAATCGGGACGACGACGGCATCCGGTGCCCGCGCCCAGATTGATCAGGGTCTTCGGACCCACATGAACAAAGTCTATGGAACGATGTCCGTTGGCATGCTGCTGACGTTCCTCGTCGCATGGGCAGTGGGCACCAGCCCGGATCTCTTCAACATCCTGCGCGATCCCACGACGGGCAGCATGACCATTCTCGGCTGGGTCGTGATGTTCGCGCCGCTGATCATGGTCTTCGCCTTCAGCGCGATGATCAACAAATTCTCGGCAGCTGCCGCACAGGCCTTCTTTTATGCCTTCGCCGCCGTGATGGGTCTGTCGCTGGCCTGGATCTTTGTTGCCTTCACCGGCATGTCGATCGCGCAGGTCTTCCTCGTGACCTCAATCTCCTTCGCCGCGCTGTCGCTGTACGGCTACACCACCAAGAAGGACCTGTCCGCCATGGGCACCTTCCTGATGATGGGTGTGATTGGCCTGATCGTGGCTTCGGTGATCAACATCTTCATCGGCTCGCCCGCGATCATGTTCGCGATCTCGATCCTCGGTGTGCTGATCTTTGCTGGCCTCACCGCCTATGACACGCAGTCGATCAAGAACGAATATATCGAACATGCCCGCCACGCGGACAGCGAATGGCTTGGCAAGTCGGCGATCATGGGCGCGCTGCGTCTCTACCTCGACTTCATCAACATGTTCATGTTCCTGCTGCAGCTGTTCGGCAACCGCAACTAAGCGACCCCACAGTCCCATAAGAACCACAAAGGCCGGTCTTCTGACCGGCCTTTTTTATGGTGCGCAGGCACCGACCTGCCGTCGCCGGGGAGCGGGTTGCGCGAACGACAGCGCAGCGTCCCGCGCGCATCGGCAGTGCAAAAGCGCCCCAGCAAGCCCCCTCTCGCCCCGCCGGAGACAGGCCGCCAACGCCCTGCATCCACGCCCTGCCAGCACTGCCGGATCGCAAATACCTCAGCCTTGGCCCTCATCCTGCAAAAGCGGCGCAGCACACACATCTCCAAACGCAAAAACGCCACACCGGATTTCTCCGATGTGGCGTTTTCCTGTCCCTCGGGTATCCCGAGTTCGGAAGGGCGATCTTATTTGATCTTGCCTTCCTTGTATTCGACATGCTTGCGCACAATGGGGTCGTATTTATTGACCGCCATTTTCTCTGTCATCGTGCGTGCATTTTTCTTGGTCACGTAGAAGTGGCCGGTGCCTGCTGTCGAATTCAGGCGGATCTTGATTGTTGTCGGCTTCGCCATGGTCTGTCTCCTGCAACAGGCCGTCCGCGGCCCGTGAAATCATAGAACCCGCCTTTTACCTATGGCACCGCCCAAGTCAACGGCTGAACAGAGAATAAATTGCGCGGAGGGCCTGTAAGCCGGATTCTGTCTGCGACAGGTTGCCCTGCCGGAGATGGCCATTCCTCTAGGCCACGCATTACTACGTGGCTCAAGCTGCCAACCCGGACCCCTGGGCTGAAGCGGCCCTGCAGTGATATCCCCGTAAGGATCAATCCCGCGCGGGGTCCCTATTCGGCGTTGCTCCCGGTGGGGCTTGCCATGCGGGTCCTGTTGCCAGTCCCCCGGTGGGCTCTTACCCCACCGTTTCACCCTTACCCGCCGCAATCTCCGTCGGCACACCTCTGGAATGTCCATTGGCGCACCTTCGGTGCGACGGGCGGTCTGTTCTCTGTGGCGCTGTCCGTCAAGTTGCCCTGCCCGGGCGTTACCCGGCACCGTTGCTTTATGGAGTCCGGACTTTCCTCGAAGGGGACAAGCCCCCTCGCGACCATCCAGCCCTCCGCGCCCCTGCGCCATAAGCGTCGCCGCCGCCGCGGTCAATGGCCCAACACCGCACCGGGCCGTGCCTGTCGGAATTGCGAGTGTAGATTATGAAGACGGGCAAAGCCGCGTTCTTCATCTGCTTCCAGATCCGCATCTTCATATTTCAGCCTCTTGCACGGGCCAACGGCCAAGGCACCTTGGCGCAGCCAGAGGCAGGCCACGCGCACCGCAGGCCGCCAGACGGACAAGAGTCGCAGGACGTCGCGCGCACGCGCTCGCTCAGGCCCCGCGCGCTCACAATTTCGCGCCGCGCGCCCACCTGCCCCTTGCACACGGCCGCAGGGCATGGCTAATCGGCACCATGAACGTGACCACCCTCATCCTGGGCGCCGGGGCAGCCGGCCTGATGGCAGCAGCCCATGCGGGCCCCGGCACTTTGCTGATTGATCACGCCCGCGCCCCCGGAGAAAAGATCCGGATTTCTGGCGGCGGGCGCTGCAATTTCACCAATATGCACAGCGATTTCAAAAACTTCCTGGGCGAAAATCCGCATTTCCACAAATCCGCGCTCAGCCGCTACACCCAGTGGGATTTCCTCGACCTCGTGCAACGCCACGCGATCCCCTGGCATGAAAAGACGCTGGGCCAGCTGTTCTGTGACCGCTCGGCCAAGGATATCGTCGCCATGCTGCTGGCCGAAGCTGAGGCCGCGCGCGCCCAGCTCTGGCTGCAGACCCGCATCAGCGATCTGCGCAAGACAGAGGACGGCTTTGCCGCCACCCTCGAACGCGACGGCAAAACCACCAACGTCACCGCGCAGAATCTGGTAGTCGCCACCGGGGGCAAGTCGATCCCCAAAATGGGCGCCACCGGCCTCGCCTATGACATTGCCCGGCAGTTCGGCATGGCCATGACCGACACCCGCCCCGGCCTCGTGCCGCTCACCTTTGCCGAAGACCGCTTTGTCCCGCTGGCCGGGATCGCCACCCCGGCGCGCGTGACCAGCGGCACCACCCATTTCGACGAGGCGCTGCTGTTCACCCATCGCGGGTTGTCGGGACCGGCGATCCTTCAGATCTCAAGCTACTGGCGGGAAGGCGGGGATATCGCCGTCGACCTCTTGCCGACCACCCCGCTGGCGCAGATCCTGCGCGACAAGCGCCAGACCGAAGGCCGGCGCGCCCTGACCACGGAACTCGCCCGCCACCTGCCTGCGCGCCTTGTGGACCACCTGGCCCAGAGCATGGATTTCAAAGGCAACCTTGGCGATTTGTCCGACACGCGAATCGACGCGCTTTCGGACGCGCTCAGCCGCTGGATCCTGACCCCCGGCGGCTCCGAAGGCTACCGCACCGCCGAAGTGACCCTGGGCGGCGTCGACACCAACGGTCTGTCCTCGTCCAGCATGATGTCCAAGACCGTTCCGGGTCTCTATTTCATCGGCGAAGCGGTGGATGTGACCGGATGGCTGGGCGGCTACAACTTTCAATGGGCCTGGTCGTCGGGCCACGCAGCCGGCACAGCGATTCGAACAGCGATTCCCAATGCGGGCGACCGTCGCAGCTAGCCCATCTGCAACAGACCACCCTCACGGCGGAAAGCAGCCGAATCTGCAGCAAAGTGCTTCCACGGGGCCTTGATTGCTTCAGGCTGCTCAACCGTTTGTGAGCATTCTCACACCTCACCCAACTTGAAAAATCATGGAAACGTCATAAAGTAGTCCACTAACTGTTACAGATGGCGTCTCCATGGCTTTTGCTGACCACCCCACCCTGCACCCGCTCAATCTGCGGCGCTCGATCGAAGCACATGTGCCGCGCAAGGCCATGCGCGACTGGTGGAACCGCGTCCTTTATGGCCCCGATGCCCCAAGGTCGGATGAATGCATCTATGTCCGGCCACGCGATGTGAACTTTCACTACACGAGGGGCAAGGAAGGCCGCAGCCTGCGACGTCAGCAAAGTGGACGCATCGTGGATGGCGACTGGGACCTGCAACGCCAGAGGGTTGAAAGCTATATAAAGTACGACAGCTGCAGAATGCACTTTATCGACGGCGTCCCGTGGGAGCAGACGCCACAGGTTCAGGAGATGATCCGCCAGGTGGCCGAAGGCCGCACTCCGGACGCCTGCACCAGCAGAGAGGACGTCATGGCCCGCTACGCCGGTCTTGATCGTGTGTTCGACGAGGTTCAGCGCCTTGGCCGTCTTCTGACGCGGGCGGAAATGCCGGAGTATTTCCGCCGCGAACATGGCGGCATCCTGATCCACGTGGGCCGCGACGGCACATTGCTGCGCGCGAGCGGCGGCATCCACCGCTTTGCGATTGCCAAGATTCTGGACCTGCCTGAAATACCGGCGCAGCTGGGCGTCGTGCATCCGCAGGCGATCTACATGAACCTGCTGGCGCCTTTGCGCAAATCCATCCACGACAGCTGACCAAGTCCACCTCTGGTCTACACAGGCCACCCAGCCCTCAAAGCGCCCTGCGACGTCTGAAGCGGCAGAGCTGAGTCAACAACTCCGCCTCTCAGACGCGCGATGTGGCCCGCGCAAGGGGGATGGCCTGATGACTCTCAGCTTTCAGTCGAAACCTCCTGGCTCAGGCCGAGCCCCTCGCGCACCCGCGCCATGAAATCATTACCGCGCTGCTCGAAATTGTCATATTGATCAAAGCTGGCCGTCGCCGGAGCCAGCAGGACCACATCCCCCGGCTCGGCCTCTGCCATCGCATGGGCCACGGCCACCTGCATCGTGGTGCAGATCTCTGCCTCTGTCCCGCCAAGGCCAAGCGCAAACCCCGCGGCCTCGCGCCCGATGACATAGGCCTTGCGCACATTGCCCAGCCCCGGTGCCAGCCCGTCCAGCCCACCGTCCTTCTGCAATCCGCCACAGATCCAGCGAATGTTGTCAAAAGCCAGCAGCGCCTTCACGGCCGAATCGACATTCGTCGCCTTGGAATCGTTCACATAGCTCACGCCACCCGCCTCTGCCACGATCTGGCTGCGGTGCGGCAACCCGCTGAAGCTGTGCAGCGCCGCCTCGATCTGCTTGGGTCCCATGCCCAGCGCGCGACACACCGCAAAGGCGGCGCAGGCGTTCTGATGGTTATGCGCCCCCGGCAGCCCCTTGATGCCGCGCAGATCGACAGAGGCCACCTGCCGCCCCTTGCGCCATTCACTCAGGAATCCCTTGCGCGCAAAGACATCCCAGCCCGGACCACCCAGCTTCTGACCCGAAGAGATGCGGATCACCCGGTCATCCCCCGGCCCCTCGCTCAGCTGATTGGCCATATATTGCCCCTCAGCCTCGTCGACGCCGATCACCGCGCGGTCGGGGCCGCCTTCGGCAAACAGCCGCCGCTTGGCCGCGAAATAGCCGCCAAGCCCTGCATGCCGGTCCAGATGGTCGGGCGAAAGATTGGTGAACACCGCCACATCCGGCGTCAGGGACCGGGCCAGATCGGTCTGATAGGAACTCAGCTCCAGCACCACGACACCCGCCTCTCCCGGCGGGTCGATGTCCAGCACGCCCCGGCCGATGTTTCCCGCCAGCTGGCTTTCCCGCCCCGACTCGCTCAGGATATGATGGATCAGCGCAGAGGTGGTGGATTTGCCGTTCGACCCGGTCACCGCCACCACGCGCGGCAGCACATCATACTGATCCCAGTCGCTCAGGGCGAGCGAGCGGAAGAACATCCCGATATCATTGTCAACCGGCACCCCCGCCGCCCAGGCGGCCGAGATCACCGGATTGGGCGCCGGATAAAGATGCGCAATACCCGGGCTGACCACCAGAGAGGCGATATCGTCAAACGCCCCGGCGCGGGTCAGTTCGCGCACCGCAAAACCCTCGGCCATGGCACGTTCGCGCGCCTCTGGGCTGTCATCCCAGCAGACCGGCACGGCATCCCCCGCAACCAGCGCCCGCGCCGCCGCAAGCCCAGAGCGTCCCAGCCCCAGCACGGCCACGTTCTGACCTTCAAATCCCTGAACCGGTATCATGTTGCCCCCAAAGAAAACCTGCGCCAGCGCTATCCGATCCCGCCCTCCCTTGCCAGAGCCTCCCCGGTTTCATCTGCCCAAAAATATCCCGGGGGAGTCGCGCCCGCGCGACCGGGGGCAGAGCCCCCGGACCCACGTCTCATCCGCCCCGGCGCGACGGGGGCAGAGCCCCCGGATCCACGTCTCAACCTCCCCGGCGCGACCGGGGGCAGAGCCGCCGGTCACCTCTCGACTGACCCAAAGCGGTGAGGGCAGCACCTCCGCCCCCCTCTCATCCGCCCCTGCATGAGCAGGACAGCGCCCCGAAGCCCGCCTGCAAGCGGCACACCCTAACCTCAGTCCCGCCGTTCACCCTCACCCGGGACCAGCCCATAGCGTGCCGCCACCCGCCAGACATGGCCCGGCACCATGTTCTTGATCCGCGCCGGATAGGCCCGGCGCAGATGCAGGATCGTCTCTACCGCCTTCATCTCGACCCGCGCCCGGGCGAACTCCAGACCCCGCGGCCCGACCCGCGGCTGCAGAAACGACACCACCGGGCGCAGCCAGTCCGGCATCCGCCGCAAGGGCATCCCCCCGGCGGCGCGCTCGGTATTGGCCATGAACCCCTTCACCGCCCCCTCGCGCTTGCCCTTGTCGCTCAGCGCGCCAAAGACCACCCGCTCACCCAGCAGGTCCAGCACCTTGGCGCCCCGCTCGTTGCGCACGATCAGCCACTGATCCCCATCGCCGCCCATGTAGCCCACGGTGATATCCGCCAGCCGGTTGGTGTAATCGACGCAGGTCTTGCAGGTCATCGGAAAGAAGTCTGCCGGCAGATCGGAAATCGGCAGCGACAGGAACGGCACCAGCCGCCGCTTGCGCCCGTCGTCAAAGCGCAGCTCCACCTTGAAATCCGTGCGAAACTCCAGATAGGAAATCGTCTCGGGCCGCGAGTCCAGCAGGCTCAGGAAATGGTGGAAATTCTCGGTTGTGGTGTTGTCCGAACAGGGTGTACCGATCACCGTGATCGCCTCGAACCCCAGCTGCGCCTCCAGCGCGCGCAGGGCATAGACCTGACAGGGAATGCCCACCACCGCGATGCGCTTGTACCCCGCCGCCGCCGCAGGCTCCAGCAGCGCCAGAAGCGGGCCAAATCCCATGCGCATGCCCCGGCAGCGGGCCATCTCGTCCGGGTCGGTCACGATCACCGGCAGCGGCTTCCAGCGGTCTTCGGGGTCCGGCGCGGTGGCCAGCACCGCCTCCACCGCGCCGCTGCGCAACAGCGCCTCGGCCAGTGCAGTGGTCAGCCCCGTCCATTGCGCGCCGCTGGCCGCAGGCACCAGCCGCGCGCGGTGCATGGCCAGCGTCACGCCAAAAAATGCCTCATCCCCCTGACCGGGGTCGGCCACCCGCCCGTGAACCCGCGCCTCAAGCCCCGGATAATCCGGCTGGATGAACTGACAGGCCGCGCCGCAGCCCTTGCCATCGCCCATCCGCGACACACCGCAATCGGTGCACAGCCCCGGCCGCGCCGCACCGGTGATCACCGGTGCCTCTATTCCTATGGTCCCGTCCCGCACATCTGCCTCCTGCCCATCCTGAACAGAACACTAGGGGACGCAGCGCAAAAAGCCAGATCTGCGCAACCGCACGCCAAAACCCCGGCAGGCATGTTACAGCCCGCATGCAGGCAGAGGTGGCAGAGCCCCTCTGGCAGAATGATTCACACCCCCTCAGCGGCGCTCAGATCACGCCAGTGCGCGCATGGACAGATCAGCGGACCTTCAGCGTCGCAAGGCCAATGATGGCAAGGATGAGCGAGATGATCCAGAACCGGATCACGATGGTCGGCTCGGCCCAGCCCTTCTTTTCATAGTGGTGATGGATCGGTGCCATCAGGAACACACGTTTACCCGTGCGTTTGAAATAGAGCACCTGAATGATGACCGACAGCGCCTCGACCACAAACAGCCCGCCGACAATGCCCAGCACGATCTCGTGCTTGGTCGCGACCGCAATCGCACCCAGTGCCCCACCCAGAGCCAGAGATCCGGTATCGCCCATGAACACCGCCGCTGGGGGCGCGTTATACCACAAAAAGCCCAGTCCCCCGCCGATAAGCGCCGCCGTAAAGATCAGGATCTCGCCCGTGCCCGGCACATAATGCACATCAAGGTAGTCGGAAAAGTCGACCCGCCCCACCGCATAGGCGATCACACCCAGCGTGCCAGCCGCAATCATCACCGGCATGATGGCAAGGCCATCCAGACCATCGGTCAGGTTCACCGCATTGGCCGACCCGACGATGACGAACATCGCAAACGGGATAAACAGCCACCCCATATGGATCAGCGTGTTCTTGAACACCGGCAGCGCCAGCTCGTTGGTCAGCTCTGCGGGATGATAGACAGAGGCCCAGTAGGCCGCGATCCCGGCAATCAGAAAGCCCAGCAGCAACCGCACCCGCCCCGACACCCCGGCCGAGCTTTGCTTGCGCACCTTCGCGTAATCATCGGCAAAACCGATGGCGGCAAAGGACATGGTGACAAACAGCACCATCCAGATGAACGGATTGTCCAGCCGCGCCCAAAGCAAAGTCGAGGTCAGCAGCGCGCCAACGATCAGCAAACCACCCATGGTCGGCGTACCGGCCTTGATGAAATGCCCCTCGGGGCCGTCGGACCGGATCGGCTGACCCTTGCCCTGACTGCGGCGCAGCACGTTGATCAGCGGCAGACCAAAGATGAACCCGAACACCAGCGCGGTGATAAAGGCCCCGCCGGCACGAAAGGTGATATAACGGAAAAGGTTGAAGAAATCTCCGCCATCCGACAGTCCGGTCAGCCAGTACAACATGTCGCTTGTCCTTGTTCAGGTCTTTTTGCGCCCTCAGGCGTCAGCCAAGCCCGCGCCTTGGCGCATTTTGCGGATCGCGTCAACCACACGCGCCAAACCCATGCTCAACGATGCCTTGACCAGCACAACATCGCCTGCGTCCAGATCGTGGCGCACCGTTTCGGACATCTGAACGCTGGTTTTTGTCCAGCGTCCGCGCTTTTCGATCGGCAGCGCCTCGTACAGGGTGTGCATCAGCGGACCCACGCAATGCACAACGTCGATCTTCTCCATCGCCACCTGCTCGGCCAATTGCGCATGCAGTGCTGTCTCGGATTCGCCCAGCTCTTTCATGTCGCCAAGATAGGCGATACGGCGGCCCTTGCTGACCCGGCCAAGGTCGTTGTGCACCTCAGCCGCCGCCAGCACCTCCAGCGCCGCCGCCATCGAGGCGGGATTGGCGTTATAGGCATCGTCGATCAGCTCAAAAGTCATCTGGGTCTCGACCGCATCCATGGCGATGGTCTCGCGCATGCCGCGCCCGGCGCCCGGTTGCCAGCGACCCAGATCCGCCAGCGCCGTGGCACGGTCCAAGCCCAGCGCCCAGGCCGTGGCGACCACACCCATGGCGTTCACCGCAAAATGCCGCCCCGGAACCGAAATTTTGTACAGCACCGGCGTGCGCCAGGCCCGCCCCTGCACCACGGTGGCCTTGTCCCCGATCCGCAAGGTGCTGACCCGGTGATGACAGCCGGCACTTTCGCCAAAGGTCACGACCTTGGCACCCTTGGCCCGCGCCGCGTCGATCAGAATGTCCGACGTGTCCAGATCGCCGTTCAGAATGGCCACGCCCTTCGGCTCCAGCCCCTCGACGATTGACGCCTTTTCCCGCGCGATGCCCGCAAGGCCATCAAAGGCCGCAAGATGCGCCGGGGCCACGATGGTCACCAGCGCAACATGCGGGCGCGCCATGCGGCTCAGCGGCGCAATCTCTCCGGGGTGGTTCATGCCGATCTCGATCACCGCGAAATCAGAATCCTGCGGCATCCGCGCCAGCGTCAGCGGCACGCCCCAGTGGTTGTTATAGCTCGCCTCGGCGGCATGGGTTTTCCCCTGCCCGCTCAGCACGGTGCGCAGCATCTCCTTGGTCGAGGTCTTGCCAACCGACCCGGTCACCGCAACCACCCGCGCCTTGCAGCGCGCGCGCGCCGCCACGCCCAGCGCCTCAAGTCCGGCCTGCACATCCGCCACGATCAGCAGGGGCGCATCGTCGGGCACGCCCTCGGGCACCCGCTCGACCAACGCCGCCGCCGCCCCGGCCTTCAGTGCCTGCGCAACAAAGTCATGCCCGTCGCGCGCCACTTTCAGCGCCACGAACAGATCGCCATACATCAGGGTGCGGGTGTCGATGGACACGCCCGACGCCACCCAATCCCCGATGGCACGCCCCCCGGTGGCCGCTGCGGCCTCGGCTGCGCTCCACAAACTCATGCCATGTTCCCATCCAGCGCCGACACGGCAAGGCTCGCCTGTTCGGCATCGTCAAAGGGAAACACCGTATCGCCCACGATCTGGCCGGTCTCGTGCCCCTTGCCGCAGATCAGCAACGCATCACCCGGCCCCAGCGCGTCAACGCCGCGCAGGATCGCCTCGGCCCGGTCACCGACTTCCATCGCTCCCGGCGCACCCTCCATCACGGCGGCGCGGATCAGCGCAGGATCTTCCGAACGCGGATTGTCATCGGTCACAATGACCTGATCCGCCGCCCCCATGGCAGCACTGCCCATCAGCGGGCGCTTGCCCGGATCGCGGTCGCCCCCGGCGCCGACGATGGCCACCAGACGGCCCATCACATGCGGGCGCAGTGCACGGATCGCCTTGTCCACCGCATCGGGCGTATGGGCAAAATCCACATAGACCGCCGCACCGTTTTCGCGGGTCGCCGCCAGCTGCATCCGCCCCCGCACGGTGTTCAGGAACGGCAGGGTGTCAAAGACACGGTCAGCATCCGCGCCGCAGGCAATGACCAGCCCCGCCGCCAGCAGCACGTTTTCCGCCTGAAAGCCGCCGATCAGATCCAGCCGCATCTGGCGCACGCGGCCATCCCAGCGAACGCGCACCTCCTGCCCGGTGGCATCATAGCGTTGCGCCATCAGGCACAGATGCGCGCCCTCTGCGGTGCCGACAGTGATCAGCCCTTGCCCCCGCGCCCGGGCAATGGCCGCCATGTCGATGCCGCGCGCATCGTCAATGTTGACCACCGCCACGCCATCCTCGGGCAGAACCCGCGCGAACAGCCCCGCCTTGGCGGCAAAATAATCCTCAAAGCTCGCGTGGTAATCCAGATGATCCTGAGTGAAGTTGGTGAACCCCGCCGCACGCAGCTGCACTCCGTCCAGACGACGCTGTTCCAGCCCGTGCGACGACGCCTCCATCGCGCCATATGCGACACCCGCCTCGGCGGCCGCGGCCAGCAGGCGGTGCAGGGTGATCGGCTCGGGCGTGGTATGGCGCAGCGGCGCCTGCCAGTCGCCCTCGACCCCCGTGGTGCCGACATTGACCGCCCTCAGATCCAGCTCCTGCCAGATCTTGCGCACAAAGGTCGCAACCGATGTCTTGCCGTTTGTTCCGGTCACCGCCACCATGGTTTCGGGCTGCTCGCCGAACCACAGCGCCGCGGTAAAGGCCAGCGTCTGGCGCGGATCTGCGGCAATCACCAGCGCCGCTCGCGACGCCGCCAACTCCGTCCGCGCAATGCGCGCCCCGTCGGCGTCCGTCAGGATCGCCGTCGCGCCCAGGCTCAGCGCGTAATGGATAAAGGTCGCGCCATGAATGCGCGTGCCCGGCAGGGCGGCAAACAGATAGCCCGGCTTCACATCGCGGCTGTCCACCGCCACGCCCCGGATCTGCGCATCGCGTCCTGCCCGGGCGGTCAGGCCCAGCTGGCTCAGTGTCTTTACGGTTTCGCCCATGAAAGGCCCCCAGCCTTTGATCTGCGTCACACGCGCCGCCCCCTTCAGTTGCGGGACAGCACGATGCCCGCTTGTTGCATCGGTTCCGCCTCGGGACGCAAGCCCAGAAGCGGCGCAATCCGGCCGATCAGCTCGGCGGCAACGGGCACAGCCGTCCAGCCGGCAGTGCGGCGCGGCTTGTCACCGCTGTTGTCGGACGGCTCGTCCAGCGTCAGGATCAGCACGTATTTCGGATCCGTCGTCGGAAACATCGACGCGAAGGTCGCGATAAGCTTGTCCTTGTAATAGCCGCCGCCGTTTTCCTTGGGTTTGTCGGCGCTGCCCGTCTTGCCGCCCACCGAATACCCCGGCACATCGCCAAAGCTCGCAGTGCCATCCGTCACCACCTTGCGCAGCATCCTGCGCGCCGCCGCCGTGGTGGTTTCGGACATGATACGCTCGCCCAGCTGCGGGTTCTTTTGCTTGAGCAGCGTCGGATGCACCACATGCCCGCCATTCGCGATGGCGGAATATCCCGCCGCCAGATGCAGCGGTGAGGTGCTGATGCCATGACCATAGCCAACGGTCACGGTGCTCAGATCCGTCCATTTCGCAGGAATCAGCGGCTTGCCGCCGGCCGCCTCGACAATTTCCAGTCCGGTCGGCACGAACAGACCCATGGACTTCAGGAACTCCTGCTGGCGCTGCGGGCCGATGGCCAGGGCAATCTTGCCCGTGCCTCGGTTCGAGGAATGCTCGATGATGCCTTCGACCGTCAGCTTGCCATAGTTCTTGCCGTTGAATTCGCCAATCGAATGCCCCCCCACCCGGAACGGCGGCGAGGTGTCGATGATTGTCTCGGGCGTGACCAGCCCCAGCTCTAGCGCCTGCGCGACCGCAAAGATCTTGAAGGTCGAGCCAAGCTCATAGACCCCCTGCACCGCACGGTTGAACAGCGGGTTGTCGCCCGGCCTGCCCTTCGAGGGATTCGACGGACGGTCGTTGGGGTCAAAATCCGGCAGGCTGGCGATGGCAATCACCTCACCTGTGTGCACATCCATCAGCACCGCCGCCGCGCCCTTGGCATTCATCAGCCGCATGCCGCCGCCCAGAACCTGCTCCATCGCCGCCTGAATCGTCAGATCAATGGACAGCTCCAGCGGCGCGCCTTCGCGGGCCGGATCACGCAGTTCCTCGTCAAAGAATTTCTCGATCCCTGCCGTGCCGATCACCTCGGCGGAATGCACACCTTCGCGCCCGAAACTCGACCCGCCCAGCACATGCGCGGCCAGATGACCGTTGGGATAAAGCCGCATCTCGCGCGGGCCGAACAGCAGCCCGGGCTCGCCGATGTCATGCACTTCCTGCTTCTGCTCGGGCGACAGCTTCTTGCGCACCCACAGGAACTTGCGCGGGCCGGTGAAATCCTTGCGCAGCCGCTCCTCGTTCAGCTCGGGAAAGATGCGGACCAGCTCCTTGATCGCCCGTTCGCGGTCGACCATCTGCTGGGGATGCGCATACAAACTATAGGTGTCCATGTTGGTCGCCAGAATGCGGCCCCGCCGGTCAACGATATCGGCGCGCTGCGCGATGATCGACCCACCGGCCACCTGCGCGCGCGGCTCGGACGGTTCTGAATTGGCCAGAACCCCCATCTGCACCCCGATGACGACAAAGGCGCAAAAGAACATGACACCCAGCACCAGAAGCCGCCCCTCGGCGCGGCTGCGGGCCTTGTCGCGCATCTGTTCATGCCGGATGCGCAGATTTTCGCGTTCGATCGCGTCGGGGTTTTCGCCCTTTGCACGGGCTTGCAGAATACGCGCCAGCGGGCGCAAGGGGGTGCGGATCATGGCTGTTGTGCTCCTGATCTCTGATCTTCAGCTTCATCTTCAACGGGGACGGGTTCCGGCTCGGGCGGATAGACGACCTGATCCACCCGTCCGAAATGGCTGGGCCGCAGCGGCAGCAGCCCCAGACGTTCGAAATTGGTATCGGCCAGATCGCGCAGCCGGTCGGGCCGGTTCTGATAGGCCCATTCCGCCCGCAACACCGCCAGACGTTCGCGCGCAGCGCCGATGTCGCGCTGCAGCTTCTGCACCTCGCCCAGCGCATCCTGGGTCTTGTAGTTTTCCTGATAGGCCCAGAACGCCAGTCCGATCATTCCCAGAAACGTGGTGACATACAGCAGGGAACGCATCAGCGGCCGCCCTTCGACCGCGCCGTGCCATCGGATTTCGACAGCATCGGCATGGCGATGGATTTGGCGTCGATCTCGCCCGAGGGCGCATCGGTGCGCCGCGCCAGCCGCATCTTGGCAGACCGGGCGCGCGGGTTTTCGTCCAGCTCTTCCGGATCCGGCCCCACCGCCTTGCGCCCGATCAGCTCGAACTGCGGCGGCTCGGTCTCAAGCACGGGGGCAAAGCGGTTGGCATTTCCGGTTGCACCCGCCCGCGCCTGCAGGAACCGTTTGACCATCCGGTCCTCGACCGAATGAAAGGTGACAACCGCCAGCGTGCCGCCGGGCTTCAGCGCGCGTTCAGCGGCCATCAGCCCCGCAAACAGCGCGCCATATTCGTCATTCACCGCGATGCGCAGCGCCTGAAAGCTGCGCGTTGCCGGATGGCTCTGCCCGGGTTTCGACCGGGGCAGGCAGGATTCGATCAACCCGGACAGCCGCAAGGTCGAGGTGATGGGCGCATCCTCGCGCGAACGCACAATCGACTTGGCAATGCGGCGCGACGCGCGTTCCTCGCCATAGACGAACAGGATCTCGGCCAGCGCCACCTCGTCCAGCTCGTTCACCAGATCCGCCGCCGACGGGCCGTCCTGACTCATCCGCATGTCCAGCGGACCTTCCTTCATAAAGGAAAAACCGCGCTCGGCCCGGTCCAGCTGCATCGAACTGACCCCAAGGTCCAGAACAACACCATCGACCCCGGTGGCAGCCTCGTCCATCTGCGCGAAATTGCTCTGCACCAGCCGCAGCCGGTCGCCATACTCTGCCACCCAGGGCGCGGCCATCTCATGCGCCAGCGGGTCACGGTCGATGCCGATGACCTGCGCCGCCCCTGCCTCAAGCAATCCCCGCGTATAGCCGCCCGCGCCGAATGTGCCGTCGATCCACACACCCTCTACAGGGGCGACAGCCCGCAAGAGCGGGCGCAGCAGGACGGGAACATGGGGGGCTTTTTCGGGGGTCTTCTCTGTCATCGCTCAGTCGTCCAACTTCACGCCATCCAGCAAGCTGAGCGGATCAAAATCATCGGGCAACCCGTCAAGCCATTCCTCGGTCTTGGCGACCTCTTCGGTTTCATAGGTCTCGGGTTTCCAGATCTGAAAGGTGTCGCCACTGGCGATAAAGAAGGCCTCGCCCTCAAGTCCGATCTTCTGGCGCACCTTGATCGGCAGCACAAGCCGGCCGGTTTCGTCCACACTGGTGGTGTGACTCTGGCCGGTGAACAACCGCTCCAGCATCTTGCGCTCCATCGAGCCGCGCGGCAGGGCGTCGATCTGGTCTTCGACCTCTTCCATCGCCTCGATCGTGTAGCATTCCAGGAATTTGCGGCGGTGATCGCCATAGACGATGACCAGCTCGGGGTTCAGGCCCTCGGTCCAGTTCGGATCGGACGCTTCAAGCACACGACGGAAAGAAGCCGGGATCGACACCCTGCCCTTTCCGTCTACCTTGTGCTGGCTTTCGCCTCTGAACCTGCGACCCACTGCCCCGTGTGCCCTTTTTGCCTGCCCCCTGAATATGAAAACGCCGGGATGATCCGCTGCCACTGATCAACCCGGCGTCTCTGTCCCGCTTATGCGGGAGTGACCAGCTACGCGCGCCATCTGGGGGGATGTCTGCTCGCTCGCGCGCTGGATCTCGTTTCTTACGATGAAGTCCGGGGCCTGTATGAAACCTGCCGAATTTTTTTGCTTTTATGGTCTTGGGATTGTGCGCTGGGGCTCTTGATGGCCCGCTGTCTTCCCCGTCCCTCATCGTGTGCCTTATGGATGACATGGGAATTCATGGTAATCAACTGGTTTCTACACCACCCCATGGCATAGATCCGCCGAGAGCCTGCACAAAGACGTGCAACCTAGAGGTGGTACGGGGACAGTTATCGGCTAATTGGTGAGGTTAATGCCTCACTAACACAAGATGTGGTAACTCAATCGCATTTGTAAAATTTCACACAAACCTCAAAAAAAATTATGCAGCGGCGCCTGAAAGGGAGCTTACCTAAGGATAACTCTGCCTAAACATGATCGAATCGATCATTTCAAGCTATTTATTAACCATTTGATTCGCTTTCGCTACGCTTTCCGCCTCTTGCCCATGAATTCCCGTGAGTTCCATCCATTCCCACGCGAAACCACCACCAGGCTCTCAGAGTCCGGCAGACTGTCACGGTGATGTCACATATCTGGCCGGATCCGGCGAACGGCACTGGGCCGCACCGGGCAGCACACCGATTGAAGCCTTGATTTCGGCCCGCACCCCCACTACCCATTCCCTGCCTTGGTCCGGATGGCGACATCCGGTGAATAGGGAACGTGGTGCGTGCGGCTCAGGCCCCGTGCAAATCCACGACTGCCCCCGCAACTGTAAGCGGCGAGCGGTGCCGGAACATGCCACTGGGGCTCAGACCCCGGGAAGGCCCGGCCATCGCAGCGACCCGCAAGTCAGGAGACCTGCCAAGGTGATCACCCTACCCCAGCGCGGGGCGCGCACGGGTTACGGTTCTCCGTAGTGGTGACGATTTTCACCGTTTGCGGAGGGGTTCCCCTTTCCAATGACACCAAGGACGAGTCTCAAGCCCCGCCACACCTGCGGGTATGATCTGGAAAGGATCACCATGTCCCACCTTCTGCGTGGCGCCTCGCTCTTTGCGCTGGCGGCTTTCCCTGCCTCCATCGCCCCCGCCCAAACGTTCGACCTCGACCAGATCACCGTCTACGCCAACCAGAGCGATCTTCCCGTGTCGCGCACCGGCACCACAGTGGACGTGGTTGATCAGGACGCGCTGGACACCGCACCGCAAACGCGGCTCTCGGACTATCTGTCGACCCTGCCGGGGATCAGCGTCACCTCCAACGGTGGCCTCGGCACCACCACCACCCTGCGGATGCGCGGACTGCCCGGGTATTATGTGCCCGTACTGATCAACGGGATCGACGTGTCGGATCCCTCCGGGCCCCAGACCAGCTTTGACTGGTCCAACCTCGTGATGGGAGACATTTCCCGGGTCGAGGTGGTCAAGGGATCGCAATCCGCGCTCTACGGCTCTGACGCGATCGGCGGCATTGTCGCCATCACCACAGCGCTCGCGCCGGATGAACCGGGCACCGAAACCACCCTGCGCGTCGAGGCCGGCAGCAACAAGACCCGCCGCAGCAACCTCTCTGTTGGCACCGCGACCGAACGCGCAGGCCTTGCCTTCAGCATCGCGCGCGCCACCAGCGACGGCTTTTCCAGCCGCGAAGGGGACGGGTTCACCGAAGCCGACGGATACACCGGCACCCAGCTCAGCTTTGACAGCTATCTGGACCTGACCGATTCCCTGCGCGTCGGCGTGACCGCCTATGCTCTGGATGCAAAAGCCGATTATGACACCGGCCCCTATGGTGTCGTGCCCGAAAGCGGCCTGAACGAAACCGAAACCCGTGCCATCCGGGCTTACAGCGAACTTGACGCCGGGGGCATCACGCACAGCTTTGACGTCACCCGCTACCGGATCACGCGCGATCTGAGCGCAGATGGCACAACCACCCGCTACGACGGCGAACGCGACTCCCTCACCTACAAGGGCACAACCACGATAGATTCGACGACGCTCAGCTTTGGCGCTGACTGGACCCGCGAAGGCAAGAACGACGCAGATGACAGACGCGTCACCGGAGTCTTTTCCGAGGTGCTGTTCGCCCCGCGCGGCGACCTCGACCTGTCCCTGTCGCTGCGCCACGATGAGGATTCGGATTTTGGCGGTCACAACTCCCTGCGCGCCGCGCTGGCCTGGCGCCCGATCACGGATCTGACCCTGCGCGCCGTGCTGTCCAACGGCTTTCGCGCGCCGTCGCTTTATGAACTTTATGATCCGACCTATGGCAACCCGGGTATGGATGCCGAAACCAGCCGCAATGCGGAACTGGGAGTGGAAAAACTCTTTGGCTACGGCGCCTCGGCGCAGGCGACACTGTTCTACACCGAAATCGACAACCTCATCGACTACAACTTCACGACCAACCGCTACAGTCAGGTGCCGGGAACCACGGTTTCGAAGGGCCTCGAACTGTCGGGCCGCTTGCCCCTCACCGATCGCGCCACCCTGATCGGCGCTTTCACCTATACGGATTCCCGTGACCGCAACGACGATCCCTCCGCGCGTGTACCGCGCTATGACCTGTCCCTTGGTGTCGATGCCCGGCTGACGGACAAGCTGCGCGGCATGCTGAACGTCAAACGCATCGCCGATGTACCGGACGACTACGGTCCGACAAGCATGGATCCGGATGTCCCGGTAAAAGACTACACCCTCCTCAGCGCCAGCGTCGATTATGCAGTCACTGACAAGGTCAGCGCCTATCTGCGCATCGAAAACCTGACAGATGAACAGTATCAGGTGATCCCGGGCTATCAGACCTCGGACCGGGCCGCCTATTTCGGCGTTGTCGCCACGTTCTAAGGCGCACCGCCCCACAGAACCCCGTCGCGGTGCCCGCAGCAGTGATCCCGGGCGCCGCAGAATTTTCCCAAGGCGCTGCCAAAGCAGATAAAGCATGGACATGAAACTCGCCCTGATCCTGTCGGCCCTGCTCGCGGTGCTGTTCACCGCCTCGCTCTGCCTTGGCAGCGTCGGCCTCACGCCTGTGATCGCGCTCAGCGCACTGCTGGGCTGGGGCGATCCGGTGCATATCCTCATCCTGCAGGAAATCCGCCTGCCCCGCGCCCTGCTCGCGGCGATGGTCGGCGGCTCTCTGGGCCTCTCGGGTGCTGCGATGCAGGGCTATCTGCGCAATCCTCTGGCCGAACCCGGCCTGATCGGTGTGTCGGGCGCCGCTGCCCTTGGCGCTGTCATCGCGCTGCAAACCGGCATCGCCGCGCTGTTCACCCTCGCCCTGCCCCTCGCCGCGCTGCTGTTTGCGCTGGTCGCCGTGGGTCTGATCCTGCTGCTCGCCGGGCCGCGCGGCGGCTCGATGACCCTGATCCTTGCGGGCATCGCCATGTCCGCCCTCGCCGGGGCGCTCACCTCCCTCGTGCTCAACCTGTCACCCAACCCCTATGCCGCGTCCGAAATTGTCTTCTGGATGATGGGTTCCGTGGCTGACCGCTCCATGAGCCACGTCGTCCTCGCCCTGCCGATCATGCTGCTGGGCTGGGCGCTGCTCGCCACGCTGGGCCGGGGCCTTGATGCGCTGACACTGGGCGAAGACGCGGCCGAGGCGCTGGGGATGTCCATGCGTGCTCTGCGCCTGCGCCTGCTGATCGGCATCGCCGCCGCCGTGGGTGCGGCCACCGCCGTGACCGGCGCTGTCGGCTTTGTCGGCCTGATAGTGCCGCATCTGCTGCGCCGCCTGACCGGCGGGCGTCCCTCGGCCCTGCTCTGGGCGTCGTTCCTGGGCGGCGCCTCCATGGTGCTGGCGGCGGACATCGCTGTGCGGCTCATCCTGCCCTCACGCGATCTGAAACTCGGCGTCGTCATGGCCCTGATCGGCGCCCCCCTGTTCCTGCACCTTATATATAGAACGCGGAGAGAGCTGCCATGACCCTGCTGCACCTCTCTGATCTGACGGTCACGCGCGGGCAATGCCCGGTGGTGGACCGCGTGTCGCTGACCATCGCGCCCGGCGAATGCGTCGGCCTGATCGGCCCCAACGGATCGGGCAAGACCACGCTGATGCGCGCCGCCCTTGGCCTGCTGCCCCACACCGGCACCAGCTCGCTTGCCCGGATGCCGCCGCGCGCCCGTGCCGCACAGGCCGCATGGCTGCC
>NZ_AWWI01000120.1 GCF_002760615.1 Puniceibacterium antarcticum | reverse complement strand
GTCCTTTCGGTTGGGCCAGAGTCTATCTCAAACTGGATTAGCTGCAGGGGGCAACGTCAGCAGGATCAAGCATGATCCAGTTCGGCAGTTCCGCTTCGAGATTGCCCAAAGCAATGTCGAGGGACAGGAGCCGGTGCAGATCGATCAACTTGTTCCGCAAAGTTCGATCCAGGTGAGTCGCTTTGCGCAGATCGGACATGAGACGCAGGACGCGGGCGGCGCCGTGCTCATTCTCGATCAATGCGGCTGCGTTGCATAGAGCGGCCCCGTGCTCTGCGAAATGAGCACGGACAGTCGCGATTAGAAGGTCTGCGGACAGGGTGTTCGTCGGGATCTTGCATAGCATTGTAGTCTCCTTGTCTGGGGTTTGTCGGTTGTCTGCCTTTCATTGCAGCTCAAGACTGTCCGCATGCCGTTGTTATAGGTGTCCTCCTTGGTTGTGGTCCGCGCCAACTATCGTCGCTTTCACTTTCTGAAATGAAGATTGGCCGTATGCCTGAAAGACGAAGAAGAAATTTTGGCTTTGACGGAAAATTTTGAGGATCCTTGTCCTCTTCTGGCTTCATCAGGCTGGGTGGAGGCCGCAAGCCAACGACTGCACAGGCCCGACGCGCTCCCAGGCCTTTGCATTTCGTGGTCTGAGTTCAGGCCAGGATGGCTGTTATTATTGGGTAGCAATGCCGAAGAGATGATTGCCGGACAGAGCATTCCGGTGGTGCGCCTATCCTTGACGCATCTTCGGGAAAGTCTGATCGACTGGACGATTTTCGGCATTCGAGGCGAAGCAGTCCTATCAGCAAAAAAACGCTCCGCCCTCACCAGATCGAAGCGCTTGAAGCTGTGCGTGCGTATTCCGGATTGGCAGAGGCGGATCGCGGCAAGCTCATCATGGCCTGTGGTACTGGCAAGACCGTCACTTCGCTTAAGATAGCGGAAGACCTGGTTTGCGCGGGTGGCCGTGTGTTGTTCATGGTGCCGTCGCTTGCGCTGATGTCTCAAACCGTTCGGGAATGGACAAACGACACCGACACGCCGCTTCGATCCCTCGCGGTCTGCTCTGATGCCCAAGTGGGCAAGCGCCGTGCCTCGAACGACGATGCGGCGGAGATCGAAGCACACGACGCTTCAGGGAGATTGCCTGACGCACTTTCGACCAGATCCAGAACCAACATGGAGGCGATGTCGATCTGTCTGTCTTTCCAGCCACACCGGTGTCATGCTCGGTGGAGTTCGGGCGGGTGTGGCAACCAAAACCACAACCGAGTTTCGATGTCTTTGACAGGATCCCGGAGGAGGGGTTTGTCCGTCGTCTCTGGATCGGACAATGAGGCCGCAAAGGTGCGTTACCGGCGGATGTGATCGTCGTCCACCCGGCGCCGGACAACTTCGATGCGCTGCTTGGGGAAGGCGCATGACCGCCCGCGAGATCGACATCCAAACGTCGCCTATCATGCTGACTGCGCTGCCGCTGAGGGATCCCTTCCTGCCGCAGCATCATCTCCACGTCTATCCGCTGGACCGTTCCTCCGGCACAAGGTCCAGCAACGCCATCAGCTGACGAGGTCTGGCAAATTTGCGGATACGCACAAGTTGCAACTTCTGGTGTCGCCCCAGAAGGTAATCAAACACAAACGTATCCGTAGCATTTCCTGTAGCAACTTTACAGTTCCACATAACACAAGTTATTAAGTTATCATATAATTAAGGGGATTTTTCCACGCTTTCGAGAAAACGTGGTGCCCGGGGGCGGAATCGAACCACCGACACGAGGATTTTCAATCCACTGCTCTACCCCTGAGCTACCCGGGCACGGGAGAACGGCGAACCGTTCGGGTGTTGGCCTTCTAGGCGAGCCGACAACGGGTGTCCAGAGGGGAAAGCAGGAAATTTCACACCATTGCGACTGGATACGTGATTTGTGGTGTCTTCGCGCTTTCCCCGCCGTCTGTGCCGGGGTAAATGCTGCACATGACAATGGAAATCAGCAAGCTCGACCAGATCCTTGATCATGGCTTTGACACCGTGATCGACGTACGTAGTCCTGCGGAATATGCAGAGGATCATGTGCCAGGGGCGATCAACCTTCCCGTACTCGACAACGAAGAACGTGCCCGTGTCGGCACAATTTACAAGCAGCAAAGCCCGTTCTTTGCGCGCAAGATCGGGGCGGCGCTGGTGTTTCGCAATGCTTCTGATCACATAGCAGGGCCGCTGGCGCACCATGACGGTGGCTGGCAGCCTTTGGTCTATTGCTGGCGGGGCGGGCAGCGCTCGGGATCCTTTGCCTGGATGCTGGCGCAGATCGGATGGCGCTCTGACATGATCAAGGGCGGATACAAGACGTACCGTAGGCTTGTGACAGAGCGACTCTATGACGCATCACTCGGGCTGCGGCTGATCCAGCTGGGCGGCTACACCGGGACGGCCAAGACCGCGCTGCTCCAGCATCTGGCGCGACGAGGCGTTCAGATGCTGGATCTTGAAGGGTTGGCGCGGCATCGCGGGTCCTTGCTTGGCGGGATACCCGGGGGGCAGCCCAGCCAAAAGGCGTTTGAAACCGCATTGGTAGTGGCCTTGCGGGGAATGGATCCGACCCAACCCGTTCTGGTGGAGGCAGAGTCGAGCAAGATTGGCAATCTGATTGTGCCGCCGTCGGTATGGGCCGCGATGAAAGAGGCGCCTTGGATCGAGGTCAGCGCACCGATCGCTGCGCGGGCAAGGTATCTGGCTGAGGCCTATGATGACATCCTGTCGGACGGAGACGCGCTGCGCGACAAGCTGCGTCATCTTGTGGCCTATCGGGGGGCTGCGGTGGTCGATCACTGGTTCAAGCTGATCGAGTCGGGGGACCGGCTTGCCCTGACGGCGGCGCTGGCCGAGCAGCATTACGATCCGGCCTATGCCAAATCCATGCGCGCGATGACGCCGGACATCATCGCGCGGTTTGAAACGCCGGGTCTGTCAGATCCGGATCTTGAGCTGCTGGCGGATCGGATTGCCGAGCGGTTTCATGGCGCGAGCTTTATCTGAGGCAGTCCTGAGCTGAGCCTGCCGATCACTGCTGCGGGGTAGCCTGCGCTGATCAGGGATTTCAGCACTTCTGGGGCGCGGTCTGACGGGACGGCGGCAAGCAGACCGCCTGCGGTCTGCGGATCAAAGAGGAGGGCGGTGCGCGCATCCTCGGGCAGTTCCGGTGCGGCGGCGCGGTTCTGGGGGTAGAGGGACGAGCGGTGCCCGCGTTCCGATAGCTCCAGCGCGCCCTGCATCAGCGGAATTTCCGACAGATCGAGGGTCGCGGCGAGGCCTGACGCCTCGCAGAGGCCGAGCAGGTGGCCCGCGAGACCAAAGCCGGTTACATCCGTCATGGCATGGACGCAGGAGAGCAGGTGCGACGCCCCGGCCTGTGGCTGCATCATCATCCCGAGGCAATGCAGGACATCGTGACCCTGTGCGGCGCCGGCCATGTCGGCTGCCATGACGACACCGCTGCCGATAGGTTTGGTCAGGATCAGCAGATCGCCCGGCTGCCCGTCTGCCAGCGTGATCGGATCTGCGTGGCAGAGGCCCGTGATGGTGAAGCCGATGGTCAGCTCATCCCCGACCGAACTGTGGCCGCCGACAATTTCCGCCCCGGCGGCGTGCAGGGCGTCGTGCGACGTCTGCATGATCTCGTTGAGCAGGCGGCGGGTGAGCGGTTCCGACAGGCGCGGCAGGATCAGACTGACCAGCGCGGCCTGAGGCTGTGCGCCCATGGCCCAGATGTCCCCCAACGCGTGGTTGGCGGCGATGCGGGTCATGGTGACGGGATCATCGGTCAGGCTGCGCAGGTGGTCGGTACTGAGCACCTGACGCGTGTCGCCCATGTGCAGCAGGGCCGCGTCATCGCCGGGCAGGGCGGTGATGTCGGTGCGCTCATGCGGGGGCAGGGCGCGCAGGACATCGCCCAGCGTGCCGCGCCCGACCTTGGCACCGCAGCCGCCGCACATTGGCTTGGGCCCCAGCGTTTCACGCATTTCGGCGGCGCGGGGCCACGGGAGATGGGGGCGGGGCATGACCGGGTAATCGGTGAATTTCCGCATGAATTTCTGGTCGATATGGTCTTTCCAGCGCCACATGAGCGGGCCGGACAGGGGCAGCCCAAAGCGTTCGGCGATTGCTGTCTTGCCGCCCATAGAGATCAGCTTGAGGTAATCGCGCTGGGGGCGGTAGGGGCGCAGCCCGCCGGTTTCAGTCAGGACGGCGCGCAGGTTGTGGTCGAGGATCGGCGCCTGACGGACGGCATAGACCCCGGCCTTGGGTCTGGGGTCGGTGGCGAAATAGGCGCAGTCACCGGTGGCAAAGATCGCGGGATCACTGCTGCGCAGGCGGGAATCGACGGTGATGAAGCCGTCCTGCAGGGTCATGCCGGTGGTCTGCAGCCAGTCATAGGGCCGCGCGTCGGCGGCCCCCGTCACGAACTCGGCCGGGATCTGCGCGCCGTTTGTCAGTGTCACACCGTTGGGGGTCACGGCGGTGATTTCGGTATTTTCGTGCAGCTGGATGTCGAGCGCGGTCATCGCATCCCGTATGCGGCGCGCCGTGGCGTTGCCCAGACTGGTCAGGGCCTGTGATCTGTCCAGAAGGTGGATGGCATAGGGGCGGCCCCGGCTGCGCAGGGCATGGGCCATGGCCATGGCGATTTCCGCGCCCGCGACACCGCCGCCGATCACGGCGACCGAGGCCGGACCCGTGAGGCCGAGGTAATGCCGCCAGGCCGAGGCGAAGGGGCCGAGGGGTTTGGCCGGGGTCGCGTATTGCTGAAAGCCCGGGATCATCGGCATTGCGCTGGTGATGCCGATATCGATCGACAGGGCGTCAAAGCCGACGGGCGGGCTGCCTGCGACGCTGACGGTTCGGGCGCTCAGGTCAATGCCATCTGCCGCGCCGTTGACCAGCCGCGCGCCGCCAAAGCGCGCGAGTTTTACGAGGTCGATGTCCAGCGCGTCGCGGCTGTAGTGCCCGGCGATGTGCCCCGGCAGCATGCCGGAATAGGGCGCCGTCGCGCCGGGGTTTATCAGGGTCAGGCGCACGCCCGGCAGTGGCTTCATGCCCCATTTGCGCAGGACGAGGGCATGGGTGTGCCCGCCCCCGATCAGAACGAGGTCGCGGGTCAGGGGCAGGGGGGGCTGGTGCATCGGTCTCTCCGGTATCGGAGAGGATCTAGCACGCCGTTTCCGGGATGTCCCGGGGCGGTGTCATCAGATCGACACACGCGCCAGCAGGGTTTCGCGGTCGATTTCGGCGCGCGGCCCTTCGAGCACAACGGCGCCGCGGTTGACGGCGAAAAAACTGTCAGCAAGACCATAGGTGAAGTCGAAATACTGCTCGACCAGTATGATTGCCATGTCGCCCTGATCGCGCAGGCGGGCGATGACGCGGCCGATCTGCTGGATGATGTTCGGCTGAATGCCCTCGGTGGGTTCGTCGAGCAGCAGCACGCGCGGTTTCGAGATCAGCGCGCGGGCGATGGCCAGCTGTTGCTGTTGCCCGCCGGACAGATCGCCGCCCCGACGGTGGGTGAATTCCTTGAGGATCGGGAAGAGTTCCCAGATGGTGTCCGGCACAAAATGTTCGGATTTTGGCAGGCAGGCGAAGCCGGATTCGAGGTTTTCCATGACGGTCATCAGGGGAAACACCTCGCGCCCCTGCGGCACGTAGGCGATGCCTGCGCGGGCGGCCTGATAGGCGGTGGCATGGTTGAGAACGGTCCCGTCGAGCGTGATGGTGCCGCCGGAATAGGGGTGCCGCCCGGCAATCGCCTTGAGCAATGAGGTCTTGCCGACGCCGTTGGTGCCCATGACGGCGGTGACTTCGCCGGCGCGCGCGCGCAGAGAGATGCCGTGCAGGATCTGGCTCTGGCCATAATGCAGGGTCAGGTTGTCGACGCTGAGCATCTGTTATCTCCCCAGATAGACGTCGATGACGTCCTTGTTCTTGGTCACGTGATCCAGCGAGCCTTCGGCGAGAACCGAGCCTTCGTGCAGGACGGTCACCTTGCAGTCGAGCCGGCGCACGAATTCCATGTCATGTTCGACCACGACAACGGCGCGGGTCTGCGCGGCGCGCTTCAACAGGTCGGTTGTGTGCTCGCGCTCGGCCGGGGTCATGCCAGCGGCGGGTTCATCGACCAGCAAGAGGCGTGGGTCCTGCGCCAGCAGCATGCCGATTTCCAGCCATTGCTTCTGCCCATGGCTGAGCTCGCCCGAGCGGCGGGTGAGGTGATCGGACAGGCCGATCTCATCCGCGATTTCTTCGATCCGGGCAGCGCCGGTTGGGGTCTTGCGATAGATCAGCACATCGAACGGCCCGCGCGGATTGCTGAGCGCCATGGCAAGGTTTTCGCGCACGGTCTGCGCCTCGAACACCGTGGGTTTCTGGAACTTGCGTCCGATGCCCGACCGGGCGATCTGGCTCTCTGACATCTTGAGAAGGGAGACGGATTTTTCGCCAAAGATCACGCGGCCTGCATCGGGCCGGGTCTTGCCGGTGATGATGTCCATGAAGGTCGTCTTGCCCGCGCCATTGGGGCCGATGATGGCGCGCAGCTCGGGCTCTCCGATCTGAAAGGAGAGGTTGTTGATGGCGCGGAAGCCGTCGAAGGAGACCGAGACGCCGGAGAGTTCGAGCAGCGTGTTCATTTCTGATCCCCCTTGCGCACGATGATGTCAAACAAGCCGCCAATCCCTTTGGGAAAGAACAGCGTAACGGCGACAAAGCTGAAGCCAAGCAGCACCAGCCACCAGTCGGTCCACTGGATCGTGTAAAAGCCCAGCGGGATGTTGGGCGCACCGCCCCCGGTGAACCAGGACGACATCAGCGACACGACTGCGGCGCCCAGAACAGCACCGTAGAGCCGCCCGCGCCCGCCGATGGCGACCCAGACGGCAAGGTAGATCGACGCGATGGGCGCGACTTCCGCCGGGTTGATGATGCCCGCCTGCGGATAATAAAGCGCGCCTGCGATGCCCGAGATGACGGCGGTGAGGGTGAAGACGAAGAGCTTGTAGGTTTCCACGTGATAGCCAAGGAAGCGCACGCGGGATTCATTGTCGCGAATGCCGCGGATCACGCTGCCCATCTTGCCCGAGACGACCCAGGCGAAGAGCACATAGCCAAGCGCCAGGGCAAGCGCCGAGGCCCAGAAAAAGCCGAGCGAGATGACGGCCTGCGGGGTGCGTTCAAATCCAGGGATGTTCTGCAGGCCCGAGAGGCCGTTGTTGCCGCGCAACCCGCTGTCGTTCTGGAAGAGGTAGAGCGCGAGTGCCAGGGTCATCGCCTGCGTCAGGATCGAAAGGTACACGCCGGTCACGCGGCTGCGGAAGGCCAGCCAGCCAAACACCAGCGCCAGCAGGCCGGGGACAAGTACAACCATCAGAAGCTGCAGGAACAGCGAGTCCGAGAAGGCCCAGAGCCAGGGGAAGTCTGTCGATCCGACGACGCCAAAGATCTGCTGGCCGACGGCGTCGGTGATTTCCTCGGGGGTTGGCGGGATGGCGGCGGCGTTGAGGCTCTTGATCACGATGATTTCGGTCCTAGCGTACATGAGCCACATGCCGATGGCATAGCCGCCGATGCCGAAAAAGGCGAAATGCCCCAGGCTGAGAATGCCGCAATAGCCCCAGACCACATCCATGGCGATGGCGATGAGGCAAAGGCAGAGTGTCTTGCCCAGCGTCTTGACGAAGCTGGTGGAAATCAGGCCGACGCCTGCGGTTTCAGACAGGACCGTGACGCCAAGCGTGAAGAGGCCGAGGACCAGCAGGAACCACAGCACCGAGGGGTTTTTCGACAGGAAGCCTTGGGTCATGTTTCTGGTCCTGCGGGTTTGGAGGCAAAGGGGAGGGGGCCAGCCCCCTCTTGGCCTGCGGCCAATTCACCCCCGGGATATTTTGAGGCAGATGAAGGCGGGAAGAGGGTTTGGGGTGTCATGATCAGTCTCCTGCCGCGCGGCCTTTGAGGGCGACGATGCCCTTGGGGCGGAACTGGATGAAGAGGATGATGAACAGGATCATGTAGGTCTGGGCGGCCAGCGTGTTGGAGGGATTGAAGAATTCGATGCCCTTTTGCAGGAAGCCGATCAGGCTGGCGCCGGCCAGCGTGCCCCAGACGTTGCCGACGCCGCCCACCACCACGGTCATGAAGCTTTGCACGATGTAATCCGAGCCCATTTCCGAGGTGACCTTGGCATAGAGCCCGATCGCAACGCCGGCGATACCTGCGATGCCGGAGCCGAGGCCGAAGGTGAGCATGTTGATGCGGTCGGGGTTGATGCCCATGGAGGCGGCCATGCCGGGGTTCTGGGTGACCGAGCGGACCTCAAGCCCCAGACGTGTGCGTTTGAGCACGAAGAGGATGAGGGCAAGGAATATCAGCGCCAGCACGAAGATCGCGATGCGGATATTGGCGATCTGCACCACGTCGTTTATCACCCAGGCGCCGTCGAGCCAGCTGGGGGAGGTGAGCGGGCGGGCCTGTGTGCCAAAGATGTTCTTGGCCAGCTGTTGCAGCGCGATCGAGATGCCGAAGGTGGCGAGCAGGGTTTCCAGCGGGCGGTGGTAGAGGTGGCGGATCACCAGACGTTCCATAGCAACACCGGCGCCGAAGGTCACGGCAAAGGCCAGCGGCAGGGCAACGAGCAAAGAGATGGTGTAGTCGGGGATGAAAAGCTGCACCACATAGCCGGTATAGGCGCCCATCATGATGAATTCGCCATGGGCCATGTTGATCACCCCCATCACGCCGAAGGTGATGGCAAGGCCGATGGCTGCGAGGAAGTAGATTGAGGCGAGGGAGAGCGCATCCATGCTGATGTCGATGATCTGATAGCGGGCGACGCGGGCTTCGACCTCGTCCAGTGCGGCGCGGGCGGCGTCGGTGACGGCCGGGTTGGGTTCGGTGTAGGCGTCGTAAAAGACGTTGGAGGACAGGGCGGCGGTGCGGATCGCGGGTGTCACCTGCGGCGGTACGGTGCCTGCGGTGGCGAGGGCATCATAGGCGTCGGAGCGGTTCGTCTCATTTCCGAGCTGGCCGACCGGGATGCCGCCGACGCGACCGTCGGTGATATTGGCGGTCAGTGCGGCCTTGACCGCGGCCGGGGGTATCGGGGCGGGGGCGAGATTTGCATCGACGAGGCGGTTGTAGGCGACAGCCTCATTGATGTCGGTGCCGACCTTGAGGATGCGGGCGACATTGGTGCCTTCGGGCACTGAGGGGGCGACGCCGGAGGTTGTGGTGAGGACCAGATTGAGGACCGAACGGGTTTCAACGTCTAGGGCCGAGGAGAGTTCGTTGATCGCGCCGATCCGGTCTTCGGTCGATTTGCCGAAGCGGGCGCGCAGGTGGCCGGCAAGACGTTCCTTGCGCAGCTTCAGCGCCGGGTCCGGCTCACCTTCGATCGAGGCGCGCAGGGGGTCGATCTGATCGGCATCGGGGCTTCGCGAGATGGCGTCGAGGGCGGCGACGCGGCGGGCGCGATCGGGATCAGAGAGCTGGAACTGGACGAGTGCCGCGCCGATCACGCGGCGCACACCGCCGTTGGGGCGGATTTCGGTCATCACATCGGCGGGGGCAGTGCCTGCGGATTCGCCGGTTGTCATGTTGGTCAGAGCGTAGGCGTCACCTTGCCGTATGGCATAGAAGAAAAGACCGTCGGTTGTGCGCTGATAAACGCCCTTATCCTGCCAGCGTTCAAGGAAGCTCGCAACGTTAGGCTGCCTAGAGGCGACAAGATCGGCGATCAGTGCACCGACGCTGAGCCGACCCGGATTGGCAACCTCGGCTGCATGGCGCTGGAGGACGGTCTGAAGATCCTCTGTTGGGCTCTGGGTCTGGGCTTGAACGCCTGACATGGAGAGGAACAGCGCAAAGGCAAGGAAAAGCGCGCGAAGCATGAATACCGCCTGACATGTAAAATCGTGCAAAAAAGCGGGCGCGGAAGGGAGGGTCCGCGCCCGCGAAACGCTGGATCAGTAGTTGGACTTCATCTGAACGCAGGTTTCGGTCTGAGTGTTGTACATGCCGCAGCCGAGCTCTTTCCAATCCGAGGTCAGGACCGCGGATTCAGGCAGGTAATCGGTCCAGGCATCGCCCGCGACCGGCTCGGTCTGGGAGATGATGTCAAACTGACCATCGGCACGGATTTCGCCGATCAGGACCGGCTTGGACAGGTGGTGGTTTGTGCCCATGACGGCGGTGCTGCCGGTGAGATTCGGGAATTCCTGACCCCACATCGCTTCGCGTACCGCGTCCACATCGGTGGTGCCTGCGGCTGTGACCGCGTTCACCCACATGTTGAAGCCGATGTAATGCGCCTCCATCGGGTCGTTGGTCACACGCTTGTCGTCACCGATATATGCGTGCCATTCCTTGATGAATTCGGCATTGGCAGGCGTGTCGGCGGTCATGAAGTAATTCCACGCTGCAAGGTGGCCGACGAGGTTGGAGGTGTCGAGGCCCGAGAGCTCCTCTTCGCCGACCGAGAAGGCGACGACGGGGATGTCATCTGCCGACACGTTGGCCGCTGCGAGCTCCTTGTAGAAACCGATGTTCGCATCGCCGTTGATGGTCGAAATCACGCCGACCTGTTTGCCGTCGGCACCAAGGGCCACGACGTCGGACACGATTGTGGCCCAGTCGGACTGACCGAAGGGCGTGTAGTTCACAAAGATGTCTTCGGCGGCGATGCCCTTGTCCTTGAGGTAAGCCTCAAGGATGCGGTTGGTGGTACGGGGATAGACGTAGTCGGTGCCGAGCAGAGCGAACTTTTCAACGCCAAGCTCTTCGAGGAAATAATCCACCGCCGGGATCGCCTGCTGGTTTGGCGCGGCGCCGGTGTAGAACACGTTCTTCGAGCTTTCTTCGCCCTCGTACTGGACGGGGTAGAAGTAGAGTGCGTTCAGCTCTTCGAGGATCGGCAGAACGGCCTTGCGCGAGGAGGAGGTCCAGCTGCCAAAGGTCACGACGACCTTGTCGTTCGAGATCAGCTCGCGGGCTTTTTCTGCAAACAGCGGCCAGTCAGAGGCAGGGTCCTTGACCACGGCTTCTAGCTGGCAGCCCAGAACGCCGCCTTTTTCGTTCTGCTTTGCGATCAGCATCAGCATGGTGTCTTTGAGGGTGGTCTCGGAAATCGCCATGGTGCCAGACAGCGAATGCAGTACGCCGATCTTGATTGGGCAGTCCTGCGCCGAAGCCGCACCGGCAAGGCCGACCAGAGCGGTGGTGGCAAGTGCCGTAAGTGAAAGCTTGGAAATCATGTAGTCCATCCCGTTGTGGTGCAGCATGTCAAAGACGTAATTCAGAGCTTGGCCCCGTTGCGGAATCCCGCCCGTCCTCCCGCCGCAGCGTTTTTGTTTTGGCCGCGGTCCATCCTCAGGACGGTTGCGCGATGTGGTCCGCCTTCAACACGAAGACGCGTTACCACGGTGATGTTTGCCGCGTCACAAGCCAACATTCCCGACGATCGCAACGCCCGACTGAATGCATTTGATTATTTTGTGATCGGTTTACCTTGGGTCCGCCATATTTTCGGGCAACATCGGCAAAGATCGCGAGGAAATCACGTGCTATCAGGCAAAGATGCCAGTTTTTGTGCGAAATTCCGCAGTTTGCTTTCCACTTTGGCGTGTGCGACATCTGGTTTTGCCTGATTATTAATCCAATGAAGTCGGGCTGGGACTGCTGCTGGATTATCGGTTTTACATACGGAGCCGCAGGTGATGTGTTATTCACGAATGGTTTACACTCCTGAACGAACGGAATGATCTCTTGTTCAATGAAATGCTCAATGGTGCAGAAGTGCGTGCGGCTTACGAAAGTCTTGAACGCTGGCACAAATCCATGCCCGACGATCTGCGGAGCTTGAAGCAGAGCGAGGCCGAGAATCTTTTCAAACGCGTCGGTATCACTTTTGCCGTCTATGGCGAGGGCGGCGATCCAGAACGACTTATCCCCTTTGACATGTTCCCGCGCGTCTTTACCAACAGCGAATGGCGCAAGCTTGATCGCGGGATACGTCAGAGGGCGGCGGCGTTGAACGCCTTTCTGGCTGACGTCTATGACCGGGGTGAGATCATCAAGGCCGGGCGTATTCCTGAACATCTGATCACCAAGAATGCTGCCTTTGAAAAGGCCGCCATTGGTTTCCGCCCGCCGCGCAACATCTATTCTCATATCGTGGGCATCGATCTGGTGCGGACGGGCGCGGATCAGTTCTTTGTACTTGAAGACAATTGCCGCACGCCGTCGGGCGTAAGCTACATGCTGCAGAACCGCGAGGTCATGATGCGCATGTTTCCTCAACTTTTCGTCGAAAATCGTATTGCGCCGGTGGACGGATACGCTCGGCTGCTGAAAAAGACGCTTGCCTCTGTGGCCCCGCTGAAGTGCGACAGTGAACCGACGGTCGTCATACTTACTCCTGGGCAGTTCAACAGCGCCTATTATGAGCATTCCTACCTTGCCGACCTCATGGGGGTAGAGCTGGTTGAAGGGCAGGACCTGTTTGTCGAGGGCGATTTCGTCTGGATGAAGACCACCGAAGGTCCAAAGAAGGTCGATGTGATCTACCGCCGACTGGATGATGATTTCATTGATCCGCTGTGCTTCCGGCCCGATTCGATGCTGGGCGTGCCGGGGCTTATGTCGGTTTACCGCTCGGGGGGGGTGAATATCTGTTCCTGCCCGGGGGCGGGGGTCGCAGATGACAAGGCAATCTACACCTACGTCCCTGAAATGATTCGCTTTTATCTGGGTGAGGCGCCGATCCTTGAGAATGTCCCGACTTGGCAATGCGCCAAGAATGACGACTATAAATACGTTCTTGAACACCTTTCCGAGCTGGTGGTGAAAGAGGTGCATGGCTCTGGCGGCTATGGCATGCTGGTCGGCCCTGCTTCGGACAAAAGCACGATTGAGCTCTTCCGTCAGAAGATCATCGAAAACCCGGGAAACTACATCGCGCAGCCAACGCTTTCTCTGTCTGCCTGCCCGACCTTTGTGGACGCAGGTATCGCGCCGCGCCATGTGGATCTGCGGCCATATTGTCTGGTGGGGGAAACGATCGAACTGGTGCCCGGGGGCCTGACCCGCGTGGCGATGACCGAAGGATCCCTAGTGGTGAACTCAAGTCAGGGCGGTGGAGTAAAAGATACATGGGTATTGGCGGAGTGAGAACATGCTGAGCAGGACAGCCAATCACCTTTACTGGATGGCGCGCTATATCGAACGCGCAGAAACCACCGCACGCCTGCTTGAAGTCGGCGGGCGCAGCGCGCTGCTTCCCGACATCGGCGGCGGCTTTCGCAACGACTGGGAAGCAATCCTTCAGGCCAATGGTACGCTGGAGATGTTCAACGAAAAATATAGCGACACGGTCCAGCGCAATGCAGAAACCTTCCTGTTCTTTGACGCGGACAACCCGTCATCGGTCCTGTCCTGTCTTAACATGGCGCGCGAAAACGCGCGCATCGTGCGCACGGCACTGACCTCCTCCGTCTGGGACGCGATCAACGGCGCGTTTCAGGAACTGAAGCAGTTTCAGCGCACGGAACGGTCCAAGCTGCAGCTCAGCGATCTGACCGAATGGACGCTTCGGTCCACCGCGCTGATCCGGGGCTGCATCGAAACGACCCAGCTGCGCAACGACGGTTATCATTTCATGGGGACCGGTTTCGGCATAGAACGCGCCGACAACACCGCCCGCCTGCTGGACGTCAAATACTACGTCCTCCTGCCCAGCGTGAGCTACGTCGGCTCGGGTCTGGATCAGTCGCAATGGGTGACCCTGCTACGGTCGATGTCGGCGCACCGCGCCTTCAGCTGGACTTATCCCGGAGAACTGACCGCTGCAAAGATCGCGGACTTCCTGATTCTCAACCGGATGTTCCCGCGCTCTCTTCTGTCGGCCGTTCAACATTCCTGCGAACATCTGGACCACATCGGGCGCGGCTATGGGGGGGCCACCCCGGCCCAGTCCAAGGTCCGCGAAATTCTGGCCGAGCTGGCCGAAGCGCAGGTCAAGGATATCTTTGATGAAGGTCTGCATGAATTCCTAATCCGTTTCATGCGTCAGAACGGCGATCTGGCCTACACCGTACACGAAAGCTATCTCCAGGGGATGCCGACATGAGGCTGAACGTCAAACACGTCACGCGCTACTCTTTCGACACGCCCGCGCGCGGGCTGGTCCAGACGCACAAGCTGATTCCCTCTACCTGCGGCAGTCAGAACATCCTGTCCTGGACCGTGACCACGGGCGACGCCATTCGCGGGGCGGCGTTTCGCGACTCTGCCGGCGATATGGTCGAGACGATCTCGGTCCGTGGGCCCGTTGACGAGCTGGTGATCGAGGTGATCGGTGAGGTCGAAACAGTCGATCTGTTCGGTGTACTGCGCAATTATCGTGAGACAGTACCTCCGACTACATATCTGCGCCGGACCCGGATGATACGTCCCGACACCGCTTTGCGCGAATTGTCTGCCGCGGCGCTGGAGGGCTTGGACGGCGACAGCGCGCTGAACCGCGCCCATGCGCTGGCCCGTGCGGTGAACGAAGCCATCGAATACGTGCCTGGCGCGACCGAGGAAATGACCACCGCCGCAGAGGCGCTAGCCGGTGGTAAGGGCGTGTGTCAGGATCATACACACGCGCTGATCGCTGTGGCCCATGCCGCTGATATCCCGGCGCGCTATGTGGCGGGCTATCTGCATTCGGGCGAGGATGCGATGGGTGAGGCCAGCCATGCCTGGGCCGAACTTTACGTTCAGGGGCTTGGCTGGGTCGGCTTTGATGCCTCCAACCGCTGCTGCCCCGATGAACGCTATATCCGGCTCTGTTCTGGGTATGACGCACAGGATGCAGCGCCCATTCGGGGAATAATGAATGCCGGGGTGAAGGAACATCTGGACGTTTCGGTCGCCGTGATGTCGCAATATCAGCAGTAATAGAGTTTCCACACACTTCTGACAGGATAGAGCACAGCGAGCGCATTGCAGCAGTTAACGTTTGGGACTAGCTGTGCTCTAAACCATCTGTAGGGGTATGGGTTCGATGACTTACTGTGTCGGTCTGCTACTGGACGCCGGGGTTGTGCTGCTGTCTGATACGCGCACGAACGCGGGGCTCGACAACATCGCAATATACCGGAAAATGTTCACCTTCTCGGTTCCGGGCGAGAGGGTTGTCGCAATCATGACGGCAGGCAGCTTGTCCGTGACGCAGACAGTGATCGCGCGGCTCACCGATGCCGCCGAAAATCCGGATGCCGACGAAACCGAATCGATTCTCAAGGCGCCGACCATGCTCAAGGTCGCGCAACTGGTGGGCAGCGTATTGTCCGACGTGACGGTCGAGGTGTCCAACAAGATCAGCCGCATGAATCAGGGCGCAAGCGCCTCTATGATTGTTGCCGGTCAGCGCAAGGGCGGCCCGATGCGCATGTTCCTCATCTACAAAGAGGGCAATTTTATCGAGGCGACAGCTGATACGCCTTATCTGCAGATCGGGGAGCACAAGTATGGGAAGCCAATTCTTGACCGTGTGATCACACCCGAAACATCGCTCGCCGAAGCGCAGAAAGCCGTGCTGCTTTCGATGGATTCAACCCTGCGCTCCAACCTCAGCGTGGGGATGCCGCTTGATCTGGCCGTGATCAAGACTGACGCGCTTGAAGTGTCTGAACTGCGGCGGATTGAGGCGACGGATGAAGGTTTTGCCAAGATGAGCAGCGCCTGGTCCAAGGCCTTGAAGGACGGTTTTCAGCAGATCGATGTGGTCTGAATTCAGACCACACGCGGTGTTTCAGATAGCATGCGCATGAAACACCGCGTGGTCAATTTGAAACGAAGATCCTGAAGCTTCAGGGTGCCTTCCGGAAACGGGGAGGCGCGTTTGTTTTGCGCCTCCTAAGTACAAGCCAATCAGCTCGTGAAGATCAATCATCAAACTCCAGCTGTTTGGTCACCCGCAGCGCGATGAACGTGCAGATGGCACCGGACAGCAGATAGGCGCCACTTGTCCACAATCCCAGCGAGGACGACAGCAACAGTGCGACGACCGGGGCAAATCCTGCCCCGAAAAGCCAGGCGATGTCAGAGGTCAAGGACGAGCCTGTATAGCGGTACCGCCGCGAAAACCGCACGGCAACTGCCCCTGAACACTGACCGAACGACAGGCCAAGCAGCGCAAAACCGGTGAACATATAGACAATCTGGCCGGTTGCACCGCCGCTCAACAGCACTGGGGCGCACAGGGCAAAGGCGCCGATGGCAACCGCACACCCCGTCAGCAGTCTGAGCCGACCGATCCTATCTGCCAGAAGGCCTGACAACATGATAGCGAAAAACCCTATGATGGCGCCCAGGATCTCGATCGTCAGAAAGTCCGCCGGATTGTCGGTAGTGAACAGAAAAACCCATGACAGCGGGAACACCGTGACCATGTGGAAAAGAGCAAAGCTGGCAAGGGGGGTAAATGCGCCAAGCAGCACGTTGCGGCCCTCATTTGCAATTGTCTCGCTGACCCGGACCGGGGTCAGTTCAAGGTTGGCAAACTGCTTTTCATATTCAGGTGTTGCCACAATGCGTAGCCGTGCGAACAAGGCCACGACGTTGATCGCAAAAGCCACAAAGAAGGGATAGCGCCAGCCAAAGTCCATAAAGTCCTGCGCGCTCAGTCTTGTCACGAGGAATACGAAAATGCCGCTGGCCACGATCATGCCAAGCGCCGCGCCCAGCTGAGGGACCATGGCGTACCATCCCCGGCGGTTCGCAGGTGCGTTCATCGCGAGAAGTGATGCGAGACCATCCCAAGCGCCGCCCAGGGCAAGCCCCTGACCAATCCGGAGAACGGCAAGAATCACAATCGCATACCAGCCCACGTCATCAAAGCTTGGGGTGAATGCCAGCGCTGCGGTTGAGGCCCCCAGAAGGAACAAAGCGGAGGTCAGCTTGGCCCCGCGCCCAAAATTCTTGTCGATCAGCGTGAAGATGGCGGTGCCGAACGGGCGGGCCAGAAAGGCAAGCGCGAAGATTGCAAAGGAATAGATCGTTCCGTGCAGCGGGTCAGTGAAAGAAAAGACGAGCGCGGGGAATACCAGCACCGAGGCGATCGCATAGACAAAAAAGTCGAAGAATTCCGAGGTCCGTCCAATAATGACGCCAATGGAAATCTCGCCCGGTTCCAGCGGGATCTGCGCGTGATGCAGCGCGCGGGCGTCCTGTTCGGCCATGGTCGAGGCAGTTCTTGTCATGCCGTTGATGCTCCGTTCACTGTTGAATGTTGTGAGTGTCCTGCTCCTGTTCCGTCGGGCTTTGCATTGGACAAATTGTCCAATGTTGCACCTGCAGCATGGCCGATATCGCCGGTGCAAAACAGGCTCGGGTTACATCCAAACCTGTCAAATCTGGACTAACAGACTGGAAATGCATTGAAACGTTTATACTTAGCGGCTCTGTCTGCGCCATTTTTCCTTGTCTCTGCCTGCAAGACAGTTGTTTTGTCCCCTTCGGGCGATGTCGCCGCGCAGCAAAAGGACATCCTGCTCAACTCCACCTATCTGATGCTGATTATCATCGTCCCGGTGATGCTCCTCGTCGTATTTTTCGCGTGGAGGTATCGGGCGTCCAATCGGGATGCGACTTATGATCCGGAATGGAGCCACTCCACACGGTTGGAGCTGGTGATCTGGGCTGCGCCGCTGCTGATCGTGATTTGTCTGGGTGGATTGACCTGGGTCGGCACACACCTTCTTGATCCCTACCGCCCGCTGGATCGTATCTCCTCCACCACCAAGATCACCAAGGACCGTAAGCCACTGCAGGTCGAGGTCGTCTCGCTCGATTGGAAATGGCTGTTTATTTATCCAGAGTACGGGATTGCGACAGTTAACGAACTGGCCGCACCGGTTGATCGCCCGATCGAGTTCAAACTGACCTCGTCCGAGGTGATGAATGCCTTCTACGTGCCGACGATGGCGGGGATGATCTACACGATGCCCGGCATGCAAACGATGTTGCACGGGGTGATCAACGAGAAAGGGATCTATGATGGCTTTTCCTCGAACTACTCCGGTGCGGGCTTTTCCGGCATGCGGTTCAAGTTCCACGTGGTCAGCGATGCAGACTTTGAAACTTGGGTAGCAAAGTCCCGTGCGTCTGACGCCACACTAGATGCCACAGCTTATCTGTCGCTTGAGCAGCCAACTGAAAACGTCGCGCCAAAATTCTACAGCGCGGTTTCAGACGAGCTGTATCACGATATCCTCAACATGTGCGTCGCTCCCGGTACGGCCTGCATGGACGACGTGATGATGCGCGACGCGCGGACACGAGCCGGACAGGAACCGATGACCGCCATGAACGATGCGGATCGCACGGCCCCGTCCGAACACATGACCCACATGGCCCCGATGGACCAAATGGGCGAACACGCCCCCGATGAGCCGATGAAGGCGGATCCCACCGGTGGCGGGATGCTCCGTGGGCATGGCCTGTCGCAGGATCTGACGCCGTTCTTCGGGACAAAACCTGCCGCTTCTTCTCCAGATACACTCTGAACGGACCGAAACATGACATTGCCAGTGCAAGATCCCTCAAACTCCTTCCTATTCGGTCGGCTGTCCCTGGAGTCCATTCCCTATCATGAGCCCATTTTGCTTGCCACTTTCGCTGTCGTGGCGTTGGTCGGCATCGTGGTCTTTGGGGCGCTCACCTACTTTCGTCTCTGGGGCTATCTCTGGAAGGAATGGTTCACCTCGGTCGATCATAAAAAGATCGGTATTATGTACATGGTCCTTGGGGTCATCATGTTGCTGCGCGGCTTTGCCGATGCGATCATGATGCGGCTTCAACAAGCCATGGCTTTTGGCGGGTCCGAAGGGTATCTGCCCGCGCACCACTATGATCAGGTCTTTACCGCACACGGAGTGATCATGATCTTCTTCGTGGCCATGCCCATGGTCACGGGGCTTATGAACTACGTGGTGCCGTTGCAGATCGGCGCGCGGGACGTGTCGTTTCCCTTTCTGAACAACTTTTCCTTCTGGATGACCGTCGGCGGTGCCATCGTCGTCATGATGTCACTGTTCATCGGTGAATTTTCCAAGGCCGGTTGGCTGGCCATGCCGCCGCTTTCTGGGATCGGTGCCAGTCCTGATGTCGGGGTGGATTACTACATCTGGGGGCTGCAGATTGCGGGTGTTGGCACGACTCTGTCCGGGATCAACCTTCTGGTGACGATCATCAAGATGCGCGCACCCGGTATGCACATGATGCGGATGCCGATCTTTACCTGGACCGCTCTGTGTACCAACGTGCTGATCGTTGCCTCCTTTCCCGTTCTGACCGCCGTTTTGGTGCTTCTCTCCCTTGACCGCTACATGGGCACGCATTTCTTCACGAACGGTATGGGCGGCAACCCGATGATGTATGTGAACTTCATCTGGATCTGGGGTCACCCAGAGGTCTACATCCTGATCCTGCCCTGCTTTGGCATATATTCCGAGGTGACCTCGACCTTCTCGGGCAAAAAGCTCTTCGGCTACACCTCGATGGTCTATGCAACCATCTGCATCACGATCCTGTCCTACCTCGTCTGGCTGCACCACTTCTTTACCATGGGCTCTGGGGCCAGCGTGAACTCGTTCTTCGGGATCACGACGATGATCATCTCAATTCCCACGGGGGCGAAGCTCTTCAACTGGCTCTTCACCATGTATCGCGGCCGCATCCGGTTCGAACTGCCTATGATGTGGACAATCGCTTTTATGCTGACCTTCACGGTCGGCGGTATGACCGGTGTCCTTCTGGCGGTTCCGCCTGCCGATTTCGTCCTGCACAACTCGCTGTTTCTGATCGCGCACTTCCATAACGTGATCATCGGCGGCGTGCTCTTTGGCCTGTTCGCCGGTATGAACTACTGGTTCCCCAAGGCCTTCGGTTTCACCCTGAATGAGTTCTGGGGAAAAATATCTTTCTGGTTCTGGGTCATCGGCTACTGGTTCGCCTTCACGCCGCTTTATATCCTTGGCCTCATGGGGGTGACACGCCGGATGCGGGTGTTTGACGATCCGAGCCTGCAAATCTGGTTCGTGATCGCCGCCTTTGGTGCTGGGCTGATCGCCATCGGGATCGGCGCCTTTCTGATCCAGATCGCTGTGTCGATCCGCGACAAGGAAAAGAACCGAGATGTGACAGGGGACCCCTGGAATGGGCGGACACTCGAATGGGCGACCTCTTCGCCGCCGCCGGACTATAATTTTGCCTTCACACCGCTGGTGCGCGATCTTGACGCTTGGCACGATATGAAAACCCACGGCTACAAACGCCCGCAGAGCAATTTTGCACCCATCCACATGCCAAGGAATACCGGCACCGGGGTGATCATTGCAGCGCTCAGCGTAGTCTGCGGGTTCGGGCTTATCTGGTATATCTGGTGGCTTGTCGCGCTATCCTTTGGCGCCATTCTTGCGGTTGCCATCGGCCATACCTTCATCACCGACCGCGATTTCCACATTCCAGCTAGGACGGTGACGGATACCGAAGCCGCACGTTCAAAACTTCTGGCAAGGGGGACCTGAACCATGACAATGACTGTTGACACGAATTCCACCCCGCAATTCCACCTGAGCGAAGAGCCGCATCATCCCGAGGGCGCCAGCACGATGCTGGGGTTCTGGGTCTACCTGATGAGCGACTGTCTGATCTTTGCGGTTCTATTTGCGGTCTACGCTGTCTTGGGCCACAGCTTTGCAGGTGGGCCAGGACCAAAAGAGCTGTTCGATCTGGAGCTTGTAGCGCTGAACACCGCAATGCTGCTGTTTTCGTCCATCACCTATGGATTTGCCATGCTGGAAATGGCCCGTGACCGGGTGAAGCCGATGCTGATCTGGCTGGTGATCACCGGGCTGTTCGGCGCGGCCTTCCTGACAATCGAGCTGACCGAATTCAGCCATATGATTGCCGAAGGCGCAACACCGCAAAGCTCGGCCTTCCTATCGGCATTCTTCACGCTGGTCGGGACCCACGGGCTGCACGTCACCTTTGGCAGCATCTGGCTGATCACGCTGATCTTGCAGGTGCTGCGCTTTGGACTGACCAGTTTCAATAAACGCCGCCTTATGTGCCTGAGCCTATTCTGGCACTTTCTGGATGTCATCTGGATTGGCGTTTTCACCTTTGTCTATCTCATGGGGATGATCTGATGAGCACGCATGAAACCCATTCTCACGCGGATGACCATGGAAGCATGAAAACCTATGTGACCGGTTTTCTGCTGTCGGTCCTGCTGACGGTCATCCCTTTTGGCCTTGTGATGTCTGGCGGGCTTCCCAACCGGGATCTGACGATCGCGCTGGTGCTGGCGGCGGCGGCCATTCAGATCGTCGTTCACATGATCTATTTCCTGCACATGAGGTCGAGTTCGGAAGAAGGCTGGACGATGATCACCCTTCTTTTCACCATCGTCATTCTTGTCATCATGCTGTCAGGCTCTGTCTGGGTGATGTATCACATGAACACTAACATGATGCCCATGACCGGGGATATGTAAACGCGATCGTGACACATGCCCCAGACCGGCAAAGGCCGGAACGACGTTCACTGATAACCCTCTGCATACTGGTGGGATTTGCCGCTTTGTTGCTGATCCTGTTCACCTCGCTGGGGGTCTGGCAGGTCGAGCGTCTGTCCTGGAAGCGGGAGCTGATCACACGGGTGGATGCACGGCTTGCGGCGTCTGCGGTCGCTGCACCGTCATCGAAGGAATGGGCTGACCTCACGCGTGACACGGATGAATACCGCAGGGTCACAATTTCAGGCAAATTCCTGCACGAGGATGAAACTCTTGTGCAGGCGGTCACCGAGCTTGGTGGCGGCTACTGGGTGATGACGCCGCTGGTGACTCCCGAAGGCAGCTATCAGATTAATCGCGGCTTTGTACCGTCTGATCACAGCGATCCGGCGAGCCGCTCACAGGGGCAGGTTCAGGGCAGGGTCACGATCACCGGGCTGATCCGGATATCTGAACCAAAGGGCGGGTTCCTGCGGGAAAACGATCCGGCGCAGGGCCGATGGTACTCCCGGGATGTCGGCGCGATTTCCGCAGATATTGGTGTAACGACCGCGCCGTTTTTCATAGATGCGGATGCCACGCCGAACCCGGGCGGCTATCCTATCGGCGGACTGACTGTCGTGAATTTCCGCAATGCCCATCTCAGCTATGCCTTGACCTGGTTCGCCCTTGCAATTGGCACGCTCGCCGCTTCATTCTTGTTTGGCAGACATGAATGGAGGCAACGCCGCGCGTGGCCCGGAACTTAGCATTCTCTCGCCTTGCCTTGGCGCATAACGAGGTTGATACGGACCTCAAAAACCAGCGCCTTCTGGTCCAGCTGCGTTGGATAGCGTTTGCAGGCCAAGTCTGCACGATTATCTTCGCCGAATTCGTGCTTCAAATAGATTTGCCCCTGATCTGGATGGGGGGGACGTTGGTCTCGTTGCTGGGGCTGAACCTGCTAAGTGTCTACTGGCTCAAACGACAGCGCGTCCCAAACCTCACCAAGGTCCTGCTGGTGGATATGTTGTTGCTGACCATTCAGCTGGGGCTGAGTGGGGGGGCAACAAACCCGTTCACGGCGCTCTACCTGCTGCAGGTGACACTGGCAGCACTTTTGCTTGGTCCAAAGGAATACTGGAAATTCACCGCGCTGACGGCACTGCTCTTTGGTCTGTTGACCGTTGTGCATCTGCCGCTGCGGCTTCCCGAGTACGAACCTTTTTTTGCGACCTATCTGACAGGCATGTTGGTTGCCTTGATCATCGACTCTGTTCTGGTCGCCAGTCTGGTGACCCGGATCACACGTAACCTGCGGGATCGCGACGCGCGCCTTGCAGAAATGCGCCAACAGGCTTCTGAAGAAGATCACATCGTACGCATGGGCCTTTTGGCCTCTGGCGCCGCGCATGAGCTGGGAACGCCCCTTGCCTCGATCTCGGTCATTCTCAGCGACTGGAGGGCGATGCCAACGACGCGTGACGACATGGAATTGCAACATGACATCGCCCAGATGCAAAAGGCGGTAGATCGCTGCAAGGATATCGTCAGCAATATCCTGACCTCTTCCGGCGAAGCACGGGGCGTTGGACCAAAGCGCTCCAGCGTCAATGCTTTCCTTTCGGATGTGACCCGGGAATGGGCAGAAAACCGTGGGACAGCCGCGCTGCAGTTTGAAAACAGGTTTGGCGCGAACGTGTCGATCCTGACCGACAGCTCGATCAAGCAGCTCGTCACAACCGTGCTTGACAACGCGCTTGAGGTGTCTCCCGACTGGGTCGGGCTGACCGCCTCACGCGCGGGAAACGCGCTTGTTGTGCAGATTGATGATCGCGGCCCGGGTTTTGATCCAAAGGTGCTGGGCAAGTTGGGAAAGCCATACAATTCCACCAAAGAGGGCATGGGCAAAGGCGTGGGCTTGTTTCTGGTCGTAAACGCGATACGTAAGCTCGGGGGAGATGTAGGCGCGGTCAATCGAGCGGATGGCGGCGCAACTGTGACAATGAAGTTGCCTCTGGACAAGTTGTCAGTGGCCGGGACCCAAGCAGATGACCCCTGATGCCAATATTCTGATTGTCGAGGACGACGACGATCTTTCCCAGACCCTTCAACGGTCCATGCAAAGGCGCGGCTTCAATGTTGCGCGCGTGGCCAGCGCAGAGGCATTGCGAGAGTTCGTGAAAGACAGCGTGCCGACCCATGCGGTGGTTGATCTGAAACTTTCGGGGGATTCAGGACTGGTCTGTGTCGATCTGTTGCACAAGCAGAATCCTGACATGCGTATCGTCGTACTGACAGGTTTTGCAAGCATCGCCACGGCGGTCGAGGCAATCAAGCTGGGCGCCTGCAATTACCTGACAAAACCCTCCAATACGGATGATATCCTTGCGGCATTCGAACGGGTCGAAGGCGATTCTGAGGTCAAGACCACCAACCGCCCCACGTCGATCAAGACCCTCGAGTGGGAAAAAATCCACGAAACCTTGGTTGCAGCGGATTTCAACATTTCAGAAACAGCCAGACGCCTTGGCATGCACCGCCGCACACTCGCCCGCAAGCTGGCAAAATGGCAGGTGCAGTGAGTATCACAACCTCGGAAACGTTAGCAGTCAGGGTTTTTGTCGCGTGCGTGCGGGCCTGAGCGCAGGCAGGCCGACGCCCGTCGAATCAAATCCACCATCCGAGGCGATGACCTGACCGGTGACATAGCTTGCCTTTTCACTTGCAAGAAAGGCGATGACCTCGGCAATTTCCTGCTCTGATCCATAACGGTTCAACGGGATCGCGTCGTGATAGGCGGCGCGAATTTCGGGCGAATGTACAGCCAGCGCAAGCTTGGTATTCACCGGGCCGGGGCAGACGCAGTTTGACCGAATGCCGACTTCGCCCAGTTCCGCGGCCTGCTGCTTGGTCAGGTGGATGACCGCCGCCTTGGACGTGCCATAGGCAACACGCAAAGTTGAGGCGCGCAGGCCCGAGATGGAGGCGATGTTGACAATTGCGCCGCCCTGCCTCGAAAGCAGCGGCAGGCAGGCTTGGCTCATCAGAAAGACACCGTCGAGATTGGTTTCCATCACCCGCCGCCAGCGGGAAAAATCCGTGTCGGCTATGGGGCCAAAATCGGCGACACCGGCATTGTTCACCAGAATGTCGAGCCGGACGCACTTGACCACAATCTGCCTCACGGCTGCGTCCACCTCTTCGGGCCGGGATACATCGCAGATCATGGGCAGCGCACCTTCAAGCTCTTTCGCGACCCGTCCCAGTTCTGCGCCATCCCGGTCCAGCATGACTACGCGCCGGCCTTCCGCGTGAAATAGACGGGCAGTAGCAAGACCGATGCCGCGGGCGGCACCTGTGACGAGGGCAACGGTTTGCGTCATTTCAGGATCTCCGGCAGGAAAAGTGAGATGCTGGGGAACGCCGCGACCAAGGCAAGACCGATGAGGCTGACCAGCAGGAAAGGCACCGCCGCGCGTGCGATCCGTTCGATCGGCAGACGGGTCACGTTGGCGGCGACGTAGAGGTTGATGCCCACAGGGGGCGTGATCAGCCCGATGGCAAGGTTCACCATCACAAGCACGCCAAACCAGACCGGATCCCAGCCCAGTTCGCGCACAACAGGCATGAAGATCGGCAGGCAGATGAACATCACTGTGACCGGATCCATGAACATACCTGCGATCAGCAGGATAACCATGATCACCAGAAGGATCACGGCGCCGTTGTCCGACAGGCCCAGAAGTTGGCCGGAATACTGGCCGACAAGATCCTCGACCGTGACCACCCAGCCAAACAGGCTGGCATAGGCCACGACCAGCATCACCACGGCCGAAGAGGCGGCAGCATCGGACAGCGCCTCATACAGCCCGCGCCATGTGAGGGTGCGATAAGCAAAGGCCCCGACGGCCAGCGCATAGACGGTTGCAACCAGTGCGGCCTCGGTCGGGGTAAAAATACCCGAATAGATGCCACCCAGAATGACCACAGGTGTCATAAGGCCCCAGAACGACTCGCGGAAGGTACGGCCCAGATCGCGCCAGTATCCGTCGCTTTCGATGGGTGGGGCGAGCCGGTCAAGTGCGGTGCGCCCCTTGGCCTTGATGAATGGCAGGACCAGCAGCATCAGCAGACCCATGAACAGCCCGGGAAAGATCGCAGCGGTGAACAGCGCAGAAATCGAGGTTTCCGCGATCACGCCGTAGATCACAAGGCCGATAGACGGCGGAATGACGATGGACAGCGCCGCCCCCGTGCAGACCAGCGCAGCAGCGGCCGCGCGGGGATAGCCGTCTTCCTCCATCCCGCGAATGATCATCGGGCCAATAGCAGCAACAGAGGCCGGGCCAGAGCCAGACACCGCGCCCCAGAACAGGCAGACCACGGTGCCGACAACACCCATCCCGCCCGGCAGATCGCCGATCAACACGCGAAAGAACCGCACCATGCGTTCGGCAATCCCCAGACTGCCCATCAACGTCCCGGCAAGGATAAAGAACGGAATGGCCAGCAGGGCATATTTGGCAATCCCCGTCGCGATCAGATCGCCCGCCAGTTCAAATCCGAATCCCATCTGCCACATGGCATAGATCGCCGACAGCCCAAGCGAAAAGGCCACCGGCACCCGCAGTGCCATCAGCAGGAAAAACACCACGATCATCTGCGTGCCCGCGCCCATGCCCATCACCTCAGACATTGGGGGTCGCCGGGGGTTCTGCGCGCGGCGCATCAAACGTTTCAACCGCATGTTGCAGATAGCGGATAATCACGAGGGCAAATCCAAACGGTAGGGCGGCCTGATACCACCAGGCCGGAAGCCCCAGCGCGTAGCTGCGCATGCCATTGTCCATCAGGTTCATCAGCGACGCCCATGAAAACCAGGCCGATGCGGCCAACAGACCAACGCTCAGCACGACCGACAGCGCAAAGACAAGTTGCGCCAGCCGCTTGGGCAGCGCATCCTGCACAACCGTCACGGCCAGATGTTCGCCCCGCCGGGCGGCAATCGCAGCCCCAAAGACCGTCAGCAGAAGAAAGCCGTTGGTCAGCACCTCTTCGGTCGCGGCAAAGGAATAGTGGGTTCCATACCGCACGACCACATTCACAAAGCCCAAAAGCGTCATGCCAAGAAACAGCACAGCGCAGACGATCTTTTCGAATTCTCGCAGAATGAACCGCAAGGTGTTCTCCTCCCGAGTGGGCGCGGCCCGTAGCAGGGCCGCGCCAGTCTGGTTCAGCTGCCCTGACCGGTTTCGTCGATGGCTTTGCGGAAGGCGCCGACGATATCTGTGCCGACCTTGCCTGCCCATTCGTCAAACGCCGGCTGCGTTGCCTCTCGGAACGCCTGCAGCTCTGCTTCAGAGGGCTCATAGACCTCCATCCCCTTGTCGCGCAGGAAGGCGACGCCATCGGCGGTGCCCTTGCGGGTGATCTCGCGCTGATAGGCCATCGCCTCTTCTGCGGCGGCGCGCATCTGGTTCTGCGTTTCACTGTCGAGCGAATCCCAGCGCTTTTTAGACACGCCAAGGAAGATCGGGTCATAGGAATAATGCCAGGTCGTCAGATACTTCTGCACTTCATAGACCTGCTGCGGAATGATCACGGCGCCGATCGGGTTTTCCTGACCGTCCACCACACCCTGCTGCAGCGCGGTCATCGTCTCGCCCCACTGCATCTGCTGCGGGTTGGCGCCAAGCGCGTTCATCACGTCAATATACATCGGCCCGGCAACGCGCATGTTGAGACCCTTCATGTCCTCGGGTGATTTCACCGGGCGGACATTGTTGGTCACTTCGCGAAAGCCGTTTTCGCCCCAGGCCAGAACCTCGATCCCCTTGTCGCGCAGGATCTCTTCAAGCATATCCGCCGCCGGGCCTTGGGTCGTGGCATCCACCTGATCATAGCCCGCGTAGAGATAGGGCAGCGAAAACACAGCCATTTCGGGCACCAGCGGCGTCACGTTGATCGCAGAGGTCACAACCAGATCCAGCGCGCCACGGCCCACCATTTCGGCCTGACGCATCTGGTCGCCGCCGGACAGCTGCGCATTCGGAAACACGCGGACGTCGAATTTGCCACCGGTCTTTTCGGCCAGAAGCTCGCCGAACTTGTCGGCACCCTTTTGCCAGGTCGTGGTGTCGCCCGTATTGTGAGACAGGCGCAGCGTCTCTGCAAGGGCTGCGCCCGACAAGATGGTTGTGGCCAGCATTGCGGCCAAAGTGGTCTTGAGAACCATATTCATATACTTTCCTCCCCTAACAGTGCAGGATATGGAACAGAATTTCCGCCACAGGACAAGAAAATTCTTGTAATCCTGTCGGAACTCCGCAGGTTCTGGGGTGATAGCAACCCTCAATCCTGAGAGGTTTAAGATTTTGGTCCACATTGTGAACAGCCCGGATGAAGCGTCATCCGCCAACGGAACACAGGCCGTTGACCGCGCAATTGGGTTACTCAGCATCGCCGGGCGCGCGGGATCCCAGGGCGTTTCCCTAACCCGCCTCATTGAACAATCAGGACTTGGTAAGCCGACCGTGCGACGGCTGATGCTCGCGCTGATACGCGGCGGCCTCATCGAACAGGACAGCCAAACCCGCCTCTACCACCCGGGTGAGGAAAGCTATGTGCTGGGCACGCTCGCCACCCCGCGCCATGGCTTGCTCGAAATCGCGGCCGATGCCGTGGTGCGGCTGGCCCGGGACAGTGGCGATACTGCTTTTGTGAACATGCGCCGCGGCGCCACGGCGGTCTGTCTGCACCGCGAGGAAGGGGCTTTCCCGATCCGTACCCACGCGCTGACCGCCGGGGCGCAACATCCCCTGGGTGTTGGAGCCGGGGCTCTGGCGATCCTCGCTGCCCTGCCGGATGAAGAGGTCGAGACGGCGCTAGCCGACGGTGCGCGCCAGCGCACTGCGGAATATCCGGGCCTCGACGCGGACATCTTGCGCTGCGAGGTTTTTGAGACCCGCACGCGCGGTTTTGCGCTGAACCCCGGCCGGGTGGTGGCGGGCAGCTGGGGCGTGGGCGTCGCCATACGGCGCGTCGATGGCACGGTTGCGGGGGCGCTGTCGATTGCGGCGATCGAAAGCCGTATGCAGCCGCCCCGCGACCAAGAGCTTGCCGCGATGCTGACGCGCGAAGCGGTAGACATTGAAAAAAGACTGGCGCGGCGCATGACCCGCCCCCCATCACAGGAGGATATGACATGACGGATCCCAATATCGTAGGCTGGGCACACGGTACCTTTGGTAAGGCAGAAGCACCTGACACAGAAACCTTGATGGCTGGGGTGACCGGGCCTGCGCTAGACCACGCCGGGGTCGCCCCCGAGGATCTCGATGGCATTTTTGTCGGCGTGTTCAACAACGGCTTTTCGGATCAGGACTTTCAGGGCGCCCTTGTGGGCATGGGTGACGAACGGCTCGCGCGCGTGCCAGCGACCCGCTATGAAAACGCCTGCGCCACCGGCTCTGCCGCGCTGCACGGTGCGATGGATTTCATCGCCAGCGGGCGGGGCAAGATTGCGCTGGTAGTCGGCGCCGAAAAGATGACGGCAACGTCCAATGCCGAAGTGGGTGAAATCCTGCTCGGGGCCTCTTACCGGCGCGAAGAATCCGGCGTGGGCGGCGGCTTTGCCGGTCTCTTCGGCAACATTGCCGCCAGCTATTTCCAGAAATACGGAGACAAGTCCGAAGAGTTGGCCATGATCGCCGCCAAGAACCACGCCAACGGCATGGCCAACCCCTTTTCCCATATGCGCCGTGATTTCGGCTTTGATTTCTGTAACGCGGTGTCTGACAAGAACCCCTATGTCGCAGGCCCCCTGCGCCGCACCGACTGTTCGCTGGTCTCGGACGGCGCGGCGGCGCTGGTTCTGGCCGCACCCGAGGTGGCCGCCGATCTGCACCGCGCCATCGCCTTTCGCGCCCGCACCCATGCCAACGAACCGTTGGCCCTGTCGCGCCGCGACGTGACCCGCTTTGACGGCGCTCGCCGCGCCTGGGACGCCGCCTATGCCACCGCCGGACTAGGCGTCAACGACCTCAGCCTTGTGGAAACCCACGATTGCTTCACAATTGCCGAGCTTCTGGAATACGAAGCGATGGGGCTGGCTGAACCGGGGCAGGGTGGCCGTGCAATCCGCGAAGGCTGGACCGCCAAGGATGGTCGTCTGCCGGTGAATGCCTCAGGCGGGCTGAAATCCAAGGGGCATCCGATTGGCGCGACGGGTGTGTCGATGCACATCATGGCCGCGATGCAGCTGATGGGCGAAGCGGGGGATATGCAGATCGCGGATGCCACCTTGGCCGGTGTGTTCAACATGGGGGGCGCGGCAGTGGCCAATTATACCTCGATCCTCGAACGGGTGTCGTGATGCAGCCCGTTTCGACCCGGGTGATGAACCTGTCGCATTTCCTGACCGAAAGCGCGCGGCGTCACCCTGATGACATCGGCCTTGTGTGGGGCGCGGCACAGTGGAGCTGGGCACAGATCGAAGCGCGCGCCACCGCCTTTGCCACCGCCCTTCGGGACCGTTATGGGGTCCAGAAGGGCGAGCGCCTGCTTGTCCAGTCGGCCAATTGCAATCAGATGTTCGAAGCGGCCTTTGCCTGCTGGAAACTTGGCTGCGTCTGGGTGCCCGCAAACTTCCGCCAGACGCCGGAGGAGGTGGCGTGGCTCGCCAGTTCCTCTGGCGCAAGGGTCCTGCTGGTGGGGGCGGAATTCACTGACCACATAGCCGCATGCGGTGGTGCAGTTGCCTTTACCATCACCATCGGCGGCGGGGGGGCGGATGACTACGACGCCCTTGTCGCGGCGCATCAGGGGGGCGAGGTCGAAACCGCCGCTGTGGATCGCGACGATCCCGCGTGGTTCTTCTTCACCTCCGGCACCACGGGCAAGCCAAAGGCTGCGGTTCTGACCCATGGGCAGATGGCATTTGTCGTGACAAACCACCTCTGTGATCTGATGCCAAGCACAGGCCCGTCTGATGCTTCCATCGTGGTGGCGCCGCTGTCGCATGGGGCGGGCATTCACCAGCTGACGCAGGTGGCGCATGGGGTGAAAACGATCCTGCCCGCCGGAACGCGCTTTGACCCGGACGAGATCTGGCGGCTGGTCGCTCAGTGGCGCGTCACCAACATCTTTACCGTGCCGACCATCGTCAAGATGCTGGTCGAACACGACGCTGTCCACATCTATGATCATTCCAGCCTGCGCTACGTGATCTACGCCGGCGCTCCGATGTACCGAGCTGATCAGGTACGTGCGCTGAACGTGCTGGGGCCGGTTCTGGTACAGTATTTTGGCCTGGGGGAAGTGACGGGCAACATAACCGTCCTGCCGCCGGTGCACCATTCCGCAGACGACGCTGCCATGCGCCTCGGCACCTGCGGGTTTGCTCGGACGGGCATGCAGGTCCAGGTGCAGGATGCCGCGGGTCAGGAATGCGCACCGGGGGAGACGGGCGAGATTGCCGTCATAGGCCCCGCCGTCTTTGCCGGCTATCACAACAACCCCGAGGCCAATGCAAAGAGCTTTCGAGACGGCTGGTTCCTTACCGGGGATCTGGGTCATATGGATGCCGAAGGGTTCGTGTATCTGACCGGGCGCGCGTCGGACATGTATATCTCGGGCGGGTCGAACATCTACCCGCGCGAGATCGAGGAAAAGATCCTGCTGCATCCCGATATCTCTGAAACAGCCGTGCTGGGCGTGCCGGATGCCCTGTGGGGTGAGGTGGGCATTGCCGTTTGCGTCGCCCGTGGCACAGCGCCAGATGCAGATGTGCTGCTGAGCTGGCTGGGTACGCGCCTGCCACGCTACAAGATGCCCAAGAAGGTGGTGTTCTGGGATGAAATGCCCAAATCGGCTTATGGCAAGATCACCAAAAAGATGATCCGCGCCGAACTGGACGCCCGGGGTGACCTAGCCGATGTCTGAGCTGCGTCAGATCACCCACCCCGGCCCGGTGGCCACCGACAGGATCAGTGCGGTGCCTTGCCGCGTGACGCGCAAAAAGGTCACTCTTTCTGCCGGAGTGCCCTTGTTGCAGGCCATGACAGCGGCCGTGGACGGGGCTGCGGCCTGGTTTGACCTGTCGGACCTGACTGTCGCCAAGCTGTCCTTTGTGCGCCCCGCGCCGGCGCCCGGGGACGGGCATGTGGCGTGGTACAGCGCGATGACCACGCTTTATGACGCGCGGATCATCCGCGCCGGTGTGCACCTCGGGCGCCGCGATGGTGCGCCGTTTGCACATGTCCATGGGATCTGGGCGGATCGCGACGGCGCCCTGCACATGGGCCACCTTTTCAGCGAGGATACCGTCCTTGATCACGCGGTGAATGTGGATGTCCTGCTGATCACGGGCGCGCATCTGGAGAGCGCGCAGGATTCAGAAACACAGTTTTTGCTGTTTCGCCCCGTCAAGACGAGCGAGATCGCAGGGCCCAATGCCGTGCTGGCGATCGCACGACCAAACGCGGTGATCGATGATGCCTTGGTAGCTATAGCTGGGCAAGCTGGGCTGGAAAGCGCTGCGATTCATGGCATTGGCAGTCTGATCGGAACAGAGTTTGCCACAGGCGATGGAATCAGCAGTTACGCGACCGAGGTGCTTTTGACCAAGGGCCGCCTGACCCAGTCAGGAGTGGCGCTTGAGGCAGCGTGCGTTGGCTTTGATGGCCCCTATGCCGAGGGACCCTTGGCCCGATCACGCAACACGATTTGCGTGACATTCGAGCTTTTGTTGGTGGGCGATCAATCAGGCGCGTTTTGCGAAGGTCACAGAGCGGATGCCCCCAAGTCGGCATAGCAGATTTGTGCCCTCCGCGCAGGCAACCCTTGCAAATTTCCGCGCCGGGCGCTTCAAAGTGGTATGATAGTATTCCCTGATTACACGCTCGAAGAGACTTTGCAGGCCGACGGCGCCGCCTGCGTCATTGGTGTGGACGAGGTGGGGCGTGGACCGCTGGCCGGGCCTGTTATGGCGGCGGCGGTCTGGCTGGATCCGGCCCACATTCCCGAAGGTCTGAACGATTCAAAGAAACTGACAGCCCGAAGGCGCGATGTGCTTTGCGCGCAGATCCTTGAGGTTGCTCAGGTTGGCATAGGTGAGGCGAGTGTCGAAGAGATTGACTCTTTGAATATTCTGCGCGCCAGTCATCTCGCGATGGAGCGGGCGATTGCTGCGCTCACTGTTCGGCCCGATCATGTGCTGGTGGATGGCAATCTTATTCCACGAGGGCTCAAATTGCCCGCAACAGCGGTGGTGGGTGGTGACGCCCGGTCTGTGTCTATTGCGGCGGCGTCGATCGTGGCAAAAACAGCACGAGACCGCGTCATGTGGGATTTGGCGCAACACTTTCCGGGCTACGGTTGGGAAACAAACATGGGATATCCCTCGAAAAAGCATCGAGAGGCCCTGAAAAAACTAGGTGTCACCCCACACCATAGACGTTCGTTCAAACCTGTCCACAACATCTTGTATCAAGCGGAATAGTTAACCCTCTGATTCAAAAAACAAATTGACCCCGAATCACCAATGAATCATCTTTGTCTCAACCAATGAGCGCGACAATGCGCCGGTGGCAGAGGCAGAGACATGACAAAAATGACCAAGATCACCAGCGCGTCTGCGCTCCCGCTTAACACTATTCTGGACGGGGACTGCATTGACGTTATGAACAGTCTGCCAGAGGCGTCTGTTGATCTGATCTTTGCTGATCCCCCCTATAACCTGCAATTGAAGGGTGACCTGCACCGCCCGGACAATTCCCGCGTCGATGCGGTGGACGATCATTGGGACCAGTTTGCCAGTTTCGAAGTCTATGACAAGTTCACCAAGGCCTGGCTCAAGGCGGCGCGTCGTCTGCTGAAACCCAATGGCGCGATCTGGGTCATCGGGTCTTATCATAACATCTTTCGCGTCGGTGCCGCGCTGCAGGACGAAGGCTTCTGGATCCTGAACGATGTGGTCTGGCGCAAGGCCAACCCGATGCCGAACTTCCGTGGCAAGCGCTTTACCAACGCGCATGAGACGATGATCTGGGCGTCCAAGGGTGAGGGCGGCAAGTATACCTTCAATTACGAGGCGTTGAAGTCGCTGAACGAAGGTATCCAGATGCGCAGCGACTGGGTGCTGCCAATCTGCAACGGCGGCGAGCGTCTGAAGGATGCCAATGGCGACAAGGCGCATCCGACGCAAAAGCCGGAGGGGCTGCTGCACCGGGTTCTGGTTGGATCGACCAATCCGGGCGATGTTGTGCTTGACCCCTTCTTTGGAACTGGCACCACCGGCGCCGTGGCCAAGATGCTGGGACGCGACTGGATCGGGATCGAGCGTGAGGCTGCATACCGCGAGGTTGCGACGCGCCGGATCGCGGATGTGCGCAAATACGACAAGACCGCGCTTGAGGTGACACGCGCCAAGCGCAGCGAGCCGCGTGTGCCCTTTGGTCAGCTGGTCGAACGCGGCATGCTGCGCCCCGGAGAAGAGCTTTTTTCCCTCGGCAACCGGCACAAGGCCAAGGTGCGCGCCGATGGCACGCTCATCGGCAATGATGTCAAGGGGTCGATCCATCAGGTCGGCGCCCATCTTGAAGGCGCGCCGTCCTGCAACGGCTGGACCTACTGGCATTTCAAGCGCGATGGTAAGGTCGTGCCGATCGACGTGCTGCGCCAGCAGATCCGCGCCGAGATGGAAGAGCGCCCGCACTGAGGGGCAGCCCGGTTTAGAGGACCGTCGCGCTTCGGCTCTGGCTTGTGCGCCGACTGGCCCCGTCTGTGCGCAGGCGGGGTTTTTTTGTGCTCTGGGTCTGGGGCCGCCTCAGCCGCGGGATGTCATCTTTGCATGGGCGGCGAGAAGGTCGGTGACAAGAAGGCCGTCGATGGTCATCCCTGTCAGGTCAGCGCCGTTGATGGTCATGTTGCGCAGCGACACATCTGATATCCGCGCACCTTCGAGGGTAGCATTGGTGATGCTGGCGCGTGAGAGATTGACGTCATCAAAGACCGTTTCCGACAGGTTGACGTCGCTAAAATGGGCGCCGGACATATTACAGTTGCGGAACCGCGCGTCGGGCATGTGGGCAAAGACCTGCGCGCCGGTCAGGTTTACGCCGTCAAACCGACTTTGGGTCATGTCGGCACGGGAATAGCGGCTGTCGCGCAGATCGGGGCCGTCAAAAGATGTGTCGTTCATCTGAGTCGCTCTCGTTGGCTCTGGCTTTTGGGAGAGCTTAGCACGGGCTGTTCTTTGCACCTTGTGAAATTTTGTCGCCAGGTCTGCGGGCTTTTCCCGGTCGCTTGCTTGACCCTGCGGGGCCAAGGGGGTCAGGTGCGTGCAAACATTCACGGAGACATCATGGACTTGCGCGCGATACTCATGGGGCTGGCCTTTGCGGCGATGTGGTCCTCGGCCTTTACCTCGGCGCGGATCATCGTGGTGGCGGCGCCGCCGCTCTATGCGCTGGCGCTGCGGTTCCTGTTTTCCGGGGTCATCGCGATCGTCATCGCCAAGATGATGGGGCAAAGCTGGCATCTGACACGCAAGCAGTGGGTGTCGGTGGTGATCTTTGGCATTTGCCAGAATGCGCTTTATCTCGGACTGAACTTTGTGGCGATGCAGACAGTGCAGGCGTCGCTGGCCGCGATCATCGCCTCGACCATGCCGCTGATGGTGGCGCTGGCGGGGTGGGTATTGTTCCGCGACCGTTTGGGGCCAATGGGGATAGCGGGGCTGCTTATCGGGTTGCTGGGCGTTGTGCTGATCATGGGCGCCCGGATAAGCGGCGGGGTGGATCTGTTCGGGCTGTCCCTGTGCATCCTTGGTGGCGTGTCGCTGGCAGCCGCCACGCTGACGCTACGTGGGGCGACGTCAAGGGGCAATGTGATGATGGTTGTGGGGCTGCAGATGCTGGTGGGCGCCTTGGCACTGATCGGCCCGGCGGTGGTGTTCGAGAGCTTTGAGGTCGACTGGTCCTGGCGGCTGATCTGGGCCTTCTGGTACACGACGCTGATCCCTGGCGTGGTCGCGACGCTGGTCTGGTTCCTGCTGGTAGAGCGGATCGGCGCGGTCAAGGCGGCGACCTTCCATTTCCTAAATCCGTTCTTTGGGGTCGCCATCGCGGCGGCCCTGCTGGGCGAGGCGCTTGGGATCTGGGATGTGATCGGCGTTCTGGTGATCGCGCTTGGCATTCTGGCGGTGCAACTGTCCAAGCAGCGGGTTGTGTGAGGGGGCAGAGGAGGGGCTCTGCCCCTCGGCCTGCGGCCTCACCCCGGGATATTTTGGGGCAGATGATGCGGGGATGTTTTAGGATCTGCCGCGTCTGCGCATGGCCCTGCATTCATCAAGCTGCGGGAAGCCGCACTGGTACAGGAAAATGCGTTCGCGCCGACTGCTGAATGCAATGGAGCGCAACAGACTTCAGCCGATCTTGCCACGGTTCTGGCCGATCTGGCCACGGTGCAGGAGCAGATGGTCGAGTAACACACAGGCCATCATCGCCTCACCCACAGGGACGGCGCGGATGCCGACGCAGGGATCGTGGCGGCCCTTGGTGATGATCTCTGCCGCCTGACCTGATTTGGTGATGGTCTGGCGCGGTTTCAGGATCGAGGAGGTGGGTTTGACCGCAAAGCGCACGACGACATCCTGCCCGGTCGAGATCCCGCCAAGGATGCCGCCCGCGTGGTTCGAGCTGTAGACCGGCCTGCCGTCATTGCCCATGAAGATTTCGTCGGCATTGTCCTCGCCCGTGAGCATCGCGGCAGCCATGCCTTCACCGATTTCAACTCCCTTGACCGCATTGATCGACATCATCGCGGCAGCAAGGTCTGTGTCGAGCTTGCCATAGACTGGTGCACCGAGGCCGGGGGGCACGTTACGGGCCACCACCTCGATGATTGCGCCGACGGAATTGCCGGATTTGCGCAGGGATTCGAGGTAGTCTGCCCAGGTTTGCGCGGTCTCGGCAGAGGGCACCCAGAACGGGTTCTGCTCGATCTGTGACACGTCGCGTTCACCGGTGATGCCATGCGGGCCCATCTGGGTCATGTAGCCTTGGATCTCGATCCCGGGCGCGAGGGTCTGCAGCGCCGCACGGGCGAGGCCGCCGGCGGCCACGCGCGCCGCTGTTTCACGGGCCGATGACCGCCCGCCGCCGCGATAATCGCGGATGCCGTATTTCTGCCAATAGGTGATGTCGGCATGTCCGGGGCGGAATTTCTCGGCGATATCGCCGTAGTCCTTGGACCGATGATCGGTGTTTTCGATCATCAGCTGGACCGGTGTGCCGGTGGTCTGCCCCTCGAACACGCCCGAAAGGATGCGGACCTGATCGGGTTCGCGGCGCTGGGTGGTGTATTTGCTGGTGCCCGGTTTGCGTTTGTCGAGCCAGAGCTGAATCATCTCTTCGTCGATCATGATGCCGGGGGGGCAGCCATCGACAGTGGCGCCAAGGGCAGGCCCGTGGCTTTCGCCCCAGGTGGTGACGCGGAAAAGGTGGCCGAAGGTGTTGAGGCTCATGTGACTGGCTCCTGTTTGGGGGGTGTTAGGACAGCACGCGCCACGTCTCAAGGGATTTCGCTTGAAGCCCCGCAGGTGCAGCGCTAGCTGTGTCCTCACCTCGGGGTGCATTGGGACCTGTTTCCACTGCTGAGATGCGCAAGCGAACCCGTTGAACCTGAACCGGTTAACACCGGCGGAGGGAAGGTCTGGAAGTCGCACTCCAACTTTGCCCATCCGTCGCAATCTTGGAGGATGCCATGAAGGCACTTACAGTTGCAGCGGCTTTGATGACGGCCAGTTCCGCGCTGGCGCAAACCCCTGTTCTGACCATCTATGCGGGCGATTACATCACCTCGGAATGGGGGCCTGGCCCAAAGATCGAAGAGATGTTCGAGGCGACATGCGCTTGCGATCTGCAGTTCAAGCCCGGCGATCTCTTGCCGCGGATCCTGCTCGAAGGGGCGCGGACCGATGCGGATGTGGTCTTTGGTCTGAACACGGATGTGACGAAAAAGGCGCGCGAAAGCGGGCTGTTCGCGCCGCACGGTCAGCCGCTGGACAAGCTGACCCTGCCGATCGAATGGACGGACGAGGTGTTTCTGCCTTACGACTACAGCCATACGGCGTTTGTCTATGATATCGACCGCCTGTCCGAGCCCCCCGCATCTTTTGACGCTCTGCTGAACGCGCCAGACGATCTGAAGATCGTCATTCAGGATCCGCGCACCTCGATCACCGGACTTGCGCTGGTTCTGTGGGTGCAGGCGATTTATGGCGACGGCGCGCAGGCGGCCTGGGAAAAACTCGCGCCGAAGATCCTGACGGTCACCAAGGGCTGGTCGGAATCCTACGGCCTGTTCACCGATGGTGAGGCGGATATGGTGCTGTCCTACACCACCTCGCCCGCCTATCACATCATCGCCGAGGAGGACCGCACCAAGAAGGCGGTGATCTTCCCCGAGGGGCATTACTTCATGGTCGAACTGTCGGCCAAGGTGGCGGGCACAGATCAGCCGGAACTGGCGGATCAGTTCATGGCCTTCACCCTGAGCCATGATTTTCAGACCATGATCGCGACCGGCAACTGGTCCTTTCCTGCGGCTTTGCCTCAGGGTGAATGGCCCGAGGGATTCAAGGAACTCGCCCTGCCGGAAAAGGTGCTGTTCTATTCCGAGGACGAAGCCGCTGCGCTGCGGGACAAGGCGATTGAAGCATGGCGCGCAGCGCTGTCTCAGTAAATCCTGTCCCGGTCATCGCGGGATTGCTGGTTGCGGGGCTGACGCTTGGCCCCGTGGCGGCGGTGATCTGGCGAGGGGCGGCGTGGTCGGCGCTGGCCCCCGGTGACTGGCACGCCATCCGCTTCACGCTGGTACAGGCGGTCATCTCGGCCGGGCTGTCGGTGCTGTTTGCCGTGCCGGTGGCGCGGGCCTTGGCGCGGCGACAGTTTGTCGGGCGGGGCGCGCTGGTGGCTCTGCTGGGTGCGCCGTTCATCCTGCCGGTGATCGTGGCCGTGCTGGGCCTGCTTGCGGTGTTCGGGCAGTCCGGGCTGGTGAACACCGCGCTGCGGGCCATGGACCTGCCCGAGGTCACGATCTACGGCCTACACGGGGTGGTCATCGCGCATGTCTTTTTCAATCTGCCGCTGGCGGTGCGGATGATCCTGCAAGGCTGGCTTGCCATTCCGGCAGAGCGGTTCCGGCTGGCCGCGTCGATGGATCTGGCCGGCGCTCAGATGTTCCGGGTGCTGGAGCTGCCCATGTTGGGTCGCATTGCGCCGGGGGCGTTTGCGGTGATCTTCGTGGTCTGCCTGTCGTCGTTTGCCATCGCCCTGACGCTGGGCGGGGGGCCAAAGGCGACGACGGTGGAACTCGCGATCTATCAGGCGATGCGGTTCGATTTTGATCTCGCGCGGGCGTCCGTGCTGGCGGTGATCCAGCTGGGGCTGGCGCTGGTGGCGGGGCTGATCGCGCTACAGGTGTCCACGGGCGCGGGGTTCGGGGCAGGACAGGACCGTGTGGTGCTGCGCTGGGACGGCGGCGGGTTTGCGCGGATCATGGATATGGTCTGGATTGCACTGGTGGCGCTGTTCCTGCTGACGCCGCTGCTCATGGTGGTGCTGCGCGGTCTTCCGGGGCTTTTGACGCTGGGCCCGTCTGTCTGGCAGGCGGCGGGGCATTCCGTGCTGGTCGCCCTGTGCTCAACCCTGCTTTGCCTGATCTGGGCTCTGCCACTTGCGACAAGAGGCGGAGAGCTGCTGGGGATTGCCGGGATCGCCGTATCGCCGCTGGTGCTAGGGACCGGCTTGTTCCTGATCCTGCGGCCCTACGTGAACCCGCTCGATCATGCACTTGTTGTAACGGGTGTGGTGAATGCCCTGATCTCACTGCCCTTTGCCCTACGCATCCTGAGGCCCGAAGCGGACGCCGTACGCCGCGATTACGGCCGACTTGGCGCCGCGCTGGGTTTGTCGGGCTGTGCGTGGGCACGCTGGGTGCTCGTGCCACGTTTGCGTCGTCCCCTGGGATTTGCCGGGGGGCTGACCGTGGCGCTGTCGATGGGGGATCTGGGGGTGATTGCGCTGTTCGCTGATCCGGACCATGCGACGCTGCCGCTGAAGGTTTACGAGCTTATGGGGGCCTACCGGATGGAGGGTGCCGCAGGCGCTGCGCTCTTGCTTCTGCTACTCAGTCTGGGGCTCTTCTGGCTTTTTGATAGAGGGGGGCGCGTAGATGCTGTGGCTTGACGGTATAAGAGTTGTCGAAGGGGATTTTACCCTGTCGGCGGATATGGCGCTACGCCCGGGCGAAAGGATCGCGGTGATCGGGCCGTCCGGCGCTGGCAAATCGACGCTGCTGGATGTGATCGCCGGGTTCCGCGCACCGCAGGCGGGCAGGGTTCAGTGGGATGGCCACGATCTGACCTCTGTCGTTCCCGGCAAGAGGCCCGTTGGCATGTTGTTTCAGGACAACAACCTGTTTCCGCATCTGAGTGTGGAACGCAACCTCGCCCTCGCCTTGCGGCCCGGCGGCGGGCGGCTTTCAGAGGCGGACCACGATCATATGGCGCTGGCGCTACACAGCGTCGGGCTGCGGGGCATGGGCTCGCGACGCCCCGGCGCCCTGTCTGGCGGGCAACACAGCCGCGCGGCGCTGGCGCGGGTGCTGGTGCAGGATCGCCCGGTGCTGCTGCTGGACGAACCCTTTGCGGCACTGGGGCCCGCGCTCAAGGTCGAGATGCTGGACTTGGTCACGCAGGTGGCCGGTGCTGCCAAAGCGTTGGTCGTCCTTGTGACCCACGATCCTGCAGATGCGCGGCGTTTTGCCGAACGGGTGGTGCTGGTGGCCGATGGGGTGGCCTTTGCGCCAATGGACACGACAGAGCTGTTTGCCAATCCGCCAGAGGCATTGCGGGACTATCTGGGATAGTCCGTTCATCACAGAGGCAGCACAGCAAAAAGCCCCACCAGTTTGGCGGGGCTTTCTTATTCTACAGGAAGGGCCGTATCATCCGTGCTTTTTCTTGCCCTTGATCGGCGCCCAGATGCGCTTGTTGGTCAGATACAGCAGCACTGAAAGCAGCGTCAGGAACACGACACCCACAAAACCAGCCTGCTTGCGCGCCATCATCTTGGGTTCAGCCGCCCACATAAGGAAGGCCGCGACATCCTTTGCCTCATTGTGCATATCGGATTCGTGACCGTCGGCGTATTCCACGTCATCGCCGGAAAGCGGCGGCGGCATGGAGATGTAGCCGCTGGGGAAGGCATGGTTTTCATAGAGGACTGTACCGGCCTGTTCGATGGTCTCACCGGTATAGCCGGTGAGTAGCGACGCGATGTATTCCGGGCCGCCGATACCCTTCAGGAACTGGTTGATACCGGTGCCGTATGGGCCATGAAATCCCGCACGAGCCTTGGCCATCATGGACAGATCCGGCGCGCCGAGGCTGGTGTTTGGCGGGAAGTTATCGGCAGGTGTGGCATTGCGCAAATCATCGATTTCCGCATCGAATACCTGAAAGTTCTGATCCGCATATGCGCGAACCTGATCTTCCGGAATGCCGGGACCGGATTCCGACGACAACGTGCGGAAGGGTACGTAGCGCAACCCGTGGCAGGCGGAGCATACCTCGGTGTAGACCTGCAGGCCGCGCTGCAGCTGCTGCTGATCGTAGCTGCCGAACGGACCTTCGAAGGAGAAATCGAAATCCTCGATATGTCCCCCCTCTCCGGCGGCGAATGCACCGCCGGAGGTCAGAGCCAGTGCCAATGCGGCGGTCAGGGCAAGTTTCTTGAACATGGGTTCAGGGTCCTTCTTCTTACTCTGCCGGGGTCGCGGATGTGGTACCAGCGGCGTCGGAGGATTTGCCGTAATGGCTGGCGAAATCGGCTTCGATGGTCTCGGGCCGTGCAACCGGCTTTTCGATCACGCCGAGCAGCGGCAGGATCACTAGGAAGTAGGCGAACCAGTAGGCTGCGGCGATCAGAGAGATCCAGTCATACGGGAACACGGTCTGCTGCGAACCGACCCACATCAGCACGATGAAGTCGATCACGAGCAGGGCGAACCACCACTTGAACATCGGACGGTACCTGCCCGAACGGACCGACGACGTGTCGAGCCAGGGGGCAAGGGCCATAACGGCGATGGCGCCGAACATCGCGAGCACGCCAAAGAACTTTGCATCGACAATGCCGCCCGTGACGAAGGAAACGATCTGAACCACCCAGACGTCGGCAGTAAAGGCACGTAGGATCGCGTAGTAGGGCAGGAAATACCATTCCGGCACGATATGCGCAGGCGTCGCCAGCGGGTTCGCCTCGATATAGTTGTCGGGGTGGCCAAGGTAGTTCGGCATGAAGCCGACAACCGCAAAGAAGATCGCCAGGATCACTGCAAGCGCGAAAAGATCCTTGATCACGAAATAGGGCCAGAAGGGCAGGGTGTCCTTGTCCGCATCCGCCTTGGACGTCCGGCGCACTTCAACACCCGTCGGGTTGTTGTTGCCGGTGCTGTGGAAGGCCCAGATGTGGACGATCACGAGGCCGGCAATCACGAACGGGAACAGGTAGTGCAGCGAGAAGAAGCGCGTCAGCGTGTAGTTGTCGACCGCCGGTCCGCCCAGCAGCCATGTCTGGATCGACTCACCGATGAAGGGGATCGCGCCGAACAGGCCGGTGATAACCGTTGCACCCCAGAAGGACATCTGGCCCCAGGGAAGAACGTAACCCATGAAGGCGGTGCCCATCATCAGAAGATAGATCAGCATGCCGATGATCCAGGTGATCTCGCGCGGCGCCTTGTACGAACCATAGTAAAGCCCGCGGAAGATATGGGCATAGACGGCCACAAAGAACAGCGAGGCGCCGTTGGCATGCATGTAACGCAGGGCCCAGCCGCCGTTCACGTCACGCATGATGTGTTCGACGCTGGCAAAGGCCATGGATGTGTCAGGCGTGTAATGCATCACCAGCGAAATGCCGGTGGCGATCTGCAGCACCAGAGTGAAGGTCAGCACGATACCCCAGATCCACATCCAGTTCAGGTTCTTGGGTGTGGGGGCCATGATGGTGTCGTACAGCAGACCGATAATCGGCAGGCGCGAGTGGACCCACTTTTCGCCGCCGGTCTTCGGTTCGTAATGGTCGTGTGGAATTCCAGCCATTTCTCTCTCCCTTAACCGAGAACGATCGTGGATTCGTCAGCAAACTCTGCCGGGGGCACCGGAAGGTTGCGCGGAGCGGGCCCTCTGCGGATGCGGCCAGCCGTGTCGTAATGCGAGCCATGGCATGGGCAGAACCAGCCATCGTAATCGCCGGAGTTGTTGCCCAGCGGCACACAGCCGAGATGGGTGCACACACCCATCATCACGAGCCATTTGCCTTCTTCGTCCAGAGTGCGGTTCTGATCGGTTGCCTCAGCCTCTCCTGCAAGGTTTTCGTTGCGCGCGATCGGGTCCACGAGGTCTGACAGCGCAACGGCGCGGCCTTCCTCGATTTCTTTGGCGGTGCGCTGGCGAATGAACACCGGCTTGCCCAGCCATTTGACCGTGAGCTGGGTGCCTTCGGCAACGCCAGAGATGTCGACCCTGATCGACGAGAGCGCGAGAACGTCCGCCGAAGGGTTCATCTGGTTCACCAGCGGCCATACGGCGGCGCCAGCGGCGACGGCTCCGGCACCTGCGGTGGCGTAGTAGAGAAAATCTCTCCGGGTGCCTGCGTGATCGTCTGCGTGTGACACGGGGTTTACTCCATTCCTGGGCCGTTGGGCTGGCCGAGACTAAAAGATCCGCCATGTCATTGCATGGCCTCATCGTTGGGCTATTTAGCGTTCTCGCCCGGTTGCGTCCAGAACTCAAAATCGCGTGTTTGTGAAAAGCGCGGATGTGTCGCGGTTGTGAGGCCTGCTAAGGAGTTATATGACACCGAAAGAGACGATTACCGCAAGGTTATGGCCGCAAGGTCTTAAGGATGATATCAATGACACATGGAACTTTGCTAAAATGCGCTCTGGGCGCAACAGCTATTGCATTTCTCGCTGGTCCAGCCGCAGCGGAAATGGATCTATCTCTTTATACAGGTTGGCAAACTGCTCCGCACAGCAGGCTCAAGGGCGATGCGCCGTTTACTGGCGACAGCTATAACGGACTGATCGGCTGGGACGGCAAGTCTTTCTCGAATCCCCCTTACTATGGCCTTCGCGGCACTTGGTGGAAGAACGAGCGAATCGGTTTCGGTCTCGAATTCACCCACACCAAGGTCTATGCGGATGACGGTGATGCGGCAAAGATCGGGTTTTCGAATTTCGAATTCTCGGACGGTCTGAACATTCTGACCGCGAACGCAACCCGTCGCTGGCAAAATCAGTGGCGCGGCCTGTCGCCCTATGTGGGCGGTGGTCTGGGTGTTGCCATTCCGCATGTCGAAGGCGCGACTTTTTCCGGATCCGAGACTTTTGAATATCAGTTGGCCGGTCCGGCGGCGCGGCTCTATGCCGGGGCAAGCTATGATCTGAGCGAGCGGGTGGCAGTGTTCGGCGAATACCAGTTCACATATTCGCACAACCAAGGCGATTTGGAAGACGGCGGGACTTTCGAGACGAATATCAAGACCAACGCGCTGAACGTGGGTCTGACGCTGAAGTTCTGATCTGAGGAGTGTCGATGCCCCCGCAGAAGCTGTAATCGTTTGAACGCCCGCCCGGGTTTCGGGCGGGCTTTTTTGTCCAGCATCGTGTGCAGCGGCTCAAAGCCATCACATCTTTGGTCGTGTCGCCTGCATCATGCCGGAGGTTGTGTCGCTTGCATTGATGGGCGTTCGCAAAAGCCCTTGTGCCAGACGGCCAACGCATCTCGTCCCGCGCGCCAGTTGCGTGCATCGTGGCGCAGATCCACATAGGAAAGGGCAGCGCCAATCGCGATATGTCCCATGTCCAGCTTGCCATATAGATGGCTCATCCACAACGCATTGACGGCCGTCAGCGCACGATCGACCTTGACCCATTGCGCCTCGATCCAGTCCGGGGATTGCTGTGCCTCGGGCCGCAGGCGTTTTTCATATGTCATCAGAACCGCGGCTTCCATGATGCCATCGGCAGTCGCCTCTAGCGTCAAAACATCCCACATGCGGTTTTCGGGGTAAAGACCCGCCTTGGCGCGGTGATCCAGATAGCGACAGATGACGCGGCTGTCATAGAGCGCTGGACCGTCTTCGCGGATCAGTGCTGGAATCTTGCCCATCGGATTGGCCGCAGCCACTGCTGCATTCGGGGCCATGGGCGTGTTGGACACCGGCACGACTTCGACGTCGTCCAGTTGACCTGTCTCATGCAGCGTTATCAATACCTTGCGCACAAAGGGCGAGGCGGGAGAGCTGAGCAGCTTCATCATCTGGGGTCCTTTCGACCAGGTGTCTTTCCTGACAGGTAGGCAGTTTACCAGTGCTTTGAAAGGGGCGGCAGCTAAAGCATGGGCGGCGCGCGCATCAGATCCGCCAGGGCGCTTGTTTGCGTTCCGATCCCGGACTCCTGCAGCGCCTCAGCCGCGCCCAACCTCGCGGTGTCGGCCTTGTTCTGTCCCAGTTTCCAAGTGGCGTCGATCCGTTGAACATGCAGCCGGAAGGGCAGAATCATCCGCAGCATGCGCTCCAAAACCTCGGGCGTCATTTTGGGCGTCTGCCAGACCGGTTTCGGCGCAAGCCGTGCCTCATAGGCCTCTGACTGGCGGTCCAGCATGGCGCGCATCTCAGAGTCGGGCAGCGGTTCCAAAGTGCCGGTCAGATGCACGGCGACGTAATTCCAGGTCGGCACCTGATCGGTCAGACCGTACCAGTCTGGCGAGATATAGCCATCCGGCCCGTTGACCGCGATCACTGCCTGCTGCGCGCCTTTCAGCCGCGCAATAGGATTCGATCGGACAAGGTGCAGATCGGCATGACCGCCGTCTTCGGCCAGCAGAAACGGGATATGTGACAGCAGCGGTACCGTTTCGGTGCTGACCGCCAGAACGCCAAAGCCACGGTCACGGGCTAGGGAGATGTCCTTGGCGTGATCGGCAGAGTGAAATATGGGATTTGGGTGCATTTGTCAGGCCTTGGGGTGCGTTGCCTCATAGACCTTCATCAGATGCAGGGTGTCAACGGCGGTATAGGCCTGCGTCGTGGACAGTGACGCATGACCCAGCAATTCCTGAATGGCCCGCAGATCCCCCCCGGCGGACAAAAGATGCGTGGCAAAGCTGTGGCGCATGGCATGGGGCGTCGCCGTGGCGGGCAGGCCCAGCTGCATCCGGGCGTTTTCGGTCACCTTCTGAATCAAGCGCGGGTTCAGCTTTCGGCCGCGGGCACCGCGAAACAGGGCGGCGTCCGGTTCGGGAGTGTAAGGGCAGGCGGTGATATAGCGCGCCACGGCGGCGCGCGCGACGGGCAGCACCGGTACGATGCGTTCCTTGCCACCCTTGCCGGTGATCCGCAGCGACTCGCCCAGCGGCAGATCACCACCTGTCAGGCTCAGCGCCTCGGAAATCCGTAAACCACAGCCATAGAGCAGCGTCACGACTGCAGCGTCGCGCAGACCAATCCAGTCGGTCAGACTTTGACTCTCGACCGAGGCGATCATGGCGCGGGCGGCGTCTTGGGACAGGGGACGCGGCAGTTTCTTCTGGAACTTGGGCGTCCGGGTGGAGAGGACGACAGTGGGTTCATAGCCCTCACGCTCGGCCAGCCAGCGATAAAAGGATTTAACCGCCGACAGCTTGCGCGCCATGGACCGCGATCCTGCGCCGCCACCGCGCACATGCGCCATCCAGGCACGCATATCCGATACGGTCAGTCGCGACAGCGGGCCAAGGCCCTCGGTCCCGCCATGGTGCAGCGTCATGAAAGTGATGAATTCGACCACATCGGCGCGATAGGCGGTCAGGGTGTTGTCCGCCGCGCCGTTCAGCGCCCGGGCGGCGGCCAGCCAGTTTTCCAGCGCATCACGCGCCTGCGGAGCAATGGCAAGGGTCAAGACAGCCAGCGGCGCATGCTGCGTTCGAACACACCCGCGAAAAAGGCCAGTAGATCGGTGCCCTGTTGCGGCGAGAATTGCAGCGGGTCCTTGGCGCCCAGCACCAGAAGCCCCGGCAGACGGCCCGGGCCGAAATCAAGCTTGAGGCAGGCCTCGGAGTAAATGCTGGGGGCGGCATCGCCATAGATCTGCGGATCGGCGCGGTGAACCTGCCGCAAAGTGATCTGACGAACCGGGGCAGCGATCCGGCCATCGGCAAGATAAATGTTGATGAAACCGGGTTCGGCCACCGACAGGACAGTCCCCATGCGCCGGATCGCCGGGTCCGTTTCATTCTGCGCCGATTCGAGCACGAGGCGCACCGAAGCAACGTTCAGGATTTCGGCAACATCACCGCCCAGATCCTTGAGAAAGGGTTCGAATTCAACCTGATCAAGCAGGCGCAGGATGGCGCGGTGAACCTGATTGGTTCCGGCCAGATTTTCGTACGCGGCGGCGATAACCGAACGGTGAGTGTCCTCAAGCCGGTCCAGCCGCGCTTCAAGCCGGTCCATGGCGATGCCGCGCAGATCCACGATGTTGCCCCCCATAGATCGTTCATTCGCGACGATAAGGGCACGCATAAGGTCCTGATCTTCAAGGATAACATCAGGGCGCGAGATGATGGTGTCGCGCAGGGTTTCGTCGATGCGTGGACTGCTGCTCATGGGAACTCTGTCTGTTTGTTCGTTGGACATTATCAGAGAGTACGTTGGTTTTCGCCTGTTGTATCAGGACGTGTAAAGCTCTTTGCCGGGGTGTGGCGGATGTGTCGATGTCCCTTGTCCGACCCGGCGGGTCTTTGCAAAGGAATGGTGCACCAAGGTTCTCAGAACCCGCGCAGGGCTCCGAGCGTGTCTGTGGTGGCGCCGCGATCCCGGACCGCGGCGCCCATAGTTTCACAGGATCTTGATACCGGCTTGGGCCGCATCCTTGACGAACTGGTCAAGGCCCTTGTCGGTCAACATGTGGTTCGCCATCGCCTTGATCACGGCCGGCGGCGCGGTTGCCACATCTGCGCCGATCTTTGCGCATTCGGACATGTGGTTCGCCGTGCGAATCGACGCGGCCAAGATCTGCGTTTCAAACCCGTAGTTGTCATAGATCGTGCGGATATCCGCGATCAGGTCCAGCCCGTCGATGTTCAGATCGTCCAGACGCCCGATGAAGGGAGAAATGAATGTCGCACCCGCCTTGGCCGCCAGCAGCGCCTGATTGGCCGAGAAGCAGAGTGTCACGTTAACCATGTTACCCTCGTCCGAGAGCGTCTTGCAGGCCTTCAGCCCTGCCCAGGTCAGCGGCACCTTGACGGCGATGTTCGGTGCGATCTCGGCCAGCTTGCGGCCTTCGGCGATCATGTCCTCAGCTTCAAGCGCAATGACTTCGGCCGAAACCGGCCCGGAAACCAATTCGCAGATCTCTTTTGTCACTTCCATGATGTCGCGACCCGACTTCAGGATCAGCGACGGGTTCGTGGTGACCCCGTCGACCATTCCAAGGTCATTGAGCTCGGCGATGGCATCGATATCGGCGGTGTCTACGAAAAATTTCATTTTTGTATCCTCTGTGTCGCTTGGCAATCGGTCGCTGCTGTCTTACCCCAGAGAGACCGGGGCAGGAAGCCTGTTCCCGGCAGCGCCAACATGAAAGTGTGAATGTCCCCTGGTTTTTTCAACGAAGGCGACTTGATCGCGGTGATGACGACCCAGCCGTTCGCCAGCACCCTAGACTATCGCGCACCCGAAGGTGGCTGCCTTCTGGGCGCCTTTGTGGAGGTGCCGCTCGGCCCGCGCAAGGTGCTGGGGGTGGTCTGGGGAGTGGGCGTTGGGGATTTTGACATCTCAAAGATCCGCGCAGTGATCCGCGTGCTCGACGCGGTCCCGATGCGCGACGAACTGCGCAGCTTTCTGGAACGGGCCGGGAACTACACCCTGACGCCGCTGCCCGCGATGCTGCGGCTTTGCACACGAGCACCCGGGTTGGGTGATCCGCCATCCATGCGCAAGGTGTACCGGTCGGGCCTGTCCGAACCAGACCGGATGACAGATGCCCGCACCCGCGTGCTTGAGGTGCTGCGCGACATGGGCGGTCTGTCCCTGACTCTCAAGGAACTGGCTGAAACTGCGGGGGTGACACCCTCGGTGATCAAGGGGTTGGTGAAACTCGGCGCCGTGAGCGAAGAGGAAAGCCCGCGCGACACCGCCTTTGCGCATCTCGACCCCGATCTGGACGGCAAGGCGCTGACCGGCGATCAGGCGGCAGGGGCCGAGGCGCTGATGTGCGGCGTCCGTTCTGGCGTCTATGGGACGACTTTGTTGCGGGGCGTCACCGGGTCTGGCAAGACCGAGGTCTATCTGGAAGCGGTGGCCGAGTGCCTGCGCCAAGGTCGCCAGGCGCTGGTGCTGCTTCCCGAGATTGCGCTGTCTGCCGAATTCCTGAACCGGGTCGAGGCACGCTTTGGCGCACGTCCGGCTGAATGGCATTCGGGCGTCACAGTGACCGAACGCCGCCGGGTCTGGAAGATGGTCGGCGAAGGGCGCGCGCAGCTTGTAGTGGGTGCACGCTCCGCCCTGTTTTTGCCGTTTCAGCACCTCGGGCTTGTGGTGGTGGATGAGGAACACGACACCTCCTACAAACAGGAAGAGGGCGTGCTCTATAATGCCCGCGACATGGCGGTGTTGCGCGCGGCGATCTGTGGCGCACGCGTGGTACTGGCCTCTGCCACGCCCAGCCTCGAAAGCTGGGCCAATGCCGAGGCGGGCAAATATGACCGGATTGAGCTGACCGCGCGTTTTGGCGCGGCGGTGATGCCGGTGATGCGCACAATCGACATGCGGGCAGAAGATCTGCCGCGTGACCGCTGGGTCTCACCCACGCTGCAGCGTGCTGTGGCCAAGAGGCTGGAAAAGGGCGAGCAATCTCTGCTGTTCCTGAACCGGCGCGGCTATGCACCGGTGACAATCTGCCGGGCCTGCGGGCATCAGATTGCCTGCGACCATTGTGATGCGCGGATGGTCGAACACCGTTTCCTGAAACGGCTGGTCTGCCATCAATGCGGGGAAAGCAAACCGGTGCCAGATGTCTGCCCGTCCTGCGAGGCTGAGCACAAGCTCGCCGCCGTCGGCCCCGGTGTTGAACGGTTGGGTGAAGAGGTCACGGCTTTGTTCCCCGAGGCGCGTGTCGCGGTGCTCTCGTCGGATATGTATGGCTCTGCGCGCACCATGAAGGCCGAGATAGAAGCGATTGCCAAAGGCACGGCGGATATCATCATCGGCACCCAGCTGGTGGCCAAGGGGCACAATTTTCCCCTGCTGACGCTTGTCGGGGTGATTGACGCTGATCTGGGCCTGCAGGGGTCGGATTTGCGCGCCGCCGAGCGGACTTTTCAGCTGATGCGCCAAGTGGCGGGGCGCGCGGGGCGTGCGGAAAAGCCGGGCGAGGCGGTGATGCAGACCTATCAGCCCGAACATCCGGTGATCCGGGCGATCCTGTCTGGCGATGAGGAAAGCTTCTGGCGCTCCGAAGCCGCAGAGCGGCGCGCTGCCGGTGTGCCGCCCTATGGGAGGATGGCGGGGATCATCCTGAGTTCGACCGATGTTCAGGAGGTTTTTGACCTTGGCAACGCCATGGCGCGGCAGGACGCTGCGCTGCGCCGGATCGGCGCACAGGTCTTTGGACCCGCCCCGGCGCCCGTTGCCAGGGTGCGCGGACGGCACCGCGTGCGGCTGCTGGTCAAGGCGCCCAAGGGCGTCGCGCTGCAGGCCGCGCTGGCCGAATGGACCGGGCAGTTCCGCCTGCGCGGGCAATTGCGGCTGGCGATCGATATCGATCCGCAGAGTTTCTTCTGACGCTGCAAGAAAGGGGGCGCTGCCCCCGTCACCCTCACGGGTGACCCCCCGGGATATTTTTGGACAGGTGAAGATGAGGTATGGCTCTGATCTTGTCTGCCTCAGCAGGCCTGGCTGAGGTACAAAGGCGCTTGTGCTGTTTGCTCGGCGGATTTGTGGTGCCAGGCGGGCATCTTGCCGGGCCGACTTTGGCAGAAGGTCACGGAGACGGGCAAGTTTCCGGACCTGCGCCTTGTTTGTCGGGGGTGGTCCATCTACATGCAAAGACATGAAACGATGGATCCCTTTTCTGAAACCCGACCCGACGGTGGCCGTTGTGCGCCTGCAGGGCGCGATAGGTATGGGCGGGCGCGGGGCACTGAGCGATCAGAGTCTGCGTGTGCTGCTTGCAAAAGCTTTCAAACGTGGCAAGCCCAAAGCTGTCGCGCTTGAGATAAACTCGCCAGGCGGCTCGCCCGTGCAATCCTCGCTGATTGCCGCGCGGATCCGGCGGCTGTCGGAGGAAGCAGGGATACCGGTCTTTGCGTTTGTCGAGGATGTTGCTGCCTCCGGCGGGTACTGGCTCGCCTCGGCGGCGGATGAGATCTTCGCCGATGAGAGTTCTATCATAGGCTCGATCGGGGTGATCTCTGCAGGATTTGGCGCGCATGTCTTTATGACCCGGCAGGGGCTGGAGCGACGGGTGCATACGGCGGGAAAATCCAAGAGCATGAACGACCCGTTCAAGCCGGAAACCGAAGAGGACGTGGCGCGGCTTGACCGGTTGCTGAGCCAGCTTCACGAAAATTTCATTGCCCAGATAAAGCTCCACCGTGGCGACAAGCTGACGGATGATCCGGATCTGTTCACGGGCGAAGTCTGGGTCGGGCGGGGTGCTGTACAGGTTGGTCTGGCAGACGGCATCGGCCATATGGTGCCGGTGATGAAGGCCCGTTTTGGCGAAAAGGTCAAATTCCGTAGGTATGACGCGAAGCGGTCGCTGTTCCAGCGCTTTGGAGCCTCTCTTGCGCAGGATACGCTGGGCGGGATCGAAGAGCGCGCGCAGTTCGCACGCTTCGGTCTGTGATGTGATCATCAAGATCGTCACCCTCTTTCTGGTCGGCATGGGTGTGCTGGCGATGTTTGGCAAGCTCAAGGTGCCCGGAGCAAAACGCCTCGCCTCGGCCAAATGTCGACAGTGCGGGCGCTACAGGATAGGTCGGGGCCCGTGCCCCTGTGGTAAAGGAAAGACCTGAGAGCGTTTGGCTGCTGGCCGCGCTGTGGCGACAGGCATGCCGCTGATTTTCTTGTGTTTCTGCGGCAGAATATCGGGTCTGCACGGGGTCTTGTGCGCGCCGAGCTCTATCTCGCCAATTTGATTTGTTGTTCAAAGCTAAGGAGTGCCTTGTGAAAGCATTGGTGACTGGGGCCGGCAAACGTCTGGGCCGTGTGATGGCGTTGTCTCTGGCCGAAAAGGGCTATGATGTGGCGGTACATTACGCCACGTCCTCGGATGCGGCGGACGAGGTTGTGACCCTTATCCGGGGGATGGGACGTCAGGCTGTGGCGCTGCAGGCCGATCTCACGCAAGAGTCAGAGGTGCAGAGCCTTGTGCCGCGTTGCGTTGCCGCGCTGGGTGGGCCGCTTACCTGCCTTGTGAACAATGCGTCCATCTTTGAATATGACAACATCAGTTCAGCCACCCGGGACAACTGGGACCGGCATATGGAAAGCAACCTGCGCGCGCCTTTCGTGCTGATCCAGGCCTTTGCGGCGCAGGTGGCGGACCCGCTGATGGATGAAAGGAACGAACCCGTGGCACAGGGGCTGGTGGTGAACATGATCGACCAGCGTGTGCGCAAGCTGACGCCGGAGTTCATGACCTACACGCTGGCGAAGGTCGGCCTCTGGACCCTGACCCAGACGGCGGCGCAGGCCCTGGCGCCACGTGTGCGGGTCAATGGAATCGGTCCTGGACCTACCCTGCGCGGCGGGCGGCAAAGCGAGGAACACTTTGCCAAGCAGCGCGCCGCAACGGTTCTTGAGCGGGGATCGAACGCGTCGGATATTGTTGGCGCGCTATCATATTTCCTTGATGCCCCGTCGGTCACCGGGCAATTGCTGTGCACGGACGGTGGGCAGCACCTGGGGTGGCAGACGCCGGATGTGATCGGGGTCGAATGACGACCCAAGGTCAAGTTGTGCACTGGACCCCGAAGCGTCATTCAATCGTTACAAAAGAGTTAATGTTATCATGTCTTTGCAGAGGTTTGAAAAATCTTTGGCTTTAAATCAATGGCTTATATATGTGGTTAAAAAACAGGCAAATCGGCGAAGTCTGTCAAATACAACGAGAATTTCGAGACCACGGAAAGTTACACGCAGAGTTATCCACAGGATCGGTGGATGTCTTACATCTTGCACCCATGTGCCACGCGGTGCAGCCAGACATGGGAATCATTGGTGACAGGCCAGAGGAAAAAGGAAAATGACACAAACCTCTGATACCTCTTCCGATGTGGCGCTGACGGGCCATGCGCGCATCCAGTCCTACCTCAAGACACTGGACAGCAGCCCGGGCGTATACCGCATGCTTGATTCGGAAAGCCGGGTTCTCTATGTGGGCAAGGCCCGCAATCTGAAGGCACGGGTCAGCAATTATTCCCGTCCCTCACCGCAGCATTCCGGGCGCATCTCGCGGATGATCCGCGAAACCGCGTCGATGATGTTCCTGACGACGCGGACGGAAACCGAGGCGCTGCTGCTTGAACAGAACCTGATCAAGCAGCTCAAGCCGCGCTACAACGTGCTGTTGCGCGATGACAAGTCGTTTCCGAACATTCTGGTGACCGACCACGACTTTCCCCAGATCACCAAGCATCGCGGCGCGAAAAAGGATAAGGGCCAGTATTTCGGCCCCTTCGCCAGCGCAGGCGCGGTGAACAGGACGCTGAACCAGCTGCAAAAAGTTTTCCTGCTGCGCAACTGCTCGGATTCAATGTTCGAATCGCGCACGCGGCCCTGCCTGCAGCACCAGATCCGGCGTTGTTCCGCGCCCTGCGTGGGCAAGATCTCGGGCGAGGAGTATCGCGATAGCGTCAAGGATGCCGCGCAGTTCCTGTCCGGAAAATCCACTGGCGTGCAAGAGGCGCTGGCAAAGCAGATGGCGGCAGCCTCAGAAGCGATGGAATTTGAGCGTGCCGCATCGTTGCGCGACCGCATCCGCGCCCTGACGCAGGTGCAGACGGCGCAGGGGATCAACCCGCGCGGTGTGACCGAGGCGGATGTGGTGGCGCTGCACCTAGAGGGCGGGCAGGCCTGTGTGCAGGTCTTTTTCATCCGCGCAAACCAGAACTGGGGCAACCGCGATTTCTATCCCCGCGTCGGCGCCGATGTGGACGAGGCAGAGGTGCTGGAGGCCTTCCTGGGCCAGTTTTATGACACCAAGGAACCGCCGCGCCTGATCCTGCTGAGCCACCCGATCGAGAACACCGATCTGATGGAAGAGGCGTTGTCGGGCAAGCTCGGTCGTCGGGTCGAGGTGGCCGTGCCGCTGCGCGGCGAAAAGGTGGAACTGATCGAAGGTGCGGCACGTAACGCGCGAGAATCTCTGGCGCGCAAGATGGCTGAATCGGCGACACAGGGCAAACTGCTGAAAGGACTGGCCGAGGCTTTTGGACTGGAGGCACCGCCGCAGCGGATCGAGGTGTACGACAACTCGCATATCCAGGGCACAAATGCTGTGGGTGGGATGATCGTGGCGGGGCCTGAGGGGTTCCTGAAAAACCAGTACCGCAAGTTCAATATCAAGGGCGAGTCACTGGTACCCGGCGATGACTTCGGCATGATGAAAGAAGTGCTGGAACGCCGGTTCAAGCGATTGCTGAAGGAGGATCCGGAACGCACACAGGGCCAGTGGCCCGATCTGCTGCTGATCGATGGTGGGGCGGGGCAGGTCTCTGCCGTCGCTTCGATCATGGCGGAATACGGTGTGCAGGATATTCCGATGGTGGGTGTGGCCAAGGGCGTCGACCGCGATGCCGGCAAGGAGGAGTTCCACCGCGTCGGCCAGCGTCCCTTTGCTCTGCGCCACAACGATCCGGTCCTGTACTTCATTCAGCGGATGCGGGACGAAGTGCACCGGTTCGCAATTGGCACCCACCGCGCCAAACGATCCAAGGCGATAGGGGCCACGCCGCTGGACGATGTGCCGGGGGTGGGGTCGGCACGCAAGCGATCATTGCTGGCCCATTTCGGATCAGCCAAGGCTGTGAGCCGCGCCAACCTCGCTGATCTCAAGGCTGTCGAGGGCGTGTCAGAGGCCCTTGCCGAACGGATCTATGGGTATTTTCACGAAGGCGGCTGATCAAGATTGTCTGATAGGGGGGCTTTGCAGACGCGCAGGGAACTCTCCCTGCACTACCCGGGCGCAGTGTTCGGCTGCGCCGTCACGCCTTTGCCGCGTTGTTGGGCCGTTGGTCAGATCATGAGGCCGGACAGCACGGCGCGGACCGCCTCAGGTAGTGCTGTGGGGCGGCCCGAGGTGTCCACATGGACCTGCGCAAAAAAGCCCAGAGCGGCGGCGGTATCTGCGCCGTTGCGAAAGAGGGCGACATCGATTCGGAACGAGGTGGTCCCCAGATGTGTCAGACGCAGGCCCGCCTGCAGGATATCGGGAAACCCGACTTCGGTGAAATAGGTGCAGCCGTTTTCCACCACAAGGAACCGCGCCGCCTCTGGTCCGTCGACCAAGATGCCCTGTTCCATCTGCCAAAGACTGATCGCCGTGTCGAAAAGCGAAAAATAGGTGGCATTGTTCATATGACCATAGGCGTCATTGTCCGCCCAGCGGGTCGGCAGAGTCCGAAAGGCGGTAAAGTGAGCACGTTCGGGTGGCAGGGCGCGCGCCATCAGGACCGTATCATGCGAAAGGCGGCAGAGGCCCCCCAGCCGGCTGCGACGGCGATCGCGATGGACAGCAGACCATAAGACAGCGGTTGTTCCCGCGACAGGTTGAACAGCCAGCGTTCCAGCCCCACCTTGCGCACCTCAATCACCGTTTCGCGCTGGGAAATGACCGTGCCACCCCGCGTCAGCAGGATGCGGGCGCGATAGGTGCCTTCGGTCAGGTTTGCGGGCATCTCGATTGCCGTGTCGAACAAAGTCTGCTGGCTGACCACAACGGTATTTTCGGCCATCTGGTAGAGGCCATTCGCCATACGGATGCGGATCACCGCTTCGGTAAAGCTCTGGCTGTCCTGCACTGTCATAGGCGCACCGACAGACCGGATAGCACGGGGGATCGACACACGCTGGCGCAGATCCTCCACATCCGAAATGGCCTGCGACCAGGGTGCAGAGGTTGCAACGGCGTAAAAGGACGGGGCGGAATCGACCACCACCGAATCCGTGTTGACCCAAATTCCGAAACGGCGCTCCTTGCGCCGCACTGTCACCGGAACCGACGGCCCGGCGACGGTGATCAGAACCTCAATCGGCGGACCTTCCGGGATCGGGGTTTCGCGTTTGATCGCGCCGAAGATGAGGATGTTCGAGCCGTCAAAATCCGTCCCGATCGAAACCTGATCCTGGCTCAGGCCCAGCACGACTTCTTCCTGCGGCACAGCGTTCTGCGGCAAGGTGGTGTCCTGCGCGAAGGCCGGGCTGGTGATCAGCAGCAGCAGCAGCGGCAGAAGGCTGGCAAGGCGGCGCATCATATCCCGCCTGCGGACAGAGAGTAGATCTCGGATGGATGCAGCAGCAACTCCAGCCCGATCTTGGCGCAGACGGCAAGCACCAGCACTGCCAGCAGGATGCGCAGCTGTTCTGCCTTGAGCCGCATGCCGATCACGGTGCCAAATTGGGCCCCGATGACGCCGCCTACGATCAGGGCAAGCGCAAGCACGAGGTCCACGGTCATGCTTGTGGTGGCATGCAGCAGCGTGGTGAAGGCGGTGACAAAGATGATCTGAAACAGCGATGTGCCGATCACCACCTTGGTGGGCATGCCCAGCAGGTAGATCATCGCCGGAACCATTATGAAACCGCCGCCAACCCCCATGATCGCCGCAAGGATGCCGACGGCAAAACCGACGATCAGTGGCGGAATGGCCGAAATATAAAGTCCCGATGCGCGAAACCTAACCTTGAACGGCAGGCCATGCACCCAGCCATGCTGTCGCCGTTTGGGCGGCGCGCCGCGTCTTGAGTTGCGCAGCGCATTCAGGGATTCGACGAACATCAGCGCGCCGATCACACCCAAGAACAGCACATAACACAGCCGCACCAGCAGGTCGACCTGACCAAGCTCGCGTAGAATATTGAAGATGTATACGCCAAAGCCGGAACCAAACAGGCCACCGACCAGCAGGACCATCCCCATGCGCAGATCGACCGTCTTGCGTTTGAGATGTGCCAGCACGGCCGAGATCGAGGAGGCAACGATCTGATTTGCGCCCGTGGCGACGGCAACCGCCGGAGGAATCCCAAGAAAGAACAGCAACGGCGTGATCAGGAACCCCCCCCCCACGCCGAACATGCCCGACAACATGCCCACAATCGTGCCCAGCCCGAGGAGGACGAAAAGGTTGACCGAAACCTCGGCAATGGGAAGGTAGACCTGCATGTCATTACATTGCGCAGGCACAGCGGGATTGGCAACGGGGCAGCTGATCTTTGGTGCTGTTTCCAGGTCGCTTTGCGTAGGGGCTGTGCGTTTTTTGCACGGGTTCGGGGGCGCTGCCCCCGTCGCCCGTATGGGCGACTCCCCCGGGATATTTGAGGGCAGATGAAGCGGAGGAGAGGTCCTGGTTTCATCTGCCCCTAAATATCCTCGCCGAAGGCATAAAAGTTCTTTTTTGATCTGTGGTTTGAACGCTGGGTCAGCGTTCCTTCACATAGGGCTCGCCGCCCGCGCGCGGTGGTATTGCCTTGCCAACGAAACCGGCAAGGATCACCACGGTCAGGATATAGGGCAGGGCGTCCATGACCTGAACGGGGATGATCACACCACCAAGGTCGATGTTCTGATAGCGCAGCGCCACCGCCTGCAGCAGCCCGAACAGCAGACAGGCCGAAAGGGCGTGCCATGGGCGCCATTTGGCAAAGATCAGCGCGGCAAGGGCGATATAGCCCCGCCCGGCGGTCATGTCCTTGACAAAGCCTGCCTGCAGGCCTGTCGCGAGGTAAGCCCCGGCAATGCCGCAGAGCAGGCCGCAGATCGCAACAGCGGCGTAGCGCAGGCCGACGACCGAAACGCCGGCAGTGTCGACAGCTTCGGGCGCTTCTCCCACGGCACGCAGGCGCAGGCCAAAGCGGGTGCGAAACAGGATCCACCAGGTAAGGGGAACGCAGGCAAATGCCACATAGACCAGGATCGAGTGACCCGAGATCAGCTCGGCGTAGATCGGACCGAGGATGGGCACACCGGACAAGGTGTCCGCGAAGGGCAGAGTGATGGCGTTGAACCGCCCGCCCCCCATCAGCGACGGGGTACGCCCACCTTGGGAAAACCAGTCCTGCGCGATGAGCACCGTGAGCCCTGCCGCAAGGAAGTTGATCGCAACGCCTGAGATAAGCTGATTGCCGCGGAAGGTGATCGAGGCAAGGCCGTGGATGCCCGAAAGCACCATAGACCCGGCGATCCCGGCCAGCAGGCCCAGCCAGACCGATCCGGTGAGGGAGGCAACTGCGGCCGAAAAGAAGGCGGCCATCAGCATCTTGCCCTCCAGCCCGATGTCGAAGATCCCGGCGCGTTCACTGAACAGGCCCGCAAGGCAAGCCAAAAGCAGCGGTGTCGCCAGGCGCACGGTGGAATCGAGCACTTGCAGAAGGGTCAGAAAATCCATCAGGTGTTCCCCCTGCGCATGGCCAGAAACAGTTTCTCAAGCGGGATACGCACCATGTTGTCCAGCGCCCCGGTGAACAGGATCACCAGTGCCTGGATCACGACGATCAGCTCGCGCGGGATGTTCGTCCACAGGGCCAGCTCTGCGCCGCCCTGATAGAGGAAGCCGAACAGAATTGCCGCCAGCAGCACGCCAAGCGGATGATTGCGCCCCATCAGCGCCACGGCGATGCCGATGAACCCGGCGCCTTCGGTGGCATTCATCAACAGCCGTTCTGATTCGCCCATCGTCGTGTTGACCGCCATCAGACCCGACAGCGCCCCCGAGATCAGCATGGTGACGATGATGATCCGCACCGGAGAGATGCCGGCATATCGCGCAGCGGATTCCGAATGGCCCAGAGCGCGGATTTCATAACCAAGCCGCGTGCGCCAGATCAGCAGCCAGACGACGACGCAGGCGATCAGCGCCAGAAAGAACGATATATTGGCCGGTGCACCCCGGAACAGCGGTGACTCGGGCGAAGAAAACATCTCCTGAAACGTAGGCAGATGGGTCGCGGGCGGGAATAATGCACTTGCGGGGTCCATGGTCCCGACAGGTTTGAGCAGGTTCACCAGCACATAGTTCAGCAGGGCGGCGGCGATGAAGTTGAACATGATCGTCGTGATCACGATATGGCTGCCGCGTTTCGCCTGGAAATAGGCGGGAATCAGTGCCCAGAGCGCACCAAACACGGCAGCGCCCAGCGATGCTCCGATCAGGGCCAGCGACCAGTGCGGCCACGGCAGGTAAAGGCAGACAAGCGCAACGCCCAGCCCGCCCAGCGTTGCCTGTCCTTCGCCGCCGATGTTGAACAGGCCGGCATGAAAGGCGACCGAGACAGCAAGGCCGGTGAAGATGAAATTGGTCGCATAGTAAAGCGTGTAACCCCAGCCGGTCGAGCGCATCAGCGCGCCCTCGACCATCAGCTTCAGCGCCTCGATCGGGCTTTCCCCGATGGCAACGATCACCAGCGCTGACAGCAGCGCGGCCAGGATCAGCGAAATCAGCGGGACCAAAACCGCATCGGCCCAGGCGGGCATCTTATCCATGCTGTGCGGCCTCCCGTGCCTCTTTGGCGGCCAGAGTCGCGTCGATGGCGGCAAGCGGATCGCCCCCCGGATCCTGCGTGATGCCTGCCATCATCAGGCCCAGTTCGCGCTGATCGGTCTGTGCCGCGTCCCGAAAGCCCATGATCTGGCCGTCGAACATCACCGCGATGCGATCGGACAGCGAAAAGATCTCGTCCAGCTCGACCGAGACCAGCAGGATCGCCTTGCCCTGATTGCGCAGACGGATGATCTGCTGATGGATGAATTCGATCGCGCCGATGTCCACGCCCCGGGTTGGCTGGCCGATCAGCAGGATGTCGGGATTGTGCTCGATCTCGCGGGCCAGCACGATCTTTTGCTGGTTGCCGCCGGAAAAGTTGCGCGCGGCAAGGTTGGGATTGGGCGGGCGGACATCGAAACGCTCCATCTTGCCCTTGGCATCCTCGCGGATCGCGGCGTTGTTCATCAGAATGCCCTTCTGAAAGGCCGGATCGCGGTGATAGCCGAAACAGGCGTTTTCCCAAGCGGTATAAGGCAGGATCAGCCCGTCGTGATGGCGGTCCTCGGGCACATGGCCGATGCCGGCGGCGCGCCGTGCCTGACCGGTGCAGCCCGTGCCCGACAGGGGGATTTCAACGCCGTTCACCCGCACGATGCCGGTGGCTGTGCCATAACCGCCCAACACCTCAAGCAGTTCGGACTGGCCATTGCCCGCGACACCCGCAATCCCCAGAACCTCACCCGCGCGCAGATCAAGCGAGATGCCGCGCAGACGTTGCACGCCGGTCTCATCCGTCAGGCGCAGGTTTTCAATCTCCAGCAGCTTCGCTCCGGGTCTGGCCGGGGCCTTGTCCACCCGCAGCAGCACCTTGCGGCCCACCATTAACTCGGCCAGCGCCTCGGGCGATGTTTCGGCGGTTTTGACGGTTGCGGTCATCTCGCCGCGCCGCATGACGCTGACGGTGTCGGTGATTTCCATGATCTCGCGCAGCTTGTGGGTGATAAGGATGATCGTCTTGCCCTCGGCGCGCAGATTGTCGAGGATCCGGAACAGATGATCCGCCTCGGCGGGCGTCAGCACACCGGTGGGTTCATCCAGAATCAGGATATCCGCCTGACGGTAAAGCGCTTTCAGGATCTCGACCCGCTGCTGGTGCCCGACTGACAGGTCCTGCACCAGCGCATCGGGATCAACGGAAAGTTCATATTCCTCGGCGAGTTTCTTCAGGGCGCCGCGTGCCTTGGACAGCGACGGGCGCAGCAGCCGACCCTCCTCAGCGCCAAGGATGACATTTTCAAGCACAGTAAAATTCTGCACCAGCTTGAAATGCTGGAACACCATGCCGATCCCAGCATTGATCGCAGCCTGACTGTCGGGGATCTCGGTCTTCTTTCCGGCGATAAACACCTCACCCGCGTCGGCCTTGTAAAAACCATAGAGGATGGACATCAGCGTGGACTTGCCTGCGCCATTTTCCCCGATGATGCCGTGGATCGTGCCGGGCATCACCCGGATCGAGATGTCCTTATTGGCCTGTACCGGACCAAAGGCCTTTGAGATACCTCTGAGCTCGATCGCGGGGGCTTGGTCGGTCATGCGGTGGTACCTGTGTCTCGGAAGGGGTCAGGGCCGCGCTGTGGCTGCGCGGCCCTGACTTGGGTCCTTAGATCCGTGCCGTGCCCGATGCAATCAGAAGCTGATCGCGGGGCAGCTGTCGTCCGATGCATAATCGTGCACGGTGATCTCGCCAGCGATGATCTTGGCCTTGGCCTCTTCGACAGTGGCCTGCATGTCGGCGGTGATCAGATCAGCATTGTTCTCGTCCAGCGCATAGCCGACGCCGTCGCCCGCCAGGGCCAGCGCCTTGACGCCGGTTTCCAGATCCGCACCAGCAGTCATCGCCTCGGCTGTGGCCACATCGACGCGCTTGAGCATCGATGTCAGAACCTTGCCCGGGAACAGGTAGTTCTGATTGGAGTCGACACCGATGGACAGGATCCCTTCGTCGGCAGCGGTCTGCAACACGCCCAGACCTGTGCCTCCAGCCGCGGCGAACACCACGTCAGAGCCCTGCGAAATCTGCGCCTTGGTTAGCTCCGACCCCTTCACCGGGTCGTTCCAGGCGGCAGGGGTGGTGCCGGTCATGTTAGCGATGACGGTGGCATCGGGGTTCACGGCCTTCACGCCCTGCGCATAGCCGCAGGCGAATTTGCGGATCAGAGGAATATCCATTCCGCCGACAAAGCTGACGGTGCCGGTTTTCGACGCCATCGCGGCCAGCATGCCGACCAGATAGCTGCCCTGCTCTTCAGCGAAGAGGATCGACAGCACGTTGGGGTGTTCTGCCGGATCAACAAAACCGTCGATGGTCACGAACTTGGTGTCGGGATAGTCGGCAGCGACCGATGCAATCGGGGTCGACATCGAAAAGCCGGTTGTGACGATTGGGTTAAACCCGGCCTCGGCAAAGCGGCGCAGGGCTTGTTCGCGCTGTGCCTCGGACTGCAGTTCGATATCCTTGAACGTGCCGCCGGTTTCCTCGGCCCATTTGGTGGCGCCGTTGAACGCGGCCTCGTTGAAGGATTTGTCGAATTTCCCGCCGAGGTCGTAGATCAGCGCCGGATCGGCAAGTGCCGCGCCCGCCGAAAGGGCCAGCGTCGCGGCCGCGCCGAGGAATTTCTGCATGAGGGTCATAGGTTGCTCCCGGATGGTATGTGTGGCGGCAGGCGCACCTTGGCCGCGTTTGGTGGATCAAGTCAGATCAGATGCGATTAAGGACGTTTCCACTGGGGAGGGTCAACAGCTTTTTGCTGTGCAGCGAAAGGCGATGTCAGCACTCGGGCAGCTTACCTTGGGTCACTGCGCGGGACATGAGCAGCGCATCGGTGCGGCTTCCGTCGGGCTGCCGATAATAACCCTTGCGCCGCCCTGTCTGTGCGAATCCGTGGTGCTGGTAGAATGCAATCGCCGGGGCATTGCTGGCAGCGACTTCAAGGAATGTCATGGCCGCGCCGCGCCCTGCCGCCTCACTCAGAAAGGACATCAGGATCGCTGTGCCCAGACCCCTGCGCTGATGATCCGGGTCGGTGGCCAGGGCAAGGATCTCAGCCTCATCTACGATCACGCGTCCCAGGCAAAATGCATGGGGTCGAACGCTCAGCAGGGAGGTGGGGTGCTCCAGCAGGTCGGTAAAATCGCGCGCCGACCAGGGGGACATGTCGCGGTATGCGCTGGCCTGTAATGCGGCCAAGGCGTCGGGCGTCGACAGATCGCCCGACGGTACAAACGTCTTTTCAGTCACCGCCAGGTCGCCTCAGACGGCGACGGGGCGCACTTCGGTCACTTCGGGGATATAGTGACGGAGCAGGTTCTCGATCCCCATCTTCAGCGTCAGGGTCGAAGACGGGCATCCCGCGCACGCGCCCTGCATGTGCAGATAGACAACACCGCGTTCAAAGCCGTGGAAGGTAATGTCGCCACCATCCTGTGCCACGGCGGGGCGAACGCGGCTGTCCAGCAATTCCTTGATCTGGCCGACAATCTCGGAATCTTCGCCCTCGTGATGGGCATGGCCGCTGCCGGCCTGCTGGGCGTCATCAGCCATGACCGGCTGCCCGGACTGGAAATGCTCCATGATCGCGCCAAGGATCGCGGGTTTAACATGGTCCCAATCGGTTTCTTCGCCTTTGGTCACAGTGACGAAATCATTGCCAAAGAACACGCCCTTGACGCCTGTCACCGAAAAAAGACGTGTGGCGAGTGGCGAGGCGGCAGCACCTTCGGCACTGGGGAAATCGGCGGTGCCCATGTCAAGAACGGTCTGGCCGGGCAGAAACTTCAGCGTCGCCGGGTTCGGAGTGGATTCGGTCTGGATGAACATCTGATCTGCACCTTTCTGGGTTCAGACATATATGCGCGCGCAAGCGGCAGAGGTCAAGGTTTGGAACGGTTCTAAACTGTATCCCCTGATGTCAGGAGCGGTTTCTTTCGCGTCAGGTGATCATCTCAAGGCGTTCCTTGGACATGTCGCCCGGCACAATTGTGATCGGAATGGGCAGGCTGCCCGATCCCCGGCTCAGCTGCGACACCAGCGGTCCCGGTCCCTTCTTGTCGGTCCCTGCACCCAAGACAAGCACGCCGATCTCGGCGTCCTCCTTGATCTGGGCAATGATCTCAGGGACCGGTTCGCCTTCGCGGATCACCAACTCGGGGTCAACTCCCTGCTTGTCGCGCATCCATTTGGCGAAAACCTCGAAATGGGCGACGATCCGCTCGCGGGCCTCCTGGCGCATGATATCGCCGACACCAATCCAGTGGTTGAACTCATCCGGGGGAATCACCGACAGGATCGCCACCCCGCCGCCGGTCTTCGAGGCGCGCATGGCGGCAAACCGCATCGCGTTGAGGCATTCGCGGCTGTCATCCAGCACAACGAGGAACTTGCGCATGATCTGGTCCTTTTCGCTTGGCCCGATCATGAGGGGCGTCGCGAAATTGTGCAACCGTGGCTGTTAGAGAGGACGCAAAAGCCTCGCACCGCCCCGCAGCAGCCGGACCCCGATGAAATGGGCCAGCCCGGTCAGGACATGCAGCGCTGCGGCATAGATCAGCGCCGCGCCGGTCAACGCGGCATTGCTGATCCGCACCAGAGCACGAAACACCCGGGTCTTGCCCAGCACGGTGAAATATTTGCGGGTGTCCTTTCCGGCGGCTGTGGCAACACGGGCCAGACGCGCTGCGTCTTCGGCGCTCTCGATATGACGCAGCAGAACCAGAGCCTCGGCGGCAGAAGTATTTTTTGCAACCGTGGTCATGGACCCGCTGACCCGTTCAAGCCGCCCCAGCCGCGCCACATCCAGCGCCTCGTCCAGGGGGCCGGTGCCGTAGCTCCAGCGCCACAGACCACCTGCCTTGATGTCGAGCCGGGACATTTTCGACAACTCGCCACCCATCCGCGTGGTCAGGCTGCCCAACTTGCGCCCGATGCGCAGGGTTGTCGCCCCGACCTTGGCTGTGCCCGAAACCGGGCCGGTGAACAGGATCAGCGCCGTCGCCCCCAGACCCACCACCGCCAGCCCGGCGTTCAGCTCATCCACCTCGCCGCCCGAAAACGCGGCCCAGGCCTCGGTGCGCAGGGCGTTGATATCGCCTGCGGGGGTCATCTCGAACGGGATAAGGCATGTCGCGATCAAAGAAATGCTTTTGCAGGATGTGGCATCTACAGCGCAGCGAAGACATGCCTTGGCCTCTGCCAAGGGGCGCCCGGCGATTTCGGCTTTGCGTTCGTATTCTGCCTGCATCTCTGGCAATGGCAAAACCGGCGGCATCCGCTCCGAGCCGACCTCGATCAACAGCGCGGCGCGGTCGAGGTCATCCTGCTCAAGCGCCTGCGCCAGACGCCGGTCCAGCCAGTCCTGATCGACCTCGCGGGCCATGGCGCGATCCAGCGCCTGCCTCAGCTCGGACTCTCCGCGCTCTGTAATCGGATCGGCGAAGGGCGAGGTCTGCCAGAACCAGACCACCCCCGCCAGAAATGCAATCATCTGTGCGACCAGAAACAGACGGTAAAGCCAGCGTCGCACCGTCTCAGCCTTCGGAACGCGCCCAGTCCCAGTACAACGCGCGCGCGCGCCGTGTGACCGGGCCGATCTGGTACTGGGTATCGTCAAAGGCGCTGACCGGGGTCACTTTGTGCATGTTGCCAGACAGGAAAATCTCATCCGCCGCGTGGAAATCATCGAATGTCAGGACCGTCTCGACCACCTCCGTCCCGTCGGCGCGCAGATTCTTGATGTGACGCGCGCGGGTGATGCCAGACAGAAAGGTGCCGTTGGCGATTGGGGTCATTACGGTGCCGTCTTTGACCATGAACACATTGGCCGTGGCGGATTCGGCGACATTGCCCATAGCGTCACCCACTAGGGCATTCCCAAACCCCTTGGCGCGGGCCTCGGCCAGCATGCGGGCGTTGTTGGGATAAAGGCAGGCGGCTTTGGCGTTGACCACCGCATCCTCCATCACCGGGCGGCGGAAGCGGGTACGTGTCAGGGTGGTCGTGGCGTCGTCTGCCGCCATCGGGATGACTTCAAGGCTGATGGCGAAACCGGTGGCATCGGCCAGGGGCACAATCGCCGTCGCGTCGCCGTCCAGCGCCCAGTACATCGGGCGGATATAGACGGCGGCCTCCTTTGGGAATGCGGCAAGTCCGTCCCAGACGATCCGCACCATGTCCTCACGTGTGACGGTCGGTGTCACCATAAGCGCTTGCGCCGAGCGGTTGACGCGGGCGCAATGGGCCGCAAGATCCGGCGCCAGACCGTTTACATAGCGCGCCCCGTCAAAGACGTTGGAGCCGAGCCAGGCGCCGTGATCGGCGCCCCGGATGACCGGAATGTCGCCATCATGCCACTGACCTTGAAAATAGGTGCGGATCTGGGTGCCGGTGGCCATGGTGGACTCTCCTTGTGCGTTTGGCGGGCAAACTAGGCCCGCCAGCGAGGGAGGTCCAGAGCCTCTTAGACCGCCTCGGCCAGAAGCGCGTTGAGGTCGAGCGCGCTGTTGGACATCTTGATCACACCCGAGGCATCTCGCGGCCAGTCCTCTTGCGGGCGGTCGCGGTAGATCTCGATCCCGTTGCCATCTGGGTCGTTGAAATAGATCGCTTCAGACACGCCATGATCGGCCGCGCCGGAAATCTCGACACCGGCCTCAAGCACATTCTTGAACGTCGCGGCAAGGGCGGCGCGGTCGGGATAGAGAAACGCAACGTGGTAAAGGCCTGTGGTGCCGCGTGCCGGATGCGTGCCGCCACGGCTTTCCCATGTGTTCAGGCCAAGGTGGTGATGATAGCCGCCTGCCGACAGAAAAGCGGCCTGAGGCCCGTAGCGGACCTGAACCTCGAATCCCATCACGTCGCGATAGAACGCGATGGAGCGATCAAGGTCCGAAACCTTGAGGTGAACGTGACCAATGCTGGTCTGGGGATGCGTTGTGTATGACATGGGGTGTCCTTTCGCAGGGTAAGCTAATCTGTGCGAGAGGACGTGAGTAGCGCCATTATCGAAGGTGTATCGTGCTTTTTTGCACAGTTTGTCCGTTCACAGATGTGGTGCCAAGAGCGACGGCATGTCGACCCGGGCATGCAGCCGCGTCGCCAGCAGGTACAGCCCGCCAATCTTGCGCTGCAGGAACAGCGTGTCCATCGGCGGAATTTCCCAGAAATCACGGTTCTCGCCAAAGGCCATGCCGGCCTCGCGCAGACGGGCGGGCAGGGTCGAGTCGCCGAAATCGAAGGTCCCAGGGCAGGTCAGCGGCTCCAGCGCCATCTCCATCATGTCCAGCAACTGGGTCTGGTGATGCTCTGCCGTACTGTGACTGAAATAGCCGATGTCGATGGCAGCGGCCCGAATTCCGGCGCGGTCCTTGTGCAGTCCTGCCCGCAACAGATGGTGGAACTTCTGCGCCAGCTGTGGCGCAAAGCTGCGGGTGGCGCCGAAATCCAGCAGGACAATGCGCCCGGTGTCCTCCTGATAGCGGTAATTGGCAAAATTGGGATCGGTCTGCATCAGCTGAAAGGTGAACAGCTCTTGCAATAGCAGCGTCAAAAGTTGCGTCGTGACATGGTCGCGGACCTCTTGCGGCGCTTCCTTCAGGGTCTCGATCGGCTCGCCTGACACGTAATCCATCGCAAGGATGTCGGTCGTTGTCAGATCGCCGTGCAGTGCGGGCACGAGAAACGCCTGATCGTTCTCCAGCAGCCGGCCAAAATCCGACAGGGCACGGCCTTCGCGCTGGTAATCCGCCTCTTCATGCAACTGGCGGCGCGCCTCCTCCAGCATTGGGGCAATATCCAGATCGCGCGGCAGTAGGCCCGACAGACGCAACAGGCTGGCGACATTGCGCAAATCGCTGTCGATACTGCCGCGCACGCCCGGATATTGCACTTTTATGGCGAGGTCCCGACCATCGCGGGTTACCGCGCGATGCACCTGCCCGATCGAAGCGGCGGCGATGGGATGCACATCGAACTTGCGGAACTGTTTCAGAAAATCCGCACCCCAGTTGGCGACCAGCACGGATTTAAGCTGCCGGCCCGGCATCGTGTGGGCATCGGAGCGCAGATGGGCGAGGATTTCGGACAGTTCCGGCGCGATGAAATCCCCGGCTTCCATCGACAAAAGCTGCCCCATCTTCATCGCAGCGCCCCGCATATTGGCCAGTTCTCGGGTGAGGCGGGTGGCATTGCCCGGGGTCAGCAACAGATCGTTCAGGCGCGGGCGTTGTCCGGCTGCATAGGCGCGCGCGCCCCCGATGGCGACATTGCCAAGGATGCCGGTGGTCAGCGCCCCGAACCGCGAAAAGCGGGACAACCGCCCCGATGGCACGCGCTGTTCGCGGGATTTGTAGGATTCTGCCATGGCGCCTCTGCCTCTTTGGAGCAGAAGTAAGGCGGCGCGGGCAAAGGGCAATACGGCAGACGGTTCCGGCCTGTCAGGTCGGAACCGTTCGGATCAGCGCACCATGCCGACGATGTCATAGGTACGGGCAAGGATGGGCGCGGCAATCTCGCGCGCCTGGGCGGCCCCGTGGCGCAGGATCGCGTCAATTTCATCCGGCTGGGTCATCAGCCGCGCCATCTCGGTCGAGATCGGGGCAAGCTTGGCAACCGCCAGATCCGACAGCTTTGGCTTGAACGCCGAAAATTGCTGCCCGCCGTTTTCCGCCAGCACTTCTGCCACCGTCATGTCTGCAAGTGCGGCATAGATGTTCACCAGATTGCGCGCCTCGGGCCGCTCCTTCAGGCCCTCAGCCTCCGAAGGCAGCGCCTCGGCATCGGTCTTGGCCTTGCGGATCTTGCCTGCAATCGTGTCGGCATCGTCGGTCATGTTGATCCGGCTGGCATCCGATGGGTCGGATTTCGACATTTTCTTGGACCCGTCGCGCAGGGACATGACGCGGGTCGCCGCCCCTTCGATCACCGGTTCGGTCATCGGAAAGAAATCAACGCCGTAATCATGGTTGAACTTGGCGGCAATGTCGCGTGTCAGCTCGATATGCTGCTTCTGATCCTCACCCACTGGCACGTGCGTGGCATGATAGATCAGGATATCCGCCGCCATCAGCGCCGGATAGCCGAATAACCCGAGCGAGGCGTTCTCGGCATTTTTGCCCGCCTTGTCCTTGAACTGGGTCATCCGCTTCATCCAGCCCATGCGGGCCACGCAGTTGAAGATCCAGGCAAGCTGCGCATGTTCAGCAACCTGGCTTTGGTTGAACAGGATGGATCGTTTCGGATCAACGCCCGAGGCGATGAAGCCCGCCGCCAGTTCCCGCGTCGCCTGACGCAGCTTTTCCGGGTCCTGCCAGACGGTGATCGCATGCTGATCGACCATGCAATAGATCGACTGTACACCCTTGTTCTGCGCATCGGCAAAACGCTTTAGCGCGCCAAGATAGTTGCCAAGATGCAGATCACCCGAAGGCTGAATCCCCGAAAAAACCCGGGGCGTGAAGGCGGGAGAGGTTTGGACCCCCTCGGACATGGCAATTCTCCGTCTGGAATTATATGTCCTGCTGGCTTACCCATGCCCCGGGGTGGCGTCAACACAGCGCGCCCAGAGGCGCCACAGATGAGGTCGGACAGATGAGCAGCCCGCAGAACGAAAGCCCGGTCAATCCGCTGCCGCCCGTGGTGGTGGCGCTGTTTCTGGTGATCACCGGGGCCGAGGTGGCGTTTGACCTTGGCGCGCGCGGCATACTGGGCGGCCCGGGCGCTGTCGGCTGGCGGCTTGAGGCGATCCAGCGCTATGCCTTTTCCGGCGAGATCCTGAACTGGATGCTGTCCTCTGGCCAATTCCCGGCCGAACATCTGATCCGCTTTGTCACCTATCCCTTCATTCACGCCGGCTTCACCCATGCGATGATCGGCGGCGTGATGCTGCTGGCGCTGGGCAAGATGGTGGGCGAGGTGATGGGCAACATCGCCACACTCGCGATCTTTGTCGCCTCCTCCATCGGGGGGGCACTGGCATATGGGCTCATCCTGAACAGCCCCGTGCCGCTGATCGGGGCCTTTCCGCCGGTCTACGGGCTTATCGGCGCGTTCACCTATCTCCTCTGGGTGCGTCTGGGCCAGATGGGGGCGCAGCAGATCCGGGCGTTTTCGCTGATCGCCATGCTGCTCGGCCTGCAACTTCTGTTCGGGCTGGTCTTCGGGAGCACAAACGACTGGGTCGCGGATCTTGGCGGCTTTGTCGTGGGCCTCGTGCTCTCGCTGTTTCTGGTGCCCGGCGGTTGGACCAAGATTCTGTCGCTGTTGCGGCGCGAATGATCCTTAAAACATATCCGACGGCAGGATCGGCAGGTGCCGGGAAAACCGACGCACGCGTCTGAACGGATAGGGCAGGGCGAAACTTGTCCTGTCCTGCGGCGCGCGCAGCTTGTTCGCCTCGGCGGTTCTGGACCAGATTTCGGCGCGGGTGATATCCTGCCCCTCTGACTCTTCTGCCAGCCATTTCAAGGCAAACCGCTGGCGCATGTCGCGGATCGTGTCGGCGTTTCGGAACAGGACCGACGCTTCGGTATCCCAGTGCAGCGAGCGCCCGTTCAGGTTGGCTGATCCGACAAGGCCAAAGTCCTCGTCGATCAACATGACCTTGGCATGGATGTAGATAGGCCCGGCGCCGTAAACCTCGGCCTCGCCCTTTTCGGCGGCGGCGGTTTTTGCCGGTGAAATCATCGCGACTCTATCGCCAAAGGCGTCCCGGATTTTTTCCAGCGCCCGCAGCTGCAGAGCCTCGGCATGGCGCGCATCCCAGCCGGTGTCACCGTCAAACAGCACCCTGTCCGGCTGGGGGGGAAGGATGATGATGCAGTTCAGGTCCGGTTCACGGGCCGCGGCACGGGCCAGCGCCTCGGCAATCGGGCGGTGCCGCAGGAATTGTGTTTCGATGTAGATGCTGTCGCGGGCGGCATCTATGGCCTTGATCAGCACCTCTTCGTGCTCGGTGATCCGCGCGCGGGGACCAAAGACGCTGAAGCCCTGACAGGGCGCCGAAAGGGTGCGTACCAGCTGCAAATCCCCTGCGCTCCGGCTTGCGGTCGCCACCTCCATGCGCTCGGCAGTCTGGCCTGGCGACTCTGCCCCACAGTCAATTGCGGCATTCCACGTCTCGATCAGATGCGCCCGCAGGGGGACGGCAAACGCGCCCTCGACCTGCATTGCCACATCATGCCAGGTTTCATCCGACGGGCGGTCGTGGTCCCAGTCGTCATAGCGGCGGTCATTCACATCCAGCCCGCCGATGATGCAGATCCGGCTGTCTGCCACGGCGCATTTCTGATGCAGCGTGACGGGACGCAGCACCGCTGGGCCCGTCAGCACCTTTTTCTGCAAGGGCGTCAGTTTTTTTGGATCATCCCCCTGCAGCGCATGCAGTTTCTCCAGAATCTTGGGACGGAACACCGTGCGCCAGAGCCAGCCAACTGTCTGACCATGCGGCGCGCAAAGCACTTGAAAATCGCCCGGAACGGCCGAAGCAAAGCCGTTGGCTGACGCCCAAGCCGTCCGGTGCAGGTCCGAGGTGAACAGCGGGTCGAAATCCGCCAGAACCATGCGGATGCGCACGCCCCTCCCGGCCACCACCGCCAGCAGATCCGCCCAGGTCTCCAGCCCCTGTTCGCGCAGCTCGGGCGCGCGCAACTTCGTCTGTGGGTCAAAAATGCGGAACGACAGAAGCAGTTCTTCCTGCGCTCCTGCGGCCAGCCGCTCCAGCGCGGGAAAACCTTCAGCGGCGGTGATCAGTGGGGTAAGGGTCATGTCGCTAGCGGGGCTTTCTGCGCAGGGCGTTGCCAAAGTCGGACAGTTTGAACGCGCCAAGCGACTGGCCCGCAAACGCATAGACCAGCCCCCCGACACCGAGCAGCAGCACCAGCGCCAGATAACGCAGGCCTGCCATGCCGAACAACGGTCCAAGCAGCAGCAAAGTTCCCCACATCGCCGCTCCCATGATCGCCGAGGCCAGACAGATCCGCCAGGCGCGGCGGCGGAACCGGTCGTCAAACTGCGCAACCTCGCCCATCTTGCGCCCGCCGATCAGCAGCAGCACCACCATCAGCCATCCGGCCGTGGTCGTCGCGATGGCGGGCGCGATCCAGCCGATATAGGGGGCAAGGCCGATGGCGATCGCGGCATTGGCCACCATCGACCAGACCGCATAGCGAAACGGGGATCGCGTATCCTCGCGGGCAAAAAAGAGCGGCTGCAGCACCTTCTGCAAGACAAAGGCAGGCAGCCCAAGACCGTAAAGTGCGACCGCCAGCGCGATGGCTGCGCTGTCGTCCGGCCCCGTCGCACCACGCTGAAACAGCACCGACACCATCGGCAGCGGCACCAAAACCAGCGCAACGGCGCAGGGCACGGTCAGCGCGAGGCACAGCTCGCCCGCGCGGGAAAACGCTTCGCGCCCGCCGATATCATCCCGTGCCTTCAACCTGCGTGACAGATCCGGCAGCAGCACGATCCCCACGGCAATCCCAACCACACCCAGTGGCAGCTGATAAAGACGGTCGGCGGCATAAAGCCAGCCCACCGCCTTGTCGAAATTCGACGCCACCTGCTGGCCGACCAGCAGGTTGATCTGCATCACCCCCCCGGCAAGCGCTGCAGGGATGGCGATGCGCAGCAACCGGCGCATGTCCGGGGTCAGGCGGGGCCGTCCGGGGCGCACGTGCAGGCCTGATTTTTCGGCGGCGTACCATGTCAGACCCAGCTGCGCGACACCGGCCAGCGGCACGGTCCAGACCAGTGCTGCGATCACGTCATGCCCGCCGTAATGCGCGCTTACCATGGCCATGATGACAAGGATGTTCAGCAGAACCGGCGCTGCGGCGGCAGCGGCAAACCGGCCCGTGGCGTTCAGCACCCCGGAAAACAGCGCCGCCAGCGAGATGAAAAAGATATAGGGGAACATCACGCGGCCAAAACCAACAGTCAGATCGAACCGGTCCGATCCGGCAAACCCCGAAGCCGTGGCATAAACCAGCGCGGGCATGAAGATCAGCGCCACGGCCGTGATCCCCATCAGCACAAAACCAAGGCCGTTCAGCGCATCCCGCGCGAATTTCTCGGGATCTTCGCCCGCCTCGTATTTCTTGGAAAACATCGGCACGAACGCGGCATTGAACGCCCCTTCGGCAAAGAACCGGCGGAACATGTTGGGCAGGCGAAAGGCGGCCACAAAGGCATCCAGCAGCGGCCCCGGACCGATCAGCGCAAGAATGATGATTTCGCGCGCAACACCCAGCACACGGCTGGCAAGCGTCCAGAATCCGACGGTAAGGATGCCCGACATCAGGCGGATGGGTTTCATGGTCTCTCCGGTCTGGCATGCAGCGATTGCGCCGCAGGAGTAGAGCATCGCTCGAGCCGGGGAAAGTGGCGGCGACAAGGGGCGGCACAGACAAAGTCCGCATTCGCCCCGGTGGCGTGATTGTTGGGCGAAGCTGATCTGTGACCCCCTCTCGGGCGTCCGTGCCGGGGGTGGTTCTGCCCCTCCGTTCCCTGCCGTTGTTCTGCACAGGTACTGCCCGAAGCCCGAAAATATCCAGACTGGCTCTGGTCTCGGCCTGACACTTCGGCACAGATGCGTTTAAGCTCGCCGCGACGCCCTTGGCGCATCACACGGACCGATCAGGAAAATCACCGACATGACCGCACTGCAAACCCCGCTGCCCTTCACCTGCAAGAAACACCCGGCCTCCGGCTCTGGCGGGGTGGTGGTAAGCAATCATCCGCTAGGCTCTGCCGCCGGGCACGAGGTGCTGGCCATGGGCGGCAATGCGGTGGATGCGGGTGTCGCGGCGCTGCTTGCGCTGACGGTGGTCGAACCGATGATGGTGGGCATTGCGGGCGGTGGCGTGTCGCATCTGCGCCTGCCGGACGGGAAGCATGTGGTGTTCGATTGTCTGTCAGAGGCGCCGGGGGCAGCCCGGGCCGACATGTATCAGCCGGTGTCGGACAGCCTGCCCGATTACATGGAAACGGCGGGGCGTCGTAATCTGGTGGGACCGTCCTCGGTCGCGGTGCCGGGCAACCTTGCCGGATGGTGCGCCATGCACGCGCGACACGGGCGGTTGCCGTTTGCGGATGTCACCTCGCCCGCGATCCGGCTGGCGGCGGGGGGCTTTCGGGTGTCGAGCTATCTGAACGGCAACATTCTGCGCCACGCCGATGACATGGCGCAAGACGCCGAAATTGCGCGCATCTTCCTGCCCGACGGCGCGCCCGCCCCAGTGGGCCATCACCTCAGCCAGCCCGACTATGCCGAAAGCCTGAAACTGATCCGCAGCGAAGGCGCCTCGGCGCTGCATGGCGGCGCGCTGGGGCAGGCGCTTGTCGACCGGCTGAACACCGGTGGGGACGATGCCGGGTCGCTCTCCCTAGAGGATCTCAAAGGCTATGTGCCCCACGAACGCGACGCGATCTTTTCCAGCTACCGCGGTTTTGAGGTGGCGGGCCCCCCTCCGCCGGCCTCCTCAGGCGTGCATGTGGCGCAGATGCTCAACATCCTCGAAGGGTATGATCTGACGGCCATGGGTTTTGATACCGCTGCGCGTCTGCATCTGCTGATGGAGGTGATCCGCATCGGATTCGAGGATCGCCGCGCCGCTTCGGGTGATCCGGATTTTGTCGATATCCCGGTGGAACGCTACACCTCAAAGGAATACGCAAACGACTGCCGCGCCCGGCTGCGCGATGTGGGCGGTGCGGCCCCGGTGCCGCCGGGCTATGAAAGCAACAACACCACGCATGTCACCGTGGCGGACAAGGATGGCATGATCCTGTCGGCGACCCATACGATTAACGGGCTGTTCGGGGCGCGCTTCATGGTGCCGGGCACCGGTATCATTCCCAACAACTACATGTATAATTTTGACCCGCATCCCGGAAAGGCGCTGTCCATCGCGCCGGGCAAACGGGTGCCGACCTCAATGGCGCCGATGATCGTGCTCAAGGGGGGCAAGCCGGCCTTTGCCCTTGGTCTGCCGGGGGCCCTGCGGATTTTCCCGTCGGCTTTGCAGGCCATCGTCAACTTGATCGACCATGGCATGACGCCCCAGCAGGCGGTCGAGGCACCGCGCGTCTGGACCGAGGGCGGCCATGTAGAGGTCGAGCCGGCCTTTGCCCACCACGTCGAGGCGTTGGAGGCCATGGGACACGAGGTGCGCGTGGTGCCCCATATCGGCGGGGGCATGAACGCCATCGCCTTTGGGGCCGACGGTACAATGACCGGCGCCGCCTGCTGGCGCGCCGACGGGACGGTATCGGCCCTGGGCGGTGGGCTCGCGGAACAGGGGGTGGCGTTTCACATCTGACGCCACGCCACGCTCCGGCCCCGGATCCGGGGCCGGAGGTTATCTCAACCTCAATAGCCGCGCTGCGCGTCGGCCAGATCGGCGCAGGTGCCGGTCTCCTCAAACATCATCAGGTTGGCCGCAATGATCCGCCCGCCGGTGTCTGCGTCGATCTGCGAGGCGACATGCGGCGTCACGGTGACCGCTGCATGGCTCCAGAACGCGTGATCGGCGGGCAGGGGTTCCACATGAAAGACATCCAGCGTCGCCTGCTTGATCCTGCCCGCGTCCAGCGCGGCCAGCAGGTCGTCCTCCACCAGATGCCCGCCACGCGCGCAGTTGATGATGCAGGCGCCCTTGGCCAGCTTGCAAAACAGATCCGCGTTCAGGATGCCGCGCGTCTGATCGGTCAACGGCAGCAGGTTCACCAGAATCTCGCAGCCTGACAGAAAGGCGTCGAACTGCGCGGGCCCGGCAAAGGTTTCCACGCCGTCGATGGATTTCGCGGATTTTGACCAGCCCCGGGTGGCAAAGCCCAGATCGGCCAGCGTGCGCGCCGCCGCCGCGCCCAGATTGCCAAGACCCATGACGCCGACATTGCGTCTTGGCGCGACCGGCACCACGATGGCATGCCAGTCCCGCTCGGCCTGCGCCTGCAACTGGCGGGGCATGTCGCGGTGGTGGCGCAGCACGTGCAGCGCCACATATTCGCGCATCCGCTGGGTCAGATCATCGCCCACGGTGCGGATGATCGGCACACCGGCAGGCAGCTTGTCATCGGCCAGCACATGGTCGATGCCCGCACCGATCGACACAATCGCCCTGAGATTGGCAAACCGCGCCAGATCCCCGGTTTGCGGGCGCCAGACAACGGCATATGTCACCTCCTCGGGGGCGGTCATGGCCTCCATCGGCGCGACAACCCAGCCGGGCAGCAGAGCCTGCAACATGTCCACCCACCACTGGGTCTTGTCATCGGCGGGTAGATACACTGCAACAGTCATGCGGACTCCTTCAAAGCGGTTCGTGTTTAACCTCAGACAACGGGCATCGGATTTCGCGTTCTACCAAAGGGGGATGCCGCGACTATCCAATCCAAGTTAACCCGAAACGCTGTAAGGTTGGATAGGGTGTGACACCTAGCAAGACGCCCGCAGTGGCGGCGTCAGCTGAAAAAAACGACCGATCATGTCGGCGCGCAATCTGTCGCGGCCGCGCGCTCTGGGGAAAATGCGAATCGACCGCGCAAGGTCTGTTGGGGCCGCCCGTAAGGATTGTCCCGGAAAACCTTTGCGCAGCTCTGCCGCACAGGCACCATTCCCGCGTCCGGGCACAATCGCGCAAGGTCAAAAACGCCCGCAAGTCCTAGCCACGCAATAGCGCAGCCGCTGGTTGTCAGACCAGATTGAAAACGCTGCAGCTCAGGCGGTGCCAGTCCCAACGACCGAGTAACCCGGAAGATGGCACCAGATCCAACTGTCAGAAATGAATAGAAAAGCTTGGAGGCGGGTACCGGAATCGAACCGGTCTACACGGATTTGCAATCCTTCTAAGGGCTTAGAAAAACAAGAAAAAGAGTGTAAACACCAAGGGTTTTCGACCCCTGAAAATTCAACGGCTTGCAAACCTTCTGTAAACCGAAAAAGTAGCTCCACACTCTCCAAATTCATAGACCCCAAGCACAAGGACGCGTCCCGGCATCTGGGCTATGCGCTGACGCTTGGCGGGTTCGATGCATGGCACCGTGCTGCCCATGTCTTCGCCCGCATTCTGTCCCCGCAAGAGCGCGCCGCCATGACCTGGGCGGGCCTTGCCACCCTCGACGCTGATCAGCGCGATGCGGTCACGCGCCCGCTCATGGGCGGGGCCGGTGCGCCGCTGCCAACCTTCCTAAACCCCATGACTGACGCGCGGTGGTGGGCGTCCTGCGCCAGCCGTTCCGAACTCAAGGCTTATGCGCTGGCGGCTTATGAGGCCATGAGTGCCAAGGATCAGACCGCATTCTTCCGTCACATCGGTGAAGTGGAGATTGCGCTTTGAAAATGCTTGTCCAAAGGGTTCCTGTTTCAACCGCTTTGCCGTTCGATCTTGCGTCGATCAAAGTTCACTCCCGTGTGGACTTTAACGATGCGGACGACGATCTGACCAACAAGGCTTGGACTGCGGCGGCAGAGGTCGAGCAATTCGCTCAAATCGCGCTGTTGACCCAGACAATTCTTGTCAACGTCTTTGACCCAAACTGCGAACGCGACATGCTCCTGCCAATCGGGCCGGTGGCTGATGATGCTGAAATAGCCGTCACCATCGACGGCACCGCGTTCACCGCCTTTGACGTGATCGGGGGCATCCGTCCCATGATCCGATGGCGGGACACCTATCTTGCGCTAACCCCCAGCCGGATCATCATCGAATACACGGCGGGCTTTGGTGACGAAGCCGACGACATTCCACGCGACTTGGCCGAAGCGATCAGGGATCAGGCCGCGCTGCATTATGACGGCAGGTCGCCGATGGACGCCAAGTCCCTGACCACGTCGCCGCACATGGCCCGCGTGGGCGCGCGGTATCGCGGGGTGCAGGTATGACCGAGCACGAGCTTGATGTGATCCTGACCCACCACTGGCCCAGCGTCACGCGGCGGGCGATGGCCGATAACAGCGACGCATGGGTGCAAGGCTTTGTGAAGTCCATTGCCCGCAACGGCAAGCGCCCGAGCTGGCGCCCGAGCGACCGTCAGGCGTCCGTGATGCGGCGTCTGGTGTCAGAGCTGGGGCAGGTGCCCGAGGCACAGCCGGAGTTGATCGAGAGATAGGGCAAAGAGAAAGCCCGCCGGTGACACGGCGGGCTTATGAGGCGTCTGGCTTTCACGGGTTAGCCGGGGACGTCTCATCCAAAGTGCTACCGGGGAACGGGCCACAGCACAAGGGCAGCTATTCCGCGTCGTGCGGTCTCTCCAAGCCCTAAGGCCCCACTGCCACCCTCTACGGCGGTGAACATGGGAGAGCGGACCGAGCCGAGGGAAAGGCAGGTCTGACCTAAGCGGCGGCTCGGCTCCGGTGAGCAGGCAAGATCGCGGCGGTCAGGGCGGGAGGCGGGTTTCCAACCCCGCTACGTTAACCCGCTTTCTGACCGTCACAACGACCCTCACCAGTAAGCAGGGGCAAGACAGAGCAACGATTAACACAGAGCAACACGCGAGAGTGAAACGATGACCGAGGCGAAGAAGAAAGAAAGAACATGGCGCAAGGCGGATGGCTCGAAACTGCCGCCCGCACAACGCGCGCCGCGTCCTTCCGAGCATCATCAAGCCGACCTCTTTGAATTAGGTACCAATACCGCGACTTTGAACGACACGCGGGACCGAGGATGGGAGTTGTCAATTTTCGCGCACGACGCGGAGGCCGAAAACGCGGCCCCGGCAGAAAGAGCTATGCAGTTCATGCATGGCCTCAAAATCCCCGAGGGGCCGAACGCTGGAAAACCTGTCACGCTCGCACCCTTTCAGCGCCAGTTCATTGAAGGCGCGATGGCCGACACGACCGCCAACGCCATTCTAAGCATTGGACGCGGCAACGGGAAATCCGCGATCACGGCAGGGCTTGCCCTCGGCGGTCTGATCGGTGTCTGGGATCGCCAACCCCGGCGCGAGATCATTGCAGCCGCGCGTACCCGCGATCAGGGGCGCATCATCTGGGACTTTGTTGCGGGCTTCATCGCCAGCCTGCCTATGGAAATCCGGCGGCACTTCATTTTCCGGCGCGCGCCCCGGCTTGAGATTGAATATGAGGGCGACGGCGGCGGGCATATCCTGCGCGTGATCGCAGCGGACGGCAAATCAGCCCTCGGCGGCGCGCCGACCATGGCGATCCTCGATGAGCGCGGGCACTGGGCGCTTGATCGTGGCGACGAGCTGGAACATGCGCTGTTGTCCGGTCTGGGCAAGCGCGAAGGTCGCGCCTTCCTGATCAGCACCAGCGCCAGCGATGACACGCACCCGTTTTCCCGGTGGATCGACGATCCTTCGCCCGGCTCTTACGTCCAAGAGCATCGGCCAGCCCCGGGCCTGCCTGCCGATGACCCGGAAAGCCTGCTGATTGCTAACCCCGGCGCACCTCACGGCATCGGCGGTTCGCTGGAATGGCTGGAAGCTCAAGCCAAGCGTGCCATTGCGCGGGGCGGTTCCAGCCTCACAAGCTTCCGGCTTTACAACCGCAATGAGCGCGTGTCCGGCGAATCGCGGGATCTGCTGATTACCCTGGACGAATGGCTTGGCTGCGAAACCTCGGCGCTGCCACCCCGCGAAGGCGGGGTCGTTATCGGGATCGACCTCGGCGGCTCGGCCTCCATGACAGCGGCGGCGTTTTACTGGCCCGCTACCGGTCGGCTTGAATGCCTGGGCACGTTCCCATCCATGCCCGGCCTCTTGGATCGTGGCCAGACGGATGGCGTAGCCGGGCGCTATGTCGAGATGCGCGACAGGGGCGAGCTGTCCGTTCTAGGCGATAAGACCGTGCCTGTCGCGCCGTGGCTGGTCGAGGTCATGCGCCATGTTGAAGATCAGTCCGTCATCGCGATCACCATGGACCGCTACAAGCAGGCCGAACTGGGAGAAGCGATTGGCCGGGCGGGCATCCGCGCGCCGCTGGTCTGGCGCGGGCAGGGCTTTCGGGACGGTGGCGAGGATGCAGAGCGGTTCCGCCGTGCTGCGTTTGACGGGCTGGTGAAAGCCAAGCCCTCCCTTCTGCTGCGCTCTGCCTTCGCGGACACCGTGTGCCTGCGCGACCCGGCGAACAACATCAAGATTGCGAAGGCCCGATCCACGGGCCGGATCGACGCGGCGGCGGCATCGGTTCTGGCCGTGGCCCAAGGCGCGCGGATCGCAGCACAACCCAAAGTGAAAGCGAGGATGCAATGGTTTTGAACGCCGCAACTCTGGACAGGCGGGTGCAATTCCGTCGGGCTGTTCTTGTCGATGATGGCTACGGCCAAGTCGAACAATGGCAGGACCATGGCGCGCCCGTCTTTGCTGCAAAACGCGACATCAGCGATGCCGAACGGTGGAACGCCGGGCAGGTGCAGGCGTCGATAACGACGCGCTTCACTGTCCGGTGGAGCGGTTTCACTGCGGACATTGACCCAACGGATCGGCTGACCTGCGAAGGCCGTGAATACGAGATAACCGGAATCAAGGAAACGCCTGATCGTCGCCGCCGGATGTTGGAGCTGACCTGTTCAGCGTGGGCAGATCAATGAGCATTCGCCGCGATCATCACCGCTATTCCAAGCGGATCACCCGCACGAAACGCTGGCAGGCGCTGCGGGCCGAGATCCTCGAACGGGACCGCTATCGCTGTCGGTCCTGCGGCTGCGGCGGGCGTCTTGAGGTTGATCATATCAAGCCGGTCAGGACGCACCCTGAGCTGTCCTACGACGCCGCCAACCTTCAGGCGCTTTGCCCGAGTTGCCACACCCGAAAGACACGGATCGAGTGCGGGCATCCCCCGCCCCGAGAGGCCCGCCAAGACTGGCGGAAAGCTGTCGAGGCGCTGTCGCGCCCCGATGAAAACCCAACCAAGCACAAGGAAATCAAAGATGCTTGAATCAGTAAAGATCGCCCGCCGTCAAAGCGAAATCCGCCAGAACCTTGCGGAACTTGTGGGCAAAGAAACCCCGTCCGAAGACGAAATCCGGTCCATGGACAAGCTGGATCTGGAATATCGCTCAAATGAAACCCGCTACCGCGCCGCGCTGATCGCTGAGGACACCGAACGCCGGGACGCGGGCGGTGAGCTGGAAACCCGCTCGGCGCAGGAATGGGCCAACCTCATGGCAGGATTTGAGTTGCGCCAAGTCGCGCTTGCCCTTGATGAGGGGCGGCAACTGGACGGCCACACGGCGGAGATTGTGACCGAGCTGCGCAGCGCGGGCGGCTTCCGGGGCATTCCCGTGCCGTGGCAGGCTTTGGAAGTCCGGGCCGGTGAGACTGTGGCCAGCGGCACGCCAAACCCGATCCAGACCCGCCCGATCATCGACCGCCTGTTTCCGGACAGCGTGGCGGCGCGCATGGGTGCTCAGATGATCAGCATCGACGCGGGCGCGCTGGAATGGCCCGTGACCACCTCGGCTGTCACGGCGGGCTGGGCGAACGGTGAGGCGTCCAACGTGGCCGGGCCAACGACCTACGCAACCACTGACCGCGCTATGTCGCCGGACCACAACCTCGGCATTCAGATGCGCATCACACGCAAGACGCTGAAACAGTCCGGCGCGGCGCTGGAACAGGCGGTGCGGCGCGATATGAGCGGGGCCATGGGCGCGGCTATGGATCAGGCAGCGTTTCTCGGCACCGGGGCCAACGGCCAGCCGCTTGGCGTCATCACGGGCGCGGCAACCTACGGCATCACGTCCACGGCGGTGAATGCACTGGCAAGCTGGGGCGCGTTCCGCTCGGCTGTCACCCGCTTCATGACCGCCAATGCCGCCGGTTCGCCGGATGCGGTGCGGGCAATGATCCGGCCCGAGCTGTGGGACTATCTGGACAGCGTTCTGATCACCGGCACGGCGGTTTCCGAATGGGACCGGCTGGTGAAAAACCTGCCTTCGGCCAATATCGCCATGACGAACAACGGGCTTGCCGCGCCCTCTGGCGACCCGCTTGCAACATCATCACTGCTGACCACAGCCGCGGGCGGCGTGGCTCCGATCTTCATTGGCGCATGGGGCGCGGTGGACATGATCCGCGACCCTTACAGCGATGCACAGTCCGGCGGGCTGAGAATCACGGCACTGGCGACAATGGATGTGACCGTTGCGCGTCCGGCCCAGCTCGAACTGCTGACCGGCCTCGAACTGGCGGCGGCGTGATGCTCTGGGGCGCTCATGTTGGCAGCCTTGAGCTGCGCACCGATGGCGGGGAAACCCGCCTTCGGGCAACCTTTCCATATGGCCGGGAAACCGTGCTGGCCGAACGCTTGGGGGCAGGGCGTGAGCGTCGCGAGATGATCGCGGCCCGTGCCTTTGCGGATCGTCTGGACCGGGGCGAGGACGTACATTTTCTGTCCGGCCACGACTTCAACAAACCGCTGGCCTCACGATCTGCCGGCACTCTGACGCTGACCGAAACCGACGACGCGCTGACCGTTGACGCGACGATCAGCGCCGACATGGGGCAGGTCAGCTATGTGCGCGACTTCCTGTCAGCCCATGCGGCCGGGCTGGTGCGGGGCCTGTCGCCGGGATTCCGCGTCCGGCCGGGCGGCGAGACGGTCGAGGAACGCGGCAGCGCGATCCTGCGCACGATCCGGGCGGCGGACCTGATCGAGATCAGCGCCGTGACGAAGCCCGCCTATCCGCAAGCCCAGATCGAGGCTCGGAACTGGCAACCCTTTGGCGAGGTGGCAAAGCGCATGACGCACCGCCCCGCCGCAATCCGGTGGAGGTAACAATGCTCGGATGGCTCATGAACAAGCTGCGCCCGATCGAGGTGCGGTCCAGCGGCGGCGGATACACTGCACAGGTTATGGCGGCGCGTGACAGCTTTATCAGCGGGCGGCGCGGCGTGGCCGAGCTGACCGCGACGGTGCAAAGCTGTGTCAGCCTGTGGGAAGGCGGTTTCGCCATGGCGGACGTGACAGGCACAGACCTGCTGACACGGCAGACCATGGCAATGATTGCGCGCGGCGTCGCCTTGAACGGTGAGGCTGTCTATCTGATCACCGAGCTGGGGCTTGTCCCGGCGACCGATTGGGATGTGACCACCCGCGACGGCAGGCCGCGCGCCTATCGCCTGTCCATCCCTGAGGCGGGCGGGGGGCGCACTGTGACAGCTCTTGCAGCCGAGGTGCTGCACCTGCGGATCGGTTCGGATAACCTGACACCGTGGATCGGCACCGCACCGCTGCGGCGGTCCAGCCTCACGGGCGGGATGCTACATGCGGTCGAGGCTGCGCTTGCAGAGACATTCGAGAATGCGCCGCTTGGTTCGCAGATCGTTCCGCTGCCGGACACAGGCGCCGAAGACATGGCCAATATGCGGGGCGCGTTCAAAGGGCGGCGCGGTTCCACGCTGGTGATCGAAGGCGTCGCACAGGCAACAGCGGCGGGCATGAATCCGACCATTGGACAGAAGCCTGATCAGCTATCTCCGGATCTGTCCAAGAGCATGACGGATGAAACGCTGGCGGCGGCGCGCGAGGGGATCGGTATGGCCTATGGCGTCCTGCCGTCATTCTTCAATCGGGCGGCAACCGGCCCCGTAATCCGCGAGGCACAACGCCAGCTCGCAATCTGGACCTTGCAGCCCATTGCCGAGATGCTGGCAGATGAGGCAACGGCCAAGCTCGGGGCAGAGGTGGAGATTGACACTATCCGGCCTTTGCAAGCGTTTGATGCAGGTGGGCGTGCCAGGGCGTTGTCCGCGATCATCAAGACATTGGCCGAGGCGAAAGAGGCCGGTATCCCGCCCGGCGACGTGTCCGGCGCGATGCGCATGGTGGATTGGCGACAAGACTGAGGATCAGGATTGGTGTATTGGGAACTTTACGCATTTATTAACCCGAAACACCCGGATCACTCAGCGAGTGCCATGGACCCCTCACAGCGCGCGGCCTTCCTAATACGAGGGCGTGGCGGACTACCGCGTGCTTCCCTTGTCTTCAGAAGAAATCCAAGCTGGCAGAGCAACTCGCAAAGAAAATGAAATTCTTGATTCGCTTGTTGCAGTTGAAGCAATTTGTCCATTGCCTCCCACTTTGATAGAAATGACATCTATGCTTGCGCCGCCGCCTCCACTCTTCTCAGTACCTTCGGCCACAGCAACGTCAAACTTTATCTCAGTTACCGGGATGAATTTACCCCAGTAGAGCTGACAATCGTCACTAGTAGGCTTGTTAGAGACTGGATTGTAAAAAACAGGCTTACCTTGGTTTTCTTCTATAATCTCTTGGGAAGCTTCAATAATTGATTGAATAGTCGATTTTACAAAAGTCTTAAGTTCCATTTCTTCGTTCCCTCAATCGGACGCCTGCGCCTCCACCGTTTTCTTCGATGAATTCGACCCCTGCAGTTTCGAGAGACGCACGTATGCCAGCCACGGTCGAGGGTTTAAGTTCCTCTCCACGCTCAAGACGTGAAACAGTTGCCTGTGCGACACCAGCCAGTGTCGCGAGATCCCGAACTCCCAGACCCAAAGCTACACGCGCCATCTTGCATTGTACCGCGTTCATTTTGATAACCTTGTTATATTTGTATTGACTGAGGCGCGTTAAAAAAATAACCGTGTTATCATAGTATCGGATTGAGGAGACTCTGGCAATGACCGAAAAACGCGCCTGCGCGACCACCCCAGCTATGTCCCGTCGTAATTTTCTTTCCGCGCTGCCCGCCTCCGGCGTAGCGCTGGCGTTGCCCGCTGCGGCGATGTCCGATCAGCCGGACCCGGTTGTGCCGGTCTATCGTGAATGGCTCGATGCACGTCGAACATGGCGTGAGCTGGCCGACCTGCCCGGCAATGGCAATTGGCAAGATCCGCGCTCACTCGCTGCCGAGGCTCGTGAGGAGGTCGCCCAAGAAGCGATGCTCGCACTAAAGCCCACGTCCCTTGAGGGGGTAGGCGCACTGGCCGCGCTGGCTTGGTTCTATGTCTCTCCAGCCTCCAATGATGAAGCCGATCATGCTGAGGCACATGATTGCCGCGCCATCATGGCAATTTGGTGCGCCTGCACTGGGAAAGACGGGTACCCGGAAACTTGATGCCCCAAATCTATCCGACAATCACTCCTATAGTGTTGACTTCCGATCTAATTGGAGTAATTGTCCAATGGAAGGCGATGGAGCGAAACATGCATCTTGGACAAACGGCATCTTATCTGGCATTAGTCTTGAACCGGCCCGAGCCGACGACGAAGATGCTGAGCCGTCTTTTGCGTGAAGGCGACTGGACCAAGAAAGGTCCAAGAGGGCGGAACGCTCCGCACATTGATAGCAACGAACTCTCCAGTTTTCTGACTGCCTTCATGTGCTGTCCAGACAGCCCCGCCGTAGCCATGGAGCGGTTGCCTCATTTTGTTAACCTACCGCTCGACACCGACAACGATACCGACGCTACCTTTGGCACGGCCTTTTCCATCCTTCTGGACCGACTGGCAAAGGAAACTTGGGATGAAGTGCGAGCCAAAAATTGGAGCGTCAGCCTTTACGTTGATATGTCGGCGACGACGATCAGTGCAGACCCGTATGAGGGAAGCGACATTCCTCATGAAGAGCATGTTTTTTCGGCGCTAGTCCATGCGCCGGACGATCAGCCCATGAAGGACAGCATGCCGTATTCTGGGGGATTGGAATTTTCGTCCAAACTGCGCTGTTTCACTCTTTTCAGAATTGCCAAGGTTATCCTTGCTGGTGAAATTGACCCTCTCGGCGAAATCACGAGATCGCTTGAGAATGACGCCTTGGGCGATGAGGCTTGATGATGGAGCGTCGCCCCGCCGCAATACGAAAATCAGACCTGACGCCTGCTTTCGAGGCTGCAAAGGCGGCGGGTTTTAGTCAGGTGTCCGTGGTCGTCGAAACACAAGATGGCAAGCGTTTCCTTATCACAGCTGGGACGGGCGGTGATGCTGCAAAGCCTGACATGACTCCGCTCGAAAAGTGGAGGGCTAACCGTGTCACAAGCTGATCTGCCCAAAGGTGTGCATCGCGTCCGGCGCAAGCTGACGAGTGGCAAAAGCCGTTTTCATTTTTACGCTTGGCGCGGTGGCCCCAAGTTCTGGGAAGACGAACAGCGCAAGCCATCCGATTCGGCTTTCTATCGAGCTTTTGCAGAAGCCACGGCGCGCCCTAAGCCCGCCGACTACATGGTTCCCCAGATGGTGGATGACCTTCTTTCCAGCACCGCCAGGGCAAAAGGGGATCGCTCTTTTGCTGACCAACGCAAATGGTTGCTGCGTTTTGCGGAACACTTTCAAGACGCGCCCGCCGCTATTTTTGAGGAGCGGGGGTCGCGTGGTGAAATGAATGCTTGGCGCGCGCTTTGGAAGCATTCGCCAAAACAGCACGATATGGCAGGCACGCATGCTGTCCGCGTTTTGAACTGGGCGGTGCAGGAGGGTAAGCTTGCCGAGCATCATTGTCACAAGCTGCACCGTCTGTATGAGGTGGACCGCTCTGAAATTGTGTGGACACCTGCTGACCGCGAGGCTTTCGACGCGGTTGCGCCGGAGTGGGCGCGGCGTATTCTCTGCGCTGCTTGCGAGACTGGCTTGCGGCCTGCGGATCTAATCAAGCTGACCCCGGCGCATGTTGAAACGACCCCGCAAGGTCGTCGCCTGCGCGTAAGGACAAACAAGCGTAAGCGGTTGGCTCATATCCCTATCACACCCGAATTGGCCAAGGTGATAGACACGACACCGAGCGACCGATTGCTGATGCTCACAAATGCCAGTGGTAATGCTCTGACACCGCACCGCGCTTCGGAAGGTGTCCGGCAATGGCGTGACAAAGCCAAGCTGTCAGATGAATTGCGCCTGTATGATGCACGGGGGACAGCGGCCACGCGTCTTTTGAATGCTGGCCTGTCCCTTGCTGAAATCGCCAATCACATGGCTTGGTCGATACGCTACGCGGCAAACGTCATTGAACATTATGCCCGAGTCTCGCCTGACGAAACCGACGCTGTTTTGGTCAAGCTGGCACTGGCAAAAGGGGGTGCAAAGTGAACAAAACTGTAAACGCACCTGTAAACGGTGCAATGCGCGCACAGGAGTCAAACATGCAAGCTATTGAAAATGCTTGGAGGCGGGTACCGGAATCGAACCGGTCTACACGGATTTGCAATCCGCTGCGTAACCTCTCCGCCAACCCGCCAGAGCAACGCCTGATTAGATTTTCTCATCTCTGGCGTCAAGCAGGTTTGGTGCATCTGCACATTCTCTGCGTCAAACGCTCGACAGGCCGGAACAAAGCAACCCGGGCCGCGTTCTTCTGTCAGACCACATGCTGGAGAACTTACACATGGCACAGACAACAATGACCAACGGCACATCAAGCGACTACAAAGAGCTTTCCGATCAGATCGCGACCCTGAAAAAGGATCTCGCAGGGATCACCGACCTGCTTGGCGACATCGGCGCACGCCGCAAGGATGAAACCATCGCTTCCGCAAAAGTGCGGGCGGAACATCTGCGTGATCGCAGCTCCGAGGCGCTGAGCGAAGCACAGCTGCGCGCAGCCGACGCACAGGATCAGGCGCTGGAGGCCATCCGTCGTCAGCCCGGCACCGCCATCGGCATCGCCGTCGGCATCGGCTTTCTGGCAGGCTTTCTGAGCGGCCGGAAATAAAGCATGCTCCTTGGCACTTCCCTCAGAGACTACGCGCGACGCACGTCGCGCGCAGTCGCCTTTTCGCTTGCCGGGGCGCTTCTGCTGCTCGTCGGCGTGGCCTTCCTGACCATTGCGGCCTGGCTGACGCTGGAACGAGTGGGTGATTCGCTGCTGGCCGCGCAGGTGATCGGCTGCGTCTACGTCGCGGGCGGGCTGATCTTTTTCGCCATCGCCAGTCTGCAAAAGCGCCGTGTCTATCGCCGCCCGCCGCCTGTGGCAGGCGCGCCCGACCCGCTGCTGCAGATGTTCGAGGGTTTCCTGATGGGCATGGATGCTGGTCGGCGCTCCTCCCGGTCAAGACGGCGCTGAACGCGGATCATGTCAAACAGGCTCATGTCCTCTTCGGACCCACAACGCACAGCGACCCTGCTGATCGCGCTGATCGTTTCGCTCTTCGCAGTGCACGTCGCAAAGGATATCGCGGCGCCGATGACGTTGGCCGTCGTGGTGGGGATCATCCTCGCACCGATGATGGATCTTTTTGCCCGCTTCAGGATTCCGACCGGCTATGCGGCCACCATCATCATGGTGCTGACGCTGGGTGCGATCGGTCTGCTGATTGTGGCGATGGAACCGCTGCTCTGGCGCATCACCGACACCATTCCAACCATCCGGTACGAGATGCAGTCGCTGGTCTATGACCTGAGGGGCATGGTGCGCGGATTGGACGATATGAACGAGCAGATGAAACAGGCTCTTGGCGGCGCTGGCGAAAGTGGCGGTGGCGGGGATGCCGGGTCTGCATTGCCCACGGTTTCCGATGCTCTGTTTCTGGCGCCGGTGATCCTCGGTCAGGTGCTGGTCTTTGCGGGCACCTTCTATTTCTTTCTACTGACCCGCCTTGAAGTCTACTCGGCCCTGGCCAAACGCATCGGTGGGGTTGCGCAGTCCAGCGTGATCCAGCAGCGGTTCCGCAATGCTGAAACGCTGGTCTCGCGCTATTTCGTGACCATCTCTGTCATCAACATTTGCCTCGGCATGGCGCTGACCGGGGTGCTTATGCTGATCGGCCTGCCGTTGCCATGGGTCTGGGGCATGGCTGCCTTTCTTCTGAATTACGTGCTTTATGTCGGGCCTGCACTGATGGCAGTGGGGCTGCTGCTCAGCGGGCTCGTGCATTTCGACGGGCTGATGGTGGGCGCGCCGGTCGCAGGCTTCCTGTTCCTCAATATGATGGAGGCGCAGTTCGTCACCCCTTCGCTGGTGGGCAAACATGTCTCGCTCAACGCGCTGCTGGTGTTTGTGGCGCTGGTGTTCGGCCTCTGGTTCTGGGGGCCAATCGGGGGAATCGTGTCGATACCGGTGATGGTGATCGCGGCGGCCCTGATGGATGACAGCGTGGTGCGGCGCACCATGGGCGGCACGCAGCCCGGCTGATCCGCGCCTTTGCACAGCTTTGTGCAAGGGCGTTGCACAGGCTCGACATCTTGTCTTCAGTTTGAAGCATTTCTCCCGCCCGGACGTTGCCGTGGCGGGGGTTCTGTGGCATGACAGTTCTCAGGATTCTGAACGAAAGAGTTTAGTACATGTCAGACTATGCCACCCGCCGCAGAATGATGGTCGACACACAGGTGCGCCCCTCAGATGTCACCAAATTCCCGATCATCGACGCGATGCTGCAGGTCCCGCGTGAGGCATTTGTGCCGCGCGACCGCGCCGAAGCCGCATACATGAGCGAGAATGTCGAGATCGGCGCAGGCCGCGTCATTCTCGAACCGCGCACCTTCGCAAAGATGCTGGATGCGCTGGATGTCACCAACAATGACCTCGTGCTCGATATCGGTGCCGGTCTGGGCTATTCCTCTGCCGTCATCGCCCATATCGCCGAAGCGGTCGTCGCCGTCGAAGACGACGCGTCCCGATTGAAAGAGGCCCAAGGCCTGCTCTCTGATCATCAGGCCGACAATGTCATCCTGCACGAAGGTCCGCTTGCCGCCGGCGCGCCGGAACACGGCCCCTATGATGCGATCATCATCGAAGGCGCGGTTCAGCAGGTCCCCGCGGCCCTGATCGATCAGCTCAAGGATGGCGGCCGCATTGCATGTGTGTTCATGGAAGGTGCGCTTGGCGTCGTGCGCATGGGCTACAAGCTGGACGGCAAGATTTCCTGGCGTTTCGCCTTTAACGCAAGCGCCCCGGTGCTGGCTGGATTTGAAAAAGAAACCGCCTTCGCGCTCTGAGCAGCACAAGCGGACAGACACAGGCAGAGCATCATGACACCCAGGGCACTCCTCAAACATCTGACCACGGGCGTTGCTTTGGTCTGGATCGCAGCTGCGGCGCAGGCCGATACCTTGGCAGATGCCTTGGTTGGCGCGTATAACACCAGCGGCCTGCTGGAACAGAACCGCGCCGTGCTGCGCTCTGCCGACGAAGATGTGGCACAGGCGATTTCCGGATTGCGCCCTGTGCTCAGCTGGACGGCGAATGTGGCCCGTGACTTCGGCACGGCCCGCAATTCCCAGACCGCGTTCCAGATCATGCCCAGCGTCGAGAACACCAAGACGATCGCGCTGAGCGCCGAAATGACGCTCTATGATTTCGGCCAGACCGGCCTTGCGATTGATGCGGCCAAGGAATCGGTGCTCGCCACGCGGCAAAGCCTTCTGTCCGTCGAACAACAGATCCTTTTGCGCGCCGTGCAGGCCTTCATGGAAGTGCGCCGCGCCACGGAAACAGTGTCCTTGCGGCAGAACAACCTGCGTCTAATCACTCAGGAACAGCGCGCCGCCCAGGATCGCTTTGACGTGGGCGAAGTGACGCGCACCGATGTCGCCCTGGCAGAGGCGCGCTTGGCCTCGTCCCGTGCCTCGCTCTCTGCGGCAGAGGGTGATCTGGTCATCGCGCAGGAAGAATACCGCGTTGCCACTGGCCAGCGTCCCGGCACGCTGACCTATCCGCGCAGTGTGCCAACGCTGCCACCGTCCGTCGAAGCGGCGCGCGCCGTTGCGATGCGCATCCATCCGGATCTTCTGGCGGCGCAATATGCCGTTTCTATCAACGAACTCGGCATTCTGCGCGCCAAGGCCGCGATGAAACCCTCGCTGAGCCTGCAGGGGCAGGTCGGCGTGACGCAAAATTTCGACAATGACAACTTTTCCCGTGGCGGGTCGGTGTCGCTGAACGTGGCGGGGCCGATCTATCAGGGGGGGCGCCTGTCCTCGCTCGTGCGTCAGACCATGGCCAGCCGCGATTCCTCGCGCGCTCAGCTCCAGCTTGCCAGCCTGAACATCGAACAGAACATCGCCAACGCCTATATTCGCCTTCAGGTGGCCCGGGCCAGCCAGACCGCCACGGCGGATCAGGTCCGCGCCGCACAGATCGCCTTTGATGGCATCCGCGAAGAGGCGACACTGGGCGCGCGCACCACTCTGGATGTGCTCGACTCGGAACAGGAACTGCTCGACGCTCGCGCCAGCCAGATTTCGGCCTCGGTTGACGAATATATCGCGGCCTACTCCGTTCTCTACGCCATGGGTGTGCTGACTGCCGATCAGCTGGGCCTCAACGTCCAGCAATATGATCCTGCGGCCTACTACAATATGGTCAAGGGCGCACCGACACCGCTCAGCAAGCAGGGGCGCGAACTCGACCGTGTCCTGCGTGCCCTCGGCAAACAGTAATTTATTCCGCATAGGTTGTTCGCCCGCCCGGCTCTCGCTAGACTCGCCCAAAGGCAAGAGTGGTGAGAGAATATGTCCGACCCCGTTACGGATCTTCAGACAGACGACCTGCTTGCATCGATTCGCAAGCTTGTCTCACGTGAGGTCGGACCGTTTGACACGACGTCGCTTCAGACGGGGCAGGGTGCCAGCGCACCTGACAGGCTCGTACTGACTCATGCGCAGCGTGTAATTCCCGGCACCGGCACCCAAAAGCCCGAAGCGGCGCAACCGCTCGTCCTGACCAGCCGCGTGGATTGCGACGATCCCGCTGCCTCCGCCACAGATGAGTCCGTAAGCAATACGCAAGATGGGGACCTGCGCAAGCTGGATGATGCGCTGCAGGGCATGGTTGCCGCCGCGCTTGCCAGGGCGATGGTCTCTCGGGGTCGGGAACAGGCGCCGGTTGGGCAAGACCGGCCCGCACGATCTGCCCCGGACAAGGCCGCGACAGAGGCGCGGCTTGCCCTGCCAATGCGGTCGTCCACGGCCCCGACCCTTACGCTGGACCAGAAAATCGCGGAACTCGCGACCCTTGTCGCGGCAACCGGATCTCGCGAACAACGGCCAGCGCCTGATGCGCAGGCTGACGCAACGCCAGTGCCGGACGTGCCTGCCGCAACACTGGCCCAGCCAGACACCCCAGAAACCAGACTGATCGAACCCGTCTCAACGCCGGAGGGTGCCACAGCACCGCCCGAGGTTGATCAGGCCCAGGATACCCCCGTGCAGGACGACCTTCCCAGCGAAGACAGGCTGCGCGATCTTGTTGCTGCGATTCTGCGTCGGGAACTGCAAGGCACACAGGGCGACGGTCTTTCTGACGATATCCGCGATCTGATCCGGCGCGAGATTCAGCAGGGCCTGAAAGGCGCACAGCCGGTCGAATGACCCGTTCCGACATCAACCCGACATTCCGACAGCAAATTGGGGCAAACCGCAGCCGGGCTGAGAGAGATGTTTGCAAACAAAAAAAGCGCACCCGGGGGTGCGCTTTAAATGTAGGTGCCGTTTGGGTGGCTCAGGCCGCTTCTGCCTGCTCGGCAGCGTGACGGCGCTCGCTTTCTTCGCGGGACAGGGCAACAGAGGTGCGCACACCTTTGCCGACAAAATCCATCAGACCAGACACAACCCGCTCATTGGGGTCGATCCCGGCGCAGGACAACACTTCGCGCCCGTCGCGCGACCGTGCCCAGCGGGCGATCTGTTCTGGTCCGTTGCCGTACTTCTTGTCGTCGGCAATTGCATCATCCAGTGCCGCGAGGACAACCGCCGCAAACAGCTTGCGGGCGCGGTTGCCCTGTTCGCTGTTATAGGCTGTTCCGTCAACGAAATCTCGCATGTTTCGTCCTTTGATTATTGCTCTTGTGTTTTCAGGCGTGAACGTCCTTATGGACTATTAGAGTTGATTCGGGTACCCCGATATCGCATAACACCCATGATCTTTACGCATAGCTTCTGAAGGTGCAGCACGACATCTGGTTGTCTTGCCAGTTGCATTATAGCCAGATATAGGGACGCTCTAAGCTCTATCAACCTTTTGACGCGGTTTTACACATGCCCAAAATCAACGGAAACGAAATTCGCCCCGGCAACGTGCTGGAGCATAACGGCGGCCTTTGGGCGGCTGTGAAAGTCGACCACGTTAAGCCCGGCAAGGGCGGCGCCTTTGCTCAGGTCGAGATGAAGAACCTGCGCAACGGCTCTAAGCTGAACGAACGCTTCCGTTCGGCGGACAAGGTCGAGCGCGTGCGTCTGGAACAAAAGGACATGCAGTTCCTGTACGAAACGGACGGCATCCTGACCTTCATGGACACAGAGACCTATGATCAGGTCGAGTTGCCCGCCGATATCCTCGGCGAACGCCGCCCGTTCCTGCAGGACGGCATGACGATCCACGTCGAATTTCACTACGAAGAGGCGCTGAACGCGACCCTGCCGCAGAAAGTGACCTGCCGCATCGTCGAGACAGAGCCGGTGGTCAAAGGCCAGACAGCGGCCAACAGCTTTAAACCTGCGCTGCTGGACAATGGTCTGCGCGTGTTGGTGCCGCCCTTTGTGGGTCAGGATGAAGACATCATCGTGAACACCGAAACCATGGAATACGCTGAGCGCGCATAACCGCGACGTTCTTCTGGTGCGAGAGCTCGGGGGCGCTGCCCCCGAACCCCCGGGATATTTACGGGCAGATGAAGGTCCGTGCGTCTCAGACGGCCAAACTGTGCAGCAGGCCGCTGACCATCGGCCTGTAGCTTTCGCCAAACAATCTCAGATGCACCAGAGCGGGCCACAGCTGATAAATCGGCTTGCGGTCGTCAAAGCCGTGATCCAGCGTGCCATAGCTGCGCCAGAAGGCATCGTCGGGCTGGCCAAACAAGGTCAGCATGGCAAGATCGACCTCACTGTGGCCGTGATAGCAGGCCGGGTCGATCAGATAGGCGCCATCCTCACTGAAATGCAGATTGCCAATCCAGAGATCGCCGTGCAGCGGTGCCGCGCGCGGCTCCTTCGGCAGCAGGTCGGGCAGGCGCCGCGCCAGTGTTTCAACCCGCGCGGCGAGATCGCCCGGCAGCTCTGAGATATCCGCCAGCAAACGCCGCTCTGCCCAGAACGTCGGCCAGTCGGGGGTTGTGCTGTTGCGGATCTCGACCCGTCCAAGGGCGTAATCCTCTTGCCAGCCATAGCCCGCGCCATCATGGCTGTGCAGCTGGGCCAGCGCCTTGCCCAGATCACGCCAGCCCTGACGGCTGGGCGGGGCAGGGGACAGGTATTGCAGGCAGAGCAGACCTTGTTCCAGATGCAGGACCGCAGGCACCGGGGCGCGCAGCAGCTGCAGCGCGGCGAGCACGCGCCCCTCAACCTCGACCAGAGGACCGCGCTTGGCGACCATCTGGCGGCCATCCGTCAGGGTGACGAGCTCGATCTGCGACAGATCCCCGCCCTGCAGCGGCGTGGTGGTGGCGACATCAGCCCCGAGGGCAGCGGTGAGTGTGTCTGAAAAGCTCATCCCTGACGCACCAGCGTTGCTTCGCCCGCGGTCATCGGGCCTGTCGCACGGTCAAACCGCAGATAGGCGATCCCGGCCCCACCGGCCTGCGTGTAAAGCACGCCAGCGGCCTTGCCACCGGCGTCGATCTCGGTGCCCACCGGCGCGCTGCCGGTCACCGCGACCACGGCCAGCCCCTTGCGCAGCTCGGTCTTGTGTTTCATGCGCGCCGTGACTTCTTGGCCCACATAACAGCCCTTGCGGAAATCCACGCCGTTCAGTCGCTCGAACCCGGCCTCAAGCACAAAGGTGTCTGCCGTCAGCTCTATCCCGCTTTCGGGGATGCAGGCGGCGACGCGCAGGGCGTCCCAGTCGACATCCTCGCCCGCGCGCCCGTCATAGGCGCGCCAGCCCATGCGCGGATCGCGCGGGTCGGCATAGGCGCCGTCGGGCGCAGGGCCGGTGCCGCGCGTGACCACACGATCGGTCTCGGCGACCTCGACCTTGGAGCGCAGTTTATACATGCTCAGCGCGCGCAGCAGATCGGCGGCCAGCGGTGTGGCGACATCAATCAGCACGCCGTCGCCGTCGGGCACCAGAAAGAAATCCGCGCGGTATTTGCCCTGCGGCGTCAGCATGGCCGCATAGACCAGCCCATCCTTGAGCTTGGTGACATCGTTGCTCACCAGACCTTGCAGAAAACTGCTGGCCTCTGGTCCCGTGACAGTCAGGACGGTGCGTTCGACGGTGGTCATTCTGGTCTCCCTCTTGATCCCGGGGACATCATATAGGATGACCGGCCCGAGGCAAACAGGGGCAGGGCATGCGCGCGCCAATTTCGATTATCCTTCCGACACTTGATGCCCGCGACGGGCTGGCCGAAACAATCCCTTCGCTGATGGAGGGGCTTGAGGCCGGGCTGGTGCGCGAACTGATCCTGTCCGACGGTGGCTCGACCGATGCCACGCGGGCGGTGGCCGATGCCGCCGGGGCGATCTGGCTTAGCGCGCCGGTTGCGCGCGCCCAGCGGCTGCGGCGGGGGGCGGGTG
>NZ_AWWI01000119.1 GCF_002760615.1 Puniceibacterium antarcticum | reverse complement strand
GGGCGCCGGGGGGGCGGCCACATCGACCGTGCTTTCGGGGGGCTGCGACGGCGCCGTCAGCGCGGCAAACTCCGCCTCTGACAGGACTTGCACCTCGCTCACCTCCATAGGGGGCGGGTCCGACCGGAAAACTCCGCCGAATAGCGCCCACAGGATCAGCACGCCGTGGCCTGCCCCCGAGATTTTCTGACCCGTATTCAAAAGCCCGCGCCCTCAGCGCCCCGACCCGTCAAGGGCCGGTCCGCCGATATCCGTGACAAGCCCGATGGACGAAAACCCACCGGCATTCAGCGCACCCATCACTTGGGCCACTGTCTCATAAGGCACCGCCCCGTCAGCGCGCAGGAACACCCGGTCATCCGAACGCTCCGTCGCAATGGCCCGCAGCCGGTTCACCAGATCCTCGCGCGCCACCTCGGTGGTCTGGATCATCACCACACCGCTCGCCTCGATGGTCACGGTCAGCGGCTCTTCATTCTCCGAAGGCAGCGCATTGGCCGCCGTCTTAGGCAGCTCGACCGGCACACCCACGGTCAGCAGCGGTGCTGCCACCATGAAGATGATCAGCAGCACCAGCATGACGTCCACGAAGGGCGTGATGTTGATCTCGGCCATAGGCTGCGCGCGCCCGCCCCGACGGCGGCCGCGCCGGCCACCCCCGCCGCCTGATTTCATGACACCTGCACCCATGGCTCAGGAATCCAGCTGGCGCGACAGGATGGTCGAGAATTCATCGGCAAAGGCCTCGTAGCCGCCAATGATCCGATCGGCATCCGCCGAAAGCTTGTTGTAGAAGATCACCGCCGGAATGGCGGCGAACAGACCGATCCCCGTCGCCAGCAGCGCCTCGGCAATGCCGGGGGCGACAACGGCCAGATTGGTGTTCTGCTGCTGCGCAATCTCGATAAAGGCGTTCATGATGCCCCAGACCGTGCCGAACAGGCCGACAAACGGCGCGGTCGACCCGGTGGTCGCCAGAACCGGCAGACCCTTCTGCAGCTCTTCCGCTTCTTTCTGGATCGCCAGATCCATGGACCGGTCGATTCGCGCCTGCGCCCCGGCGATCAGTCCGCCATCCGCCCGGTGCGAGCGGCGCCACTCCATCATCCCGGCGGCAAAGATTTTTTGAGCCCGCCCGTCAGGATCGACCCCGATCTGCTCGAACAACTCATCCAGCGGCTCGCCGCTCCAGAAGGCCTGATCAAACACCGCCGCCTCGCGGCGCGCCTTGCGATACGAAATGTGTTTCTGCACGATGATCGACCACGACCAGAACGACGCGATCATCAGCATCGCCATCACCAGTTTCACGGTCAGCGTCGCACGTGCAAAAAGCGCCCACATCGAGAAATCAATCTCGCTGGCGAGCGCAAGGGTCTGCGTTTCCATAAGCCTGCTCTTTATCCGGTTCGGCCACTCTGTCGCGGCTCTGATTACGCCCGTCCTTACCTGATTCACAGGGCCAAGGCCAACACATTGCCGTCAGTCGGCCGCGCAAAGCCGTGAATTACAAGGGTATCGCGGGCAATTTGCCCCGGATCAGTGCAGCAGCAGGCGGATATTCGCCGGAAGACGCGCGGGATGGCCGGTCTCGTTGATGCAGACCACCAGCACCTCGGCCACAAACAGCCTCTGCGCATCGCGCCAGACCTCCTGCACCATGCTCAGCCGCGCCCCAGTCACGCTGCGAAGGGTGGTGTGCACCTCCAGAGAATCATCGAATTTCGCCGGGAGGAGATAGTCCGCCTCGACCCGGCGCACCACAAAGACCACGCCATCCTCTTCGCGCATCCGGTTCTGATCGATCCCCAGGTCCCGCACCCAGTCGCTGCGCGCCCGTTCGATGTAGCGCAGATAATTGGCATAATAGACAACACCGCCCATGTCGGTGTCTTCGTAATAGACCCGGACCGGAAATCTGTGTGTCATCGGGCTTTGCCCCCTGCATCTTGGTCGGTTTCGCGCAGATTACGGAGCGTTTCACTGCGCTGCAACCGCGCGTAGGGGGCCGCTGCCCCGTCGCCTTGCGGCGACAACCCTGGATATGGGGGCTCTGCCCCCGTCGCCTTGCGGCGACTCCCCCGGGATATTTAAGGACAGGTGAAACAGCGGGTCAGTCCCGGGGCATCACCCGCGCCGCGAGCCGCAGGGCGTGGCTCTTGTCCTGTGCCGCGGCGGGCATCACCGGATCGTAAGCCGCGCGGATCAGCGCGCCGATCTCGGGGCGCAGCACCACGCGGCCATCCTCCAGCTGGCCCAGAGGCGAGCGATCGCCAAAGGCCCGGTCCGACCACAAGAGGACGGTCTGCACCGCCTGAGACAGCGCCAGCGTGTCCGCCGCCACCGCGCCCAGCTGATCATCCATGCGCAAAAACACAAAGGCCGCACAGATCGCGCCCCGCTTGTCAAAGCGGAAGACCCGGTATTGATTTGCCTCTGCCGCCTGCAGTCGCGCCACCAGCGGCACAAGGTCCGGCACCAGCTTTTCCAGATTGGGCACCTCGGGCAGTTCGGCCCAGTCGCGGCAGAAGAACACCATCAGGTTCGCGCCCAGCTCTGGGTCCATCTCGACCGTCTCAAGCCCGGCGAGGGCGGCCACCGCCTCGAAAGCGCCCTTGATCACCGGCAGGCTCGCCTCTTCGACGCCAAAGACCACCGGTGCCAGAGGCCGCCCCCAGCGCGCAAAAAGATAGCTGCCGTCGGCGCGGGTGAACAGCGCCTCAATCTCCTGCGGTGTCAGATCCTGCATGTCTTCAGCCTCGCCATTGCCATTCCGCGCGCATGTCGCACAGCGCACAGCCGGAAATCAATCACTCCGCAGGCTTCAGCCGAACCACCCCCGGCTTCTTCTCTTTCCAAATACGCAAATTCTGCCCGCAACCGCAGGCACGACCTCAGCGTTTTGACTGAACAAGACTCGACCTTCTGTCACAGGAAAAGTCGCGACGCTTTATCCGAACAAATCGCTCTGCCCTGCCACCCGCGGCATCGGCAGGCCAAGGTGATCCCAGGCCTTTTGCGCCAGCATCCGCCCGCGCGGCGTGCGCTGAATCAGCCCCTGTTGCAGCAGGAAGGGCTCGATCACCTCTTCCAGCGCATCGCGGCTTTCGCTCAGCGCCGCCGACAGCGTCTCAATCCCCACCGGGCCGCCGGAATAATTCTCGGCAATCAGCGTGATGTAACGCCGGTCGGCACCATCGAGCCCGAGATGATCCACCCCCAACCGGGTGAGCGAGGAATCCGCCAGTGCCTGCGTCACCACGCCGTTGCCTTCGACCACGGCAAAATCCACCACCCGGCGCAGCAGCCTGCCCGCGATTCGCGGTGTGCCACGCGAACGGCGGGCGATCTCGCGCGCACCGCCGTCTTCGGCCGGCACGCCCAGCTTGATCGCATTGCCGGTGACGATTCGATGCAGCTCGTCTTCGGTATAGAACTGCAGCCGGGTCGGAATGCCAAACCGGTCGCGCAGCGGTGTGGTCAGCAACCCCAGACGCGTCGTCGCCCCGACCAGCGTAAAGGGCTGCAACTCGATCCGTACGGTACGCGCGGCAGGCCCTTCGCCGATCACCAGATCCAGCTCATAATCTTCCAGCGCAGGGTAGAGCACCTCTTCGACCGCCGGGTTCAGCCGGTGGATCTCGTCGATGAACAGCACATCGCGCGCCTCAAGATTGGTCAGGATCGCCGCCAGATCGCCCGCTTTCGCCAGAACCGGACCCGAGGTCATGCGAAACCCCACGCCCAGCTCGCGCGCCATGATCTGCGCCAGCGTTGTCTTGCCCAGACCCGGGGGACCATGGAACAGCGTGTGATCCATCGCCTCGCCGCGCATCCGGGCCGACTGGATAAAGACGCGCAGGTTGGCCTTGGCCTCGGCCTGCCCGACAAAATCGTCCAGCATCTTGGGCCGCAGAGCGCGGTCATAATCCTCGGGCTGGGCCTCCGGGCTCATGCTTGGATCAGCTGCGGCCATGGATCACCTCTGCACTGCCAAATCCGCTCATGACTTCGGCGCCAGCAGCTTGAGCGCGGCGCGGATCAGATCCGGCGTTGCGGCATCGGGCATATCCCCCGCAGCCTGCGCCACCGCTCCTGCCGCATCCCCCGGACCATAGCCAAGGTTGCTCAGCGCCGACAGGGCCTCGGCCTGCGCCGATGGGGCGGCGCGCGGTGCCGGGGCCGACCGGGGCCGCGACACCTGCGGGG
>NZ_AWWI01000118.1 GCF_002760615.1 Puniceibacterium antarcticum | reverse complement strand
CCATCCGCCGCCCCCCATCCGCCGCCCCCAATCCGCGATCCAAGGACGCTGACCCAGATGCCCGACGCCTCCCTGCCAGCCCAGAGTGCCGCACTCCATCGTGTGGCGCAGGGCAGTCTTTGCGCGGGCTGTGGCGCCTGCGCAGCGCTCGCCCCGGGCAAGGTGGCCATGACGACTGTCGCTCCCGGCTTTCTGCGTCCGCAGCAGACCGCCTCGCTGAGCACGCAAGAGGAAAACTCCATCGCTGCCGTCTGCCCCGGCCTCGGCCAGAGCATCGCGGCGGCAGGCAGGCCCGATCCGGTGCTCTGGGGCCCCTATCGCGAGATCATGACAGGATCGGCAAGCGATCCGGCCATCCGCCACGCCGGCGCCTCGGGCGGTGCCCTGTCCATGATGCTGGTGCATCTGATCGAGTCCGGCAAAGTCGATGCTGTCGTGCAGACCGCCGCCGCGCCCGATCTTGTCATCGGCAATGCAACCGTCCTTTCAAGGGATTCAGACGCCATCATTCGGGCTGCCGGATCACGCTATGCGCCCTCCGCGCCACTGCAGGGCCTGCCGGATCAGCTGGCCGCACATGCCGCCACGGGCCGCCGCTTTGCCTTTGTCGGCAAGCCTTGCGATGCGGCAGCCCTGCGGGCCATGTGCACGCGCGATCCGGCGGTGGCCGCGGCCTTTCCGGTGATCCTGTCGTTTTTCTGCGCCGGCGTACCCTCTCATGCGGGTGCCGAAAAAATCCTCGAGGCCATGGGCACCGATCTTGCCGATACGGCCGCGTTCCGCTTTCGCGGCAACGGCTGGCCCGGGCGGGCCACGGCGACGGCGCGCGACGGGCAGGAACGCTCGATGAGCTATCATGACAGCTGGGGCAAGATCCTGTCGAAACACATCCAGCACCGCTGCAAGATCTGCGCCGACGGCACAGGGGTGGCTGCCGATATCGTCTGCGCCGATGCCTGGGAAAGTGATGCCGCCGGCTATCCGGTGTTTGAAGAGGCGCCGGGGATCAGCCTTATCGTCGCACGCACCGATCTGGGCGCGCGCCTGCTGTCCGAGGCTCGCGCCGCACAGCGCATCGACACGCAGCCCTTCGACATCACCACCTTGGCCACCATCCAGCCCGGCCAGCGCGAAAGGCGCCGTGCCCTGCTCGCGCGCCTTCTGGCGCTGAAACTGACCGGCGCCCCGATCCCGCGTTATGAGGGGTTGCAAATTCTTGCGGCAGCGCGGCAAAATCCCATGGCGCGCAATCTCAAGAATTTTCTTGGCACCCTGCGCCGCCGCCTGCGCCCCCAGAGAGCGAAAGACTGACATGCCCCAGACACCGCTGCGCATCTGCCTCATCATGCATTCCACACGCTCGGACAACATGGGCGTCGGTGCCCTGACCGTGTCCGAGATCGAGATCCTGCGCGGCATCGGCCGGGATCTGGACCGCGCGGTCGAAATCACCGTGCTCGACTGGAAGGATGCGCGCCGCCCCTATGTCAGCGGGCCGGATGTGCGCATCGTCGATATGGATGGCCGCATGATGCGCAGCCCCTCGGGCTTCTTTGCGCTGGCGCGGGCCTCTGATCTGGTGATCGACATCGGCGCGGGCGACAGCTTTGCCGATATCTACGGCACGGCGCGGCTGAAACGGATGTTCGCGCTGAAATACCTCACCCATCTGGCGCGCACACCGCTCGTCATGGCACCCCAGACCGTCGGCCCCTTCACCAAGGGATGGTCAAAGGCGCTGGCGCGCCTGTCCATGCGGCTCTGCGCTGTGGTCGCCAGCCGCGACCGCCTCTCGACCGAAGCCGCCCGCGCCCTGGGCTGCCGCGATGTGATCGAGGCCTCAGATGTCGCGCTGCGCCTGCCCTATACCGCCCCCCCGGCGCGGGATGGCGGGCCGGTCCGAGTCGGCATCAACGTCTCGGGTCTGCTGATGGGCGGGGGCTATACCGGCAAGAACGAATTCGGCCTCACGATGGATTACCCCGGGCTGATCCGCGACCTGATCCGGCATTTCCAGGCCCATCCCGACGGCTGCGAGGTGCATCTGGTGCCCCATGTCATCGTCCGCTCCGGCCCGATGACGGGCGAGGATGACTTTCGCGCCTCAGAAGCGCTGGCGGCGGAGTTCCCCGGCACCGTGCTCGCCCCGGCCTTTGACTCCCCGTCCGAGGCCAAAAGCTATATTGCCGGGCTCGATTTCTTCATGGGCGCGCGGATGCATGCTTGTATCGCGGCGTTTTCCTCTGGGGTGCCGGTGGTGCCGATGGCCTATTCGCGCAAGTTCGAGGGGCTGTTCGGCACCATCGGCTATGCGCGCACCGTGGATTGCACCACGCAATCCGCAGAGCATATCCGCACAACCATCGCCGATGCCTATGAGATCCGCGCCACGCTCCAGAGCGAAGCCGCCGGGGCCCTGCGCCGCGGTCAGGACAAGCTCAAGACCTACGAGGACGCTTTGCGCATGATTCTGGCCCGGGTCGACTAGGGCCGGGATGGCACAAGCCGCGATCATCATCCCGCATTTCAACGACATCGCGCGACTGCTGCGGTGCCTGGCCGCGCTGATGCCGCAGGTGACGGCAGAGGTAGAGGTGGTGGTGGCAGACAACAGCTCGACTCAGCCGCTAGACCCGGTGCGCGCCGCCTTTCCCGACCTGCGTATCGTGACCGAGCCGCGCCCCGGCGCCGCCATGGCGCGCAACTGTGGCGTGGCGCACACCACCGCCCCGCAGCTGTTCTTTCTGGATTGCGACTGTGTGCCCGCCCCGGACTGGCTGGCGGTAGCTCTGGCGATTGCGGACCGCTCGGATGTGATCGGCGGCACGATCACGGTGTTTGACGAAACCCCGCCACCGCGCTCGGGCGCCGAAGCCTTCGAGACGGTCTTTGCCTTCGACAACCGCGGCTATATCGAAAACAAGGGCTTCTCGGTCACCGCCAACCTGCTGACCCGCCGGGATGTCTTTGCTGCGGTCGGGCCGTTTTCGTCCGGCCTGTCCGAGGATCTGGACTGGTGCCACCGGGCCACGGCACAGGGCTTTGCGCTGATTCATGAGGATGCGCTACGCGTCGCGCACCCCACCCGGTCCGATTGGACCGCGCTGGTGCGCAAATGGCGGCGCCTGACAATCGAATCCTGGGGGCTGCAGGGCTCTGGCCCCGGCGCGCGGCTGCGCTGGGGGCTGCGGGCACTGGCACTGCCGCTGTCGGTGCTGGCGCATATGCCAAAGGTGCTCGCCTCGGACCGGCTGAGCGGGGCTGAGCGCCGCTCAGCCCTCGCCACGCTGGCCCGCCTGCGGCTGCGGCGTTGCGGCTGGATGCTCTGGCAGGTGCTGGGGCGGCAGATCTGAGCTTGGCGCAAAGATAACGGGACCAGAGCAGCGATTGCGCACAGATGTAGTTTTCAGAAGGTTAGAGCAGAAATGGCATTTCGTTACACAGGTCGCTACCCCGACAGCTTTCTTGAGGCCGTTCAGCGCTACGGCCTTCTTGCGACCTGCCGCACCCGGCTGCGCGATATCTTTCTGCTGGTGCGGCGGCTCTATCTGGTGAAAGTCTGGAAAATGGACATCCACCCCTATACGCTGGTGTCTCTCAAGGCGGTCTTGGACCGCACCTATCCCCAGGGCGTCCATATCGGCGAAGGCAGCGCGGTGAATTTCGATGCGGTCATCCTGACCCATGACATGGCGTCGAGCAAACGGCTGCACACCCGGGTCGGGCGCTACTGCGGCATCGGCGCGCGCTGCATCCTGCTGCCCGGCGTCACCGTGGGGGATCATGCCATCGTGGCTGCAGGGGCGATCGTCACAAAGGATGTGCCGTCCCATACGATTGTCGCAGGCAATCCGGCCCGGATCATACGCATCGGCATCATGACCACGAATTTCGGCCGCATGACCGACAAAGGCAAACCGCCGGAAGGATCTGACGGGGCACCGGCAGCTGCCACAGAGGCACATACAGACGCCCCGGCGGGGGCACCTCTCCCCGGAACCGACGACTGAATAGATCGTGGGTCCTTGGGTTTTTTCTTATGCCGGTCTGGCGCTTGTCTACGGCGGCTTGTCCAGCCTTGTCCTGATCGGGGGGGCGCGGCTGATCGGGCGGTTTCCCGGCTGGCATGTGCTGCCGTTCCTGTTCAGCACGCTGACCTTCATCTTCATGACCCAGCATCCCTTTCCCGATCCGGCCAGCATGCACTGCCCGGTGCCCACGGCGGTTCCCCAGCTGCAACCACTGCAGGTCACCAAAACCATCCAGAGGCTCATGCGGCGCGATGCCGTCTGGTACGAATATCTGATGAGCCGCACCGTCGCCGCAACAGCGATGAACTTCCTGCTCTGCGCGGTCATCGGTCTTGCCTTGGCGCGGCATGTCACGCGGCTGCGCACGGCCGCGCTGTTCGGGATCCTGCTGACGCTGAGCATCGAGCTGACCCAGCTGACCGGGTTCTGGGGGCTGTGGCCCTGCCCCTGGCGTCAGTTCAACGTTGACGATCTGCTGATGAACGCGCTTGGCGTGATCGCAGGCTTTGCCCTGGCGCAGCCCCTGAAGAAAAGGAAGTCGCTCAGCGACTCTGCGGGCGCTGGCGAAAACGACTGACCCTCGGCTGTCTCGGCAGCTCTCAGCGGCGCGGGCTCCGCAGCGGGCGGCCGTGAAACGCCCGCAACAGTGCTTATAAACGGCTTCCCATTCAGGCCGCCGTCAATCAGACTACATGGTGTGTCATTGACGAAAAAGTAGTAGATATTTGCCTCGAGGTTCGTGGCATGGACCGGCTGGCCCCGACAGGAGGCTGCGCTGCCTCTCTTGCGAGGTCTGCCTGCGCTGAAATCGCAGATCAGTCCTCCACCATGCAGGTGTCGACCTGCCGAAACGAGCAGAGGCAGGCTGAGTGATGTCATCATGTGGCTTCAAGTACATATATATATAATCCAGTACAGGGCCACGCCTGTTTTCCCTGCCGGGAAACGGCTACAATCCAACCGTGGATTACCTGCGCATGATCGCGGCTCGTGATCGTGCTGTTTCTCGCGCAGGCCCCCCTGGGACAGTTAGGAGAGACGGCCGTCGGTGTCTTTGTCGTCTTCATGGTCACATTTTCACTGCGCGGCTCGCAACGCAGCCGTACGAAAACCGCTTAATTCGTTCACCCTGAACAATCCTCAACCTGCTGATTTCGTTTGCAGTTGGTGCTGAAAGGCTGGCATGGAACTGCAGGGTTTTGTATTCTGGCCTTCGAAACCTTGCAGATTTCGGAGCCCCGATGAAGCCCCATCCACGCCAAGCCGAGCAGGACGATCTCCTGCGTCCGCGTCTCACCGACATGATCGACATGCGTCACGAGTTGGCGAAGCTGGCCGCGCTGATCGACTGGGATTTCTTCGAGCGGGAGTGGGCCGGGTTCTTCCTGTCGCACCGCGGTCGCCCGGCGACCTCGCCGCGTCTGGTGGCGGGGTTGCTGTATGTCCAGCATGCCTACCGGCTGTCCGACGAGGCTGTGATCGCCCGTTGGGTCGAGAACCCCTACTACCAGCATTTCACCGGCGAGACGTTTTTCCAGCACCGCCCGCCGATCGACCCCTCGTCGCTGACACGGTGGCGCAACCGGATCGGCGAAGAAAGGGCCGAGTGGCTGCTCACGAAGACCATCGAAGCTGGGCGCAATTCCGGGGCTCTCGACAACGACAGCCTGTCGTGCGTCGCCGTCGACACGACGGTGATGGAGAAGAACATCGCACACCCGACCCCTCTCGGTAATTGCTTGCAACCACCTGCCGGGCAATGGACGCGCGGCTGTATGACAAGGCTCGACGGCAGCTCGTCGCACTGGCAGACGACGCCGGAATCACGCTGCGCCAGAACTACAACCGTCTGGCACCGCGCCTGGCCATGCAGGCCGGCCGCTACGCCCATGCGCGCCAGTTCAAGCGCATGCGCAAGGCCCTGAAACAGCTGAAGGGTTACACCGGCCGTGTCCTACGCGACCTTCGCCGTCAGCTGGATGCGATCCCCGAGGGTCCGCTGCGCGAGCGCGTTCTGGACACCCTCGTGCTGGTGGGCCGCCTGCTGCACCAAGGGCCAAAGAGCCGCGGCAAGATTTACGCGCTGCATGAGCCGGAGGTCGACTGCATCTCGAAAGGCAAGGCACGCAAGCGACATGAGTTTGGCACCAAGGTCAGCCTGGCGACAACTATCGACGAAGGTTTCATCGTCGGCATGCGGGCCCTGCCGGGCAACCCTTACGACGGCCATACCTTGCCCGAGGCTTTGGAACAGGTCGCCATCCTGACCGGCCATACCCCGGCGTTGGCGGTCGTCGACCGCGGATATCGCGGCCACGGCGTATCGGCGACGCAGGTCCTGATCAGCGGCACCCGCCGCGGCCTGACCCCGACACTGAAACGGCTGCTGCGACGGCGCAGCGCCATCGAGCCGGAAATCGGCCACATGAAAACCGATGGCCGCCTGTCACGCTGTCCCTTGAAGGGCACGACCGGCGACGCGATCTTTGCTGTGCTCTGCGGCTGCGGCCACAACATCCGCAAGATACTGGCCCACCTCAGGGCTCTCTTGACTCTTTTGATCACCACATTTGCCGTGATCATGAACGCCCTGATCCCCGAAAACTCCCGGGGTAGTCGTCAGAGCGGCATCCCTGAAGTTTGTTCAGCCTGAACTAATTCATTGTGCAGCGCGGGCCCCGGCTGCTCAAACCCTACCTGATCTGGAGTCTGATTTATGTCGCGATGTTCACCGCACAGGCGGTGATCAAACACCAGTCCGTTGTCGAATCACTGCGCAGCTGGCTGCCGCCGGAGGGCTCGCAACGACAGCTCTGGTTCCTGCCTTGAGCGCTGGTAATCTGTGTAATGCTGAATTATTTTGCATCCCTGACATGGACCGGAAAAACCGGGCCACGCCATACTGCCATGCTGATCGCGGCAACGGTGGTGCTGTGCCCGGCCTGCCTGATGGTCTGGACCTATACTGATCTGCCGCTGTTTTTCGCCCTGTGCATTCTCTACATTCCCTCTGTCCTGCTTGCTGTTCTTGTATTCCTGTTCCAGGGCTCGGCCCGAAATCTGGCGCTTGTCGCCACCGGCTCAATCCTGGGGGCCTGGGGGATGCAGGCATCGGCGTGCCGCTGTCGATCCTGGCACTGAGCCTCAGAACCCCGGCCCTGTCCTGGAGCAAGCGGCTGAACCAGCTCTCCATGGATGTCTACCTCGTGCATATCGCCGCCCTGTCTGCTGTGGTCCAACTCACCCCCCTCTGGCCCGGAACAGTGGCGGGCGCCGCGCTTGCCGTCACCCTCAGAATCGCCTTGTCCCTGCCGCTTCAGATTCCGCGGATCGCGCGTCTGACCCATTAGAGCCTGCTACCTTGCCCTGAAGGGAACCGCAGAGAATCGAGCCAGGTTACCCGAACCTGTGTCCGGCTGTCCCGGCACCACATGAGGCCTTCCTGTGGTTTTTCTATTTCGTCTGCCTGTGGTTTTGATCCGGATCAGCGCCAAGCGTAGCGGAAGATTGCAACCATTAAGACCTCTTTAACTCACAGCATGCACCCTACCCGGGCTGTCAGAAGGACAGAACAAACGCCTCGCGGGGGCTCGCCATGGTACGCAATGCAACACTGGACTATGCTCGGCTGCTGGCCGCCTGTGGCATCGTCGTCTTTCACACCGGGGCGCCGGGCGCGGCCCTGGGCTATGCGGCGCTACCGTTCTTCCTCATCCTGATTGTGGTGCTTGCTGCCCCTGCCGCCGGACGGGAAGGGCTGCGCAGCTATGCCCGGGGTCGGGCACGTCGGCTGCTGCTGCCCTGGCTGATATGGTCGGGAATCTATGGCGCGCTGAAACTGGCCGAACTGGCGGTGACCGGCGCGCCGCTCGCCTCGGAGTTTGCGCCGTACATGCTGCTGACCGGCCCTGCGCTGCACCTGTGGTTCCTGCCCTTTGCCTTTGCCGCCTGCCTGCTGGTGCATCCCCTGATCCGGCTGGCGGCCCCGGAACCGGGCCACAGGGCGCGCGTGGGGATGCTCTCGGTCGCTCTGGTGGTGATCGGGCTGGCCGCACTGGCCTTGCGGCAGGGGCATGCCTTTCCCGCCCCGCTCGCACAGTGGCTCTATGCGCTGCCCCCGGTCTGTCTGGGCCTTGCCTTTGCCCTGTCCCGTGGCGGCGTCGGGCTGATGCCTGCGGTGCTGACCAGCTTTGTCACCCTGGCCCTGACCTTCGGATGGACCTCCGGGCTGGCGCAGGTCACGCTGGCCGCCGCGGCTCTGATCCTGTGCCTGGCCCTGCCCTCTCCGTCCAGCTGGCTGTCCGAAAAGTCGGGCAATGTGGCAATTGGCATCTACCTTGCCCACCCTCTTGTGGTGTCAGTCCTCCGGAGGGTCACAGATATTATTCCGGAGAGTCTGATGATGGCGGGGCTTGGATGCCTTGGTGCTGCAGCGATCTCGGTCACGGCGGCGGGCATAGCGATGATCATCGGCACGATGCGTCCACAACACACCCGCGTCGGCAACACAATGGCGTAAACAGCACCCTAAACCCAAGATGGGGAATCGATTAACCCGGGCAATCTTGCTATACGCTTGCAAGAAGCGGTCAATCTGTGCCGCCTTCGCGTATTTTGTGCCAAAAACCGGATTTCCCAGATGTCAGATGCCACCAGTCCCCGCCGCCTTGAGATCTTTGGCACGGGGGCCGTAAACCCGCTTGGCTTTTTGCTGTTCGTGGCGCTCATCGCCGTATCTGTGCCGGTCTTCTGGCTGGGTTTTCAGGCGCTGGCCAGTGCCTGGATCACACCGGAATACAGCCACGGGCCCCTGATCCCGCTGATCTCGCTCTATCTGTTCCTGCGCGAGTTGCGCCAGGCCCCGCCTCGCGACCCCGCCCAGCCGGTGAACCGCTGGCCCGGAATCGCCGTGATCGCACTCGGGCTGGTTTTCGGCATCTTCGGCAATCTGGTGCAGATCCCCGATGTGGTCACCTATGCCTTCATCATCTGGATGGGGGGACTGGTGCTGACCGGCTTTGGCTGGCAGCGCGGGCGCACCCACCAGCTGCCGGTGCTGCATCTGATCTTCATGCTGCCGCTGCCGCAATTCGTCTACTGGCAGCTCACGATCTTCCTGCAGCTGGTCTCTTCGGAACTCGGGGTCTGGTTCATCCAGCTGGCGGGCATTCCCGTCTTTCTCGAAGGCAATGTGATCGACCTCGGCATCTACAAGCTGCAGGTGGCCGAGGCCTGCTCGGGCCTGCGCTACCTGTTTCCGATCCTGTCGTTCAGCTATCTGTTCGCGATCCTCTATCGTGGACCGTTCTGGCACAAGGTGGTGATGTTCCTGATGGCAGCCCCCCTGACCGTCTTCATGAACTCCTTCCGGATCGGCATGATCGGCGTGCTGGTCAACAGCTACGGCATCGGCCAAGCCGAAGGCTTCCTGCATTTCTTCGAAGGCTGGGTGATCTTCGGCGCCTGTATCGGCATCCTGTTTCTGACCGCAGTGCTGCTGCAGCGCCTGACCCCCAGCCCGCTGGGGCTGCGCGACACAATCGACATGGATTTCGACGGGCTCGGCGCGCAGGCCGCGCGGATCCTGTCAATCCGCCCGGCCAGCGGCATCGCCATCGCCACCCTGGTCAGTCTTGCGATCACGGCGGCCTTCCTCTTCACCCCCGCGCCCGACCGGGTGTTGCCCGAGCGGGACAGCTTTACCCTGTTCCCGCGCGCCATCGACGACTGGAACAGCTATACCATCCCGCTGGAGCCCGAAACGGCAAAGGTGCTGAACGCCTCGGATTACATCAACGCGATTTACATGCTGCCCGGCCAGCCCGAAACCTATGTCAACTTCTTCTCGGCCTATTACGACAAGCAGACCGAAGGCTCGGGCATCCATTCGCCCGAGGTCTGCCTGCCCGTCGGCGGCTGGGAGGTGTTTTCCATCGAGCCGGTCGAGGTTTCCTTCCCGGACACGGTCTATGGCAGCTTCACCCTGAACCGGGCGGTGATCGAGAAAGGCCTGTCGCGCCAGCTGGTCTATTACTGGTTCGAACAGCGCGGCAAGCGGCAGACCAACGACTATGTGGCCAAGGCCGGGGTGGTCTGGGACAGCCTGACCATCGGGCGCACCGACGGTGCGCTGGTGCGCTTCGTCACCCCGATCAACCGAGGAGAGAGCGAGTCCGAGGCCGATACACGCCTGCAGGGCTTTATGGCAGAGCTACTACCCCGCCTGCCCCGCTTCATCCCCGAATAGCCGCGCAAAGGATGAGGCCGTGCTTGCATAAGACAACCGCCTCTGGGCATTCAGGCACATGAACGCCCTCCCCCAGCCCTATAATCCACATCCCTCACGCTGGCTGCCTTGGCCACCGGCCCTGCTGGCCCTGCTGCTGGCCAGCATCCTGCCCGAACTTTTACTGACGCTGGCGGATCTGGGGCTGGCCGGTCCACCCTATCTGCGCCTGATGGCCTACCGGCTGGGATCCTTCCAGCCCGACCTGCTGAACGGCCAGCCGCGCGCGGTCTATGCCGCCCAGCCGACGCTGATGTTCCTCAGCTACGGCGTCATTCACACTGGCTTGCTGCATCTAGCCGGGAACATGGCGGCAATGCTCTATCTCGGGCGGCTGACGCTGGAACGTCGCTCGGGCCGGGGGCTGTGGGGGCTGTATCTGGTCACCACCATAGGTGCGGCGGCGATGTTTGCCCTAGTGGGGCCGCCCCTTGCCACGATGGTGGGCGCCTCGGGCGCCCTCTTCGGGCTGCTGGGGGCCTGGTGCGTGGATTCCGGTCTGCTCGCGCCCAGGGGCCCCCGATCGGCCCCGCGCCCGCTGATGCAGTTCCTCAACTTGCTCGCCTGCGCCGCGGCGCTGATCCTGTGCGACATCGCGGGCCGCCTCCTGCTCGGCACCCCGGTCGCCTGGCAGGCCCATACCGGCGGCTTTCTCAGCGGCGCGCTCTTTGCGCTGGCCCTGCCGCACCGCCCCCCGCTCCGCACCGCCAGCCCGGCCTGAACGCCCAGAAAAGCAAAGGCCGCGGTACAGTCGCGCGCGTCGCGAACAGTTCTGCAACCCTCCCGAATCCGCCCGGTTCGATCACCGGGCGCACCGGATACAGCGCCCTGTCGCCCGCCTGCCAATGTTCGCGGTCCAGACTGTCGCGATCAAAGACCCAGTCCAGCCACTGACGCAGCAGACCGGTGGTGAAGATATTGCCGGTGCGGGCCGAAAAGATGCCTTAGATAAACCGCCGCGCACTATCGGGCTACAGCAGGGGCGGTGCCGATTCAGCATTCATCCAGGCATAGCCGTGGCGCTGCGCCAGAAATGCCGCGGCGCCACGGCCGTCATAGGGGGCCCTACACGTCGCTGTGGGCCACATCCTGCGGATGATCTGTCCTCTCGGCCCCATCGCACCAGCGGATGCACCTTGGCCCGCGCCCCCATATCCCCCGCCATATGGCTTCCATACGAAATCCATACGCTTTCCATATCGGGATTTTGCCTTCCCTGCCCCGTGCCGCGATCCGTTGGACACGCCCCGCGGCGCCCGGTATGACGGTGGCAAGCTCAGCACAGGACGGCCCAGAAACATGACCCAGACCCCCGCCGATATCGCCCGTGGCGTGCTGCACACCGAAGCGGCGGCGCTGACCCGGCTCGGCGATGAATTGCCTAGTGATTTCAACGCGGTTGTGACCCGCCTGCTGCAGATCCCCGGCCGGGTGATCGTATCCGGCATGGGCAAGTCCGGCCATGTGGCGGGCAAGATCGCCGCCACACTCGCCTCGACCGGCACGCCTGCGCAAGCCGTGCATCCCGGCGAGGCAAGCCATGGTGACCTTGGCATGATCACGGCGGCGGACGCAGTCATTCTAATTTCGAATTCGGGGGAAACCCGCGAGCTGGCCGATATCATCGCCCACACCCGCCGCTTTGCCATTCCGCTGATCGCGATAACCCGAAACCCTGATAGCACCTTGGCAACGCAGGCTAATTTTGTCCTCACCTTGCCGGATGCGCCCGAGGCCTGCGCCATCGGCATGGCGCCCACCACCTCAACCACAATGACTATGGCGCTGGGGGATGCGCTGGCCGTGGCGCTGATGCAGCATCGCGGGTTTGACCGCGAAAACTTCCTGACCTTCCACCCCGGCGGCACCCTCGGGGCACAGCTGATCAAGGTGCGCGCAGCCATGCACAAGGGCGACGCCCTACCCGTGGTCAGCCCCGACACCGGCATGGGCGAAACCCTGCTGGTGATGAGCGCCAAGGGCTTTGGCGTCGCCGCCGTGGTCGAGGACGGCGGCCTCACCGGCGTGATCACCGACGGGGATTTGCGCCGCAATCTGGACGGGTTGATGGAGCGGCGCGCAGGCGATGTGGCCACGCCCAATCCGCGCAGCATCTCCCCCGACATTCTGCTGATCGAGGCCTTGGGCGTGATGAACGCCGCCAAGATCAGCGCAATTTTTGTTGTTGAAAAGGAACAGCTTGTGGGACTTGTCCATATCCATGATGCGCTGCGGGCGGGTGTCGCATGAGCGCGGTCATCTTCATCCCCGCACGCTTCGCCTCGACTCGCTATCCGGGCAAGCCGCTGGTGGAACTGACCGGTGCGACGGGCGTGAAAAAAAGCCTGATCCAGCGCAGCTGGGAGGCGGCTATGGCGGTCAAGGGCGCAACAGCCGTCTATGTGCTGACCGATGATACCCGCATTGCCGACGCCGCACGCGGCTTTGGCGCGGATGTGCTGATGACCAGTGAGGGCGCCCGAAATGGCACCGAACGCTGCGCCGAAGGGCTCGCCCAGCTGGACAGAAAGCCTGACATCGTGATCAACCTGCAGGGGGACGCCCCCCTGACGCCGGGCTGGTTCGTCGAGGCGCTGATCGAACGTATGACGGCGGATTCCTCGGTGCAGATGGTCACTCCGGTGGTGAAATGTGACGCCGAAACGCTGGAAAACTTTGTCACTGACCGCCGCAACGGCAGGGTCGGCGGCACCACGGCAGTGATGCGCGCCGATGGCAGCGCGCTCTATTTCTCCAAGGAAGTGCTGCCCTACGTCGGCTCGCTGAAAAACCCACCCGAGGTCTGGCACCACGTTGGTGTCTACGGCTACCGCCCCGCCGCCCTTGACGCCTATGGCACATGGCCCGAGGGGCCGCTGGAACGCGCCGAAGGCCTTGAACAGCTGAGATTTCTTGAAAACGGCACCCCCGTCACCTGCGTCGCGGTTCAATCCCGTGGCCGGGTGTTCTGGGAGCTTAACAACCCCATCGACGTGGCCCGCATCGAGGCGGTGCTGGCCCGGGAAGGACAGTCATGACAGCCCCCAAATCCGTCACAATCGGCAACATCCGGGTCGCAAACGACGCACTCTTTGCCCTGATCGCCGGCCCCTGCCAGCTTGAATCCCTTGATCACGCCCGCATGCTGGCGACCCGGATTGCCGAGGCCGCAGAGGCAGCCAGCACGCCCTGGATCTTCAAGGGCAGCTATGACAAGGCCAACCGCTCTTCCCTTGGCGGTAAGCGCGGTCTGGGCATGGAGGCAGGGCTGGAAATCCTCGCTGCGATCAAAGCCGAATTCGGCTGTCCGGTGCTGACGGATGTGCATGCGCCGGACCACTGCGCCCCGGTGGCCGAAGTGGTCGATGTGCTGCAGATTCCGGCATTTCTCAGCCGTCAGACGGATCTCTTGCTGGCCGCGGGCGAAACCGGCGCGGCGATCAACGTCAAGAAGGGGCAGTTCCTCGCTCCCTGGGACATGGCGCATGTGGCGGACAAGATCGCATCGACCGGCAATCAGCGCATCCTGCTGTGTGAGCGTGGCGCAAGTTTTGGCTACAACATGCTGGTGTCGGACATGCGCTCTCTGCCGATCATGGCCGAAACCGGCTATCCCGTGGTGATGGACGCCACCCATTCGGTACAGCTGCCGGGTGGTCAGGGGACATCCTCGGGCGGGCAGCGGCAATATGTCGAACCGCTGGCGCGTGCAGCGCTGGCCGTGGGCGCGGCTGCGGTGTTCATCGAAACCCATGAGGACCCGGAAAACGCACCGTCGGACGGGCCCAACATGGTGCCGATTGACCGCCTGGCAAAGATGCTGAAAGGCCTGCGCGCCATCGACGATCTAACCAAGAACATCAGCTGAGGCACTCGGCAGAGGGATCTCTCCCGGATGTGGTCCCCCTGCCAGCTCGGTGTGAACGGCCCAGATCCGGCACCGCTCTTGCTCGGACAAAAACAACGACATATGGGCGTTTCTATCACTCAGCACAGATACCGCAAAGACATCAGCGCCGCACACTGAGGCCTGATACATGATCGCACTCGATCACACGCTCGCGCCGTTCAAAAATCACCTGTACCAACGGGGGCATCCATGCATGCGCAAATCAGCTGACGGACGGTTCTCCCCTTACCCCAGACGGATTTATCCCACGGCCCTTGTGATGGGGATGCCAAGGGCGGTGTAGCCGTTCAGGATCGCGATGCGCACCTGAACCTCCGCGACCTGGCGGTCAAAGTCGCGCGACAGCAGCCGCTTGCCCAGAAGTTTCACACAATGCATCTTTGTCTCGACGCGACTCCGGCGGTGGTAGCCGCTCCAGTTCCGCAAGAGTGCTCGACCCAGATATCTTGATGCGCGCAGCGCGTCGTTCCTGGCGATGGCGCCGGCGGTGGTTGGCTTCCATGGCTGGGCATTTTTGCGCGGTGGGATGACCGCAGAGGCTCCACGATCGGCCCCTCTCATGCATGTAAACATGCACTGCCGGGCAGTGGATGGCGTTATGGCATCGGCGCGTGTCGTAGGCACCATCGGCAGTCACGCTGCCAATCTCCTGATCGCGCGGGATCTGGTTAAGTGAAGAGGGGTTGGCACCCAACTTCATCTCGGGATCGAACCAGATCGTCAGTGACCCGCGACGCTTCAGCGCCGCATTATAGGCAGCCCAGTTCGTCGTCTTGTAGGTCAGTGATGTCGGTTTGCTCATGCGGGCCAGCTACCACACTGGATTCACGACATGAATCCCTGCCAGATTTGTGCATGTATGGATGCCCCCGTTGGTGCAAGTGATTTTTGAACGGTTCGAGCGTGTGATCGGGTGCGGTCATGTATCAGGCCTCTGTGTGCGGCGGTGATGTGACCGCGGGCCGGTATGGCGATGCGCGGACCAGAAGCATATCAACAAACCGAGCTCTTTGGCTCCTGCACAAATGCTGCTTTCTCTGACCCGGATCTGATCGATCCTTTGCCCTTACTGTTCAGTGACCTTCTCACACCCCCAACTTACCGGGACGTCGTCACGCGCGATCTTCGCTACGCCATCGTCGCCGCCGGATTCTGATAATCCTCTTGTTTCGTCATCATGGCCCAGAGGCCACGCGCCATTTTGTTGGCCAGCGCAATCGCGGCAACCATGCGTGGCTTGGGGGTCAGCAGGCGCTTCAGCCAGCCATTGTTCGGTGTGTCAAAGCGCTCGACAGCCTGAAGGACTGCCATGGCTCCAGAGACCAAGAGGGTGCGGATGTCGCGCTGACCCATCTTCGAGGTCTTCCCGAGCCGAGCCTTGCCGCCCGTCGAGTGCTGCTTGGGCACAAGCCCAAGCGTCATGCCAAAGGCGTGCGTATCGCACGACGCGGAAAAATCACGACCGCGTTTGAAGGTGGCCAGGTCTGGGGCAAACGTCTCGATCGCAAGCGCCGTGACAGGGCCCACGCCCGGCATGGTCTGTGCGCGGCGCACCACTTCGGCTTTTTGGGCGGCACATCTCATCTTCGCGTCAAGCTCAGCGACGCGCGCATTCAACCCCTCGATCTGCTCCAGATACATCTGACCAAGTTCCCGCACCTCGGCGTGCAGCCCCGTGTCATCATCTGCAATTGCGTGCGCGAGCGTTTTGAGCTGAGCAGGCCCTCGGGCCGCGACCAGACCGTGTTCCGCGAGGTGGCCGCGTAAAGCATTGATCATCTGGGTGCGCTGGCCGACGAACATCTGCCGCGTGCGAAACAGCATGGCGCGGGCCTGCTGATCTTCCGTCTTCACCGCAACAAAGCGCATGGTTGGACGCATTGCAGCCTCTACAATGGCCTCTGCATCTGCCACATCGTTCTTTTGGCGTTTGACGAATGGCTTTACATAGACTGGCGGGATCAGGCGTACATCGTGCCCCATCTCCTCGAATGCCCGACCCCAGC
>NZ_AWWI01000117.1 GCF_002760615.1 Puniceibacterium antarcticum | reverse complement strand
CGCCATCCGCGAAGGCGGCCGCACCGTCGGTTCGGGCGTCGTCTCCAAAATCCTCGAGTAAGGCAGGCCTCGGGTGCGCCGTTCAGGTGCACCCTCGGAACCACCCCTCGTTGGGTGCGCAGCTTTGCGCACCTCACCAATACGGGTTCGATGAGGGGGCAGGATGAACCTGCCTCCTCCTCTCAACTCAAACGCCGCGAAAGGCCAAGATCATGCAAAGCCAGAACATTCGCATTCGGCTCAAGGCTTTCGACTACCGCGTCCTGGATGCCAGCACGCAGGAAATCGTCAACACAGCCAAGCGGACCGGTGCCGCTGTGCGCGGGCCCATCCCGCTGCCGAACAAGATCGAGAAATTCACTGTTCTGCGTGGACCCCACGTGAACAAGAAATCTCGTGATCAGTTCGAAATCCGGACGCACAAGCGTCTTTTGGACATCGTTGATCCGACCCCCCAGACCGTGGACGCGCTGATGAAGCTCGACCTCGCCGCTGGTGTGGATGTCGAGATCAAGGTTTAAGGGGGCAGAAACAGATGCGCTCTGGAATCATAGCAAAGAAAGTCGGCATGACCCGGCTTTTCATGGAAGACGGCAAGCAGATCCCTGTGACCGTTCTCCATGTCGACAACCTTCAGGTCGTGGCGCAGCGTACTGCTGACGCACACGGGTACACAGCTGTTCAGCTGGGCACCGGCACGATCAAGGCGAAAAACGTCAGCCAAGCGATGCGCGGTCACTTTGCCATCGCCAAGGTAGAACCCAAGCGCAAAGTCGCTGAGTTCCGCGTGGCTGCCGAAAACCTCATCGCCATTGGCGAAGAGATCACAGCTGACCATTACTTTGAAGGTCAGTTCGTGGACGTTTCCGGCACCTCGATCGGTAAGGGTTTTGCCGGTGCGATGAAGCGTCACAACTTCGGCGGCCTTCGGGCGTCGCATGGTGTGTCCGTTTCGCACCGTTCGCACGGCTCCACCGGTCAGTGTCAGGATCCGGGCAAAGTCTTCAAAGGTAAGAAGATGGCCGGTCACATGGGCGCTGCCAAAGTCACGACGCAGAACCTGCAAGTGGTCAAGACCGATGCCGAGCGTGGCATCATCATGATCAAAGGCGCTGTGCCGGGCTCCAAAGGTGGTTGGGTGACGATCAAGGACGCGGTCAAGAAACCGACGCCCGAGAACATCATTCTGCCCGCGGCCCTGCGTTCCGCTGGTGAAGAAGCCAAGCGTCTGGCCGAGGAAGCTGCAGCCGCAGCCGCCGCGGAAGCCGCAGCAGCAGAAGCAGCAGCAGCAGAAGCCGCAGCAGCCGCCGAGGCAACCGCACTGGCCGAGGCCGAAGCCCAGATCGAATCCGATAAGGGTGAGGCCAACGACCAGAGTGAAACCCTGGACGAGAACAAGGAAGGCGACAAATGAAACTCGACGTGATCAAACTTGACGGCGCGACTGCCGGATCGGTCGAGCTGGGCGACGAGATTTTTGGTCTCGAACCCCGCGCCGACATCCTGCACCGTGTGGTCCGCTGGCAGCGCAACAAAGCGCAGGCCGGTACACACTCGACGCTGGGCCGCTCTGAAGTGTCCTACTCGACCAAGAAGATCTATCGCCAGAAGGGCACCGGCGGCGCACGCCACGGGTCCCGCAAGGCACCGATCTTCCGTTCGGGTGGTATCTACAAGGGCCCGACGCCGCGCAGCCACGCACACGAACTGCCCAAGAAGGTTCGCGCGCTGGGTCTGAAGCATGCACTGTCCGCCAAGATGAAGGAAGGCTCGCTCATCATCATCGAGAGCGCCGAATCCGATGGCAAGACAGGCGCACTGGCCAAGCAGATCAAATCGCTTGGTTGGAAGCGCACGCTGATCATTGACGGCGCCGCCGTGAATGAAGGCTTTGCAAAGGCAGCGGCCAACATCGAAGGTCTGGATATCCTGCCGTCGATGGGCGCAAACGTCTATGACATCCTTCGCCGTGACACGCTCGTGCTCACCAAGGCGGGTGTCGAAGCATTGGAGGCTCGACTGAAATGAGCACTAAGGCAGAACATTACGACGTGATCCGCAAGCCGATCATCACCGAAAAATCGACCATGGCGTCGGAAAACGGTGCGGTCGTGTTCGAGGTCGATATCGCGTCCAACAAGCCCCAGATCAAAGAGGCCGTTGAGTCGCTCTTTGGTGTCAAGGTCAAGGCCGTGAACACCACGATCACCAAGGGCAAGGTCAAGCGGTTCCGCGGCCAGCTCGGTCGTCGCAAGGACGTCAAGAAGGCTTATGTGACGCTCGTTGAGGGCAACACAATCGACGTGACCACCGGTCTCTGAACCGATTGAACGTTGAAAAATTTGACCCCGGCTGCGCAAGCGGCCGGGGTTTTCTGTTCTCAAAGCCCTTTGTTTCCTGTTACGACCTTTCCGGGTGGTGCCGTCGCGTGCGATCGCTGTTGCAACACACGCGGCAGGCGGCCCACATGGCGGGCCCGCGCGGTACGACAGCCCCCCGCGGGCGCACAGACCTCTCGCAGGAAGCGGCAGGCGGGCTGAGAATTCAAACTGTGCGTGGTGCCTGGCCCGGAGGGCTGACGTTCCGAATTCCACCGATCGTGACACCCAAAAAAGGTCAGACGCGGGGATGTGGCCCCGAGGGCTTAAATCGTGACGTAGCGTAATCTTACCAATACGTTAAGCAAATTGTTAAAATTTTATTGCCAGAACACAGATTTCCTCCTAATCCACACTCGTGAAATGTTACAACTTTTATGAGTGATTGATTAATGAGCAGATTTCTCTATCTCACCGTTGCCGCCGTTCTGGCGGCCGGAAATGCGAACGCCGCCGTCCTCACAGGTGCGGACCTTCTCAACCAGTTCAACGTCATCACCCTTGGTGATCTCGACTTTGGCGAAGAAATTGATGGCCGCGTCTATGTAGGCGGCAACATGAATGTCAGCCAGACCCGGCAGGTCTACAGTAAACCTTACCGGACACCTGCATCCAGCTTCGATGAACTGGTGGTCGAGGGTAATATTACCGGCGAAGGCATCAACATTAACAATGCCGGCGACGTATCCGTGCGCGGCAGTGTGACCAACACCAATCTGGAGCTCAACGGTAATGGAACTGCCACCATCGGTGGCACGCTTACGGCCAAGGGGAGCCAGGGCACAAAGCTGACGGGGCAGTCCGGCACGGCCGGCTTTGATGACCGCTTTCCGACCGACGTCGCCAAGACAATGACCGATCTCTCCACCAGTCTGGCCGCTGAAACGACCACCGCCGCACCGACCCTCACCTCTGGCGGCACGCTGGAGTTCAAGGCGAGCGGATCCCTCAGCGATGTGTTCGTCTTTTCACTGGCCTACAGCGATTTTTCGAACTTCCTTGGCTCAGTCGTCCAGAACCTGAACATCGGCGGGCTCGACGGCGTTTCGGCAATCATCAACGTGACCGGCGTCGGCGCCAACAACGTATCCCTGTTTGGTTTTGCGGGCGGCGGCAATCTTGAGGCGGCTGACAACGTTATCTGGAACTTTGCCGATGCCACCGGCACCCTGTCCATTCAGAAGCAGTTTTTCGGCTCGATCCTCGCGCCACTGGCGAACGTGACAAACACCACCCCGTTTGAGGGCACGCTTGTCGCAAAAACTGCAAGCCTGCGTGGCGAGGCGCATGTGCAAGGCTATACCGGCACCCTCCCGACGGTTTCGGCTGTTCCGCTGCCCGCTGGGGTTGCACTGCTGGCCTTCGGCATGGCGGCGCTTGGCGTGGTTGGTCTGTCGCGCCGTCGGCACGCCTGAGCGCTGCCAACACGGGCAGTCCGGCAACCGGCTCCCTATAAATATCCTGAAGGTTGAGGCGTGCATGGCACGCCTCTCGTCGTTTTGAGCGCGGGCCCGTCCTGACGGTGTACACGGGCTGTAACACGATCCGACCGCACCCTGGCTCTCTTTGATAACGCAATCCGCGCTTGATCGCACAGGCCCTGTCTTTCCCGCGTCAGCCACTTGACCGCCGCCCGCGACTCCCCTAAACGACCACATCGGCCCAGCCCCGGATTCGTCCGGGGCTTGCCTTTTGTCCATCGCGGGTCCGCCCGTGGGTCGGACACGATACATCGGGGACCTTAGGGGCCCTATACTCAGGTCACCCAAGTCAACCGTTTCTAGCGAAACGATGACGCCGGGGGGCTTTAACATAGGCGGGGGCATACCCCTGCCATTTGCTAACGGAAGACAGAAAGCATGGCACTCAAGTCGTATAAGCCGACGACGCCGGGCCAGCGCGGGCTGGTGCTGATCGACCGTTCGGAACTGTGGAAAGGACGCCCCGTCAAAGCTCTCACTGAGGGTTTGACGAAATCGGGCGGTCGGAACAATACCGGACGGATCACATCGCGGCGCCGCGGTGGTGGGGCGAAACGCCTTTACCGGATCGTAGATTTCAAACGGAACAAATTCGACGTATCGGCCACCGTGGCCCGCATCGAATATGACCCCAACCGGACCGCGTTCATCGCGCTGGTGCAGTATGATGATGGCGAACAGGCCTACATCCTCGCGCCGCAGCGTATGGCCATCGGTGACCGTATTGTTGCCGCCAAAAAGGCCGACATCAAGCCGGGCAATTCCATGCCGTTCTCGGGCATGCCGATCGGTACGATCGTCCACAACATCGAACTGAAGCCCGGCAAAGGCGGCCAGATCGCACGCGCCGCTGGCACCTATGCCCAGTTTGTTGGTCGTGATGGCGGTTACGCTCAGATCCGCCTCAGCTCAGGTGAACTGCGTCTGGTGCGTCAGGAATGCATGGCCACCGTCGGTGCCGTGTCCAACCCCGACAACTCCAACCAGAACTTCGGTAAAGCCGGCCGGATGCGCCATTATGGCAAGCGTCCTTCTGTTCGCGGTGTCGTTATGAACCCGATCGACCACCCGCATGGTGGTGGTGAAGGTCGGACCTCTGGTGGTCGTCACCCGGTTACTCCGTGGGGCAAGCCGACCAAGGGTGCAAAGACCCGCAACACAAACAAGGCGTCGCAGAAGCTGATCATCCGCTCGCGTCACGCCAAGAAGAAAGGGCGCTAATTAATGGCTCGCTCTGTATGGAAAGGCCCCTTCGTTGACGCCTATGTGCTCAAGAAGGCCGAAGCGTCCCGCGAAAGCGGTCGCAACGAAGTGATCAAGATCTGGTCGCGCCGCTCGACGATCCTGCCCCAGTTCGTGGGTCTGACGTTTGGCGTCTACAACGGTCAGAAACATATCCCGGTAAACGTCTCCGAGGACATGATCGGTCAGAAGTTCGGTGAATATTCGCCGACACGGACCTACCATGGCCATGCGGCTGACAAAAAAGCGAAGCGGAAGTAAGCCATGAGCAAGGATAAAAATCCCCGCCGCGTGGCCGACAACGAAGCAATGGCAAAACTGCGCATGCTTCGCACCAGCCCGCAGAAACTGAATCTGGTCGCAGCGATGATCCGCGGCAAGAAGGTTGACAAGGCCCTGACGGACCTGACCTTCTCAAAAAAGCGGATCTCGGACGATGTGAAGAAATGCCTTCAGTCGGCCATCGCCAACGCCGAGAACAACCACAATCTTGACGTGGACGAGCTGATCGTGGCCGAGGCCTATGTCGGCAAGAACCTCACGCTCAAGCGCGGTCGCCCGCGTGCACGTGGCCGGTTCGGCAAGATCGTGAAACCGTTCTCGGAACTCACCATCAAGGTGCGTCAGATCGAGGAGCAAGCCTAATGGGTAACAAGACCAATCCGATCGGGATGCGGCTGCAGATCAACCGCACCTGGGATTCCCGCTGGTACGCAGACACCAAGGATTACGGCAACCTCCTGCTGGAAGATCTCGCCATCCGCGCGTTCATCCACAAAGAGTGCGTCCAGGCCGGTGTGTCCCGCGTCATCATCGAACGTCCGCACAAAAAGTGCCGCGTGACGGTGCACACCGCCCGTCCGGGTGTCATCATCGGCAAGAAAGGTGCAGACATCGAAGGCCTGCGTCGCAAGCTGGCCGCGATGACCAAATCCGAACTGCACCTCAACATCGTTGAGGTCCGCAAGCCGGAACTGGACGCGCGTCTGGTTGGCGAAAGCATCAGCCAGCAGCTCGAACGCCGGGTGTCCTTCCGTCGCGCCATGAAGCGCGCCGTGCAGAACGCCATGCGTATGGGTGCCCAGGGTATCCGTGTGAACGTCGCGGGCCGCCTTGGCGGTGCCGAGATCGCCCGGACCGAATGGTATCGTGAAGGTCGTGTGCCGCTGCACACGCTCCGCGCGGACATCGATCACGCACATGTCGAAGCTGCAACAGCTTACGGCATCATCGGGATCAAGGTCTGGATCTTCAAAGGCGAGATCATGGAGCACGACCCTCAAGCACGTGACCGCAAGTCACAGGAACTCCAGGACGGCCCGTCACCCCGTGGTGCTGGCGGCGGTCGTCGCGATGATCGGAGATAAGCGATGCTTCAGCCAAAGCGTACAAAATTCCGCAAACAGCATAAGGGCCGGATTTCCGGTCTGGCCAAAGGCGGTAGCGACCTGAACTTCGGGACCTTCGGTCTCAAGGCACTTCAGCCCGAGCGTGTGACAGCGCGTCAGATCGAAGCGGCTCGCCGCGCGATGACACGTCACATGAAGCGTCAGGGCCGTGTCTGGATCCGCATTTTCCCGGATACACCGGTCACTTCCAAACCCACCGAAGTTCGGATGGGTAAGGGTAAAGGCTCCGTCGATTTCTGGGCCTGCAAGGTCAAGCCGGGCCGCGTCATGTTCGAACTCGACGGCGTGGACGAAACCACCGCACGTGAGGCCCTGCGCCTTGCCGCGATGAAGCTGCCGATCAAAACCCGTGTTGTCCTCCGCGAGGATTGGTAACCGGGTCGCGGGCTTACCCCCGCGGCGATAAATGCAAAAGCCCCCGCCGAGCGATCGGCGGGGGCTTTTGTGTTTTTGAAAACCCTTGCGTCGCGAGGGCTGGATGTGTCAGGCCGTGACGGGCCGCGCATCGACAAAGTTCCAGGCGCCGGTCTCTTCCGTCTTGTCGAACGCTTTCGCCTCGACCGGAATGATCTTGTCCATGAACCCGATCATCGACGCCGCGCTGTCGGGCGCGCCGATGACCGCATATTTTGCCACATGGCTCAGCGCGCGGAACCGCGACTGGATCACATCGCCGTCCAGCATGCTGTCCCAGTCGCTGCCGGTGAAATCGCTCAGGTCCAGCAGCATGTTCACCTTGTCGGTCTCGTCAAAGACGGTGTTCATGTACTTGGCCATCGCCTCGGACGCGTCATCGTCGATGCGCCCGGAGATGCGGAACGCATAGACCTTGGGGTTATCCGTGGGGATCTGCTTGATCGGTCCGTGTGCAAACGTCTGCATGGTGTCTTCCTCCATTACGTTGCCGGAAGAACCCGCACCGCGGACATTTGGTTCCTTTTGCAGGATTGCGGGCTGCCCGCACGGCCTGCGCAATGGCCGATGGTGCAGGGCAGGCGCCTCCGACAGCTTGCGCCGTCGGCTTCGCCTCAGCTCGGGCAGACCTGCACCCTTTGGCGCGCGGCGCGGCGTTTGTTGGGGTTGCGCCCGCTAACCGCGTTGCGCAGATCCACAAGCTCCGGCAGGTGATGATCCTGATCGTCAGCGCAGAAAAAGATCTTGAGGTCGTCTTCATAGCTCTGCACGTCGGGCAGGTCTGCATCCGGCAAGGACAGCACGCCCTGCTCCGCACTATTCTCTTGCGGTTCGCACAGCCAGCTCATGGCGGCCTCTTGCTCGGAAAGGGGAAAGACCATGACGGGGCAGGGGATCAGGACGGGCATGATCCGGTTGAGCGCGCCACGAGTCACAATCACCGCCACCCGGTCAAACTTGTTCCAGTATGTCAGCCCCATCTTCGCATCAACAAAGAGCGCCCGCAGCGAAGAGTGATGGTAGCTGTTCTCGATCCGCACCAACAGCCGCAGTCGGTCGTGTTCGCAAAGCGCACTTTCCAGTGCGGGGATCAGTATCCTTTCATAGTCCGCTTCGGTCACCGTCCCCTTGACGCGAAAGCCTAGCATGCCATCCTCCGGGATAGACATCATCTCGATCATTGCCGTTTTTTCCTGACGTGATTCGTTGAGACCTTAGGCCTTATACTGGTATTTTGGCTGGCCGTCATTGATCTGCGGCAAAAGGTCGGCGGCTCTCGCCATGCCTGTGCGGCTGGGCTATGACGCTGCCATGACACAAATTGATTCCCTCTTCGTGACCCGCCTCTACCGAGCCCATCTGTCCGAACATGGCAAACCCGTGGATCTGACCGAGATGGAAGCCTCCTGCTATTCGATCGCCCAGGATGATGAAGCCGGGCAGGAGTGGTGCGAGGAAAACGACTATGTCGGCTACACCTCCTATGCCTCGCTCACCGATCTTGGCTGGCGCTTTCCGATCTTCAAGGATCTGACCAAGGTGCTGGACAAACACGTCGCCGCCTTTGCCAAGGATCTGGCATTCGAGCTCGACAGCAAAAAGCTCAAGCTCGAAGACATCTGGATCAACATCCTGCCCGAGGGTGGGGTGCACAGCGGCCACATCCATCCGCATTCGGTGATCAGCGGCACGACCTATGTGACGATGCCCAAGGGCGCCAGCGCGATCAAATTCGAAGATCCCCGCCTGCCGATGATGATGGCCGCCCCGACCCGCAAGAAAAAGGCCCCGCAAGAGCTGCGCCAGTTCGTCTACATCGCCCCCGAAGCGGGCGAGGTGCTGCTGTGGGAGTCCTGGCTGCGCCACGAAGTCCCGCTCAACCTTGCGGAAGAAGAGCGGATCTCGGTAAGCTTCAACTACAGCTGGGGCTGAGGGGCAGACTGCCGGCCCGGCTTTCTGCAGGCCGCTGAAACGTGCTGCGTGCAAGACTATTTCGGGCCTAGTCTTCATCAAACTGTCGTCAGGCCTTGCCATAAGGCATATCCCCCTGTATGCGACCCCCTCATCATGGACTCCACCGGAATCAGGGTGACCCACGCAAATCGGCATGGGGCCTACCGGTGATGTTGAAAGGAAGGGCGACATGAACGCCAAGGAACTGCATGACAAGACACCGGACCAGCTCCGGGAAGAACTTGTCTCTCTGAAAAAAGAAGCCTTCAACCTGCGTTTCCAGCAGGCCACCGGCCAGATGGAAAACACATCGCGCATGAAGATCGTGCGGCGTGAAGTGGCGCGGGTCAAAACCGTGCTGAACCAAAAGGCCGCTAACGCGGCTGCAGAATAAGGGAGCCTGACAGATGCCCAAACGTATTCTTTCCGGCACCGTGACAAGCACCGCCAACGCCCAGACCGTTACGGTCAAGGTCGAGCGCCGCTTCAAGCACCCGGTTCTGCAAAAGACAATCCGTAAGTCCAAAAAGTACCGGGCTCACGACGAAGCTGAAAAGTTTCAGGTTGGGGACATGGTCCGCATCATCGAATGCGCGCCCAAGTCCAAGACAAAGCGCTGGGAAGTCGTTCTCGAAGAGACAACGACCAACTAGTTTGATCGAAACCATGGGGAGAAGGCTAACCAAGCCCCCCAAAGGTCAGGAGAAACCACATGATCCAGATGCAGACCAATCTGGATGTAGCTGACAACTCCGGCGCACGCCGGGTGCAGTGCATCAAGGTTCTGGGTGGTTCCAAGCGTAAGTACGCATCCGTGGGCGACATCATTGTCGTCTCGGTCAAGGAAGCCATCCCACGCGGTCGCGTGAAAAAAGGGGACGTCCGCAAGGCCGTCGTCGTTCGCACCGCCAAAGAAGTCCGTCGCGATGACGGCACAGCGATCCGTTTCGATCGTAATGCTGCCGTGATCCTGAACAACGCAGGCGAGCCTGTCGGTACCCGTATTTTCGGACCGGTTGTGCGCGAACTGCGTGCCAAGAACTTCATGAAGATCATCTCGCTTGCGCCGGAGGTGCTGTAATGGCTGCTAAACTCCGCAAAGGCGACAAGGTCATCGTTCTTGCAGGCAAGGACAAGGGCACCACGGGCACCATCACGACTGTCGACCCCAAGTCGGGCAAGGCAATCGTCGAAGGCGTGAACATGGCGATCCGTCACACCAAGCAAAGCCAGAGCACTCAAGGCGGCCGCGTCCCCAAGGCGATGCCGATCCAGCTGAGCAATCTGTCTTTGGTTGATACCAACGGCAAGGCAACCCGTGTCGGCTTCAAGATCGAAGGCGACAAAAAGGTTCGTTTTGCCAAGACCACGGGGGACGTGATCGATGCTTGATACAGAAAACTATACCCCACGGCTCAAGGCCCAGTTCAACGACACCATCAAGGCCGCTCTGAAAGAAGAGTTCGGCTATTCCAATCTGATGATGGTGCCGCGTCTGGACAAGATCGTGCTGAACATCGGCTGTGGCGCCGAAGCTGTCCGTGACAGCAAGAAAGCCAAGTCGGCACAGGATGACCTGACCACGATCGCAGGCCAGAAGGCTGTTGTGACCAAGGCCAAGAAATCCATCGCTGGTTTCCGGGTGCGTGAAGAAATGCCGCTCGGTGCCAAGGTGACTCTGCGCGGGGATCGTATGTACGAATTCCTCGACCGCCTGATCACCGTGGCAATGCCCCGCATCCGCGACTTCCGTGGCGTGTCGGGCAAGTCGTTTGATGGCCGCGGCAACTATGCCACCGGTCTCAAGGAACACATCGTCTTCCCGGAAATCAACTTTGATAAAGTTGACGAAAACTGGGGCATGGACATCGTGATCTGCACGACTGCCAAGACCGACGCAGAAGCCAAAGCGCTGTTGAAAGCTTTCAACATGCCGTTCAACAGCTAAGGGGAAATCAGAACATGGCAAAAAAATCCATGATTGAGCGCGAGAAAAAGCGCCAGCGTCTGGTGAACAAGTATGCTGCCAAACGGGCAGAGCTGAAAGCCGCCGCCACCGATGAGAGCAAGCCGTTCGAGGATCGCTTCAAAGCGCGTCTCAAACTGGCCGAACTGCCGCGCAACAGCTCGGCAACTCGTCTTCACAACCGCTGCCAGCTGACGGGGCGTCCGCACGCCTATTACCGCAAGCTGAAAATCAGCCGTATCATGCTGCGCGACCTGGGCTCCAAAGGCCAGTTGCCCGGCATGGTCAAGTCAAGCTGGTAAGGAGGGCATGATATGAACGATCCTATCGGCGATATGCTCACCCGGATCCGCAACGCACAAATGCGTGGCAAATCCACTGTGATGACACCCGCCTCCAAGCTGCGTGCCTGGGTTCTCGACGTTCTCGCGGACGAAGGTTACATCCGCGGCTACGAAGCGACCACTGGCGTCGACGGTCACCCGGCCATCGAAATCAGCCTCAAGTACTTTGACGGCACTCCTGTTATTCGCGAGATCAAGCGTGTTTCCACGCCCGGTCGCCGCGTCTACCTCGGTGTCGAAGATATCCCCGTGGTCCGTCAGGGCCTGGGTGTGTCGATTGTCAGCACGTCGCGTGGCGTGATGTCGGATGCACATGCACGGGCGGCCAATGTTGGCGGCGAAGTGCTTTGCACGGTGTTCTAAGGAGAACTGGTAATGTCTCGTATTGGGAAAAAACCGGTCGGCCTGCCTTCGGGCGTGTCTGCAACGCTCTCCGGTCAGACCATCGAAGTGAAGGGTTCCAAGGGAACCCAGAACTTCACAGCCACCGACGACGTGACTTTGACCGTGGAGAATGACGAAATTACCGTCACGCCCCGCGGCAAGTCCAAGCGCGCGCGCCAGCAGTGGGGCATGACTCGCACAGTTATTGCGAACATGGTTCACGGCGTGTCCGACGTCTTCAAGAAAGAGCTTGAAATCCGCGGCGTGGGTTACCGGGCGCAGCTTCAGGGCAGAGTCCTGAAACTGAACCTCGGCCTCAGCCACGATGTCAACTTTGAAATCCCTGAAGGAGTTACGGTCACTGCACCGAAGCCAACCGAGATCATCGTGGAAGGTCACGATTTGCAGCTGGTTGGTCAAGTGGCCGCAAATATTCGCGAATGGCGCCGCCCCGAGCCCTACAAAGGCAAAGGCATCCGCTACAAAGGCGAATATATCTTCCTGAAGGAAGGCAAGAAGAAATAAGGACGCGCAAAATGGCAAACAGTAAAAGAGATCTGTTCCTGAAGCGCCGTCTGCGCACACGGAACAAGCTGCGGGCAGTGAATGCAGGGCGCTTGCGCCTGTCGGTTCACCGCTCCAACAAGAACATCAGCGTTCAGCTGATCGACGATGTGAATGGCGTGACGCTTGCTTCGGCTTCTTCTCTCGAGAAGGATCTGGGCATCCTCGGCAAAAACAATCTGGAAGCCGCCGCCAAGGTGGGTACCGCGATTGCAGAGCGCGCCAAAAAGGCTGGTGTGGAAGAAGCTTACTTCGACCGCGGCGGCTTCCTGTTCCACGGCAAGGTGAAGGCTCTGGCCGACGCCGCACGCGAAGCAGGTCTGAAGATCTAAACCACGGCGTAGGGGGCCCGTTACTGGGCCCCCTCGATGATCCGGGGGCCACTGCCGCAGGGTGGGGGCCCACCAGGGATCGAGTTATTTTTGGTGCTTCTGGCGCCACAGTATAAGGATGCCTGTACATGGCAGAACGTGATAACCGTCGCGGTGGTGGGAACAATCGCCGCGAAGAATCCAATCCGGAATTCGCCGATCGCCTGGTTGCGATCAACCGGGTGTCCAAGACCGTCAAGGGTGGTAAGCGCTTTGGCTTCGCCGCACTTGTGGTTGTTGGCGACCAGAAGGGCCGCGTCGGCTTCGGCAAGGGCAAGGCCAAAGAGGTCCCCGAGGCGATCCGCAAGGCAACCGAGCAGGCCAAGCGCAAGATGATGCGCGTTCCCCTGCGCGAAGGCCGCACGCTGCACCACGACATGGAAGGCCGTCATGGCGCCGGTCGCGTGATCATGCGCTCTGCACCGCAGGGTACCGGGATCATCGCCGGTGGTCCGATGCGTGCCGTGTTCGAAATGTTGGGCATTCAGGACGTGGTCGCAAAATCGACCGGTTCGCAGAACCCCTACAACATGATCCGTGCAACGCTGGACGGTCTGGGCAAAGAAACGTCGCCCCGCATGGTCGCACAGCGCCGTGGCAAGAAGGTCGCTGACATTCTTGGCCACAAGGAAGAAGCTCCCGCTCCCGAAGCGGCTGCCGAGTCGGCAGAAGCGTAAGGATCTGAACAAATGGCAAAAACCATCGTCGTCAAGCAGATCGGCTCCCCGATCCGCCGCCCCGCGAAACAGCGTCAGACCCTTATCGGTCTCGGCCTGAACAAGATGCACAAGACCCGCGAACTTGAAGACACTCCCGCCGTGCGCGGCATGGTCAACAAGATCTCGCACCTTGTCACCATTGTTGAAGAGCGCGGCGAGTGATCGCCCGCTGACAGGCCTCGGCCTGTCGAGAGATACAAGCGCCCTCCGGGAAACCGGGGGGCGTTTTCGCGTTTTCCGGCCCTTCCATTGCCCGGGGTGATCCGAAAGTCCGTATCGCCTTTTGCCCGCATTTATTGTCCCCTCCGCTCGGCGCGCCAGGCCCATGGCGCGACCCTCAGGAGGAGAAATTCATGACCAGTCCCTATGCAGGCGGATGCGAACACGTTCACATCAAGGCAAGTGCCGAGCCGATCGACAACCACGAATGCCATTGCAATGTCTGCAAGGGCGTGACCGGCCAGCAGCACACCCATGTCGCGTTCTTCAACTACGGTGATGTCTCGGTCGATCATCCCGAAAAGATGAAACGCCAGCCCTTCAACGCGGCAAACCCGAACGGCCCGCTGGAGCTGTGCACCTGCGCGGATTGCGGCGCGGCGCTGATGCTGGATGACAAGGAAAAGCGCATTCGCGTCGCTGTTCCCAATGTCATGGGCTATGATGACGCGGCTTTCCCGACGGCAAGCTATCACGCCTTCTATGACGAATCGAAGCCCTATGAAAAACCCTCAGACGGCCGCCCGGTCTATGAAGGCCTGCGCCCAGATTTCACTTGGCCCGCTTCGGCCTGATCCCAGGGATCAGCGGATAGGAAAAGCCCCGGCACTGCCGGGGCTTTTGACGTTCAGGGCAGGGGCGTCAGATCTCCAGGGTGATCTTGCCGAAATGCGCGCCGCTCACCTCATGGGCAAAGGCCTCTGCGATATCGTCCAGCGCAAAGCTGCGGTCCAGCACCGGGCGCAGGCCTGTCGTCTCCATCGCGCGCACCATGTCGCGCTGATGGGTGGCACTGCCCACGATCAGCCCCTGCAGTGTCTGGTGGCGCGCCATCAGCTTGGCGGTCGGAACCTCGCCGGACCGTCCGGTCAGCACCCCGATCAGCGCCATGTGACCACCGATGCGGCAGGCGTCGATGGACTGACCCAGCGTCGCAGGGCCACCCACCTCGATCACGTGATCAACACCGCGCCCGCCGGTCATCTCGGCAATGCGCCGACCCCAATCCGCATGGGTCTTGTAATTGACGCCACCCGCCGCGCCCATCTCGCGCAGACGCTCCAACTTGACGTCTGACGACGAGGTCGCGAACACCCGCGCGCCCATGGCCCGCGCGATCTGCAGCGCATAGATCGACACGCCCCCGGTGCCCAGCACCAGCACATCATCCCCGGCCTTCAGCCCGCCATCCACCACCAGCGCGCGCCAGGCCGTCAGGCCTGCGGTGGTGATGGTTGCGGCCTCTGAATGGCTCCAGCCCTTGGGCGCATGGGTAAAGGCGCTGGCAGGCAGCGTGACATGGGTGCGGGCAAACCCGTCGACCCCGTCGCCCGGCGTGGTGGAAAAATTGTCAATCGGCGGCGCGCCGTCCTGCCAATGCGGAAAGAACAGCGACACAACATTGTCCCCTGCGCTAAAGGTTGTGACGCCCGCGCCAACCGCCTCGACCACACCGGCGCCGTCGGACATCGGAATGCGCCCGTCCTCGGTCGGCATCTTGCCTGTCACCACGCCAAGGTCATGGAAGTTCAGGGAACTGGCATGCACCCGTACGCGGATCTCTCCTGCAGCGGGGGCTGGCGCCTCTGCCATTTCAACAACCTGCAGATTCTCAAGCCCTCCCGGGGCTTTCAGCCTGATCGCTTTCATTGCCTGTCCTTTTTGGTTATGTCGTCCGGGCACCACAGGGATGCGGCGCCGTCTGTGCTCACCTAAGCACGGACTGCCCCAGATCAATGTCCGCAGATCGGATGGGGTGTCACACGATTGCACTCTTGAACCGGGACGGCTGCGCGTCTATACGCCCCCGGTGGTCCTATGGGGCCCGACTCATATTTGACAACGCCGTGTTTGCCCACTCCGTCGCTGGAGGGCAGTTCCGGCAAAAGGAGAAGCGACAATGAAACTGCATGAACTTCACGACAATCCCGGTGCCACCAAAAAGCGCAAGCGTATTGGTCGCGGTGCGGGTTCCGGCATGGGTAAGACCGGTGGCCGTGGTATCAAGGGTCAGAAGTCCCGTTCGGGTGTGGCGATCAAGGGCTACGAAGGCGGCCAGATGCCGCTCTACCAGCGTCTGCCCAAGCGCGGCTTCAACAAGCCGAACCGCAAGTCCTTTGCTGTCGTCAACCTCGGCCTGATCGAGAAATTCGTGAACGAAGGCAAAATCGACGCCTCCGCACAGATCACCGAAGACGTGCTGATCGCCTCGGGTCTGGTCCGTCGCAAGCTGGACGGCATTCGTCTGCTGGCCAAGGGCGTGTTCAGCACCAAGCTGGACGTTGCCGTGACCGGCGCTTCGAAATCCGCGGTTGAAGCGGTCGAAGCGGCAGGCGGGTCCGTCACGATCACTGCCCAGGTTAAAACTGCCCAGGTTAAAGCGGCCGAATAACCGGTTGTGAGCGGCGCTCGCGCCGCTTACATTCGTTTCAGGTTTTCCCCGACGCCGCCCGAGCCGTTAAACCGCTCCGGGCGGCGTTTGTCTGACAAGAGAGATCCCTTATGGCATCCGCAGTAGAACAAATGGCCTCGAACACGAGCTGGGCTGCTCTGGGCAAGGCGACGGATCTGCGCAACCGCATCATCTTTACGCTCGGTCTGCTCATCGTCTATCGCCTTGGCACCTACATTCCCGTTCCCGGCATCGATGGCGGGGCGCTGCGTGACTTCATGCAGCAGGCCCAGCAGGGCATCGGCGGCATTCTCACCATGTTCACCGGCGGCGCGCTGGGGCGGATGGGGATCTTTGCGCTGGGGATCATGCCCTATATCTCGGCCTCGATCATCATCCAGCTTTTGACCTCGATGGTTCCCTTCCTTGAACAACTCAAGAAAGAGGGCGAACAGGGCCGCAAGAAGATTAACCAGTACACCCGCTACGGCACGGTGTTCCTGGCCACATTCCAGGCATACGGCCTGTCCAAAGGCCTTGAATCCGGCAGCCTCGTCACCGATCCGGGCCTCTACTTTCAGGCCTCCTGTGTCATCACCCTTGTCGGCGGCACGATGTTCCTGATGTGGCTTGGCGAACAGATCACAGCGCGCGGCATCGGCAACGGCATCTCCCTGATCATCTTTGTCGGCATCATCGCCGAAGTCCCCGCAGCCCTGGCACAGTTCTTTGCCTCCGGCCGGTCGGGCGCCATCAGCCCGGCAGTGATCATCGGCGTGATCCTCATGGTCGTGGCGGTCATCATGTTTGTGGTGTTCATGGAACGCGCGCTGCGCAAGATCACCATCCAGTATCCCCGCCGTCAGGTGGGCATGAAGATGACCGAAGCGCAGAATTCACACCTGCCGATCAAGGTGAACCCGGCGGGCGTCATCCCGGCGATCTTCGCCAGCTCCCTGTTGCTGCTGCCGACCACGATCGCGACCTTCAGTCAGACGGGGTCCACTGGTGTGGTCATGTCGACGATCCTGGCCTATTTCGGCCCCGGTCAGCCGCTCTACCTGCTGTTCTTCGCCGCGATGATCGTGTTCTTTGCTTATTTTTACACCTTCAACGTCTCGTTCAAGCCGGATGAAGTGGCCGAAAACCTCAAGAACCAGAACGGCTTTGTTCCCGGCATCCGCCCGGGCAAGAAAACCGCCGATTATCTGGAATATGTGGTCAACCGGGTGCTGGTTCTGGGCGCGGCCTACCTTGCCGCTGTCTGTCTTCTGCCTGAAATCCTGCGCAGCCAGTTCGCCATTCCGTTCTACTTTGGCGGCACGTCCGTGCTGATTGTGGTCAGCGTAACCATGGACACCATCCAGCAGGTGCAAAGCCATCTTCTGGCCCATCAATACGAAGGTCTCATTCAAAAGTCGCAGCTGCGCGGCAAGAGTAAGGCCCGCAAGACCAAGGGACCGTCACGTCGATGAACATCATACTGATCGGCCCGCCGGGTGCGGGCAAAGGGACACAGGCGCGGATGCTTGTGGAAGAACGCAACATGATCCAGCTGTCCACCGGCGATATGCTGCGCGAAGCCCGCGACAGCGGAACAGAGATGGGCCTTGTTGTGGCGGACGTCATGGCGCGCGGCGATTTGGTCACGGATGAGATCGTGATCGGCCTGATCCGCGAAAGGCTGCAGGGTGACACGGCGGGGGGGCTGATCTTTGACGGCTTCCCGCGCACGCTCAAGCAGGCAGATGCTCTGGGCGAACTTCTGGCCGACCTGGGCCAGAGCCTTGATTACGTGATCGAACTGCGCGTCAACGATGACGCGCTGGTCGACCGGATCACCGCACGCTCCACCTGCGCCACCTGTGGTGAGGTGTATAACGACAACATCAAGCCGGTCCCGGCCGATGGCAAATGCTCGAACTGTGGCGGCACGCACTTCAAGCGCCGCGCCGATGACAACGAACAAAGCCTCAAGAAGCGCCTGATGGAATATTACAAGCAGACCTCGCCACTGGTCGGCTACTACTACGCCAAGGGGCAGTACAGCCGCGTTGACGGCCTGGCCGAAATGGATGACGTGCACACCGCCATCACCCGGAAGCTCGACGCCTGACACAGCCGTCCGCTGATCCGCTGACGCCTCATGGATGTCTGCGGGTCGGCTCCCCTTTCCTGAATCAGGGGGCTGTGTCGCCGCTGACCCACTCCGTCGCAGGTTGTCGCGGGGATGCGTCACAATCGGACTTGACGCCTGTTCCGAATCCCCATACCCACCCCTATCTCTGCAAGAGAATCGCCTTTGCGGGTTGTTTCGCCTCAATTCGCAAGAACACCTGATCAGCCGAAAGCCCGCAGGCACCTGCCACGGGCCTGATGTTGTGAAAAAAGGGTCTGGAGCTACGGACCCGCAACGAAAAGGAATGACACGTGGCACGTATCGCCGGCGTAAACATCCCGACCCACAAACGGGTCCCGATCGCCCTCACCTATATCACCGGAATTGGCCCCTCGCTGGCCAAGGAAATCTGCACAGCCGTGAACATCGACGAAACCCGTCGCGTGAACGAACTGTCCGACGCCGAAGTGCTCTCCATCCGTGAGCATATCGATGCGAACCTGACCGTCGAAGGCGACCTGCGCCGTGAGACCCAGATGAACATCAAGCGTCTGATGGACCTTGGCTGCTACCGTGGCCTGCGTCACCGCCGCAACCTGCCGGTTCGCGGTCAGCGGACCCACACCAACGCTCGCACCCGCAAAGGCCCCGCTAAGGCCATTGCTGGCAAGAAGAAATAAGGGAGGGCTGACAACATGGCACGCGATACAAGACGCGCAAGCAAGAAGAAAGTCTCCAAGAACATCGCCGCAGGTGTGGCGCATGTGAATTCTTCTTTCAACAACACCAAGATCCTGATCTCCGACGTGCAGGGCAATGCCATTGCATGGTCCTCGGCCGGCACCATGGGCTTCAAAGGGTCGCGTAAATCGACACCTTACGCTGCTCAGCTCGCCGCCGAAGATGCCGGCAAGAAAGCTCAGGAACACGGCGTGAAAACCATCGAAGTCGAAGTGCAGGGCCCCGGTTCGGGACGTGAATCCGCACTGCGCGCTCTGGCAGCTGTCGGTTTCAACATCACTTCGATCCGTGATGTGACCCCGATGGCCCACAACGGCTGCCGCCCGCCGAAACGCCGCCGGGTCTGATTTCACACTCTTCTGGTTGGGGCTGCGCCTGTGTGCACGGCCCCAATCCGTCATTTTAACCTCGGGCGTTTTTGCCTTTAGGACATGAGGCAAAAGCAGGAATGGAGGGACGTATGATCCACAAGAACTGGGCTGAACTGATCAAGCCAATGCAGCTTGAAGTGAAGCCGGGCAATGATCCGACCCGCGTCGCGACCATCATCGCGGAACCGCTTGAGCGCGGCTTTGGTCTGACCCTCGGAAACGCGCTGCGGCGCGTGCTTCTGTCGTCGCTGCAGGGGGCTGCCATCACCTCTGTGCAGATCGACAACGTGCTGCACGAATTCTCGTCCGTGGCCGGTGTCCGTGAAGACGTGACAGACATCGTTTTGAACCTCAAGGGTGTTTCTCTGCGCATGGAAGTCGAAGGGCCGAAACGCCTTTCGATCAATGCCAAGGGCCCCGGCGTGGTCAAGGCCGGTGACATTTCCGAATCCAACGGTATCGAGATCCTGAACAAGGATCACGTGATCTGCCACCTCGACGACGGTGCGGATCTGTTCATGGAACTGACTGTGAACACCGGCAAGGGTTATGTTTCGGCTGACAAGAACAAGCCGGAAGATGCCCCCATCGGCATGATCCCGATCGATGCGATCTATTCGCCGGTCAAAAAGGTCGCTTACGACGTCCAACCCACCCGCGAGGGCCAGGTGCTGGATTATGACAAGCTGACCATGAAGATCGAAACCGACGGATCGCTGACACCCGAAGATGCCGTGGCCTATGCTGCGCGCATCGTTCAGGACCAGCTGTCGATCTTTGTCAACTTTGACGAACCGGAATCGGCCAACCGTCAGGATGATGACGATGGTCTGGAATTCAACCCGCTCCTCCTCAAGAAGGTGGACGAGCTGGAACTTTCCGTCCGTTCGGCAAACTGCCTCAAGAACGACAACATCGTCTACATCGGCGATCTGATTCAGAAAACCGAAGCCGAGATGCTGCGCACCCCGAACTTTGGCCGCAAGTCGCTGAACGAGATCAAAGAGGTTCTGTCGGGCATGGGTCTGCACCTTGGCATGGATGTCGAGGACTGGCCGCCAGACAATATCGAAGACCTTGCCAAGAAGATGGAAGATACTTTCTAAGATTGGCTTAACAGAATGCGGGAATGCCCCTTTTGGGGCATTCTCCATACCCGGAGCCATATGGTTTCCATACGCGATCCATACGGTTTCCATACCACCCCGACCCGGGCAAATCCGCCCCAATGACGGGCAAGACACGCATCTTGCCCCGGACAAAGCATAGAGCCACATAAGGCTTAAAGGAGACATAAAATGCGTCACGCAAAAGGCTACCGCCGCCTGAACCGGACCCACGAGCACCGCAAGGCACTCTGGGCCAACATGTCAGGCTCGCTCATCGAGCACGAACAGATCAAGACCACGCTGCCCAAAGCCAAAGAGCTTAAGCGCGTGATCGAAAAGCTGGTAACCCTCGGAAAACGCGGCGATCTTCACGCCCGTCGCCAGGCCAATGCCCAGCTCAAGCAGGACATGCACGTTGCCAAGCTGTTCGAAGTCCTCGGCCCGCGCTATGCGGAACGTCAGGGTGGCTACGTCCGCGTTCTGAAGGCCGGTTTCCGTTATGGTGACATGGCGCCGATGGCGATCATCGAATTCGTCGACCGCGACGTCGACGCCAAAGGCGCGGCTGACAAGGCCCGCCTCGCAGCCGAAGAAGCCGCCGCATAAGATCCTTTCAGGATCAAGAGTTTAGAGGCCCTTGCCATTGTTGGCGGGGGCCTTTTTCGTTGGCGTCCCGCCGGTTGCGGCGTGGTGCAGTTGCGTATTTGGAAAGAGAAGAAGCAGGGGGCCGTGCCCATGCCCCAGCCTTGCAATCAGTGCCCCCGGGGCGCATATCTGAACCCTGAGGGAGACCGCATATGTTCCGCATCATTCTGATTTCATTCATGCTTCTGGCGACGAGCCTGTCGGCACAGGTTCAGAAGGTGCCGGGGTCTCAGGCGGAAATATCCCTGAGCTTTGCGCCGCTGGTCCGCGCGGCGGCCCCGGCCGTGGTGAACATATACGCCAGCCGCGTGGTACAGGCGCGCTCGCCCTTTCTGGACGATCCGGTTTTTGGCAACTTTTTCAGAGACTTCGGCGCAGGACGGCCAAGGGTGCAGAACTCGCTCGGTTCGGGCGTGATCCTGTCGGGGGACGGCTATGTGGTTTCGAACTACCATGTGGTGGGGCAGGCGACGGACATCCGCGTGGTGCTGAACGACCGGCGCGAATATTCCGCAACCGTGTTGCTGGGGGATGAGGAAAGCGATCTCGCCATCCTCAAGCTCGACGGCGCGACGGACATGCCACATCTCGATCTGCGCGACAGCGACACGGTCGAGGTGGGCGAACTGGTTCTTGCCATCGGCAATCCCTTTGGCGTCGGGCAGACGGTGACCAGCGGCATCGTCTCGGGTCTTGCACGGTCCGGCACGGCCACAGGCAACACGCGCGGCTATTTCATCCAGACCGATGCGCCGATCAATCCAGGCAATTCCGGCGGTGCCCTGATCGACGTTCAGGGGCGGCTCATCGGGGTGAACACCTCTATCCTCAGCCGTTCGGGCGGATCGAACGGCATCGGCTTTGCCATTCCGGCAGCACTGGTTGCGCAGTTCGTCGATCAGGCCCGCAGCGGCACCGACCGGTTCGAACGTCCCTGGGCGGGCATTTCAGGGCAGCCGGTGGATGCGGATCTGTCGGAAAGCCTAGGGCTGGTTGTGCCGGGTGGGGTGGTCGTGTCCGAACTGCATCCCGACAGCCCCTTCCGCACCGCCGGGATCGAGGTGGGTGATGTGATCACCGCTGTGGACGGCCAGCCGGTGAACACCCCGCCCGAGATGATCTATCGCATGTCGATCCGTGGTCTGGGCGCCACGGCCAAGGTGACGCGTCTGCGCGGCGACACGGCAGAGACGGTTGTGGTCGACATGATCGCCGCCCCCGAGGTTCCGGCGCGGGACGCGCAGACCCTGGGCGCGCGCGAGGTACTGCCGGGGCTGCATCTGTCCAACATCAACCCGGGTGTGTTGGCCGAAACCGGTTTGCCGCTGGCGTCAAAAGGTGTGCTGGTGCTGGATCCCGGCCCCTACGGCCTGCGCATCGGGCTGCAGGCTGGCGATATCCTGCGCAGCGTCAACGATCAGGCCATCGAGGCGGCGGATCGGGTGGGCACAGCCCTGCGCCGGGCCGGATCGCGCGTGACGCTTGAGATTCTGCGCGGCGGGCAGCTTGCTCAGATCCGGTTCCGGGTCTGAGCCATGGCCGATCTTTTCGAAAGCCCCCCTGTTCCGGACAATGCCCCGCGCCCATTGGCCGACCGCCTGCGGCCCCGGACGCTGGCCGAGGTGATCGGCCAGCAAAAGGTCATCGGCCCAGAGGGGCCTTTGGGCGTGATGCTGGCCTCGCATTCGCTCGGCTCGCTGGTGTTCTGGGGGCCGCCGGGGGTGGGCAAGACCACCATTGCACGTCTGTTGGCGGATGAGACGGACATGCACTTTGTCCAGATCAGCGCGATCTTCACCGGCGTGCCGGAACTGCGCAAGGTCTTCGACGCGGCCAAGCATCGTCGCCAGAACGGGCAGGGTACACTGCTGTTCGTGGATGAAATCCACCGCTTCAACAAGGCGCAGCAGGACGGCTTTCTGCCGCATATGGAGGATGGCACGATCCTGCTAGTCGGCGCCACCACGGAAAACCCGTCGTTTGAACTCAACGCCGCCTTGCTCAGCCGCGCGCAGGTGCTTGTGCTGGAACGGCTGACACTGGGCGAACTCGAACTCCTCGCCCAGCGGGCGGAAAAGGAACTGGCCCGCGCCCTGCCGCTCGACGGTCCGGCGCGCGAGGCGCTGCTTGAGATGTCGGATGGCGATGGCCGCGCCCTGCTGAACCTGATCGAACAGGTGGCCGCCTGGAAGGTGGAGGGCAAGCTCGGCATCGATCAGCTGACCACCCGCCTCATGCGGCGTGCAGCGCAGCACGACAAGTCCGGGGAAAGTCATTACAACCTGATCTCCGCCCTGCACAAATCGGTGCGCGGCTCTGACCCCGACGCCGCGCTGTACTGGTTCGCGCGGATGCTGGAGGGCGGCGAAGATCCCCGCTTCCTCGCCCGGCGCATCACCCGCATGGCGGTCGAGGATATCGGCCTTGCTGATCCGCAGGCGCAGGCCGTCTGTTTGCAGGGGTGGGAGACGTATCAGCGGCTTGGCTCACCCGAAGGCGAACTTGCGCTGGCACAGGCGGTCGTCTACCTCGCCCTCGCGCCGAAATCCAATGCGGTCTACGGCGCCTACAAGGCCGCGCGCAAGGCCGCCAAGGCCACCGGCTCAGTCTCCCCGCCCAAACACATCCTGAACGCCCCCACGGCGCTGATGAAGGATCTCGGCTATTCCGACGGCTATTCCTATGACCACAGCGCCGAGGATGCCTTTTCCGGGCAGGACTATTTCCCCGAAAGCATGGGTCGCACGGTGTTTTATGAACCGGTCGAGCGCGGGTTCGAACGAGATCTGAAAAAACGCGTGGACTATTTCAACAATCTGCGGGCCAAACGCCAGCAGACAAAGGGCTGAAACCGCCGCAACAGGCGCCTTTGCTTGACATTTGACCCCTCAGGCGCGATGCACCCGGGCATGGTTTTCACGCTGATACAGGTCGCCTTGGGCGGCGCCTTGGGGGCTTCGTCACGCTATCTGACGGGGCTGGCCACGATCCGCATTCTGGGGGCGGGCTACCCTTGGGGGACGCTGACGGTCAACATTGTCGGCTCCTTTCTGATGGGTGTTGTCGTGGTGGCACTGGCGCAGACCGGCGGAAACCGCTATGCGCCCCTTTTGATGACGGGATTCCTGGGCGGTTTCACAACCTTCTCGGCCTTCTCGCTGGATGCGATCAGCATGTATGAACGGGGTGCCGTCGGACTTGCGGCGGGGTATGTGCTGGCCTCTGTGATCCTATCCTTAGCTGCACTTATGGCGGGCCTGTGGGTCGCGCGGGGGATATTGGCATGAGCCAGGTACAGACACTTACGGTTTCACAGGATGATGGCGATCAGCGGCTGGACCGCTGGCTGCGGCGCATCTTTCCGCATCTGGCCCAGACGCGCATCGAAAAGATGTGCCGCAAGGGCGAATTGCGCGTTGATGGCGGGCGGGTCAAGGCGAACACCCGGCTTGTCGCGGGGCAACAGGTGCGCGTACCGCCGCTGCCCGATCCCGGTCAGATCCAGTCGGGCCCCAAGACCGAGGTCACCTCGGCTGACGCGCGGCTGATGCGCGACATCGTCCTTTATCAGGACGACCATGTCATCGCGATCAACAAGCCCGCAGGCCTGCCCACCCAGGGCGGCAGCAAGCAGACCCGCCATGTGGACGGGCTGTCTGTGGCGCTGCAATACGACTACGACGAAAAACCGCGTCTGGTGCATCGTCTGGACAAGGACACATCCGGTGTTCTGCTGCTGGCGCGCACCCGCGCTGCGGCACAGGCGCTGACCGCGTCGATGCGGCACAAGGAAACGCGCAAGATTTACTGGGCGCTCGTCGCCGGGGTGCCGACGCCCTATCTGGGCGAGATCAAGTATGGTCTGGTCAAGGCCGCCGGTCGCGGCGCTGGCGGTGAGGGCGAAAAGATGATCGCCGTCCACCCGCGCGACATGAACAGCACGCCGGATGCCAAACGCGCCTACACGATCTATGCCACGCTTTACCGCGTTGCGGGCCGTGCTGCCTGGGTCGCGATGGAACCGCTGACAGGCCGCACCCACCAGCTGCGCGCGCATATGGCCGAAATCGGCCATCCGATCATCGGTGATGGCAAATACGGCGGCTCTGGCCAAGAGAATCAGGGCGATGGCTGGGGTGCCCAGCTGGGCGGCATCATTTCCAAGAAACTGCACCTGCATGCGCGGATGATGCGCTTCGAACATCCCGTGACACACAAGATCATCACTGTGACCGCGCCGCTGCCCGATCACATGGCGCATAGCTGGGACACCTTCGGCTGGACCGAAGATCTGGCCCAGGAAGACCCGTTCGAGGCGATCTGATGGCCAAGGATCCTAAACTGGCTGAGCTGCGTCTGGTGGTGTTCGACGTCGACGGCACGCTGGTCGACAGTCAGGCGGATATCCTTGCCGCGATGACCGCCGCCTTTGCCTCGGCTGATCTCGCGGTGCCCGGCCGCGACGATATCCTTGGTATCGTCGGGCTGTCCCTGCCAGAGGCGATGACCGTGCTTGTGCCCGGCATTGCGACGCCGCTGCGGCGTGATCTGGTCGCCGGCTACAAGGCCGCCTACACGGACCTGCGCGCCGAAAACGGGGTCGAGGCGTCTTCGCCGCTTTATCCTCACGTGCGCAAGGTGTTGGAAGAGATGCACGCCATCCCCGAACTGCTGCTCGGTGTCGCCACCGGCAAATCGCGCCGGGGCCTGGACAGGCTGCTGGATGGTCACGACCTGCGTCATCTGTTCGTAACTCAGCAGGTGGCGGACAATCACCCCTCCAAACCCCACCCCGCGATGTTGAAAAGCGCCCTTGCGGAAACCGGGGTTGCGGCGCATCGCGCGGTGATGGTGGGGGACACAAGTTACGACATGGAAATGGCACGGTCGGCGGGGATGCTCGCCATTGGTGTGGGCTGGGGCTATCATGACCGCGCCCGCCTGAAGGATGCACATATCATCCTCGACGACATCCGCCTGCTGCCCGGCCTCTTGCAACAGATCTGGGAGCAGATGGCATGAGCGAATGGGCCCCAAAACGGTTCTGGACCGCCTCCGAAGTGACAAAAGCCGAAGGCGGCTTTGCCGTCGCGCTGGACGGTCGCCCGGTCAAGACCCCGGCCAAGGCAGCGCTTGTGGTGCCAACCCCGGCACTGGCGCAGGCCATTGCCGCTGAATGGGACGCGCAGGGCGACAAGATTGATCCGACCTCAATGCCCTTCACCCGGGGCGCAAATGCCGCCATCGACAAGGTGCGCATCCAGCACGGCGAAGTCGCTGACATGCTGGCCGCCTACGGTGACAGTGACCTGCTGTGCTACCGCGCCGAAAGCCCCGTCGAACTGGTCGTGCGGCAGGCGGCCGCGTGGGATCCGATGCTCGATTGGGCCGAAATGCAGCTTGGCGCGCGCTTAGCGCCTCGAGCGGGTCTCATGCACGCCCCGCAGCACCCAGACGCGTTGCAGACCCTGCGCCGCCAGGTCCATGCGCTGGACCCCTTTGCACTGGCCGCCTTTCACGACCTAGTGTCGCTGACCGGCTCTCTGGTGCTGGGATTCGCGGCAGTATCCGAACAGGCGCCCGCCTCTGACCTCTGGACCCTGTCCCGCATCGACGAAGACTGGCAACAGGACCTCTGGGGCGCAGATGAAGAGGCGCAGGAGATTGCAGAACTGAAACGCGCGGCCTTTTTGCAGGCGCAGAAGTTCTTTTTGCTCTCGCAGAAACCGACAAAGTGACTGCCTGAGGGCTGACGCTTGGTAAAGCATGTGCCAAGTCGCCTTTTTACTAGGCATCACGCTTGACCTTCAAATATGAATCCGACCACAATTGGTCACACAAAGGGGGGAGGGTCCCTGCTTTGGTCTTTGCGGCCCAATGGGCCGGAGAAAAAAAACCGCTTCGCAAGGAAGCGGACAAACAGGAAGAGGTTAGTATGAGAAAAACCGTAACTCTTGGCGCAATGACAGTAGCGGCCTTCGCGGCTGGGGCTGCTGGAGCTGCCACCCTCGACGACGTCAAGGCACGGGGTAAACTGAACTGCGGCGTGAACACCGGTCTGGTCGGGTTCGCAGCTCCGGACGCCAATGGCGAATGGCAGGGTTTTGACGTCGGTATCTGCCGCGCCGTCGCTGCCGCCGTTCTTGGGGATCCCACAGCAGTTGAATTCATTCCCACAACCGGCAAGACACGCTTTACCGCGCTGTCCTCGGGTGAAATCGACATTCTCGCCCGCAACACCACTTGGACGTTCACGCGCGATGTCGACCTCAAGTTCGATTTCGTCGGCGTGAACTATTATGACGGTCAGGGCTTCATGGTTCCCAAGGCACTGGGCGTCAGCTCGGCCAAGGAACTTGATGGCGCGACCGTCTGCATCCAGACCGGCACCACGACCGAGCTGAACCTCGCGGATTACTTCCGCAAGAACAACATGACCTACCAGCCGGTTCCGATCGAAACCGAAGCTGAAGCCAAGCAGCAGTATCTCGCTGGTGCCTGCGACACCTACACGACAGATGCGTCCGGCCTGGCCGCGTCGCGCGCCTCGTTCGAAAACCCCGGCGATCACGTCGTCCTGCCGGAAATCATCTCGAAAGAGCCGCTTGGCCCTGTTGTCCGTCATGGCGACAACGACTGGGGTGACATCGTGCGCTGGACCTTCTACGCGCTCGTCGCAGCCGAAGAATATGGCATCACCTCGGCCAATATCGAAGAACTCTCGGCCGGCACCGACATGCCCGAAGTCAACCGTATCCTTGGCACCGAAGACAACCTCGGCGCGATGCTGGGTCTGGAACCGGGCTGGGCCAAGGCGGCGATTGCTGCAGGTGGCAACTACGGCGAACTGTTCGAAAAGAACATCGGCGAGAACACACCGATTGCCCTGTCGCGTGGTCTGAACGCACAGTGGACCGATGGCGGCCTGATGTACGCACCGCCGTTCCGGTAAAATCACAAGACCCTAGGGCGCGCGGGGAAACCCTCGCGCCCTTTCTACCAAAGCCTAGGGCAACATAACCCCCGAGAATCGTCAGATGGGATCAACCCGTCGGCGTCAAGAAGCCGGGGAAATCAGGGATGTCATTCATGACGGTACTCAGCGACCCGCCGGTCGGCTCATTTCGGCTATCCATGCTGATCTACGATTCGAAATATCGGTCCTACACATTTCAGTTCATCGCCCTCATGATCGTGATTTCGCTGTTCGCGTATCTCGGGTCGAACCTTCTGACGAACCTGCAGGCGGCGGGGCTGAACATCAGCTACGGCTTCCTCGGGGAATCCTCGAATTACGACATCAACCAGTCACTGATCGACTATTCCAGCCGGTCCACGCACCTGCGCGCGGCCTTTGTCGGCGCGCTCAACACTCTGCTTGTCGCCTTTCTGGCCTGCATCACGGCCACGATCATCGGTGTCATCGCCGGTGTGCTGCGCCTGTCGCCCAACTGGCTTGTCCGCAAGCTGATGGCCGCCTATGTCGAGGCGTTCCGCAACGTGCCGGTGCTGATCTGGATCATCATCATCTTCACTATCCTGACGGCGGTGCTGCCCGCCCCCAGTGCGTTCCGGGGCGAAAACCCTGATGCGACGATGCTGTTCGGGGCCATCGCCTTTACCAACCGGGGGCTCTATCTGCCTGCGCCCATCTGGGGACCGGGCTCGCTGATCCTCGGCGTGATCTTTGTCGCCTCGATCATCGGCGTCTTTGCCTACCGCTCTTATGCCACAAAGCTGCTGTTCGACACGGGCAGGCTGTTGCCGATGGGCTGGCCCTCTTTCGCGATCCTGATCCTGCCCACGCTGCTGGCCTATTTCATTCTTGGTCGGCCCGTCACGCTCGAATATCCCGAACTGGCTGGTTTCAACTTTCAGGGGGGCATTCAAATCCTCGGATCGCTGATTGCACTCTGGTGGGCGCTGGCGATCTATACCGGCGCCTTCATCGCGGAAAACGTCCGCGCGGGCATTCAGTCCGTCAGCAAGGGCCAGGCCGAGGCCGCCGCCTCGCTGGGCATGCGTCCCAACCGGACAATGAACCTTGTTGTCCTGCCGCAGGCGCTGCGGGTGATCATCCCGCCGCTGATCTCGAACTATCTCAACATCACCAAGAACTCATCGCTCGCCATTGCCGTGGGCTATATGGACATCACCGGCACGCTGGGCGGCATCACGCTGAACCAGACGGGGCGGGCGATCGAATGCATCCTGCTGCTGATGGCCTTCTATCTGGTGATCAGCCTGACGATTTCGGGCCTGATGAACGTCTATAACAACGCCGTCAAACTGAAGGAGCGCTGAGATGTCAGACACCCACCAGCAATCCATCGGTTTTGTGCGCGATTCCATGCTGCCGCAGGTCGCCCCACCCTTGGGCGAAACCGGCATCTTCAAGTGGATGAAGGCGAACATGTTCTCCTCCATCGCCAATGGGGCGCTGACGCTCGCGGCGCTGGCTGCCATCTATTACCTGCTGTCCGGCGTGCTGCCCTGGTTGCTGAACGGGGTCTGGCAGGCCGATTCGATCCGCGAGTGCCGCGAAATCCTGGACGGCAAGGTTGGCGGTTGCTTTGCCGTTCTGGCCGAACGCTGGAACCAGCTGCTGTTCGGGTTCAAATACCCGTCCGAGCTTTACTGGCGCCCGACCCTGGCCTTTGTGCTGCTGTTCGTGGCCATCGCCCCGGTGCTGTTTCGCAAGGTTTTCCCGGCGCAGATGCTCTGGTTCTCGGCTCTCTACCCGTTCGTCGCCTATTTCCTGATCTGGGGTGGCTCGGTCCTGATCCCGCTGTTTGCGCTTTTGGGCTTTGTCCTGGGCTACGTGTTCTACAGCACCTTCGTCGCGCGCAGCTTCGCGCTTGGCTCCTTTGGCGGGATCCTAGTCGCCATGGCGGTCTGGTACATCACCGGCTTTCTCCCGATCGAAGGCGTCCTTGCCACAGAGGCGGTTGCCAGCCGCGACATGGGCGGCTTCATGCTGAACCTGATCCTGGGGACAGTCTGCGTGTCGCTGTCGATCCCCTTTGGCATCGCGCTGGCGCTGGGGCGGCAGTCGGACATGCTGATCATCAAATGGATCTGCGTCGTCTTCATCGAATTCATCCGTGGCGTGCCGCTGATCACCCTGCTGTTTGTGGCAAGCGTGATGCTGGCCTACTTTTTCCCGCCGGATGCCAATATCGACCTGATTCTGCGGGTCATCATCATGATCACCATGTTCGCCTCGGCCTATATCGCCGAGGTGATCCGGGGGGGCCTCGCCGCGCTTCCGACAGGGCAGTACGAGGCAGGTGATTCTCTTGGCCTCGACTATGCCCAGAAGATGCGGCTGATCGTGCTGCCGCAGGCTCTCAAGATCTCGATCCCGGGCATCGTCAACGTCGCCGTGGGCCTGTTCAAGGACACGACGCTGGTCTCGGTCATCTCGATGTTCGATCTGGTCGGCACCATTCGCGGGCCGGTTCAGGCTTCCAGCGAATGGAATGGCGTCTACTGGGAACTTCTTGGTTCTGCAGCACTGCTGTTCTTTGTCGTCTGCTACGGCATCTCGCAATATTCACAGTGGTTGGAGCGTCAGCTTCAGACCGATCATCGTTGATCCCTCAAGCAGCATAGCGATAGGGAAAGTAACAGGAGAGCTGACACATGGCTGAAACTGCTCAGATGCAGGTATCCGACGAGGTTGCCGTATCGATCGAGAACATGAACAAATGGTACGGCACCTTTCACGTGCTGCGCGATATCGACCTGACGGTGCATCGCGGCGAGCGGATTGTGATTGCCGGCCCGTCTGGGTCGGGCAAATCCACCCTGATCCGCTGCATCAACGCACTTGAGGAACACCAGAAGGGCCGGATCACCGTGGATGGCACTGTGTTGTCATCGGACCTCAAGAACATCGACCGGATCCGTTCAGAGGTTGGGATGGTGTTTCAGCATTTTAACCTCTTCCCGCACCTGACGATTCTTGAAAACTGCACGCTGGCGCCGATCTGGGTGCGCAAGACCCCCAAGAAAGAGGCCGAGGAAGTGGCGATGCACTTCCTGAAAAAGGTTAAGATCCCAGAGCAGGCGGACAAGTACCCCGGCCAGCTTTCGGGTGGTCAGCAGCAGCGTGTGGCGATTGCCCGCTCGCTCTGCATGCGGCCACGCATCATGCTGTTTGACGAACCGACATCGGCCCTAGATCCCGAGATGATCAAGGAAGTGTTGGATACCATGGTCGAACTTGCCGAAGAGGGCATGACCATGCTCTGCGTCACCCATGAAATGGGTTTTGCCCAAGCGGTCGCAAACCGGGTGATCTTTATGGATGCCGGGCAGATTGTCGAACAGAACGAACCCAAGGAATTCTTCAACAACCCTCAGCACGAGCGTACGAAGCTGTTCCTGAGCCAGATCCTCGGCCACTGAGGCGTGATCTCAGAACTCTTGGCCTCAGACTGACATCAATTCGCGCGGGATCACAAAGTCCCGCGCGTGTCCCGTTCCGGGCAGCAGATCCGCCCAGTCGGCGGTGTCAAAATCCACGATCAGCGTGGCGCCGGTTGGATAGTCGCGGAACCGCACGTGAGAGGGCCGTATATCGGTCAACCGCGCGGCAAGGGCGGCGATGCCGGGGTTGTGGCCCAGCATCAACACCACACGCCCCGTCGCGCCTCTCAGCACGTCCAGCAGCACTTCAGGGCTTCCAAGGTACAGATCGCGTTCAAACCGCACTGGCGCTGTCAGTTGCAACAGCGCCAGCGTCTCGCGTGTGCGCTCGGAGGTGGAACACAGCACCTCATCCGGCAGATAGCTTTCTGCCCGAAGCCATTCCCCCAGAATATGCGCACTTGCCTTGCCCCTTGGGTTCAAGGGGCGTTCGTGGTCTTCCTGATCCAGTGACCAGTCGGACTTTGCGTGACGCATGAGGATAAGGCGCATGGGCGTGCTGTTCCTTGAGGCCGGGCATCGACGGCGATGCTTCAGTCTTTCACGAAGGCGGCTCTGTGAAAAGCCGCCTCAGCCCTCTGCCGCGTCCTATCCCGTCACTGCGGGTCGCGAGGGGCCAGATCCGCGGCGCGAATTAGTGAACCCGCGCCATGTTCGGTGAAGATTTCCAGCAGAACCGCATTGGGCACACGACCATCCAGGATGACAACACCGCGCACCCCGTCCTCGATGGCCTTCAGCGCGGTTTCCGTCTTGGGAATCATGCCCCCTGCAATGGTGCCGTCTGCGATCATGCTGCGCACTTCCTCGGGGGTCATGGCGGTCATGATCTCGCCCTCGGCATTTTTGACGCCCGACACATCGGTCAGCAGCAGCAGACGATCCGCCTTGAGCGCGCCTGCGATGGCGCCAGCCGCAGTGTCGCCGTTGACATTGAACGTCTCGACCGGGTCCATGCCTGTCGCAACGGGGGCAACGACGGGGATGATGCCTGCGGCCATGAGGTCGCGCAGCACCTGCACGTTCATTTCGACCGGGCGTCCGACCCAGCCCAACTCGGGGTCTTCCATCTCGCAGACCATAAGGTCGTCATCCTTGCCCGACAGACCCACGGCGCGGCCACCTTCATCCATGATGGCCTGCACGATGCGTTTGTTCACAAGGCCTGTCAGGACCATCTCGACCACTTCGACGGTCGCCTGATCTGTGACGCGCTTGCCGCGCACAAATTTCGATTCGATGCCCAGACGGCTTAGCAGATCGTTGATCATCGGCCCGCCGCCGTGCACCACAACCGGGTTCACCCCGACTTGCCGCATCAACACAATGTCGCGGGCAAATTCGGCCATCGCATCAGCATCGCCCATGGCATTGCCACCGAATTTGACCACCACGATGGCGCCGGAATAGCGCTGCATGTAGGGCAGGGCCTCTGAAAGAGTCCGGGCAGTAGCAATCCAATCCTGATTCATGGCGCGTTTCTTCATCCTTATTGGTCCTTATCCGAGTCCTTGGGGTTATCCGACGTGTCGGGACAACGTGCAAGGGCAGCGTAAGATCCGCTTCCAGGGCAGGGATGTTGCGCGGGGCTTGCAACACCGCGCCCTAGGGCGCGGGCGGCGCAAGATCAGGTCAGTGTCGCGATGATCGAGCGCAGAAGCGGGATTCCATCCCCTTTTTCTGCGCTGGTCATCACCAGCTCGGGATAGGCGGCGGGGTGCTTGGACAGCTTTTCGCGCACCTGATCCAGGATCTTGACCTGATCAGAGTCCTTGACCTTGTCAGCCTTGGTCATGACCACCTGAAAGGTTACCGCGCTCTTGTCGAGCAGGGTCATGATCTCTTCGTCGACAGGTTTGATGCCGTGACGGGTATCGACCAGGACAAAGGCCCGGCGCAGCGTGGCGCGGCCCGACAGATATTGTTTCAGCAGGCGCTGCCACTTTTCGACTACGGCCAAGGGCGCATTGGCATAGCCATAGCCGGGCAGATCGACCAGATAGTGGCTTTCTGCCAGGGTGAAAAAGTTGATTTCCTGCGTGCGCCCCGGCGTGTTCGACGCCCGCGCCAGACCCTTGCGGCCGGTCAGCGCATTGATCAGGCTGGATTTGCCCACGTTGGAGCGCCCGGCGAAACAGACCTCAAGCCGGTCGTCGGGTGGCATGCCGTCCATGGCGACCACACCCTTGAGGAATTCGGTTTCACCCGCAAAAAGCACGCGGGCGGCTTCGATGATCTGTTCATCGGGCTGTTCGGCAAGAGTAAAGGGTATTTGCATCAGAGCGGCCTCACAGTGTCGCCAAGCACGATGTCGCCCGATCGGACAACCTCGGCCAGGACGGAAAAATCCCGGTGACCCCAGCTGTCGAGTGCGGCCAGCGTATCGGTGTCACGCATCCCGGTATCGGGATTCGCGGTGGTTGCGGCGCAGCGAACAGTCCGTTCGCGGACCTTGAAGACGGCATTGCCGATCTGCACCTCGCGGCCTATCCAGCCGAACTCCGCCCAGGGGGCAAGGCCATCCAGCCAGATATTGCCCCGCCAGCGATGGATCGACAGGGCCTGTCCCAGTTTCTGCTCGACCGCGCGGTGCGAGGACATGTTGCAGAGCGTGACACTGGCGAAATTGCTGTCGGTCATGCCGCGTTCCCGTGCCCGCACGATGCGCACCGATGCGGCGCGGTTCTCGGGCATCAGGGGTTTGACCCAGTCAAGAAAGGCATCTTTGTCCCGATCCGGTGAAAAAGTCAGATCGGGGCGGGAAGGGTGGCGCAGCGTGATCAGTTCCGAGCTTTCCTCAAGCCTGGCTGTCACTGCCATCAGCTGCGGCGCCTTGGAGATCCTGCTGAAGTTGCCACAGGAAACCCAATGGCTGCCATCTGCGTCAGACGCTTCATGCGCCACGGCCCAGACCCTGTCCCAAGGAAGGGTCTGGCCCGCCGACAGCGTCACCCGCTCCAAAGCCTCTCGGCCGTGGCTTTTTATCGGGTGACGCCAGATGTCGGTGACGCGTCCGGTCATTTCTTGTCGGTTTTCGGATCGCCCTTGGGTTTCAGTCTCAGGCTGCGGAGGATGTTGCCAAAGACGTCAGGCTTGAACCCTTGGGTACGCATGATGATGTACTGCTGGGTAAAGGTGATCGTGTTGTTCGCAATCCAGTACAGGACCAGACCGCTGGCAAAATGACCCAGCATGAACATGAAGACCCACGGCATCCAGGCAAAGATCATCGCCTGTGTCTTGTCCGTGGGCGCCGGATTCAGCTTTTGCTGCAGCCACATCGAAATACCCAGTACAATCGGCAGGAAGCCGAGGCTGAGGATCGCAAGGAACGAGGTGGCATCCGGCGGCGCAAAGGGCAGCAAGCCAAACAGGTTCAGGATTGAACTGGGATCCGGCGCAGACAGATCGCGGATCCAGCCGATCCAGGGTGCGTGGCGCAATTCCAGCGTGACAAAGATCACCTTGTAGAGCGAGAAGAAGATCGGGATCTGCATCACGATCGGGAGGCAGCCCGAAGCCGGGTTGACCTTGTTCTTCTTGTAAAGCTCCATCATGCCCTGCTGAAGTTTCTGACGGTCGTCGCCGGCATTCTCCTTCATCTTCTCCATCTCGGGCTGCAATTCCTTCATCTTCGCCATCGAGACGTAGGATTTGTAGGCCAGCGGGAAAAGCAGCGCCTTAATCAGCAGGGTAAGGCAGATGATGGACCAGCCCATGTTGCCGATCAGCTGATTGAGGTGATGCAGCACCCAGAAAATCGGCTTGGTCAGGAAAAAGAACCAGCCCCAGTCGATGCTGTCGATGAACCGGTCAACGCCTGCGTTTTGATAGTCGCGGATGGTTTCCCATTCCTTGGCACCGGCGAACAACTGCGTTGTCACCTCTTTCGTCTCGCCAGGAGCGACGGTCATCGTCGGCAGAACCGCTTCGGTCTGATAGATGTCGCGGGCATCATCGTATTTTGCGACGGCCTTGAACGGTGTTCCAGTTTCCGGGATGAGTGTCGACATCCAGAAGTGGTCGGTAAAGCCGATCCAGCCACTGTCCGCGACCGACATAACCTCTGCGCGTGCACCTTCTGAGGGCATCACGTCAAGGTCGGGCATGTCGGAATAGTCGGTTTCTGTCAGGGTGCCATCGGCCATGGCCACGACGCCCTCGTGCAGGATGAAGAACTTCTTGCGACCCTCGGGCTCTCCGCGACGTGCGATGATCCCATAAGGGGCAAGAGAGGCCTGCGCGCTGCCGGCGTTTTCAACCGACTGCGTGACCTTGAACATGAAGTTCTCGTCCACCGCGATGGTGCGGCGGAAGATCATGCCCGTCGGGCTGTTCCAGCGCAGAGTCACGGGGGTTTCGGTGGTCAGGGTCTCGCCATTTTCGACGGTCCAGGGGGTGTTGGCCCCGGGAACATCCTCAAGACCAAGACCGGTACCCGGCGCCCAGCCATAAAGCGCGTAATAGGGATGCGGCGAACTGACCGGGCCCAGCATCTGGACGATGGGTGACTCCGGTTCGATCGTGACGCGATAATCCTTGAGCTTGAGATCGTCGATCCGGCCGCCGATCAAGGAGATCGACCCCGAAAGCCGCGCCGTTTCGACCGGCACGCGGGGCGTGTCGGCCGTGACTGCGGCTGCAGACTCGGCGCCCGGCACGGTGCCGGCGGCGGCCGAGGGGGCGGTCGCAAGCGAAGGGCTGGCGGGGTTTTCAGTCTCGGTCACTGCAGCTTGATTGGGATCCACTGCCGCCTTGTCGGGCGGAGGAAAGAGGAGAAACCAAGTCAGGATCACGACGAAACTGAGCACTGTTGCCAGGATGAGGTTCTTATTCTGATCGTCCATGAGGGACTGCACCTGTCCTTTGTAAGTCAGGCTTGGGTTCAACAGACAAGGGGGCCAAAGGTCAAGCGGTTTCGCCCGGTTTTACGGCGTCCTGCGTCCAATGGCGGCTTTGTTCGGGCGCAAAGCTTCGTGACCGGGCTGCGTGCCATGGCCAAACGAGTTCTTGGGACATCAGTTGCTGCGACGACCAAGCCGGGGTGTATCAGCGATGCGGGCATTGTGAATCTTGATCCAGGTCGACAGTTTTTCGGCCGGCATCGGGCGGGCGATGCCAAAGCCCTGCACCTGATCACAGCCGAGCTGGGCCAGCAGCGCATGTTCGCCAACGCTTTCCACACCTTCACCCAATGTCTCCAGCCCCAAGCGATCTGCCATGCTGAGGATGGCGGCAATCATCCGGCGCTGCCCCTCGTCCCGGTCGATGCGGGTGACAAAGCTCCGGTCGATCTTGAGCCGGTTGATCGCAAAGCGGCGCAGCGAGTTGATGGAGGCATGGCCGGTGCCAAAATCATCCAGATCGATGAAGCAGCCCAGTTTGGACAGATCCGCGATATTGCGCACAATGATGCCGTCGGTGGTTTCGGCAATCACGGTTTCCAACACTTCGATGCCCAGCCGCTGCGGCGTCAGCTCGTGGCGGTCGATTTCCCATTTGAGCGTCTCGACAAGCTTTGGATTGCGCAGTTCGGACGTGGAAAAGTTAATGCTCACCCGTGGAACCTTGATTCCGGCAAGGTCCCAGCCGCGCAATTCGGTCAGCGCATGGCTCAGCATCACCTCACCCAGCCGCTGCATGCGTCCGTCTTCTTCCAGTGTGATCAGGAACTGCTGCGGGGCGATCACGCCGCGTTCCGGATGAACCCAGCGGGCCAGCGCCTCTACCCCGCTGACGCGACCGGTCGAGGTGCAGAGCTGCGGCTGATACCAGGGCTGGATCTGGCCGTTTTCAAGGGCCCGCGCCGCCTCACTGCGCAGGGAGCGGCGGGCGGTGCGCGCGGCCCTAATGCTATCGGTCCAGGCCCGTATCGCCGAAGGTCCGTTAGCCAGTGCCTCGTTCAGCGCGGCACCTGCCGCCGCAAAAAGATCCTCTCCCGGGGCATTGTCCGACAGGCGGGTGCTGCTGCAGAATCCGATGGCGGCTGTCAGATACTGGGTCGTTTCCTCGATCAGCGCCGGTTCTTCGACGGCGCCCTGAATGCGCCCTGAAATCTGCAGCAGGGTTTCCAGATCAAGGCGCAGCTCGGGGGCAAGAAGCACCATCAGGCGGGCATCCCCGATGCGCACGATCAGATCATCCCGGCGCAAGAGCGCGCGCAGCCGGGACAGGACAAGGTCGCGGGTCGCTTGCGCCGCAGAATCGCCAAACCGCGCCTCCAGCGCCTCTATCCCGTCGATGTCTATAAGAATGCAGGCCGTGGACATCGATTCAGCGCGGGCGCGGATCAGCGCGGTATCTGCCAGCACAATGGCGCCTTGGCTGTCGGTCAGATCGGTTGGCCGTGACAGAAAGGCGTCCATAGACGCAGGAAGTTCAAATCCGCCTGCAAGTGCAAAGACGACGGGCACACCCAGCGCGACAAACAACAGGAGATCCTCGCCGCCAAGCCAGAAGCTGCCCAGCACCAGCGCGGGCAGAAACGCCAGAACATGCGCGCCCCTGAGGGCATTGCGCAGCAGAATTTTAAGGCGTTTGAGTCGTGACGTCATCGTGTCTGGCACAGGATTGCCTCTTGTTTTGAACAGAAGCAGTTTATGTGCGCGAGGTAAACGACAGGCTTATTTCAGTCCTCAGACATCAAAATAATTTCCAAAATGAAAAAAACAGCCTCAGTCCTGGTCACCAGACAGGACAGAGGTCCGCTGGCCAAGCGCGAGGCCGGCAAAATCGAACAGCTTCGGGTCCAGCAGATGCGAGGGGCGCGCATTCATCAGCGCGCGGAACATCACCTGACGGCGGCCGGGGCTGTTTTTTTCCCAGCCATCGAGGATCTGCTTGACCTGCTGGCGCTGCAGACCGTCCTGAGAGCCACAGAGATCGCAGGGGATGATCGGATAATTCATCGCCGTGGCAAACTTTTCGCAATCCGCCTCGGCCACATGGGCGAGGGGGCGGTAGAGGAACAGATCGCCCTCTTCATTCACCAGCTTGGGGGGCATGGTGGCGAGACGGCCACCGTGAAAGAGGTTCATGAAGAACGTCTCAAGTATATCGTCGCGGTGATGGCCGAGGACAACGGCGGAACAGCCCTCTTCTCGGGCAACTCTGTAGAGATTTCCGCGTCTTAGCCGGGAACACAGCGCACAGAACGTGCGCCCGGCGGGGATCTTGTCCATGACGATGGAATAGGTGTCCTGATACTCGATCCGGTGCGGCACATCCATGCGTTCCAGAAACTCGGGCAGGACCGTGGCGGGGAAACCGGGCTGGCCCTGATCGAGGTTGCAGGCCAGCAGATCGACCGGCAAAAGCCCGCGCCATTTGAGCTCGTAGAGGATGGCGAGCAGGGTATAACTGTCCTTGCCGCCCGACAGACAGACCAGCCATTTGGGCGGCTTGCCGTCCGTGGCGGGGGCGATCATGCCATATTGTTCGACGGCTTCGCGCACGTTCTGAACCAGCCGCTTGCGCAGCTTCTTGAACTCGGTGCTTTTGGGGGCGCCGTGGAACAGGGGGTGAATATCGTCGGACTGATCTAGCATGTTGATCGCTTAATGCAGTTGCGTGCACCGGGCAAGAGCCGTGCGATGCGGTCACACATGGACGCAACGGCCGGTCGGAAATGAACAGGTGGATTGCGTATGGAAAGCGTATGGATTTCGTATGGCTGGGGTAGGGCGGGGGCTGCCCGGAGGCGGGTTGCTGGCTCCGCCTTATGTGCAACCGCTCCATACGGCACTTTGTCAGCATTTTGCAACGCGGATCAATTGTTGCATCTGGCAGCAGATCGGATAGCGCAGGCGATGATGACACGTTCCTTTAGCATTGAGTAATGCAGAGCCATGAGACCACTTGAGCCTATTGATCTGGCGGTATGGAGAATTCTGCCCGCCAAGCTGCTTGCGACTCCTGCTCAGCCAGCGATGGCCCCAGAGGGACGCTTTCACCATTCGTGCCAAATCGCTGCTTATGCATCCCTGAGTCCTGAGGGTGCAGGTGTCGCAATCCAGCGCTACCTTTCTGATACCGTTGGCCGAATAATGGTACCCATGTGGCTTGAAGCGGATTGCGTGGCTGATGAACGCGGCAACAAGGACGCATCCGTGGTCTGGCAGGATATTCGCGCGACAGGGCAACTGTCTCCGACTTGGGCAATCTCAGATTTTGCCCGGGGTGCAGGTGCCAAGGCGATGCTGTATTCTTCGCGCTCACGTCCAGATCTAAGTCACGTTGTTGTTTTCGATCCCAGCTGTTTAAGGTTTGTTGGTCCAGTCCGTTCCTTCGAGTCGTAGATCCCCGTCTCACGGATGAGAAATGACTCGCACGGGACCTTCGGGCGAAGGACCTGAACGTCCGGTCCGCCTTTTTGATCTGATAGCGCGATCCGTGTCTGGCAGTGGGGCCTGTTGCAGGGTGTTTCTTGTCACTTATATGGAGTGCGTCGTTTCTGTGTTCTGCAAAGGCTGGCGACTGATCCCTGTCCGCTTGGCAAGCCGCGCCCGCGCGCTAGCTGCACCCCTGAACAGACAGGGAGTGCCCATGATGCGCCGCGTGATACTGGCCTTGACGCTGGCCCTTTTGGCGGCTTGCACCGGCAAGCCGGGTTTTGACGATGCCAGCCTGAGTGACCGCAAGCTGAACCTTGAAGAGTTCTTTGACGGGGAACTGGTGGCCTATGGTCAGTTTCAGGATGTGTTCGGCACGGTGCGGCGGCAGTTCCGCGTCGATATCAAAGGCGACTGGGACGGCAAGCGCCTGCGCCTGCAAGAGGATTTTGTCTATGAGGACGGCGCGACCGAGCAGCGCGTCTGGACGCTGTTCAAGATCGGGCCGGACAGCTGGCAGGGCACGGCGCCGGGTGTGATCGGACAGGCGGTGGGTCAGGAACAGGGCGACCGGTTCAACTGGCGCTATACCATCGATCTGCCAGTGCCGTCGGCGGATGGGACATCCGAGACGATGCGCGTCAGCTTTGACGACTGGATGTGGCAGCTGTCCGACGAGCGGCTGTTCAACCGCGCCTATATGAAGAAATACGGCGTCGATATCGGCGATGTGTCGATCAGTTTCGAAAAGCTGCGCTGAGCCTTTGTTGTCGGGCAAAACGGGCTGCAGGGTGACTGCAGCCCGTCCGCATCAGAAAAGATGCGGCAGCCGGATCCGTGCGGGATCCTGCAAAGGGAGCGGGCCGCGCTTGGGCGGCAGGCCGATGTCACGCCGCATGTGGTCGCTCAGCCCATCCGCAGACATTGGCGGAGGCCGCTGGCTGGCCCGTTCGCGCCGGATCAGGGCGGAGAGGGCCGCGAGCAGCACCCGCCAGGCGCCAAAGCGGCGGATGACATCCTGCAGCGGAGGAAAATTGTCGGGAACGGAAGTCGGTTCAACAAGTCTGATCATTTGGGGGATTCCGGCAGCCAAAGGCAGGCCGGACCTTTCGATCTGGAGGTGAAAGAGCCGGAGACGGATTGCATGGGTTACATGCAAAAAGACGCCGGATCAGGGAGTTAGGGGTTTTGGTAGAAGGACCGGTGCTGGCAGTCGCACAGTGACCGGACGGGGTGGGTTACGCCTGAGCGCAACCGCGCACAAACATCAGATCCACGCCTGCGAGGAATGTACTTGATCGAGTCATGGTCATCCCTCCTGTGTCTGGATGTTTGTGTGCGACCCGCTTAGCAAGGCAACGCGAGTCGGCCAAGAATTTTTTTGAATGACAGGTTGAATCTGTAAGATTCCGCACGGGGGTGTGTCTTTGATGTCCCGCTGGTGGGGCAAAAGCGCTGTGGGAGATCGCTGAAACGGGTTTTCGCGCTTTGCGCTTTGGTCGGGCGCCCTGGGTCAAACGCGACATGCGCTGGCTGTTGTCTCGGGGCGATCGCGAAACGCCTCAGTCGGGCACGTTGTCGATGCCCGAGCCGCCCCAGGGGTGGCAGCGACCCAGTCGACGCAGGGTCAGCCAGCCGCCGCGAAGCGCGCCGTGGCGTTCCAGCGCCTCAAGCGCATAGGCCGAACAGGTGGGGTGGAACCGGCATCCGTGCCCGACCCATGCGGAGAAGGTCAGCCGATAAAAGCGGACGGGCAGGGCGACGATATGGGCCAGCGGAGTCATCTGTGCAGCTTGCGCAACGCGTCGCGCAGATCCTGCTGAAGATCGGGAAAAGGGCGTTTGGCGGTCGCCTCGAACCGGCCGATCAGGACGTAATCCCAGCCGGGACGTGCGATTTCGGGCAGGACCAGCCGCGCCGCTTCGCGCAGGCGGCGTTTGGCGCGGTTGCGCGCGACCGAATTGCCGACCTTCTTGGAACAGGTAAAGCCGACGCGCACTGTTGTGGCATCGTCATGGCGGTTGCGCGCCTGAACCATCATGCTGGCGGTGCCCTGACGCCCGGCCCGGGCGGCTGCCAGAAATTCGGCGCGGTTCTGCATCCGCTGAAGACGCGGTGTCAGGCCCGGCTCTGGGCAAAGAGAAACCGCCGGGGGCTTTGTCCCCGGTTCAGTTTCGGGGGCCTCCGGCGGTGTCATCTCTTGAACGGTCTCGACCAGCGCTTACGCGCTCAGCGATTTCCGACCGCGTGCGCGGCGGGCGTTCAGGATCTTACGACCGGCTTTGGTCGCCATACGCGCGCGGAACCCGTGGCGGTGCTTGCGCACGAGGTTCGAGGGCTGAAAGGTGCGTTTCGTCATCGCTCCGTCTCCGTCTTTAGGCTGGCCCAGGCGAGCGGATTCGCGGGGGCTGATACATTCGAAGCCCGGGCTATAGGCAAGGGTGGCTGATATGTCAAACGGCGAAGGCGCCTATGTTGCAACATTTTCAGCCCTTGTGGCGTTCATTGTTACAGTTTGGCGGTTTGGTCGTGATTTAACGGCTTGCAGCTCACTGCACATCAAGCACCCGTGAGGCGGCTTTCGTTCTGCAGCGGCTCTGCGCATGATCTATGTCAGACAGGACGCAAACTGCAAGAAAGAGTGCCCATGAGATGCCCGACATGACCCAGCCCAAGAAGACGTCCGGGGGGATGCGGGCTTTGCCACTGATCGTCATCCTGGGGATCGCGGTGGTGGGGTGTTTCACGCTGCGCGATTATCTGACCTTTGACACCCTGCGTGACAACCGCGAGGCGCTGCTGGCGTTTCGCGATGCGCATTATGGCGCCACGGTGGCGGTGTTCATGTTGGCTTATATAGCGATCGTGGCATTTTCGCTGCCGGGGGCGAGCCTTGGGACCCTGACCGGCGGCTTTCTGTTCGCGACCTTTCCGGGGGCGCTGTTCAACGTGACGGCGGCGACGCTGGGGGCGGTTTTGATCTTTCTGGCGGCGCGCTGGGGCTTGGGCGAACGGCTGGCGGCGCGGATGGAAACCGGCGAGGGGCTGGTGAAGCGGATCAAGGATGGTATCGACGACAATCAGTGGTCGATGCTGTTCCTGATCCGGCTGGTGCCGGCGGTGCCGTTCTTTGTCGCCAACCTTGTACCGGCGCTGGTGGGGGTGCCGTTGCTGCGCTTTGCGGTGTCGACCTTCCTTGGCATCATTCCGGGGGCGGTTGTTTATACTTCTGTCGGCGCGGGGCTTGGCGAGGTGTTCGAAAGGGGCGATACGCCTGATCTTGGCATCATTTTCGAGCCGCAAATCCTGTTGCCGATTCTCGGGCTATGTGCGCTGGCGGCGCTGCCTCTTCTGCTAAAGGCCGTGCGCGGCAAGAAAGGACTCTGAGCCATGGAACGTATCAAGGCGGATATTCTGGTGATCGGGGCCGGATCTGGCGGCCTGTCGGTGGCGTCGGGGGCGGTGCAGATGGGGGCATCGGTTGTGCTGCTTGAGGATCACAAGATGGGCGGCGACTGCCTCAATTATGGCTGCGTGCCGTCCAAGGCGCTGATTGCCAGCGGCAAGGTCGCCTATGGGATGGGTCATGCCAGCGTCTATGGCATCGCGGATGTGGCGGCGCAGGTCGATTATGCCGCCGCCAAGGATCATGTGCAGGGGGTGATCGAGCAGATCGCCCCGGTTGATTCGCAGGAGCGGTTCGAGGGGCTGGGCGTGCGGGTGATCCGCGAAAAGGGCCGGTTCATTTCCGAAACCGAGGTGCAGGCTGGGGATCACATCATTACGGCGCGCCGGGTGGTGATCGCCACCGGATCGTCCCCGCTTGTGCCGCCAATCCTGGGGCTGGATCAGGTGCCCTATCTGACCAACGAAACGCTGTGGAGCTTGCGCGAGCGGCCCGCACATCTGCTGATCATCGGCGGCGGCCCCATCGGCATGGAAATGGCGCAGGCGCATCGCCGACTGGGCAGCAAGGTCACGGTGATCGAAGGCGGCAGGGCGTTGGGCAAGGATGATCCCGAGATGACCGGGATTCTGCTGGAACAATTGCGCGGCGAAGGAATCGAGATTGCCGAATATGCCAGGGCGCAAGAGGTGCGTGGCACTGGGGGCGCGATTGAGGTCGAGGTGGACGGCGGCGCGGTGTATCGGGGCAGTCACCTGCTGATCGCCGTGGGGCGGCGCGTCAATACCGATGCGCTGGATCTGGACAAGGCCGGGATCAAGACCACAAAGACCGGCGTGCAAGTGGATTCCAGCCTGAAGACCACCAACAAACGCGTCTATGCCATCGGCGATGCGGCGGGCGGGCTGCAGTTTACCCATGTGGCGGGCTATCATGCGGGCATTGTCATCCGCTCGGCCCTGTTCGGCCTGCCGGCCAAGGCCGCAACCGCGCATATCCCGCATGTCACCTATACCGATCCCGAACTGGCGCAGGTCGGCCTGACCGAAGAGCAGGCGAAACAGGAACATGGCCTGAATGTCGAGGTCGTGCGGTCCCACTACGCCCATAATGACCGCGCCATTGCCGAGCGCAGAACCACCGGTCTGATCAAGGTCATGGTGGTGCGGGGGCGTCCGGTGGGGGCCACGATCATCGGCCATCAGGCCGGAGAGCTGATCAACCTCTGGGCGCTGGTTCTGGCCAACGGGCTGAAAATGAAGCATGTGGCAAACATGGTCGCGCCCTATCCAACCATCGGAGAACTTAACAAACGCGCCGCAGGTGCCTATTTCAGCCCAAGGTTGTTTGAAAGTGCTACGGTGAAACGTATCGTGGGAATAGTGCAGCGCTGGCTGCCCTGAGAGATCTGAAGTAACCGCTCATGCTCAACACGCTTTCCGGCCGGTTTCTTGTTCTGACAGCGGTCTTCGTGATGCTGGCCGAGATCCTGATCTTTGTGCCTTCGGTCGCGCGCTACCGGGAGGATTATCTGCTTGCCCGGCTGGAGCGGTCGCAGATCGCGTCGCTGGCGCTGCTGGCGGGCGACACGATCGACAAGGATCTTGAGGAAGAGTTGCTGCAGAACGCCGGCGTGTTCAACATCGTGCTGCGGCGGGACGAGGCGCGCCAGCTTGTGCTGTCCTCGCCCATGCCCGGGCAGGTCAGCGCGACCTATGATCTGCGTGATGCAACCGGGCCGGGCCTGATCCGCGATGCACTGAAGGCGTTGCTTGATCCGGAGCCGCGGCTGATCCGGGTGATCGGCAACCCGCTGCGCGATGCGGGTCTGCTGATCGAGATCACCATGGACACCGACGATTTGCGCAAGACGATGATCGAATTCAGCCTGCGCATCCTGATCCTGTCGGCGGTGATTTCGGTGATCACTGCACTCATGCTGTTTCTGGCGGTGCGGCGTCTGTTGGTGCGCCCGATCAAGATCGTGGTCGGGCATATCCAGAGCTATGCCCAGGCCCCCGAAGACGCGCGCCGCATCCTGGTGCCCACCGCCACGATCCGCGAGTTGCGCGAGGCCGAAGATGCATTGCAATCCATGGAAACCCAGCTGACCCAGGCGCTGCGGCAAAAGGAACGCATGGCCCAGCTGGGCGGCGCCGTGGCGCGGGTCAGCCATGATCTGCGCAACATCCTGACCTCGGCGCAGCTGTTCACCGACCGCATCGAGATGTCAGAGGATCCGACCGTCAAGCGCATGGCGCCCAAGCTGGTCAATTCCATCGCCCGGGCTGTGTCGCTGTGTGAAACGACGCTGGCGTTTGGGCGCGCCGAAGAACCGACGCCGGTGATGACGCTGTTTTCGCTCAGCCCGCTGGTGGCCGAGGTGATGGAAAACGAACGGCTGGCGATCGGCGAGGACGATGTGAGCCTGTCCGAAGATGTGCCGGCCAATCTGATGATCCGTGGCGATCCCGAACAGATCTTTCGCGCGATTTCCAATCTGGTGCGCAATGCGCGTCAGGCGATCACCGGCACCGGCAAACCCGGAGAGATCTGCGTGAGCGCGCGGGTCGAAGAGGGGAGCTGGGTCATCGAAGTGTCCGACACCGGGCCCGGCCTGCCTGCCAAGGCGCAGCAGCATCTTTTCCAGCCATTTCAGGGCGGTGTGCGCAAGGGTGGCTCTGGTCTGGGGCTTGCCATCGTGCAGGAACTGGTGCGCGGCCATGGCGGCACACTGGCCCTGCGTGAGACGGACGGAAGCGGTTCGTGCTTCGTGATCCACCTGCCGATGGGCGACGTTGGGTAAGGCGTGATTTGCGTGAACATTTCTCCTTGCAAAGGTTTTGCCCAGAGTCTAAACCCCGCTCCAACGCACCCGTAGCTCAGCTGGATAGAGTACTTGACTACGAATCAAGGGGTCAGAGGTTCGAATCCTCTCGGGTGCACCATTTCCATTTTTCAAGACGTCACATGACTTTGACCTTCGCGTCGCAAACTGACCTTATTCGGTCGGCTCAGCGGTCTTGAACGCGCTGTTATTTCTCAATCTATGATCATGACAGTCTGGCAGGGTGTGAATTTCGTCCCATGCGGACCTTTAACCGACCCGTAAAGATGCTGTAGTGCGGCCTGTCAGAGCCGACATTCGCCGCAGGCGTTAGAAGCGGATGACTTAGCTGACCCGGCTCGCCTTTGCGCGAGGTAAAGCGGGCGCTCGTGTGTGATGTGGCGAAGGGCGGGGGCGAGGCTATAGTGACCAATGCTGCACGACCGTCAGCTTGTCATATCTGTGAAGTTTTCCGAACATGTCCAATGTCATAGAGACAGAACGCTTGATACTTTCCGCACCGAAGCTGTCTGAGGTACCAGTGCTGTTTGAGTTTCTGGGCGACAACCTTGCAATGCACCATACGCATTGGGATTCAAGCATTGCAGAGTGTCGCCGCAGGATTGCAGTACACGAACGCAAGAGACGCCACGATGGCTTTGCCCCTTGGACCGTTCGTGACAGGCAGACCAAGAGAGTGATCGGTTGGGGCGGTCTGTATGACGATCCCTTCGATCCCGGCTGGGGCATTGAGTTGGCTTACTACTTTCATCCGTCCGTTTGGGGAAATGGCTATGCGACTGAGCTTTGCAAAGCGGCGCTAGATGTCGCTGATCAACACCTGGGAGCCGAGAAGGTTTCTGCTTTTGCTCATCCTGAAAACCTTGCTTCAAACGCCTTGTTGAAAAAGATGGGCTTCGAGTACCAGCGCTTCGTGGTTGGCATGCATCGCAATCTTTATAGTCGCCAACGACGAGGCTAACCCATGGGCGTTCAACAAAGCTGGCTTTGGTCGCAGCCGCAGTGAAATGGTACCGCGTCGGCACAGCAGTGCTTGTTGCGGGCCGTGGCGCGCAGTTGTTTCCCCCAGCTCCGGCGTTTCGGTCTTGAACCCGGATCACCCTGCGCGGCCTCAAGTGAGGGGGGTGAGCGCGCAGCATGGATTGCCGGTGTCGCTGGGGAACGTCGGAAACCAGTGATGACTCCCGTTGCCGAAACCCGCGCCGGGTCAGGCGCGCGCAGGGCGTCGCCTTGCGAACAGAGCCAGCGCTGTGAGGGCGGATAGCATCAGGACCAGCGCGGTCGGGGTCGCAACGGCACTTGTTGCCTCGCTCGATGCGTCGGAGAGAGGGTGCAGAGACCCGAGGGGCGCGGATTTCAGGAAACTGACCGTGCCATTGTCTGCCACCTCCAGCCCGCCGCTCAGGCCGTTGCTGCCGACATGATCACCCACGCCGAAGATGGAAATGTCGTTCATTTCCAGGGTCACGGCGCCGACATCTGCGAGTGCTCTGCCCAGAATGGACGCGCCGGTTTTCACCGAGATGCTTGTCAGCGCCAGAATGTTGCCCACAAAGGTCGAACCGGCATTGATCGTGGCAGAGCTGCCGACATTCCAGAACACGCCCGCGCCGGAGCCTGTGTTGATCACATTCACCACCGAATAGGTCGATGTGATCAGTGTCGACGGCATCTGAAAGATCCAGGCGGCATTGGCATTGCCGCCACCATCAAGGGTCAGCATCCCCGCGAGATTGGTCGCGGCGGCAGCGACCGTGTAGACACCCGGTGCCAGCGTGAGCCCGGTCAGATCCGCTCCCAGTGTGGTGCCGGTCCCGAGAGACCTGAGACCGGCGCGCGCGGTGGTCAGATCGCCTTGCGCCGAGGCTGCCAGCCCCGTTCCGGCATGCAGCTGGCCGGATGTCACCTGCGGATCATAGGCGGGAACGCCGGGCAGGGACAGAAAGCCGGTGATCGCATTGGCCGCGCCAGAGGTCCAGACACCGACATTTCCCGCGATGGTGCTTGTGGGGACGTTGGTGACCGTCGTGGCGCCCAGGACGGCAAAGCTGGTCAGATCCGTGCTGAGCAATGTCGCGGTGCTTGCCGGATGTGGCGCGCAGAGAAGTGCTGCAAGCGCGACGCCACAGATCAGCAGGGTTGGTGCCTTGCGGAACAGATGTGCCAATTCACTTATCCTCAGGATAATAAATCGCTGCACCCGTACAGGGGCCAATGCACATAAAACACTCATCCCGCAGGGATCGCCGTCCTGATGTTCAGGTGTGGCGCTGTCAGAGATAGTGGGATATTGCTGGCTGAGGGATGCCTCATCGCCAGTGGAAATTCTGCGGCTCATGCACGCAGATTGCCCTTACGTCAATAAGGCCATCCACATGGCGTGTCAAGGTTGTCGTGTAATCAACCCTGCGGCGAAATCCGGGTTTTGGTGGCGTGTCAGTGCCTCTGGTCCGGCGGATCGGGCTGAATTCAGCCGCGCAATCCGGGGTGCCTGTGGCCTATCGTTTCGCCGACACCGTCAGCATCATCGGGTGCGCCGTCAAGGCCGTGAACGTGCCGGGGCAACTGACAGTCACCTGTGAAGAATTCGGGGTTGTCATGGATATTCTGCGCCAGGGTGCTTTCTGGCAGGCAGATGGTGACAAGGCCGGTTCGCACGCAGCACACTTTTCCGCATGCGGCGGGGGTGGTCGCCACGGGGCAGTGCCGCCTGTAGCCGCTAGGTAGGTAAACCGGTCGAGCCTATGTACATCCTTCTTGACCACGGGGCGGCCCTATCCCGAACAGGCGGCGCGCGGTCTTGATCGGGGAAAAGCCCCAAACGCCGCCGCGCCGCAGGGCAAGGATCAGTCCATCCGCATCGCTTCGGTTTCGATCATGATCTTCACCTCATCCCCGACAAGGCCGTTGTCCACGCCATAGCTCATGCCGAAATCGCTGCGCTTCAGCTGGCCCGTGGCCGAAAGACCCAGAACAAAGCGTTTGTGACCAAAGGGATAGGGTCCTTCGCCCATCAGGGCCACGTCCAGCGTCAGGGGGCGTGTTTCGCCAAGGATGGTCAGATCACCGGTGACGGTGCCGGTGGTGTCGCCGGTGGGTGTGCCACTGTCGGCGGTGAAGGTGATGGTGGGATGCTCCTCCACCGAAAGGAAATCGCCGCTGCGCACGTGGTTGTCGCGCGCCTCGTTCATGGTGTTCAGGCTGTCAGAGGTGACGGTCACCGTGACATCCGTCAGCGCCTGTGTGTCCATGTCATAGGTGAACCCGCCGGACACTGTGCCGAACAGGCCCAGCGTGTCAGCATAGCTCAGGTGCTGGATCAGAAAGGCCACCGTGGTGTGTTCGGGGTCAAGCTCGTATCGTTGCGGTTCCGCCGCGGCGGGCAGGGCAAATGCGGTGCAGATGACAGCACAGAGATGGGCACGGGAAAGGGGGATTGTCATGGGCAGCTCCTGATCTGTTCATGGGTCACGTAGGGGAAAAGTTAAGATGACAGGCGACGCCGGCAAGTCGCATCCGCGTATCGGCCCTATCCTTCCCCGCCGATCACGCGGTTTGGTCTTCACGCGCACATCGCACGGCGTCGACCTCATGCGCCGAATATGCACGATGCGGCGGTTTCGCGCGGTCACGTTTTTGCACGACGATGTGCGTCCTTTGCCGCTTGAAATCGCGCAGGCGCGCCTACGTCTGATCTGATGGCAAATGACACTCTCCCTTTGGTAAAGGCGCTCGCTGCCCCCACCCGCGCGCAAGCGCAGGGCGCGGCGCTGGGTTTTATGCTGGCCGTGCCGGTCTTTGCGCTGGCGCGGGGGCTGGATCCGTCGGCGGGGCCGGGTGCGGCCCTGCTGGCGTTGGGCCTGTTTGTGACCAGCGCCGCCGCGGCGCTGCAGGCCATGGCCCCCCTGGGGTATGCCCGCCCTAGCTTTGGCGCGCCCAATGCGGTGACCCTGCTGCGGCTGGCGCTGGTCTGCACGCTGGCGGTGGCGCTGGTGCGTGACGGTCTGCTGGCCAGCAATGGCCTTGCGGTCTTTGCCATCGCGGTGCTGGCGCTGCTGCTGGATGGGCTTGACGGCTGGCTGGCGCGGCGCGGCGGGCGGGGCACGGCGTTTGGTGCGCGCTTCGATATGGAGGTTGACGCCGGTCTTGCCTGTATGTTGTCGCTGATCCTGATGGTGGCAGGGCATGTGGGGGCAGAGATCCTGATCCTTGGCTTCAGCCGCTATGCCTTTATCGTGGCGGGCTGGGGACTGCCCTGGCTGCGCGCACCCCTGCCAGAGCGCTTCGGGCGCAAGGTGGTCTGCGTGTTGCAGGTCGGCGCGCTTTGCCTCTTGCTGCTGCCGGGTCTGCCGACGGGTCTGGCGAGGGCGCTTGCGCTGGGGGCTGCGTCAGCGCTGCTGTGGTCCTTTGGCCGCGATTTCCTGTACCTCGCGCGGCGGCGATGAGGATGTGGCGGGCTGTGGCCGCTGGCCTGCTGCTGTATCTGGTGCTGGCGCTGCCGAACACGCCGCAGGGGTTTTCCGGGCTGCCCGCCGTGCCGCTGGAATGGCCGGTGCTGGTGCTGGGGCTGATCCTGTGGCCTGCCAGGCTGCGCGGGGGGCGGGAGATCTGCCTTGGGCTCTGTCTTGTGGTGATGCTGATTGTGCTGCTCAAGGGCGCCGATATCGCGATGCTGTCCGCGCTGAACCGCCCCTTCAGCCCGGTGGTCGACATGTTCCTGATCCGCGCGGGGCTGAACGTGCTGGCGGGCAGCATCGGCACGCCGGCGGCCTGGCTGTTGGTGGCAGGTGGCGCGCTGGTGTTTTTGGGGCTGGCGGTGCTGGTGTTTCTGGCGCTGCGCAGCCTGACCCGTCTGTCACCGCCCCTGCGGGCGCGCCCGGCCCTGCGCATCACGCTTGTGGCGGCAACGGCGCTGGCAGTGGCGGATCTGGGCCAGTCGCGCGGCCTCTGGCAACTGCCGCTGGATCCGCCCGGCGCGGCGCTGAATGCCACAATCGCCACGGCGCAGATCGCGCGCAGCGCCACCGCCCTGTCCGATCTGCGCGATTTTCGCGCCGCTGCGGCACAGGATCCCTATGCCAGCAGCACGGGGTTGTTCGACAAGACCGGCGGGCATGACATCATTGTCCTGTTCATCGAAAGCTATGGGCGGTCGAGCTTTGACAATCCGCTGTATGCCGACACCCATGTGCCGACGCTGCGGCGCGCCGAATCTCAGCTGGCCAAGGCGGGATATGCCATGCAAAGTGGCTGGCTGACCTCGCCCACCGCAGGCGGGCAAAGCTGGCTGGCCCATGGCACGCTGGCCTCTGGCCTCGCAACCTCGGATCAGGGGCGCTATGGCGCGCTGCTTGCCTCGGACCGGCAAAACCTGTTCCATCTGGCACAGGCCTCGGGGTTTCGCACGGCGGCGGTGATGCCCGCGATCACGCTGCCCTGGCCCGAGGGGGAAACAATGGGGTTCGATACGATCCTTGCGGCAAAGGATCTGAACTATGCGGGACAGCCGTTCAACTGGATCACCATGCCGGATCAATACACGCTGTCGGCGTTCGAGGCGCTTTTGCCGCCTGACCCGCGCGCGGATTTCATCCAGATCGCGCTGATTTCGTCCCATGCGCCCTGGGTGCCGATCCCCGAAATGATCGACTGGGCGGATGTGGGGGATGGCAGGGTGTTTGACGACTGGGCCACATCGGGCGATCCGCCCGCCGTGGTCTGGCAGGACCCGGACCGCGTGCGCGATCAGTATCGCCGCGCCATTGATTATGCGCTGCAGGCGGCAATGGAATACGCCGCGCGGCGGGGGGATCAGCCGCTGTTCCTGATCCTGGGCGATCACCAGCCTGCAGGCTTTGTCGCCGGGATCGACAGCCGCGATGTCCCTGCGCATCTGATCGGCCCGCCCGATCTGGTGGCAGAGGCGGCGGGCTGGGGCTGGCGCGACGGGCTGGTGCCGGACGGTAATACCCCTGTCTGGCCGATGGAGGATTTCCGCGACCGCTTCATCCGCGCCTTCAGCCGCGAGCAGGGCGGGATATGAGCCGGCGCATGGGTTATCTGCTGCGCCTTGGGGTGTCGTTGGCGGTTCTGGCGGCGCTGGTCTGGATCATCGATGCCCCTGCGGCCTATGACCGGCTGCGGAGTATGGATCTGCGCTGGATCGCCGTGGCGGTGGTGTGCTTTTCGCTGGTGACCCTGCTGATGGCCCGGCGCTGGCAGATCACCGCGCGCAGGCTCGGCGCCTCTTTCGGTTTCGGCTGGGCGGTGCGTGAATATTACCTGTCGCAGATGGTGAACCTGTGCCTGCCCGGCGGCGTGCTTGGCGATGCGGGCCGCGCGGTCCGCACGCCCCGGGGCACGGGGGGCCTGACCCATGCCGCCCATGCGGTGATGATCGAACGGCTGATCGGTCAGGGCGGTGTGCTGTTGGTCGGGCTGTTCGGCGTGGCGCTGGCCTTGCTGCCGGGGGGCGTCGACTGGCCGGGCTGGCT
>NZ_AWWI01000116.1 GCF_002760615.1 Puniceibacterium antarcticum | reverse complement strand
TACCAGTAACTACAATGCATTACGCCCCGCCTTCCGCGGGGCTTTTTGCTGTCCAAAATCCAGGTCAACAATAAGTCAACAAAACAACCCAAACTGGGGGCCAAAACCGTAACGTCCGGCGACCATCACCATCCACTCATACGATTGGCCTTGTATCGCCTGGCTGGAGGCGTTCTGTCGAGCTCACACTTAGACCCTAACTTGCGCGGAAAACTTCTCATTCCTGCTTGCACGGGCGTAAAGTGTATCCGATCACGCACCAGGTCGGGGCAGCCAGCGCTAAAGTATCAAACCAACTAGCCGCCCCGCTTCAAAGCGCTGTTGAAAGTGTAATGCATTGTCCTCGCCGGATTGAAAAGAGTCCCCTCTGAATCCGCCAAAAGGACTTTGTCTCCATCGTAAAGACGCTTTTCTACGATTGAAACCATACCTTCTTGCGACACCTTCTCACCATTATGATCAAAAACAGGGTCTTCCATGCTGAAATCGACCTTGTTCCTAAGCCGATCAACCCACTTCGGTTCGAGAACCTTCTTCAAATCGCCAATCTCGATTGGACCGGTATCAACATCTTGGTGTTTGGATATCTCGGTTCGTATCATTACAAATCTGGATGCCAGGGAACCATCTTCAGGATCATTGGTCATTAAAATGCCGTAGTACCCTTTGAGGGGACGTGAGGCGTTTGCAAAGCTCATGACCTTGATCGACGCTCCATGGTCGGAGTGTCCAAGAAACACTACCTCCTGTTCGAATGATATTGCGATCCCATCTGATCTCCGAGGTGCTCCTCCTGCGTCGATGAAGTTTGCAAAACGAACCACAGGAACTTCTTGGCTTGGTCTATGCACCACAGTAAATGACCGTTGCACGATCCCTCGATTGGCTGAGAAGCGATATGTGATAAAGAATATTTTGTCGGAATCTCTTTCGAAAAACAGCTTCTTTTCAAGATCAGCCGAAGCAGTTGCTGGCCGCTTGAAGTAGGAAAGAAACGACTCGGCATCGCGACGCCGGTCGACATCTGTCCTGGGCTTGAGTGGAAAAGGTTTCCGCAAGTCACTTGCGACAACATCTTCATCGGGGTTTTCTTGATCGCCCTCAACGCGCCGATCAGGCTTTATAGACGTCAAGAAAAATTCGACTCGATCATCCACCTCGCCAAATTTCGCTTGTTGGAAAACGCGATACAACGCGACCAGACCACCGCACTTGATGCAATCTGATGTGGTCAGATCCTTTCGAAGCAAAATGTTCTCGCCGACTCCGATCAGTAGTGCAGAGAGAGTGTCGTTTTCGGTCTTATGGCGTCCAGCAAGAAACCTACTTATTGTTCTCACGTCAGGTTGTTGCCAAGGATCAACGTCTTTGTCGACATCGTGTTGTTTGGGCACAGGTTCATTCACAACCGTGCCATCCGCATCGATGATCCTCACCGATCTCGGGCTGCTTACCACGTTGTCGAAAACCGCTGCAATTATGTCCGGATTTGATAACCCAAATGCCTGCTTGACTTCGCCCAATATGGCGCGAAATGATTCGCGCCTTGATTCTGTCCAAAACGTGCCCTGCAACATCCCCCCTTTGGACAAAACTTGTCACTTTCGTGTCACCTGTGTGTCACTTTCGTGTCCGCAGGACGAAAAGGCAAGCTAAGGTTAACATTTAGGCGACTTGACCGACGTTTCACCGAGTCTTTTCTGGCGAATTTGACTCAGTCGATGGCGCGTGAACCCTCGCGCCATGTCTCGCCCGTGGCATTCCCAGGAATGTGAAGGTCTGGTAAATAAGAAGGCCTGTGGTGGTTGCACACCACAGGCCGGGCCCGGACCCGATCTTGTGAGAACAGCCAGCCGAACGGCCTGCTTGTAATCCGGACGATCCAGCTTAGCGCATTTGCGCTGTGTCTGGCAAGCAGGTCGATCGGCTCCAAAATGGAGCGAAACGATGAGAAACTTGGAGAATAACGCCGGGCGATGCCCCGGCTTCAGCAAGTGCGAACAAGCAACGCACCGCTGTGGAAAGCACTGCAAAACGGGCACGCCAAATGATGCGCCTCCGTGCTGGCCCGACCCTACTTCAGCACCATATTCGGCAGTCAGAAGCGACTTGGAAAAACAAGGGTATGCTCGGTTCAACCTTCGCAACCTCAAGTCGGACTATGCCGGAGCGCTAACAAAGCTACGACAAGCCGCCTCCGAAATGCCGATCGACCGTACAGACGGCGGTGCGGGGCGCGCACGCCTTTATGGCCGGTTCCATCTGCACCCGTGGGCAGAGATTGGATCGGACTTGCATCCTGAACCGGCCAGACATCACGAGTTCAACGGACAGTTCGGCTTGGAATACACCCAACCCGCAGCCGTTAATTCTGTGGCCGGGGGAAAGCGCCGCGTGTTCAAAACGTTCGACGAGCAGCTCTACGACAATATCTTGCTTCGAGATCTGATTCGGAACCTCTTTCGATCCGTTCCGTTTGATCCCGATGTGAAGGCAGGTATCTTTGTTGTGGGTGTTCACCTCATCAAGTTGTCACCGACCGGTGCCTGCAATGCTGTTGCATCGCCAGACCTAGTGCATCGAGATGGGGAGCCCTTCACGGCCGGAATATTGATCGAACGGATAAATGCAAAAGGGGGGTTCAACGCTATCACTCACACGCGCTGGCACGATCATCGTTTTGATGATGTCGCCAACAAGGACGTTTACGACATTTTCACCTTGGAAACGCCACTTGAGGGGTACATCGTCGCTGACAGTCGGGTTGCACACTATGTTTCGCCGGTTGCATCTGCAGATCCGCATCTTCACTCGGAACGGACCATCTTGCTTGTGGACTTCACGCCGTCTCGCCCGATGATCGACATGTCGGGTATTGCCTGATCAAAGAATTTGCATGGGGGAGGACTATTCTCCCCCATGCTGCTTTAGCGTGCTAATTGACCCAAAAATTAATCACACAATCGGCACACAATTTTCAGGGTGATGCCTACTAGCGCCAGCGCTTTTCAGCAACCGACCAAATCACTGATCCAAGAGTTAAAAGCCCTCCGATCACCGGTTCAACATCGCTTGCCTGAATGTAACCTTTGGTAACCAGCGTGGCGCCCAACACAGTCAGTGTTTGGCGGATCAACGCATAAATTGCAGGTCTCAGCATACTGATCTCCTTCAGACTTCATTGGTGGTTGAGAGGAATTCGCCGGGCTTCATGGTCGGTAGGCGCCGTAGAAGGGGTGGGTAAGTTGCGGGCCATCGCGCACCGAGGAGCCGGGACTTGGCGATCCGGGCGATGGTGACGGCGTCGGATTGGTTTCCGCCCAGCACGTAGAAATGCGTGTCATCCTGACCGATCGCAAAACCGACATGGCCGCCGGACCCGCGTTCGAAGATCAGCACGGCGCCGGTGATCGGCTGCACCTCGCGCCCAAACAGCAGCCAGTTGCGCGCCCAGTAGGGATTGGTGCCCAGCGCGCCGAGCAGCGGTTCGTCGGGCAGCCCCATGCGAATGCTCGTTTCCACGAAATCCCCACACCAAGGGTTCTTCGACGGATCGCCCAATGAGCGGCCATCCCTTTTCAGCCAATCCATCAGCCAGGACCGGTCACGGGCTTCGTGACGCCCGAGTGCTGATTTGGCCTCGGTGATCCAGGGCAAAGCGCCCGGCGGCGCAACAGATGCTGTGCGGCCGTTCGCGGCCAGCAGTGCTTTTATGGCGCGCGCGGTGCGCAGGCCCCAGAGGCCGTCGATGGCACCGGGGGAATGTCCGAGTTTGTCGAGCCCGCTTTGGATCAGGCGGATGGGTTCACGGGTATCGGTTGGCATGGGGAGGCTCCTTTCGCCCGTCGCCGGGCATGAAAAAACCCGCCTTGCGGGCGAGTGCGGGTAGATCGGGATTGTTGGTGGGGTGGTCAGTCGGTACGGCCGCGCTGGAAGGCTTCAAACATCAGATCGCGCATGGCTCGGATATCGGTTTCGATGCGTTCGAGCCGGTCCGCATCGTCGTCGCGATCTTCGCCACGCTGGCGATCGACGCGGTCACGTTCGGCGGCCAGTTCGCGATCAAGGCGTGCGAGCATGGCGTCGTTGGTGAACGCCTTGCGCGTGACTGATGCCAGAAGTGCGATGGTGCCGCCGATCAATGCAGTGATGGCGGCGGCGATTCCGTTGTCGCGCAGGGCCTCGGCAACCTCCTGCAGAAAGCTGGTTTTCTCAGTCATGGAGAGTCTCCTAGAAGTCAGTTTCGACGTAGACGCCGGAGCAGTCGTAGGCGACGGCCGCAGCGGTCGCGCCGGTGTTCATGTAATTGCGCGGGCTGAGCAGCTGGGTGGCCGCGGGCATGTCGGCGGTGATGGTGAACTCGACAGCTACGCCGCTGACCTCCTCAACGATGCGGACGCCGATATCTGAGCCATTCGGGGCGGCAGCGATATAGAGCGACAAGACGTTGGTGGTGCTGGCCACCGGGAAGCTACTGCCCAGATCGGTCAGCGTTGGCGCACCGCTGCTATCATTGTGCACCAGCTGCCAATTGGTGTGGGTGCCGCGCTGGAAGCCGATGCCGATACAATTCACCGCGGCGGCCAGTGTCAGGGTCGTCGCCAGTGCTGCTGTCGACCCGTAAAGCCCGAAGAACCCCATGCCCGTTGCCTGCAAGGTCGTCATCGAGAGGCGGTTGACGTAGCTCCAGCCGCCGAGACCCTCCGCATTGCCGCGCCAGCAGACCCAGCCTGCTGATCGCTCCTCGGCTACGGCATCGGCCGTCGCGGCACTCGTCACGCGCCAACGGCGCATGCTGGTCGATAGGTTGGTGGTCGCCAGCGTTGGCGTAGCCACGGTGCCGACCGCGGTGCGCGGCATCCCGTTGGTGTTGACGGTCGTGCCGGATGACGGGGCCCATGTCGCGATCCGGTTCACCCCGAAATGCGGTTGCAGGGGGAAAAACCGGCCGGAGGGACGCTGCACATCCAGCCAACCAGCCCCAGCGCGGTCGCGGGCATAGATCGCCAGTTTGCCAGCCGGTGGCGGGGCTGGCACCTCGCTTTGACCCTGCATCAGAAGTGGTTCGGCAAGATCGACCCGGCCAGATGTGCGGTCGACTTTGATTGCCTCAAAGAAAGCCGACCCATCCGGACTGACCTTGAAGCTGAAATCATCGCTGCCCAGGAGCCCGATCAACGCTCGTGTCGAAAACCCGGTCTTGAAAGCGACGGCCGCGTCATTGGCGGGGGCGGCCTTGTTTACCGTTGCCTCGATCCCGGCGCCTGCGTTGTTGAACAGCATGGCCGGGGCGTTGATTGACAAGCGGTTGTAGCTGTCTGCGGTGGCCCCGCCGAGGCCAAGCAGTTGCGCGGTCAAGTTAGCCTGAGGCATCGCCACCGCCGTCACGGTATTGGCAAAGGTCACCGTCGGCGTATTCACCACTGTGGTGCCGCCAGCGCCCGCGGTGGCCGATCCGATGTTGACCACCGTGTTCGATCCCGACGCGCCGCCAGTGCCGATGTTCAGGGTTTTGGTGACGCCGGTTGTCGTTCCGCCAGTGCCCATCCCATAGGTGGCCGTGCCTGTCGCAGTGCCGATCGTTGCAGCGGCGGCCGACACCGTCACGGTTCCCGATGCAGTTAGCGTTCCCGCAAACGTCTTGTTGCCCGTAAAAGTCTGCGTGCCCGCAAGGATCGCCAATTCGCTGGAGGAGTTAGGCAGCGTAAAGGTCCGGGTTGTGCCTGTGCTGATCCCCGCGAGCTCAAACGTGGCCTTCTTGGTCGGATCTGCATCATCGGTCAGCATGAAGGCGGTATCGGTCACGCCAGCCGCCAGCAGCGCGCCAATCAGCGAGACCCAAACCCCTGCGCTGAAAATCAGCGACGTCAGTGTCGCTTCATTCCAGGCGAGCCAGCCATCTTTCGGGGCATAGAATACCCATGCCCCATCCTGCCAGGCAGCGATCTGGGTTGCCCGGCCTGCCCAAAGACCCGTGGGGGCAGGTCCAATAATCCAGCGCTGGCCATCGCCGGGCGACCCTGGCGGCGCAGATAGGGCGGCGCTCTTTACCGAAATCTGCACCAGCACATCGAGAAAGCGCAGCCCCTCGTTTACGGTGACATGCTTTTGCGATTGGCTCGCCGCGAGATAGGGCAGCGCAAGGTTCGTGGATTGGCTCATGCCAATGCCTCCAAGGTTTGTGGTCTATAGGGAATGGATCAGACGAGGGCTTCGGCGGCGGCACCACGGCCCAGCGCGCCGATCTGATAGACGCGGAAACGCAGGGTGGTGACCGGCCCGCCGAAATCCGCGACCATCATCGCGGTTGTGTAGAGGAACGAAGGGGTCGCGATGCCGGACACCGTCCGCGCCACCGACATGCCGTTCAGGATTTCCAGATCATAGGCCTCGGTAGTTTCGCCCAGAGGCACCTCGACCAAAACCCAACTGTCGCCACTGCTGGCCCGGGTGCGCCGCAACCACGTCAGCAGCAGATCGCCGCCGGGCTGCGGCACCCCGCGCAACTGCGCCGGGCTCAGGGGCCGCAGCCCGCGGCCGGATGGCGTGAATGCCAGTTGCAGGTTCAGCGGGTCTGCCGCCGCTGCTGTTGATGGCCCGATCCGCCAGTTGGCAGGCAGTCCGATTTCGCTTTCAGTGATGGCGATCGGCGTGACGGCGGTGTTCAGTATTACGACCCGTGCCCCGGCCGGGGCAGGATTGCCGATCGCGCCCTCAGTTCCAAACTGCCCGCGCAACAGGTGGATCAATCTCCAACGCCCCGGGCTTTGTAGCAATGCCGTGCCGAACTGGACAATTTCCCAGGCATCGGGGGCAGTCTCGATCGCAAGCGCATTGCCCCCGGCCAAGAGCGCCTCATTGTCGAGACTACTGAATGTGCCGGAGGCCATATCGATCCAGAGCTCGTTACCATCATCGAAGCGCCAAACCGGGCCCGCATAAAAATCAAATGCCAGCGTCCCGAGCCGCGAAGGCTGGCCGACCGTGCCCAGCGCGGTGAAGCCATCAGTCGACGGGCTGCGCCAGATCAGGGCTGAGCCATACCATGGCGTCGCGAAGACCGCCGCATAGGGCCGGTGCGCCGGAATCTCGTCGGCAAGTTGCGGCAGGTTCATCAGAATGACTGCCGGTGGGCCAAAGACGGTCGGGGCAATGAACGCAGGCGTGCGTTCGGGTCCGGGCGGCAGATCATAGAGGGTCTGGTCCGTGCGCCGGGCCTCGATCCGCCGCGCACCGCCGTCGGTGATCCGGGCCAGCACATAATCCGGGGTGCGACCGTCATGTTCCAGACGGATCACATCGGTCGGGTCGAGCGCCAGCCGCGAGGGTGGCAGGGCGAACGCCGCATCCTCACGGCCCACCCATTCCTCGTGCAACGCCCGGCGGGCAGCGCGATCGGCGAGTGCGGCTGGGTAGACGATCGGGAACTGTTCAGTGCGGACCCGGGCCGTATCGACGGTGATCCGCCGCGCTTCAACTGACAACGCGCCATAATCTTCGTCAGGCATCATCAGGCGCCATTTCAACGCGCGGGGCAGCTCGGTTTCCTGCGCGCGGGTGAAGCTGATGTCCTCGGCATTGCGCTCGGTGATCACCAGTGTCTCAGCAGCGATCTGGGCCACGGCAGGCTGCCCGCGGGGCACGAAGCGCAATTGCCCGCCGGTCTCAACCACGTCAAATCCGTAAAACTGCGCCAGCGTTGCGATAGACGCGCGAGCGCTTTCAATCGCCGTGATCGCATAGCCCGGCACGGTCGCGGCCAGTTGCGTCACATCGATCAGCGCGTCAGGCACGCCACCGGTGCGGCAAAGCTCGCGGACCAATTCGGCGAGACCACAACCACCGATCCGACCCGTCAACCAGTGACCAAGGCGGTAGTTTTCGATATCGGACCAGACGTCTGAGCGGACCGGAAAGGCCGGGTATGGCCGTGCGTCCCATGTCCAGATCGCGATCTCTGCGGTGTCGATCATCCGGCCTGCGTAGAGCCCGGAGGCCGGGTTGTTCGCGGGATCGCTCCAATATGGATAGAGCGCCTCGATGTAGCGTCGCTGCACCAGATCATCCTGATAGCCCCGCGAATTATAGGGCAGGAAGGATTCTGAGGATTTCGGATCATAAAACACGTTCGGCTGGTTGGTGCCGCGATCGACGGCAGGTGCCCCGGCCTCGGTGAAGCGGATCGGTTTGGATTGCGGCGCCCAAGGAGTGGGTGATCCGCTCTCAACGCCGCCGGGACGGTTGTTGTGCTGGTTCGTCCACCAGCTGCGGATGTCCTTGGTCCGAAACACCCAATTTTTGCCATAGGCGCCATCGGTGATCGGCGTGCGGATTTGGGCGGTGCGATTGCCTTCTGAGGCATAGAACCAATCAAACCCTTCACCGCCTTCGATATTGGATTGCAGATAGGGCAGATCATAGATCGCGGGCCATCCCGCCAGGGCGTCGAGGTGCTGATCACCATCGCGCCAATCCGACAGCGGCATATAATTGTCGATGCCGACGAAATCGATGTTGGCATCGGCCCAGAGCGGATCGAGGTGGAAGAACAGATCGCTGGAGCCATCCTGCGGCTGGTGGCCGAAGTATTCCGACCAGTCGGCCGCATAGCTGATCTTGGTGCCCGCGCCCAAGATCGACCGGCAGGCTGTCGCAAGGCTTTGCAGGGCGTTGACCGCCGGATAGGTGCTGGCGCCGGAGCGGATTTGCGTGAGCCCACGCAACTCGCTGCCGATCAGGAAAGCATCAACGCCACCGGCGGCGACGCAGAGATGGGCGTAATGCAGCATCATGCGGCGCAGGCCCCAGTCGGTCGGTGATCCGGTCCATGACACCGTCGTGCCGGAGACCGCGTAATTGGCTGGCGCCGCCGCCCCAAAGAATGCTGACACCTGCGTCGAAGCCGCTGCCGTCTTATCGACAGTGCTTGCAAAACCCGCGGCGGGCGAACAAGTGATCCGCCCGCGCCAGGGATATTTCGGCTGGCCAAGTGCCGCGGCATTGTCAGAATACGGGGTCGGCAGCGCGTTGCCGCCGGGCACATCCATTAGAACGAACGGGTAGAAGGTCACCCGAAACCCGCGCGCCTTCAGTTCCTGTATGGCTTGGACCACTGAGAAATCGCTTGGGGTGCCGCCATAGGCCGGGCTGCCATCGATTTGCGAGACCACATAGGCGGCCGAGCGGTTCACGCCATTCGCTAGCCAAAGCTTGGGCGCCGTCACCTTGGTGGCCGTTTCCACGCCTGGCCTGATCTGGCAATTGCCCGCGCGCAGGTCGGTGCCAAACCAAGCGACCACCAGCGAGACCGATCTGCAGTTCGGTGCGGTCGCCTCCAACTGATCCAGCGAGGTCAGAAAATCGCATTGCCCGCCGCTGGAATTGACGTTTTCGGGCAGGACCGCCCCATTGGCGATGTTGCGGGTGATCGGATCGGTCGCATAGATAAACTCGCCTGAAGAGGGGATCATGTTTACCGCGGTCATAAGCTGCTCGGCGCTGTCGGGCTCTTCAGAGGGCCGGTAAACCTCAAAGGACAGCTGCGGCAGTCGGTTGCCGAAACTGGCGAGGGGCAGGTTTTCAAAGACGATGTAGGCGGTGCCACGATAGGCCGGTGTCTGGCCCGCACCTATCATGCTCTCGATGAACGGATCAGGCATCTGGGTCTCGGTGCCGCGGTGCAGCCGCCAGATGGCACCCGGCACGTCAAATGCGCTGCCATCGGCCCAGATGCGGCCCACGCCGCCGATTGGCCCGGTGGCGATCGCCACGGCGATGCTCGCGAAATAGCTGTACTCCTCGACGACCACGCCGCCACCGCCGCCTTTGCCGCCACCGCCCTGGCGGGTTTCGGAATATTCCTCGCGGAAATCCGTGGCCCAGATGATGTTCCCGCCGACCCGCATCCGGCCGTAAATGCGCGGGATCACGGCGCCCTCAGTCGCACTGGTGACGCGCAATTCGTCCAGCCGCGCGCCTTCCTGCCGCTGGTCTGGGGCGAAGGAGGCGATGATGCGGGAATCGATCGCGCTGCCGATCATCGAGCCGATGCCACCGCCGATCGCGGCCGCCGACAGGCCAAGGATAGTGCCGCCAATGCTTCCGCCGATTGCGGAGCCAATGCCGCCCAGAACAATTGCTGCCATGCTGTGCTACCTCGGATAGAGAAATGCGAAGGCCGCCTTGCGCGCCCAATGCGGGCGCCAGGGCTCCTCAATGACGCCCGCGCCCTCATAGGCGTGGATCAGACCGGTCTCGCTGCGGATGCCGCAGTGCTTGGCTGGGGCACCGCGCGCCATGCGAAACAGGATCAGCGCGCCGGGCCCGGCGTCTGCGATTGGGATCTCCAGCAGAAAGCGCCGCGCGGCCTCGGCCAGCACTTCGGCCACACCGGCTTCGCCCCAATCTCGGGTATAGGGCGGCGGCATCACGGGCTCGGGCCCATGCAGGTCGCGCCAGATGCCGCGGGCAAGGCCAAGGCAATCGCAGCCCGCGTCCAGAACGCTGGCTTGATGCACGTAAGGCGTGCCGAGCCAGACCCGCGCTGCGGCGATCACAACATCAGGGGCAGCGTTCATAGCGGTTGCCCGGTGCTGCCATCGCCCTGTGTGGGATAGCGCACGATGGTGTCGTCGCCAGGGATCGACGGAAATCCCCGAAAGTTCACGCCATTGCCGAACTTGGCCCGGCAGGTCGCAAACTGTTTGTCGCAGCCTGCCTGCATGAAGAATCCATCACCCAGTGCAATTTTGCGAACGGGGGCTTCGATCAGGGTGATTTGAGCGGTCCCGGCCGAGAGTGTGTGGATCGACACCTCCGCCCGCCGCCCGGCATTTTCGCCGCTGGTCCATTCCACCCGGCTCAACGCGAACCAGTTCGCAGCAAACCCACCGAGCCCGGCCGTCGCAAAACTGCGATCGCCTGAGACCGCAGCGACCGACCCGCTGGCCGAATAGCTGGGGGCCGCCAGATTGACCCCGCAGCGGGCGTCGCCGAGTTCCGCATCGCAGTAATACTGATAGGTCCGCCCCACAGGTTGATTGAGAAAATGCGTGAGTGAGCGCACCTCGGCGACGAACACCTGCTTGCCGCGCCTGATCTGGCCGAGATTGCCGCGCCGCATCAGCACCCGCTGTGCGACATTCTCCCAATTCACCCGCCAGACCTCGATGGCCGCATTGTCCCAGCGCCCGTCCAGAATGTCGGTCTCGGTGATCCGGTCGGAGCGCAGCGCCCCTTCGGCATCCTGCCCGTCAACCGAGAAATCGGCACTGGCGCGGATTTCCGAGGCGGCAAATCCGGTGTCGGGCTCAAAGACGGTTCCTGCAATCAGCAGCGATCGATCATGATCGGTGAAACCAAAGATCACGCCATCGGCCCGCTCAATCCGCCAGCACCACGCCAGCGTGGTAGTACCGTCGTCGAGATGCGCCTGCATACCAGAGGGAAGGGTTTTCATCTGCGGACCTCAATCAGGGGAATGGATGTGATCGAGCCCAGCCGCTCGAAATCGAGGGTGACGTCCAGCGTGTCGGTGTCGAACCGCACGGGCACGTCGAATTCAAAGCCCGCGGTGATCACGGCGCCGGGGGCCGGAGCCGCAGCGAAGGTGACCACGCCGGTGGTCGTGTTGATCGTCCAGCCGGTGATCTGCGTCACGCCGTTCAAGGCCGCCGCCACGGTCCCGGCGACGGGCTTGGTGATCGCGCGCGTCCAGGACTGCGCGCCGCTGGTGTAGAGTTTCACCAGCTGGAAGGCGGTCGCAGCACCGGTGCCGACACCAATCGGTTGGTCGGTTGCGGCAGTTACGACCGATGGCAGGCAGGATTTGTAGTCGGCCCAGTCCTTCCAGCGAAACCCGTAAAGCCGCCCGCGCCGTGCCTCGAAAAATGCGGTCACCGCGGCCAGATCGTCGGCCTTGCGGATGCCGTAGGAGGCATCATAGCGCCGCCGCGAATCCGCCCAGGAGCCGTTGCGCTCTTCGTCACCGCTGGCCATTTCGACAATCTGCGTGCGCCGTTCCGGCCCGCCCCGCGCACCGCGGCTGATATTGTCGGGGAAGCGCACCTCGTGAAATGCCATCACATGCCCCTCCGGCCCATCGAGACAGCGCGGGCAATGTCGGATGCGACCTGCGTGCGCGATTGCCGAAAGCTTTCGGCGTCGCGGGACATGATCGTGACGTTGACGGTCTGCGCGGCGGTTTGTCCTTGCCCATAGCCAGCCGCCTCACGCCGGGACAAAACCCGTTCCCCGCGCTGCAGGATCGCGGGCACCTCGTCAGGCTTCAACCCGGCCCAGCCGCCGGAATGCATGCGGGGTGCGTTGGCAAATGCCATGGCTGGCACCATCCGGCGGCTGCCCGCCATGCCGACCGTGCCACCGGAATGCAGGATGTCCGCGAACAACCCACCCGCACCGCCCAGCGCGCCAAAGAGCGCATTTGCGATCGGGCCGAGAATGAAACGCCGGGCGGCCAGCTTGGCCAGATCGGCAATCATCGAGGAAACCAGGTCGCGGAAGTCGAGCTTGCCGGATTTGACGAACTCGCCCACGGCATTCTCGGCCGAGGTGAACGCCCCAACTAAGGTGTTGCCAATATCGCCGCCGATGTCGCGAGCCTTGGCGGCATAGTCGGCGAGGGTCGCCACAGCTGCGGCCCAGCCGGTTTTTGCGGCTTCGGCACCTTCCACGGCGGCCGCGCCCGCGCTATTCGCCGCCCCTGACGCCGCGCGCCCGGCTGCCGTGATGGCATCGTCAAATTGGCCTGCGGCATCGGTTGCGCCAGCAAGTGCAGTTTCGCCATCATTGCCCGCGCCCGCGACCGCATCCTGTAACGCCTGCCAGCTGGCGAGTGGCGCCAGCGCTCCCGCGGCCAGATCGTTGGCCGCCGTGCGGTAGGTATTCGCCGCGCCGAGCGCTTCGCGGGAAATGTCGGTCAGACCAAAATCCGGGACTGCCAGCGGGTTGTCTTCAAAGGCCCGGTCGAACGCGTCACTTGCGGCCGTGCCAGCCCGGGTCGCGGCTCCGGCGAAGCGGTTTTCGATCTTTCCAAGGTCCAGATCGCCCAGGATGGTAATCCGGCGATCAGAGCCCAGCGCTTCCAGCCCGGTATTGATCCCCTCGATGAAGCCGTTGATCCGTGCGACCACGCCGTTCAGCATACTCTCAACGCCTTCGATCAGACTGTTCGCCGCTTGGAACACCAGATCGCCGATGGCGGCGGGTAAGAGGCCCCAAATGGCTTTGATCGCCTCGAATGCACCCTCAAAGGTATTGGCGGCAGCGTTGCCGAAACCGACCACGCTTTCGATGGCACTCTGCATCCCGCTGGCCGCATCTGCCTTGATGTCGAAAAACATGGCCGTCGCCGCAGCCCCGGCGGCGGTGGCGCCCAGTTTAATACGATCCCAGACCTCAATGACGACGTCTTTCAGCAACCCCATAGCAGCGCCAAAGCCACCGGCACCGGACACCAGCCGCGTAAACTGAAACACCAACTCGCCCGCGCCGACGATCAGCGCGCCGATGCCGGTCCGGATCAGCGCTCCGCGCAAGATCACAAGGCCGGTGGCCAGGCTGCTGACGGACAAAGCCGCCGCTGCCATGCCCGCCACCCAGCGCCCCGCCATCAGGGCCGCAAACGTCGCGGCATAGGTGGTCAGCCGCCCGATGTTCTCAAAAAGGGTTGTGATGGCGATGCCGATCGGTCCCGTCGTGCGTGCCATTGCCGCGAGGGCGTTGGCGATCGCTTCCAGCGCAGGGGCAGCGGCGACCGTCAGTTGGTTCGATACCCCGCGCCAGATCAGCCCCAGACGAGAGAGCGCGTCATTGGTGCGTTCGATCTGATCGGCATCTTGTTCCGAGACCACCAACCCGAAATCGCGCACATCCTGCGTGGCCTGCCGCAAGGTCGCGCTGTCGATCCGGGACATCGCAATGCTGCCTTCTTCGCCGAAAAGCTGCCCCGCCACTGCTGCACGCTCGGCCGCCGGTACGAAATCCGCGATCGCTTGGTTGATCTGGCCGATACGCGCGTCGAGCGGCAAGGCCATCAGGCCAGTTGCGGAAAGGCCCAGGCGATCCAGCGCATCGGCCGCCGGACCGGTGCCAGTAGCCGCCTGCGACAAGCGCCGCGTCAGGTCCTTCGTCGCCTGTTCGATGCCGGTCATGGCAACCCCTGCCAAACCGCCTGCGCGTTCCAGCACCTGAATACTGGCGACGGTCGTGTCGAGCGACTGGGCCAGTTTTGCCTGGGCATCCACGGTTTCCAGCCCCGAGCGGATCATCGCCACGCCAGTGGCCGCCGCTGCCGCGGTTACTGCCGCCAGCGCCAAACCTACCCGGCGCGCAAAGCCCACCAAGCGCGCGTTCGCCATTTCCATCTCAGAAGAGAGGCGTCCAAAGCCACGGGCTCCGGCTTCACCCACCCCTTCCAACTCGGCGCGCACCTGTCGTCCGCCGACCGCCGAAAGGCGGACGCTGACTTTCTTTTCAGCCATGGTTTTCTCCGATTTGTTCGTTCAGCTTGCGCACCATCACCGCCTCGATCTCGGGCAGCAGTTCAGCAGCGATCAGGGTACTGACGCCCAGCGCCTGCGCCAAAGCGAGGACAGCACCCATGTCCCAGCCCAAGACCGCGCCGGGGATCACACGCAACTGCCCGCCCAGGCGGCCGACCAGATCCCAGACCTGCCAGCCGTCCTGTGTCTGCGGGCGGTTTAGTCTTGCCGGGCAGTCTTCACAGAGGTCTGCGCAGGCGGCGCAGTAGCGATCGCCCCCGCCGAAGGACCAGTCGGCGAGAGCGCAGAGGCGTTTTTTTCCGCGTCCAGGATCAAGCCCCGTGCGACATATTGAGTCTGGAACGCCTCAAAGACCGGCCAGATTTCCAGCAGGGCGTCGATGCGGTCGGGCGTCACGGCAACGGGCTCGCCCTCGGCATCGCCAACACCCTCCCAATCCAGCACTGCGCGGCGCGCGACGGCTTTCGCCATAGCAAGCGCCAGTTCTTCGGTCGTGGCCGTGTCCGGCATCGCCTCGATGGCGGCATCGGCCCGCGCAGAGACCATCAGCGCGGTGGTGAGCGGGCCCACCAGCAGGCGCAGGCCGGGGGCAAGATCGAGCCATTGCGGGGTGGCGGTCAGGTTCAGTCGGATCATGGTCAATAACTCGCGATGCTGTTGATGAGGGTGGCGGTACACATCCGGGCGGGACTGGCGGCTTTCGCGGCCTGCCAGTCGAAGCTGGCCTGCACGCCCTGCGGCCCGGCGATTTCGATGCGGGGGATCGGCAGATAGACGGCATGGGCCGTGAAGGTGAAACTCGCGTTTGCCCCAAGGCTGTAGTTGAACTCCAACTCGCAGGGTGTGCCGTCGATGGCTTGGGTGACGAGCGTGCTGTCGGAGAACCGCACTTCGATCCGGCCGGTCAGCGCGGCCATGGTCGGGTCGGCCCCATCGATACGGCCATCACCGCGAATGGTCTCGATCCGATCGAGGTTGTTGGAATAGGTGATATCGGCTGAGACGACGTTGCCCAGGCTGCTGCCATTGCGTTTCACCGTGCCGTTAAAATGGCCGAAGCGTTGCAAGCCCAACGCGGTAGGCGTTCCGGCGGCCGTTGCGGCGGCGATTGTCTCGCCTTGAGCGATCAGCTTGGCCGAGGCCGTCAAAAGGCCAGAGCGCTGCATCTGCCAGGAAAGCTGATCCAGCACGCAGCCGGAATACATGGCGAAGCGCGGCACTTCTGGCATCGCTGTTTCGATCGACATGCTGGGCAGGGTCCAGTTTCCCGACTGGAACGTATGGGTCTTGGGCGTGGTGCCGGTGGTTGTCGGTTGGCCGAAGGCAGCCTTCAACCAATACCCAAATGCCTCGACATCGATTGGCACGACGACGTCTCCATCGGCCGTGACCGCATCCTTGATCGGGGCCAGCGGATCGCGGCCGTAACCCAAGAGTTCCGATTCCAGCAGCGGCTGTTCCGAACCCAGCGTCGTCCGGGCAAAAGGCATCAATCGGAACCCACTGACCGGGGGGGAGCCGTAAACTGTCTCAAAGCCAAGCGCCATCTGCGCCCGGGCGCCTTGCGCTCGTGCCATGTCTTTCTCCTCATTGTCGGGATTTCAGGCCAGCGGGCCCGTGGTGGTGTAGTGCAGGTTGAGTGTGATCACCGCCGCCTTCAGGCTCGCGGCGCCCTCGACGGGCATATCGACCGAGGCCGGGGCTTCCGCCTCAACCCAGTCGCAGAGGCCGCCAAGCGTGCGGTCGCTTTCAAGCGTGGTGCCGATGGCAGCGATCAAGGTGTCAAACGCGGTCGCCCGCTCCTTTGCCGCCTGGACGACCACCTCTAACTCGGCGCCGTGCTGATAATGGTAGTGCAGCGGTGACAGCGTGACCTCCGGTTCGCCGGGCTGGCCGTCGCGCAGGATGATCAGCCCGGCTGGCGGAATGCGTTCGGGCAAGACCTCGTCGCGCAGGACGGTGGCGGCAAGGGTTTGCAGCCGTGCGTGCAGCGCGGCGAGGATGGTTTCGCGGGTGGTTGGCATTCTCTGCTCCAAAGGTATGGTCAAAGGCAACGGTGGCAAAGAGCCCTCTCGCGACATTCAGGTGGTGTACAGCAACTCATTTCTTCGGTGCAAAACGCAGTATTTTCACTAGAGTATTGTTTTCAGCGTCTCGACCGCCGCCGATCATGTACAGCGGTTACACTCTTGTGAGACATACAAAATATTAGGTGGAAAATTGAACTCATCTCTCCCAACTCACCCGCATGACGAGGCCGCCTTCGAAGACGTTTTTCTTCAAGAGCTCGATTCTTGGTATTCGGCGGACATCGCGTGTTGCGACCGGTGTTATAAGAAATTCCTACAGATTTGGCCGACAGCATATTCGGCCGAATCTGAAGAATTTCAGCGCAACCAGATTCAGCTTGATACTTTCTACGATGGCTCCCGGATCAACGCCTTTTACTCGAGGGAGCAGTTCGAGCGCTTATTGACAAATATGGACTGTCCAAGATGTGGTGAAAAGTTGGGCCATACGCTCTACCCTTATGAGCTGCCATTTGATGTTCCAAAGGGTTTCGAGGAACACATCGTGGCTATCAGCACTATCGCAAATGAGACGCCATTTTTATTGTTGAAGAACGAGTTTGCTCAAACAGTCCTCAAGACCTTAGAAGGGCTTTCTCAAACGACCAACGCTACGACAGTACCATTGAACTTGTTCCGAGCACGTGGCCTGCAAGGCCTGAAAGAAATATCTGCAAATCAGTTCGACTTTGCAGATCCCAGGTTCGTCGGCGAAGGCCGATACAACCACGCAGGGCAGCCGGTCCTTTACCTTGGGGATAGTAAGGGAACCTGCTTTCATGAGCTGAGAGGAGCTCATTGCGCAATTGCTGAAATAGCTTTGGATGGTGAACTAAAGGTTTTAGACCTCACAAACCCGTACGATAGCCATAAAGATCAATCAGACTTGTTGAACGCATTGGCGTTTTCTGCGCTCCTCAGCACGCCTCAGGAAGGAACGGGGTATCAAAAGCCAGCATATGTGTTTTCAAGATTTGTTGCGGACTGCGCCCGATCGGCTGGATTCGACGCCATCCAATACCCTTCAACACGAACATCAGCGCAAGCGTACAACCTTGTTGTACTAAATGCGGAATTCTCGATTGGAAGGCGTTCGCGCCTGCTTAGCCTGTGTATTTTCGACGGCGAACAGTCTAAAGCGATTGAAGTTTAGGCACGGCAGTTTTGTTTGATGTAAACGGCTTGCGGTAGTCGCGGATAACGCGCGTGCTACCGCTGCGACTGTTCATATTGCCCTCCTTGCAGACATCAGCCCAGTGCTCCCTCCCTCCAGTATGCCAAAATCAACCCCGGCAACTTCGCCTCTGCCACGCGCGCCGGGCCTTCTAGGCTCAGCCGTTTGGGCAGTTTCACCTGCGGCACGAGGATAAAAATCGGCACAGTGGCCAGCCCGCGCCCGGTCTTTGACCTTGAGACGACAGCGCGACCTTTCGAGTTCAACCGTGTTTCGGCCACCAGCAAGCTTGGTTGGCCGCGCCGAAAGACGAAGCGCAGGCGTTGGCCGGTGCGCTGCTCCCAGCCGCCGGGGGTGATCCGCTTTTTGCCGATACCTTTCTTGCCCGCGGCGGCCGTCGGGATTGCCAGCCAGAACCCAGTTTTTGACCGGATCAGGGCGCCCCGGTCAAAGGCATCGACCACGTTCGAGGCATTGGAATAGACTACCGCGGCCGCCCGGATCGAAGCTCCGGTGTTTGGATACATCTTCTTGCGGATCGAATTTGTGAGCCCCCGGCCCAGAGCGGCTCCGGTGATCTGGCCGCGCCAGTCCTGCTGCAAGCCGCTTGCCGCCTCAGAAACGCCCGCCGCGACCGCGCGTTCTGCGGCTTCCACCTCCGCCTGCATCATTGCGCGGAGATCGCCCTGAATATCGGCGAGGAGTTTCACAGCGCCCGCGCCTCTGCCAGCCAAAACAGCCGATTGGTGTCCCGGGTTGGGGTGCCGCTGATTTCGTGGAGCTGGCCTGCAATCTCCACGGTGTCACCCGCAGAAAGCTCTGCCGCATCCAACAGTCGGATGTTTAGCAGCACGGTATCGACAACGAACCGCCCGTCGCCGAAATTGGCAAAGCGGTCCGGCATCGCGCGGATGACGCGGATAGCCTGCGCAGGACCGATGCCGCCGAGGCGCAGCAGCGCATCGACGGCAAGGTTTGGATCGTTGAACAGCGTGTCTGTCGCCAGATCGAAGGCGGTCAATTTGCACTCGCTGCGGTGAGGCGGACGCGGCCAGTAGTTTCACCCGCGCCGCCACCAACGGCCAGAACCGCCACGCCGATCAGCTTGTTGGTGGCAACGGTGCTGGTCACGCGGGAGGTGGCGACATCCCAATAGATCAACTGGCCGACAGTCCAGGCTTGCGAAGCAGTCTTGGTCAGATCGAAAATGCCGTTGAGCACGAGGACAAGCGGATCGCCGATCGCCGCCGCGTTCTCGGCGATGCCGAACAGCGAGGCGAAGAGAACTGGTTGGCCGGAGGTGACGGCAGATGTGGCCGTGAGGGTGACGCGGTTGCCCACGCCGATGAAGTTTTTCATCAGGTTTCTCCAGAGTTTTGAGGGGTTGAGTGCGATCAGACGCCCGCGTTGCGGAAGAGGCCGCGCCAGTCGATGGCCTTGGAGGCGAAGTCGTGGCGGGCTTTGATTTCCATACCGTCGACCTCGAAGCCCATGCGGGTTTCGGTGTAAACGCCGTTGCTGCCATCGAGATAGGCATATTCCACGGTGTCGATTCGGTTCGGATCGGCCGCCAGAAACCACGGGTCAGCTCCGGCCGCGGGGATCAGGCGGGGCTCTTCGATCGGCTCCAGACGCCCAGCGAAGGCATTGACGCCCGCGACGGCGTTGGGCGTGGTTGCCGTGACGTTCTTGCGCGCTTCGACCGATCGGGTGCCCGGAGGGGTGATCAGATAGCGCGGCTGGACCGAGATTTGCCGTGCTTCCAACCCGCGCTGGTTGCCGAACAGGCGATACGCTTCTGCGAGTGTGGTTTCGGAAATCGCCCCCGCCGTGCCGAGGTTGCCGTGGCCGGAATTGAACAGCGCCACGCCGTCGTTCATCAGCGGGTTCGAAGTCAGGATCGAATAGACCAGATCAGATTCAAGGTCGGCAGCCGAGGCACCGAAGGCGGACGGGATGCGGGTGAAGGCGTCGAGGTCGTCATTGATCAGGGTCTGGCGGGTGATCCCGATGATCCGGCCATAGGTCAGCAGGGCATAGACTTCGCGGCCTTCGCCCATCGTTCCATAAGTAAACTCACCGCTTTCGGGCACGCGCAGCAGGTCTGGCGCTCCGGCGAGCTGAGTGCGCTGGACCGGGCGGAAATCGGTGATCGTCGCCTGCCGGGCCCAAGCGGTGAAGGTCCGGGGCGTGCTGTCATAGGCTGAGCGCAGGGTCTTGTTGGCGACGTTTGCCAGGATGAATGGGAAATCGGCGCTGGAATGATAGCCGGGCCCGGCGCGCTTTTGCAGAGCCTCGGTTGCCAATTCCATCCGCGACATGCCGCGCGTGCTGATGCCGCGGCGCTCAAGTGCGTGGCGCGCCATATCGAGCAGGTTCAGCCCGCGAAACTCCCGCCCAGCGTCGGTCAGTTGGTGCAACCCGGGGGCATGGCGGTGCATCAGTGCGTCTGTCACAGCGTCACGATAAGCGATCTCGGTGGCGCCGGTGTCACGGGCGGCGGCAGGAACGGTCGCACCGGTGCGGGTGCCGAGCGTGTCACCCTCTGCCAGCCGATCCAGCACGGCGCCACGGGCCGCATCGAGCGTGACACCGCGGCCAATCAGATCGGCAGCGAAGATGTTGTCGAGGCCGTGGCGCTGGCAGAGCGTCAGAATGTCGGCCGCTGCGCGCTGGGCTTCGGCGCGGATTGCGTCGGCGTTGGGTGTCGCCGGTGCAGGCGCAGGCGCCGGGGCGGCCGGTGTTGGATCAATCGCCCGCGTTGCGGGGGCGGGTGCCGCGCTCGGGGCCGTGGGTTCGATATCGTCGGGCATAGGAGCCTCCGTGTCTGGGTTTGAGGTGCGGATGAGAGTGCAAATGTTGAGCGCGCGGGTTGCGCCTGTGTCAGAACGAACCCGGGCACCGGGATCGGCGCCGATGGCGACGGCTGAGATTTCCAAGGGTTCCCAATCGACGGCGCGCCACAACTCGGGCGCACCGTCGCGTTTGGTTATTTCATAGCGGTGGACGCGGTAGCCGACCGACACGTTGCGGATGATGCCGCCCGCGATGTCGCGGAAAATCGGCTCGACATCGGCCCGCTCGCTGAAGCGGATCGTGGCGGTGCCCTGGCCATTGGCAATCCGTGCCGATCCGTCGACGACAACGCCAAGCACGGAGGCCAGCGATCCCGCGTCATGTGCATTCAGGAACGGCGCACCGGCATTGAGGCGGTCCAGGCGGATCATGCCGGGATCGAGCGAGAGTTCCTCGTCAACCGCCTCGTCCCAGAACCGGGCGCGGCGGACTGTGGCACCCGTGGTCCAGATGATCTCGACCGTGCGGGCGGCTTCATCGATGCTGCCCGCACGCACAGAGGCCATCCGCCCCTGAAGGGGCAGATCGATGATTTCTTTCGGCATGTGGGGCTCCGTTCAGCTTTGGCTGGGGTCTTGCGGTGGTTTGCCGGGCTCGCCGTCGAGCGATCCGGGGTCTTGGCTTTGAACCTGCCCGCCGCGGCTGACCTTTCGGGGATCAGAATCGAAGATCAGGTTCATCGTATCGGCCAGGAGGGCAAACTCCTGCCATTCTTCCAGCACCTTGCGCGGATCATAGCCGCGTTTGGCGATCTGCTGGGCGATGGTGGAGAACCCAGCGCGGGTTTCCAACAGGTCGGTCGTGGCATCTTGCAGCGGGTTGACAGAGTCAAATTTTGGCGGGGCCCACTCGACGGGGATATCAGCGGTCGGGATTAGCCCGGCCGCAAACGCCGCCTCGCAGAACCATTGCCAGATCGGCTGGCAGAACATCGGGATGATCATCTGCCATTGCATGGCCTCAATCATCCGGCGGAATTCGTTCAGGCCGACCCGGCTTGATGAAAAGTTCACCTGACTGAGATCGCCGGTCATCAACTCGTAGGGCACACGCCAGCCTGCGGCGATGATGTGCAACTGCACCCGGTGCCATTCATAAACGCCCGCAGTCGCTGCGGGCTGATTGAACTTGATGTCCTTGCCGCCGCGGGCATAGGCGATCAGCCCCGGTTCAAACTGCTCAATCCGGTTGCCGTCGGCATCCTGCACCACCGGTGCGATCGATTGCTGGGTCTCGTCGTCACCGAACACGATGCCAACAAGGCAGGCTTCAGTTTTCTTGCGCACCAGTTCGGCACGTTGCCAGTCGTCGACATCGCGCAGCGCCGCCATCGCCGGGGTGCCCCAGGGCACGCCGCGCGACTGGACTCGCTGGCGTTCAAAGAGGTGTGCCACCCGGTCGGCGGGGATGCGCACCGATTCAAATCGACGCGTAAACACCGGGGCCGCATCGCCTGGATGATCAGGATACATCCAGTAGGCCGAGCGCCGCCCAGCGCTGTCGTGTTCGATGCCGTAGCGGATGCGGGCCCCACCGGGCTGATCTGCGAACTTGGCGCCATCAAGGTGGTCGGCTTCCTTCAGTTCAATCTGCAACGGCACGACCAGTCCGGCGGATCTGGGACGGCGCACCCGTAGGGCGAAGACGTCGCCGCCTTCGATGGTCTCGCGCATGGCCAGCGACAGCAGCCCGTGGAAATCGGTGTGCCCATCGGCGTCACACTGATCCGCCCAGCGCGCCCAGAGATCGTCGACCAGTTTGTTCAGCGATTTGTCTGCGCCCGCCGCGCGGGGGCGGATGCCGGTGCCGACCAAGCTGTTGACCAGTACCGAGACAGCCTTGGCCGCCATTGGATTGTTGCGCACCAGATCCCGCATCCGGTCGCGCAGGACGGGTGCAGCCATACCGATTTCAGCATCGGCGGCTTTGCCACTGGTCGTCCAACCGTCCGTTCCGCGACCTTTGGCAGACCCGTCATAGGCACGCCGCAGATTGCCCAGTGCGATCCGGGCCGCATAGCGTTGCGAGGCCGCCTGCGGCGAGATCAGCGCCACGGCCCGATCAATCAGGCCCCAACGGATCGTGGGTGGGGTTTTGGTCACCGCTCACCCCGGCGAAAGCTGGCAAAGCCCGCAACCGGCAAAGGCGACCCACCAGCCTGCGCCATCTCTGACTCGATGATGCGCATCCGGGATAACAGATCGGCAGCATTGCCATATTCCACAGTCCGGCCGTCCGACGTCACGCGCAGCGTTCCCGCCGCGTAGGCCCGCTTGAGCGCGTCGAGTTCACTTTGCGTCCATGCCATTTCAGAACCATTTCTTTCTTGGGCCCATCCAGGGGGTGGGGCGTTTTGCCTGTGTTGCGGGCGGTTGCCGGTTAGGCTGACCGGCTGGCAGTGCCTCGCCCGTTCCGGTGGTCATTTGGGCTTCCAACTGCTCCCAACGCAGATTGTCCCAACGATCGATCCCCATCAGCCAGGCGGCTGCGCGGGCATAGACCCTGCAATCCAGCGCCTCGTTGCGTTCGCGGGTCTGCTGCCATTCCAGCCGCTGGAAGCCTTGCCGGGTTTTGATTGTCATCAGTTGTTCGGCCGTCAGCTGCTTCATCCATTCGGCGGTGGTGCCTTTCGGGATGTGCACAAACCCGTGCGGCCATTCCCCGCCCTCGGCCAGTTCTTCGTCGGTCGGGGCGACAAGGCGCAGGAACCGATAGGTCTCGGACTTGAACACCGCGCCCGCGACCTTCCAAAGCTGGACACCGCGCCGCAGTTTGCGCCCGGCCTCGGTCACCTCGACGTAGGTGGGGCCATCGACCGGCGTCGTGCGATCAAAGCCCGCCACACCCTTGATCGCGATCACCTGTCCACGCCCGGCAGCCCGCACCCACGAATACACCGCATCGGTGGTGACGCCGTCGCCCGAGTCGATCGCCATCCGCGCCAGCGCTATCCGGCATCCCGATACGTGCTCCCATGTTTGCCCCAGAAACTCCGACAGCTGCGCCCAGACTTCCGGCCTCGCGGTGTCGCCTTCCAGGACAACGTGGTCGACGAGCCAAGAGCGCAGATTGCGCCCCCAACCCCAGACATCGACCTCGATCCGGTCGCGCTGCACATCCGCCCCGGCGGTCAAAAGCAACACGCCGTCAGGCGCCATCCCAAGCTGCCAGTCCGCACGCCGTTCATAAAGCCGCTGCCAATCCGGCGCCTCGCCACGCTCCTGCCAACTCTCTCCAAGGATGGTGTTTTTCAGGGTTTTTAGGGCCGCATCATTGCCCAGCGCGCTCTCCCAGCCGCGGGCGATCTCTTCCCATGACAACCACCCCAGTGGCGAATAGAGGCCTGAGATATGGTAGCCGACCACGCCAGCCGCCTTTGCCGCTGCCTGCACCTCGGGCGCGGCGGTGGCTTGCCAGCCCGCGCCATTTTCCTCGGCCATCATCCACGTCTTATGCCGCTCGGCGATCGGGGCGTCGCAATGTTCGCAGAGATATTGCACCGTCTCGGCTTTGCCTTGCTCCCAGCGCAGCCGCTCGAATTGCAGCCATTGAAGCCCACCGCAATGGGGACAGGGCACGTGATAGCGCTGCTGGTCCGACAATTCCCACTCCCGTTCGATCCGGCTCAGGCCCCTCAGCGTCGGTGTCGAGGCCAGAAACACCTTGCTGCGATGGCCGAAACTGATGGTCCGCGCTTCGGCCAAAGCGATCGGATCGCCCTCGCCATCAACGTCGCCCGGATAGGCGTCGACCTCGTCCAGAAACACCCAGCGCGCAGGCATCGACCGCAGGCCCACGGCAGAATTCGCGCCAGTGAGGATCAACTGCCCGCCCGGAAACCGCTTGCCCAGAATAGTATTTCCGGCATCCCGCGACCGTGATGGCAGCACGAGCGCCCGCAAATCCGGGCTTTCCTCAATCAGCGGGTCGATCCGTTGCTGCGACAGGCGCTTGGCCAGATCCACGGTTGGTTGCACCGCGAGGAACGGCCCTGGCGCGCGGTGCATGCAGAAGCCGATCCAGTTGTTCCCTGCTTCCGTCGCCCCAACTTGCGCAGCCTTCATGAACACGACCCGCTGTGCCGGATGGCGTGGTGACAGCGCGTCCATCACCGCCTTCATGTAGGGCGTGCGCGCCGTGCGATACGGTCCGGCTTCCGACGCGGCGCGCGACGACAAGACCCGATGCCGATCGGCCCATTGCGAGACAGTCAGCGATGGATCAGGCGCCAGACCGGCCATCCATGCCCGCCGGACCTCTTCAGCGCCTCCAAAAGCTTCAGCGGAGCTCAATTTTGACCTCCGCCATCTCGGCCAGATGGGCGCGCAGATATGTGTCCAAAACCTGCTCCATCCGGTGTGCGTCCACACCCAGTTCCGCCGCCATGTTTGCAGCGACGCGGGGTGGCCAGTTCAGCCAGGCATCGCGTTCCCGGCGGGCGAGATCGAACACCATCGCCGTGGCCCGGGCCCGGTCGATCACCTCCGCCTTCATTTTTTCCAGCCGCACCTTGGCGGTCTGGGCCTTCAAAACCTCGTTCGCCATTCGGGCGCGCAGGAAGGATACCTCGCCACCGGTCGCTTCTGTGCCTCCCGGATCAGTGCCCGCATCGCGCAACGTATCTGCTACCGCCTTGAGGGCCGCCTGCGGCACAGGCTTGGTCGCTGCCGCCCGCGCGGTGCCTGCCGCCGTTTCCGCGCCCATCTGCCGGGCATGTTGGCCGCGCTGTTTCGCCGGATCGGTCTGGGCGCCCCATTCGGCATTGGCGCGATCGGGGTCAATCGTCCCGTCCGGGAGGGTCGTGATCCGCCCTGTGGCAATGGCTTTGCGCACCGCCGCCTCGGAGACGCCGCGCTGCGCCGCATAGCTTCTCCGGGATACTCCCATTCTAATCGAAACCTCATTTATTCAGTGACTTAGGAGTTGCTCTCTTTTGGTTCCGTGCGCTGTCTGCAGCCATCGCAACCCAACGGAGACCGCCATGAAACCCCTGACAACCCACGAAGAATTTTGCCTCAAGAACGCCGCCCATTTTGTCGCGGCCCGCGGCCGCACGCCTGCCACCCGCACGCGCAAACAATTCGCGACGCTGACCGAGGCGCAGGCCTTTGGGACCGCGATCGGCGACGGCCGGACGATGATCTACGCCGTCACAGACCTTGGGCATTCCGCCCACATCACCAACGCCTGAAGGAACCGGATATGAAAACCAAATCCCTCACCGCCGCGCAGATTGACACGCTCGCCCAGCGCCTTTCCGAAACCCCGATCGAGGCGAGCACAAGCGCCAAGAAGGCGGGTGATAACTTCGCTCGCTTGCTAGCGGCGCAGATCGGCAATGACCGCGCGGCGCTTGCCTTCACCTCAATCATGACTACCGCCACTGCCGAGCAGGCGGAGGCCCGGCTGACCTTGGTGCTCGACTACAGCAACACGGAACCGGCGGGTGAGCCGGTTCCGACTGAGGCGGAAGAGCCGAAGGCCGCAAACGTCCTGGTGATAGGCAAGCGGCAGGCCATCCTCGATCAGGCGCGGAGCGGAGTGCTACCGCAAGCACCGGATTTCTCCAAACCGACCCACGCGCGGTTCCGCACCAAGCTGGCCCAGATTGTGGCCTTGGCCGAGGCGGGCGACATCGCCGCGCTGCAGGCCTTCGAGATCAATCCGGTTTCGTCGAGTCCCAAGGCCATGGCTCGGTATCGCGACCTTTGTGTTATTGCGCTTATGAGTTCGAATTCTTGACTGCTAGGCCCCACTCCTGGGCCTGGTCTTTCGAATCCCTCTGGACTTCGAGATTTCTTCCATAAGATGGGCGCGAGCACGCGGCTTTAGGACGAAATCAGGTACAGAGTTTAAATTTGTTGTGCAATCATTTCTTGATGTCAGTAGTCGTACTATTTGACCTTCCGCGCCCTCTTCAAATTCACCTTTGTTTTGTGAGAAATACTCATCGTAAAGAGCAAGTAATAAGTATCTTAAGCCTGGAACCTTGGAAATTGCAGCAAGAGATGCCTTGGAGCCGACGAGGCGATGCACAATGTATGGCGCACGCTCCCATTTCCCGGAGGTGAATCTAATGTCACGGAGATCTGATGACCGGACTGCATTTACAAAAAGAGGCAGGTACTTCATCGAAAAATTGTCAGAATTTATTATCGAGTAATGGCAGTGATAAAAGATTGAATCTATCAATCTCGCTTCATGGGGCCAAGCAGGTGCAAAAATATCGTCATCTGATCCAACCTCAAACTTCGAAAATGCAAAGTCTTCGAATTTCTCCACGCTAAATTTTCCAGATGCTTTGACAACCATGAAGTTGGTGATGGTATTTTTGGGCAGGTTGTCCTTGACTTTTACCCAGCACCCTATTCCTTTGAGTGCGCTTTCCACTTGGAATGCAGCAGTTGCTTGATCAGAAAACTCAAGTGACTTAAAAGCGACGCTTCCGTCTGGTTTTGTTTTCTGTCTCTCTTCGAACCTTATCCTTCCCGGAACAAAGGAGCATTTAAAAAATATTCCTCTTTCGAATAGAGTATTTCGGACTCTGCGATAGAAATCGTAAAAGTCGTCGATTCCCTCCGCTTCAAAAAATGCACCATCACTAGCAGCAATGCATTGGCCGTTCTGGAAAGAGTCGAAGTGATCAAAAAGTGCGGAGTGAAAATCATCAAGGTGTGCTCTTACATCGCTGAGCCCAGAGGCGGCTGCCTCCCGGGTCCCCAAGATGTCTATGTAGCCACACCAGCTCATCCTTAATCTCCTTCTAAAATACCGCTAATAGTGGGAATGCCGTTCATAATTTCGATATTGAGCCCCACTGCAAATCGTGACCTGATTAAATCTTCAACCACATTCTTTTGTGATGAGAAATCTGTTGCTGACAAAATTCTAAAACTATTAACTCGCGCATTTTTTCCAAAAATTGAGAGTATTCTATTTTTAGTCTTTGGGTTCTTTCGAGCGGTGCTCGACTTTCTCAGGATAGCAATCAAGTATAACCCATCAGGCAGTTTGCTGGCGGTACGTCTTATTGAGCGTGCGGGAAGCTGGCCGCCAAGCTTTGGAAGTTTCTCAATGCTGCTATTGGTAGGCTTAATTGATACGCCAGCACCTGATCCTAAAGATTTGGCCGTCAAGCTGTCGACGAAGGTGGCCCATTGAAATATTGTTTGTTGGGCCCTGCCTTTTATGTCATCGTCATCGACATCATTTAAAGCGGAAAGTGGGGCGTATCCAGCTTCCTTGTTGATCAACGACATCCAGGATTTTCGTGCATTGGATTGGAAGTATCTGGCCTTCGCTTTGTAAAGAGCATCATGGCCATGTTGTTTGATCAATCCTTCGAGTACAGGAGTATTTGCCATCCATCGCCCAATGAAAATGTCAATAAACACATCTTCAATTATTCTCGATGCTTTTCGCGGTCCAACTCGGATCTTGCAGCCATTACTTGAACCACTACTATAGATACCCTGAGAATGAGTGGACTCCTCAATCGCAATTATTAGCTTATTGCCGGGAAAAAAGGACCGTACGAATGCATCGTGAAGTGGCTCGTCACAAAATACGACTCTGACCTGATCGGCATCTGAGCTTCCGTCGTAAATACTACGCAACACCTTTACACCTGACCTCTGAGAGCGAGCATGCGAACGGATTTGGAACGATAGCTCTTTTTCCGCTAGCTTAAGGTCATTACGTATAGAATTTATTACCTCTAGGGCCCGAGACTTTACCGCCTCACAACGATTGCTCGGGTGGAGATCATGGGTACTCTCAACAAGTATTACACCTCGTCGTTCCAACTTTTATCACCTCTTTGCCCCAGTCCAGTTCTAGTTGAGGCTACTTTTCTCGCATTGATCCTGTCAACAACATGATTCCTTGGGAAAACGACTGGTACCCAACTTCGTGTTCTGCCGTTTCACCGTCCATCAAACTTTTCGTATTTCAATCAGATGTGAAGGGGATGCGACGGAAGTTGCTTACGACATGGTCGGGTTTCACCGCCAGCGATGAAGAAAAGAACAAGTTCACCCTCGCGGCAACGGTGCAACGTTCCAAAACAGTATCCGCCCGGGCCCACTCATTGCCACACATAACTCCCAAGCCTTCGCATCATAATGCGGGTCCGCCGGAAAGGGTGCGCCGATAAGCGCCACCTGTCCAAAGGCCCGCGGATAGACGTGAATACGGGCTCCAGCGACGTCCTTCGGCGCCAACTCCCGCCCGATCTGCACCACATGCCGCCGGGCTTTCGGCCATGCCAACGCCAAACCGCGCGCCAGGACGCCCGATCCTGCGGCGCACCAAACCTCCTCCGGTTCAAGCCCGGTTGCCAGCGCTGCTGTGGCGATTGCCTCGATGCCGCCCGGGATATCCGCTCCGAATGGGATTAGCGAGGCCCCGGTATCACGGCAATACTGGCGGGCCCGGCTTTGCACGACGGTGAGATATCCCGGCGACACTGGCACCACCTTCGCCCCAAAGCGGGCGGCTTCCAGCGTCCGGGCGTGTGGTTTTGCACGCTGGGCGACAAAGATCGTCGCTTTCTTGCCCAGCGCCCGGGCGACATGCGCCAAGGCGGTTTGTGCGCCGCCTTCGGGCGGGCTGGCATAGACGGCTTCTCGCACGCCATCGAACACTTTGCCGATGAACCGGGCTTTGGTGCCGCCGGGGTGCAGATCGTCCCGGACCACCCAGATCCCCGAATGGGTTCGCACAATCGGGGCGGTCATTCTTGGGGGGCCTCTTCGCTGGTGCCATTGGCCTCGTCGATTTCGCCGAATTCCACTTGTCCGATCGCCTCGGTGGCGCGCTTGGGGTCGCCCTTACAGAACACCAGCACGTTTTGATGAGTCCGACCCAGCTTGCGGGAGGCCTCGAATTGCCGTCCGGCGCGGATGGGGAGCGATCCGACGGCAGTGACGAGGATTGCATCGTTGTAGAACCGGGCACCGGCTGCCTCGATGGCTTCGACTGTCCGACCCGGCAAGTTGACGAAGAACCCACCCGCATCGCGCACATCACCGATCACCCAAACTGCGAAACGATCGTCGCGCAGGCGGGACACCGCCCCGGCGATGATCCGAGCGTAAGCCTCGAAGAAGGCATCTTTGCCGAGGGTGGACAGATCGGCCGGATCGTCGGAATAGACCTCAAGGTTCCAATACGGCGGGCAGCTGAATATCAGATCGGCATCGACGTCCTTTGCCAACGTCGCGATGTCGCGGCTGTCACCGGTGATCCATTGTGGGGCCGGGCCTGCGCCCAGCGCCGCCTGTGCCTGATTGGCGGCGACCTGTTCGGCCCGGAGTTCTATACCGACGTAGGCCCGGCCAAGCTGCGAGGCGACGACGCCGCGGACGGAACCACCTGCAAAGGGATCGAGGACCGTGCCGCCCTGTGGACAGAACCAGCGGTAAGCGATTTCGCAGAGGACAGGATCGAAGATCGAGGTGCCAGAGGCTGCGGGCGCATCAGAGGCCTGATAGTGATCGGCAAGGAAGGCTTCGGTGGTCAGCTCGTGGCCTAGTTCGGCTTCCTTCGCGCGCTTTTTGGCATAGAAGCTGGGATCGCCAGAAGTGTGGGACGGCATCAGTACGCCACCGTTGGTCTTATCGCCGCCGACCACATGCTCGCCGCGCATCAGGTCTTGGCCGAAGGTGCGAGCCGGGGATTTAGCCATGTGCGGCCTCCGTTTTCTGGCGGCGGGCGGTGGCAGCCATGGCGACCTTATCGGCAAGACCGCCACCGCCAAGGATCGCGCCGTCGGCGAACGCCTTGGCCGCGCCGGGCTTGTAGTTCTTGCGCGACCCGTTACCCGGCATCGGACTGCCGCCGGGGCAGGCGCGATCGCCTTCGCCACGGCCCAATTCAGAGCGGATACCGAGATCCAACCAGGCGCGTTTGCGGTCCTGCCACCAGCCCTTGCGAGCATCAAGGATTGAGAAAGGCGGGATTCCAAAGCGGACAGCGAGGCTGCCGGACGACGATGCGGCCGATGGGGCGTCGTTCCCGCCGACATTGCCGTCCTGGCCCTCGCCACCCAGCGCACCTGCATCGCCAAATTCAAACCCCGCCAGCAATTCATCCAGTTCAGCCTCGTCAAAGCCAATCATGTCCAGATCGAAGTTCTCGTCGCGCAGCGCGGCTAGTTCCGAGCCCAGCATAGCGTTGTCCCATCCGGCGTTTTCCGCGATGCGGTTGTCGGCGAGGATGAGCGCCCGGCGTTGGGCCTCGGAGAGATGGTCGAGCACGATCACCGGCACGTCGGTCAGTCCGAGGCTCTGCGCCGCCATCAGTCGTCCGTGCCCGGCGATGATCACATCGTCCTCGCCAATCAGGATCGGGTTGGTGAAACCAAACTCGGCCATCGAGGCCGCTATCTGGGCAACCTGATCGGCGGAATGGGTGCGGGCGTTGCGGATGTAGGGCACCAGCCGGGCGGTAGGCATCATGTCGATCTGCAAGGCGTGATCTCCTGAAAGGAAAAGGCCCGGTGAAGGACACCGGGCCAGTTAAGGCGGGACAGGGAGGCTGAAACGGCGGTCGAAAGGCTGGGTGCGTACCTGCGAACCCAAGAGTGCGTACCCAAGGCGCGAACCCAGAAAAAATGTTTGACGCTAGAGACTTATCGCGCCTCTGCCCCCCGCATACACAACAGGCCCGGGTGGAACCGGGGGCCCGGGGGGCTGCGAGGGGCGAGGCGCGCCGGTCGGGGAACAGCGTCCAGAACAGAATGGGGAGCCAAGCGATCTGTCGCCCATGTGGTCCCTCATCCTATCGCTTTTATGCCTCAGAACCCGAAGAAATGTCGCGCCTGAAGTTCAACGTGTTTTGCGGGTTGTCCTGCGTGTTGACCACGCTTTCGCGCGGGATTGCGCCGGGTGTTGCAGACGGGCTCTCGGGCGCCTTGAGCTTGCGCTTTGTTTTTGCTTTGGAATTCAGCTTCTTCGCAATCGTCAAAAGTGCCGCTGCCCAGCGCCGCCAGGCGGTCGATCGCACATATCCTGCACGGATGCAGACCTGCCGCCAGCGCATGCGATCGGCCCGCAGCCAGACGATCCGAGCGTCTTGCGGATCAATCAGCATCAGCCAGTCAAAGCATTCCTCCATCCGGGTGATCGCAGCAGCGCTGGGGATCACCCGCATCGGGGCCTCGGGCGTGTAGCCATAGGCATGCTTGGCCTCCTGCACAAACGGCGGCCAGGACGAGCCATAGCCACGGGGACGGTCCTTCTCGGGCAGGCGGCGCAGGGTGTAGGCGGCCTCCTCGAAACGATCCTCGATGTCGCGGGGTGTTAGGGTCATGGTAGTCCTCCGTGGGGTCAATAAATCTGGTGGGCGCGCAGGGTGGCCTCGGTCACCAACCCCGCCTGTAGCAGCGCATCGCGCATCACGTTCGATACGGCGCTGGGCGGGACGTAGCGGCCCGAGTTGATCCACAAGGCGGTGCGCCGCAGCGCGTCCTGTGCGTTGATTGAGGGGCTGGCCGTGGCCACCGTTCCCGTTTCCCCAGGCCTTGCTGCTTTCGCCGCCAGCGCGATCCTATGGGAATGGCGCTTTGCGATCGCCGCCGTGAAATACGCCCATGTCCGGATCGGGTCGGTCCGCTTGCGCTTGGTCCGCTCGCCCAAGGTGGGCAAGATATCCGAGGTCAGGTCGAAGCCCGTGGCCCGCCAGCTATCGATCACTGACCGGGTGGCAGTAATCGCGGCCCTTGCCGCTGGGCTCAAGCCCTCGCCGCAGGCTGCGAGACAGGCCGCTTCGGCCTCGGAGTTTTCCTCCGCCTCACGCGCGGTAGTAGTTACAGGTTCTCTTACAAGGTTACTGTCCAGATTCTGGACATGGCTTTTGCCAAAATCTGGACATGGCTTTTGCGGTTTTCCATGTCCAGATTCTGGACACGGCTCGCGCCCGAAATCGTCCTCGAAGCCGAGAATGTAGCGGGTCGATTTCCGTCTATGCGTGCCCTCGGAATGGCGCCGATGCCTGCGGATCAGTCCCGCCGCTTCCAGCTTTTCGAGATGGGTGTTGAGCGATGAGCGCGAGATTTCAACATCAGCCGCCAACTGGTCTTGCGACGGAAAGCACCCGAAATCCGGGTTGTGCCGGTCGCAAAGATGCCAGAGCACCAGCTTGGTCGCGGGCATCAGCCCGCGCTGCTGGATCGCCCAGTTGGTGGCCTTGTGGCTCATAGCGCCGCCGTCACGGTCAGGCGTTTGACGATGGCCTGCATCAGGGCGATGCGCTGGTCGGCCTCGTCCTGGCGCATTTTGCCTGCCCGCACGCGCGACCAGTAGAATTGCCGCCGCAGATCCAACTCGCGCTGCGCCTCGGCGATCAGCGCGGTGACCGGGATGGTGCCGCTGGGTGTTATAGGTGCCATTGCCACCCCCTTAGCGCCGACCGGCGACAGCGCGGCTGGCGCCCACCTTGCGGGCCTCCTGATCGCGCAGCCAGTCCCGGACAGCCTCCATCCGGTAAAGCACCTTGCGCCCCACCCGGACGCAGGGTGGGCCCATGCGGCGGGTCTCCCAGCGCTGCAGGGTGTCCACCGACAGGGTCAGTTCCCGGGCAAGGTCGGTGCGGTTCAGCCAGCCGGTTAGCAGGCCGGTGTCCACTTCTGGCACCACGTCGTCGATTTCCTTCAAGCCAATGTTCTTCATGTCTTTTCTCCATGCCCAGCGCGCCAAGATCGAAGCGCTAAAATCAGTGAGGCAAGACAAGCACAGGCAAGGCAGCGGCAAAGAGGCAGAAACCGGCAGAAACAAACCGGCAATTCTGCCGGTCGATTTATCCACCGTTATCGGAAGCGCGACCTCGGATTTCGATATGAACAAACAATGAACTCTGACAACTTGAGCGGGAGCAGTTCACAACCAGATTCGCCAGATGGTCACCCCTCACCGAGAGGCTGGGGAGAGGTTTCGTGTGTCACAAAGCCATGACCTCACCGGCGTTCAAACAGGGAGGCAGGCATGGCGTTTCCGGCCCAGTATTTCTATTCGATTCTTGATGTTGCAGGGCGGTGGGGGTGCACCCAGACCGAGGTTATCAATTGGGCAATCTCAGGTGAGCTTGATCTCGTGGCGGGGTTTTCGCCGATCCTGTTTGGTGATGAACCGGCTGCCGGGCTGCTGGTTGTGTCGGCTTCAGACGTGCGTCCGCTGTTTCGCCCGTTCGGAAAAGCCGAGAGGAGGGTCTACCTGCGGCAGGCGCGCCCAAACGGGTCAGATACGTTCAAGCTGATCACCGATCCCGTCTGTGGCGTGCGGCTGACTGCGGCGGACATCATGATCACCGCCCGCGAAATCGACCGTTTCGAAGAGGCCAACAGCATCGGCCGCAACCGCAGCGCCGGGCCCGGCGCGCCCGGAAAATACGATTGGGAGGGCTTTCACATGGCCCTGTTCAAACGCATCTACACGGGCGGATTTCCAGCGCAGCAGCGTGACTTAGTCTTTGAGATGCAGGAATGGTTCATCGCCAATTCCGCCGATGGCGAAGCCCCGGACGAGAGCACGATCCGTCGCCGGATCAAGGCCATCTGGCAGGAGTTGAACCCGGTCTAAATCCGATTCTGCCGAGGCCGCAAAACCACCGGCAGAATTGCCGGTTTGTTTCTGCCGGTTTCCGCCTCTCTGCCGGACCCCATCAAGGAGCAGGTTGCTCTTTGCCGATTCTCTTTGCTCAGTCGGCCTGAACTGGAGGACTGAAATGGGAACGCATCTGACCGAACGGGTTGTAAAGGCTGCCGAAATAGGCACGCGCAAATATGTAATCTTCGACGAGGACTGCGCAGGTTTCGGCCTTTGCGTGTTCCTGTCGGGCCGCAAGGGCTTCATCCTGATCTACCGTGCCGCGGGGCGGCAGCGGCGGATGACGATCGGCACATGGCCCAGCTGGTCGGTGACCGCCGCCCGGGACGAGGCCAAGCGACTGAAGCGCGACATCGATCGCGGCGAAGACCCGATGGATGTCCGCACGAGTGCACGGCATGCGCCCACCGTTGACGAACTGGTCGATCGGTACATCGACGAACATCTGCCCAAGCTGTCCGCATCCAGCAGTAAGGATCAGGCCAGCATGCTCAAGACATTGGTCTTGCCCGATTGGCGATCGCGTAAGGTGACCGACATCACGCCGACCGATGTCGATAGGCTGCTGACGAAGATCGCGGCGGGGCGGCCACGGGTCTGGAAGAAATCCGTTAAGCCGACCAAGGCGCCGCGTGCATTCAAATCGAAGCAGACCAAACCCAATCCCCCGCCCAAGGCTTTCAAACCGACACCCGTCCGGGCCAACCGTGTCGGCGAGGTGCTGCGTAAGATGTTTAGTCTTTCCGTCATATGGAAAATGCGGACCGACAATCCCGCCACCAGCTTCCGCAAGCGACCCGAAACGGCCCGGGAGCGGTTCCTGTCGTTCGAAGAAATCCAGCGCCTCGCAGACGCCCTCTGCGCCGACCCCGATCAGCGTGCCGCCGGGATCATTCGCCTTTGCATGCTGACCGGTGCCCGCTGCGGCGAGGCCCGCACCGCGACCTTCGATCAGTTCAACCTCGATCTGGCGATCTGGACCAAGCAGGCGGCCTATACCAAGCAGCGGCGTGTCCACCGCGTGCCGATCTCGCACGAGGCTGTCGCGCTGATCCGCCTGCGCAGGGGTGCGGTGCCGAATGGCTGCCCGTTCATGTTCCCAGGCGATGTTCCGGGCCAGCCGGTCGTCGATCTCAAGCGGTTCTGGGAACGGATGCGCGTGCAGGCCGACATCCCGGACGTCCGCATCCACGACCTCCGCCACACCTTCGCATCCCTGCTGGTGTCCGGCGGGGCCTCGCTGGAAATGATCGGACGGCTGCTGGGGCACACCCAGATCGGAACCACCCAGCGCTACGCCCACCTGATCGACTCACCGCTGCGCGCTGGGGTGAACGCGGTGGGCGAGATGCTGAAACCGAGGTTGAGGTTGGTGGGCGAATGAATGAGGTTGGAAACTCATTAGAAGGTTTCCGACTGCCCACGTCAGCCCTCTGAATTCCGGTTAAAAACTCGGATTATGCGGGGGGCGCGTTCCGGTGATGCGACTTTCTTAGCTTGGCAAGTAACGAGCTGTTGCCAAGCTAGAATTTCTGCTGACGACCGACATTCCCCAAGTAATCCGCTGATTTCGCTGTCCTGAAGGTGTTATTATCTATATATAACATGGTGTTGACGGATGCGAAGGGCTTGTTATCATGGTTCACCCAGAGAGTGCGGGCTTGCATCGGGGCGATCGGGTGGATTTGGACCCTCGTGTGCAGCTGAAAACTCGCGGCACGCAGCTCAGCACAGACATTGGTCTCTTGGTGATGCGCGAGTTGGATGACGCGCTCGGGCTGTCCGATCTGGCATCAGCAGCGCTGTGCGACAGCCGCCAGGGCAAGAACGCCATCCATCGGCTCGACGGGCTGTTCCGGCAATCGGTCTAGGGTCGGCTGGCAGGCTATGAGGATGTCAATGATGCCGACCGTCTGGTCCTCGATCCCGTCATGCGACAGGTTGTAGGTGGTCGTGATGTCGACGCGCAGGCGGCCTCGGCCTCGCAGAAGGGGCGCTTCGAGACCGGGATGCTGGCGCTGCCCAAAAACCGGGAGGCCCTCGCCGATCTGAACGGTCAGTGTATTGACCGGTTTCATGACTGCAATGGGCTGAAGTATAAGGGCACGCCAGCGTTCAAGGTTGGCTTCGTCCACAAGTCCAAGTTTGATTTTTCTTCAATACTTTGAGCTTTTAGGAGAGAATTATGCCATCACATGTCGTCACGGCGCTTCATCTCAATCTGAGATCCGCCCCCGATCCGACCCAAAAGAATGTCATCGTCGTCTTGCCGCAGGGCACCGGCGTCGACAAGATTGCCAACAGTAGCCGGATTGGCTGGTTTGAGGTCGATGCCGTCGTCGCCGGCACGAAGGTTCGCGGTCACCTAAATAGCGCCCACCTCGGGCTAATTGGGACCACATTTCCGACAGCCCATACGACCACAGGCAAGCTTCCGATCGCCGACCTAGGATCAAGAGCCACTGAGAAGCGCTCGGTGACCGGTGCAAGAGCATATTCCATCGGTAAGTCGGGGAAACCGAGATCAAAAGTATCAGACGATCAGACCGAGGCTGCGACAATACCTGTCGTCCTGCTGTTGCATGGAATCCGCGACTTTGCGCTGTGGCAGAACTCGATCCGACACACGCTTGAAGAGAATGGCTTTGTAGTCGAGCCCCTCAACTATGGGAGATTCAATCTCCTCAAGTTCCTTGCTCCCATTTCGATTTTCCGGCGGCAAGCAATAAAGGCGATTGAAAAGCAGGTCGAAATCGTAATCCAGAACAATCCAGACGCGCCCATCCACGTCATAGCGCATAGCTTCGGCACCTATGTCGTGTCGCTTCTGATGCGTGAAAGGTTCAATCTGCGATTTCATCGTGTCATCTTCTGTGGCAGCGTCGTTCCATTCGATTTCGACTTCGAGCAGGTTCAGGACCGATTTGCGCGTCCCATAATCAATGAGGTTGGGACCCGGGACATTTGGCCTGCCCTGGCCGAGAGCGTAACTACTGGTTACGGCTCGTCTGGCACTTACGGATTTCGACGCCCGCTCGTTCGCGACCGTTGGCACAACGGCGCAAAGCACGGATACTTTCTTGATCGTCGATTTTGCACTGAATTTTGGATTCCATTTCTAAGAACCGGAGAGATAGTCAAAGGCGACGACCAGCCGGAAAGCACACCTATCTGGTTAAACTTGCTACACATATTCAAGATGAAATATGCCATTTCTCTGCTCGTTTTTGCAGTCATTCTACTCATTGTACCTTTGCCGTTCGATCTGGCTTGCGGAGCAAACAAGACCGCAAGAATTCGGCAAAACATCGTCCAGCTCGAAAGGCCGCTGATTGGGATGGGCAGTTCCGCAGGGTATTCGGCTGGCAATCGCGAGCAATGGCTAGCCCTACTTGATGGCCTCAACGCCGACGGTGATGAAGTCTTCTCCGCGATGGTCGCTGAGTTGCGCACAATCGTCATGGGGGCATCTGCCAATGGTGGAGACAATAACTACAACATGTTCGTCTCGAACGAGATGAGCCACAAGCTTCAGGATTTGCGCACCACAATCGAGAACGCGGCCGCGGTATGCAGTCTAACTCTTCCGTAAAGCAGCGACTCACTAAAGCAACCCGCCATTAACCTGAGACATATCCTGCAGCGCTGAAGTAGTTCCAGCATTCTTGAGGCGAGAAGAGATCGCAGACTTCAGCGATGGCGGTGAACATGTCGGTGAATGCGCGCGCGCCGATCCGCCGGAGATGAGCCTTGAGCTTCGAGAATGCCATTTCTATGGGGTTGAGATCGGGGCTGTAGGGTGGCAGGAAGAGGAACCAGCACCATGCGTCCCGCATCGCCTTGGCCGCGGTGGCGTTCTTGTGGGTGGCGAGGCTGTCCAGAATGACCACGGTACCGGGAGCCAACTCTGGGACCAGCACCTTCTCGACATAAGCCGCGAAGGCAGGGCCGTCCATCGCCCCCTTGATCACCCAGGGCGCGATCATGGCATCGGCGGTGAGCCCCGCGATGAACGTCTGTGCCCCCCATGAACCGAACGGTTCATCCATTACGAGACGATCCCCACGCGGTGCCCATCCGCGCAGTCGGGTCAGGTTTGTTTTCACCAAGGTTTCGTCAATAAAGACAACGCGCTCGGGCTGCGCTGACACCGCCAGGATACGATGCCTGAACCAGTGCTCGCGCTGTTGCCTTACCTTGGTTCGACGGCGCTCGGTGGCGACCAGCGACTTTTTTTATGCGTATAACCGAGCTTGCGAAGGACCTTGCCAATCGCGTTGGGGTGCGCGTGCAAGCCGGTCGCGTCATGTCGGGCGGACGCCAGTTCCGGCATCGTGATGTCGCCGTCCTGGGCGATGATTTCCGCGAAGACGGATCGGTACGGATCACGTTTGCCTTTGCCTCGGGGGCGAGCCTGGGGCGCGGCTCTCGCCCGTCCTGTGCGCCGAATTGAAAGACCCAAGCGCGCTCCGGTGGCCGGTGAAACCTTCAACCGCAACGCCGCCGCGCGCCCGCTTAACCCTTCTTCAATCAACTTCTGAAACCGCATCCGAAGTGCGTTTGGCAAAGGTGCTGACCTGATCCATCCTCCCAATCTGGGTGAATCACAGATCGGGCTTCAACGGAATCCCAACGAGTCAGGTTTTTGGCGGAACGCTTTAACGTTGTCAGTCACGTTATGCGCTATCGCAGTTCACCTCCTCCACTGCGTAGGACGTGACAAAACCCATACGTTTCTGTCACTGGCGAAAACGACATGGTTTGATTGCGGCGGTCGCTCTCCAGTGGTGAACGAGGTCCGGTATATTGGCCTCATGGATATAAGCCGTGAGGAGAACGACCATGAAGAAGGATGCCGGACTCGACATATCTCTCAAATAGGTTTCGATCTGCGTTGTCGATGAAGACGGGAAGATGGTGGCGCGTGGCGTGTCACCGGCGGATCCGGACGGGGTTGCAGGCTGGCTGAAGAGCAGATCTCTGACGCCCGAGCGGATCGTACATGAAAGTGGCCAGCTGTCGATCTGGTTGCAGCGCGGGCTCGCCGATCTTGGATTGCCCGCAATCTGTATCGACGCACGCAAGGCCCACACGAGCCTGTCTGCCCGGCACAACAAGTCCGACGCCGCCGACGCGGAAGGTCTGGCTCGGCTCGCGCGGACGGGATGGTTCACTCCGGTCCACATCCGAAGCCAAGAGTCCGATCGCCTGCGCGTCCTGGTGGGAGCACGCGAGCGCCTGATCCGGTTGCGCAGAGACCTTGAGGGGCACATACGCAGTGTCCTGAAGACATTTGGCATTCGCATGACCGGCGTCGGTCAGGGCCAGCAAAGACAGGCTTTCCATGACCAGCTGGCCGCCGCAGGAGAGACTGATCCCGTATTGCGGACCATCGCGGACGGATTCATTGCCGCCGACAGCACACTTTGCCTGGCGGCTGCCGATCTTGAACGGGCATTGAAGGCGAGGGCCAAAAGCCACCCTGTTGCCCGCCGCCTGATGACGATGCCGGGGGGCGGGCCTATCGTCTCGTTGAGTTTTGTGGCCCTGGTCGATGACCCAGGCAGGTTCAGTAGAACCTCGGATATTGGGGCCTTCCTGGGGCTGACGCCTCGGCGGCACCAATCCGGCGAAATGGATTGGTCCGGTCGCGTGCCGAAATGCGTCGATGCAGCCATGCGCGGGTAGCTTTTCGAAGCCGCGTCTTGCGTGATCCGCCAGTTGAAGCACTTCTCGGCTTTGAAGTCATGGGCGGTTCGGCTGGCAGGTCGCCGGGGCTTTCGAAGGGCCGCTGTTGCAACCGCACCTAAGATCGCGGTGCTGATGCTAACGGTCTGGAAGACTGGAACCGATTATCAATGGACGAAGGAGGCCACAGTCTGACCTGAATTTCCGCCAGAAGGGCGGGAAGCGAAGTCCCGACGGGACGGAGGTTGATCGATCTCGCAAAAACAGTTGGGATGTGGCCGATGCTGCTGACCCCGCAAACGATATTGGAGACGGTCCACCACCGAACACCATCATGAGGCGCAACGCGCGACCTCGAAGAGAACCATGACCCCGGACGGACAGATCGCTATCCCGATTGACACAGCCGGAATCAGAGAACTGTTTTAGTCACGCTCGGCCATAGGCCACTTCGGGAATTCGACGTTGCACTTGAACTGAAAGTGGATTTGTGCAATGTTTTAACCGTCTTATACCCACGTCGAGGGCTATTTTTCATGAGCAATTCCATTGCGATAGACTCCGATGTTTCCCGCCTCCATCCTGCGATTCGCGACGCAGTGGCAACAGTCCGAAAACAGCTTCAGAGTGAAAAAATACCCTTTGAGGTCTTCGAGGCGTTCCGTACACCTGAAAGGCAGTCTGATCTATACGCTCAAGGCCGCACTCGCCCCGGCGACAAGGTTACTTGGGCATTGCCCTGGCAGTCGATGCACCAATATGGGCTTGCCGTCGATTTCGTTCTTCGTATCGGCGACAAGTGGAGTTGGGATGACAGTGGTCCCGAGGCGGCTTACTGGACCCGACTACACGAACTGGCTCGCGCGCATGGAATGACGCCATTGTTTAACAGCAAGGGCAAGCTGATCGAAAAGCCACATATCCAACTGGTGGGCCTGTCTTCGGCGAGAATGCAGGCAGGCGACTATCCGGCGGGTGGCGATGCGGTTTGGGCCGATCATTTGACCACGCTAATCGCCAACTGGAAGGGCACGCAGGCACCGCCTCCGCGACCAAACCAGACGACGCAACGCCCAGCCATCGCCGAGGAAGACATCGCCGAATTCGAGCAATCGCATGGCAGCGATGTCGCTAATTCTACTACCGCAGCCATAGAGGCGGTGCGAAAAGACCCTCGTTTCCAGCAACTCCACGCCTTCATCAAGCGGTGGGAGGGAGGCTTCGTCAACGATCCGCGCGACAATGGCGGAGCCACGAACATGGGCATCACCCAAGCGACCCTCGCTGACTGGCGCGGCCGCCCAGTCAGCGTCGAGGAAGTTAGCGCCCTCGGCCGCGATGAGGCTGATGCAATCCTCCGCACCAATTACTATAGCCGCTGCCGTTGCGCAGAGCTGCCCGACCGTGTCGCTATGGTACTCTATAACGGTGCAGTTCTGCACGGGCCAAAAGCCGCGACTAGGTTCCTCCAAAGGGCGTTCAACGGATTGGGGCTACAGGTCGATGGCGCGCCACTGGTCGTGGATGGCGACATCGGCAAGAACACCATGGCTGCGGCGCGGCAGACCGATCCCGCAATACTCGCCGCTGCCTTCATGGATGTTCAAGAGGCGCATCATCGCGGGCACGAGGACTTTGCGGCCTTTGGCAACGGCTGGTTGAACCGGTTAGCTTCATTGCGCGAGTTCGTGACCGGTCTTCCAGCTGGAGAGGGCGAGCGGCCGAAAAGAACTGCGACCGTCGGAGTGGCTTCCGCAGAGGTCGAGCCTTCAAAAGGTACCTCTACCGACCGTGCTGAGATCGAGCGGGTGCTGAACGATATCCTACGAGACCGCTCTGTCGAGCTCGGAGGAGATGCGCAGTACCTCCAACTAATGGACGAGCTTAAAGCCCTAGCGGCGCAGCTGGCAAGTAGTACGGCGTCTAGTGTCAAAGTCGTTCCAGCCGCGCCTGAGTCATCAAACTCAGACAGCGTAGTGGCGGTCGGCCGACCTCTCGATGTTACAAAACGTCCGCCACTCACCCCAGTGAATGCCGCGCTGGGAGAGGGAATCGGGAAACTTCTGAACGGCAAAAAATCGATTATTGGCATCGTAGGCCTTCTTGCGACCGTACTCTTGCCCGAGATCGGGCTTTCAGGTCCTATTGTCGACTTCGTGGAACGGCACGGGACCGAATTAACGACAATTTTGGCGACCTTCACCGGTTGGGGATTTTTGGGCAAGATCGACAAGGCCATCTGGTCGCTGGAGCGGTAGTTTTAGGCGCATGGCATCAGCCTCAGGGTACCCAGAATAACCAACGATGCGCTTACTGAAGGAGGTGGTTAGTCGGTATCGAATGGGCCGGTTTATGGGACTTTGCTCCAACCGAGTCACATCGAAATGGCAAACTAGTCTATGACAAGGTCAAAGAGTTTGCTCCTGATGTTTGAATGGGGTTTTGCGAAAAGATGAATGAGCATACCAGGGAGAGAATTTGGTCAATTTGGTTGCGGATATTATTCCGTTTTCCGGCGTTTCTCGCTGTATTAACTTATCTGTTTATAGCGCATACAAATTATGAACAAATTATTTCCCTGTTGAATGAGGTTCATACTGAAATTCAAATACATTTAATCCTCTTGTGCGCAACTTTGACTGGCTTTCTGTTGACGTTTTTGGCCCGATGTGAAAGAGACTACACGAGGGATGGCATTTACTATCTGGATTTAATCATAGGCATTTCGCCATTAGCAATTATTTCAACGGCGATCGGGCCGTTTGGCGTAATAGATTATTTACTTTGTTTTACATATTTTTTCCTAATCACAGCGATTTTAGTAAAATACCCGAAGCACAATGCTAATAAATGGAAGGCCCATTTTTTGGCGCTTCTTTTCGTCGTAACTGTGTGGCTCTTGCTGTCATTTCTACTATATGCCAGCCCGGTAGATTTTGCGCGAACAGTTGGGTCGGTTTTTTTAACGCTAGTATTCTTTGCCTTATTGCTTATATTGCTTCTGCTTGCGTGTGCGCATCCAGTTTTAGGCATACCGATAATATTTATCGTAACGATCATGTTTTTTATGAACGAACGAGATCATAATCTCAGATTGACAGAGTTTACTGACTATGATGAGTTTCAGAATAATGAGAATCCATTTCGCGCACCAGTTTCGATACAAGATGCATTTGACAAATGGCTTGCAAGCAGAAATGATCTTGAACTTTATGAGGGAGCTGGAAAAGAGTATCCGGTATTCTTGATCTCTTCTGAAGGTGGCGGCGGTTATGCTGCTGCTCACGCCAATTTATTTCTTTCCAAGATGCAGGACCGTTGCCCAAATTTTTCTCAACATATTTTTGCCATTACTGGCGTTTCCGGTGGGGCTGTCGGAAATGCGCTTTTCTGGTCTTCGTTAGACAAAAGGTCAAACCCCGCGGAATTTATGGGATGCACAGGAGCCATCGATGTATCTGAAGAGGTAAACATTCTGGCGCAAGATAATCTCGCGCCAGTTTTGGGAGCGATGTTCTTTCGTGACCTCCCCAACAAGTTATTTTTCGACCTGTTGCCCGGGCCGAACAGATCTGAAGCACTTATATTTGCCCTTTCGGGAACGAATATGCTTGGGGTGAATGAAAATCCACTTTTCGCAGAGCATTATTGGGAGCAGGGTGACGATGGAAGCAAACGCTTGCGTGGTGGCCCAGCCGTAATACCGGTGGCAACAAACTTGGTGTCGGGAAAGCCATATATCATTGCGCCCTTTGAGGTTGATGATCTTCGGAATGGCTTTGAGCAGACCTCCTGTGGAACATGTGATCTATCAAGAACCGAACCGGATGAAGTTGGTATGAGAACTTACGACATAGGATTTTTTGATGCCGCTGTCGCAAGTGCCAGCTTTCCATATATAACACCAAGTTTGGGGCTTGGAGCTTTTGGCGGAAGTCGGATTGGTTTAGTTGATGGGGGTTATTTGGATAACTCTGGTACTGAGGTGTTGTTAGAAATCGCAAAAGCATTGTACTCCCCAAGCCGCTTTTTTGACGGCGCTTCGCCAGCAGCTCTAGATTTTCCAACCAGCACGTTAGGTATATCAGATACTCGGGTCTGCTATGGCAATTTATATGATGGTCTGAACATACTAGTGAGCCCGCGCCCATATGGAAATTTGCGACAAGATAAGGACGGGGAAGTTCACCCCAATGAAGACGATGATGATTGTGAAGTTAGTATCATATTTTATACGATAACAATTCGAGCGGAACCATCTCATGATCGATATTTGGATGGGCAAAACTTTTTTACTGATCCAATTTCCGCGCTTCTAAATGGCCGATCAAGACGTGCGGAGCTTGCGCGTCTCAGGCTTTTCGACTTTCAGTGTGCCGCAGGAGCCATCTGTCCGAGACATGTGGAAACCGGTATTCAAATTGGCTTTTTTGATAGCGTAATCCGACCTCAGGACTTTGCGCTGCCTCTAGGGTGGAAGCTACCTCTGAATGGACTTCGCGAGATGAGCAATATTGTTGCACCGGAACCAACTACCGTTATTGAGCAAAACTACGATGAATTTTCCAACATGATCGATATAATGGCTTGGCAGGCGGATGTCTTCGAGACTGTCGCGGGAAATCCTTCATCTGTGGCAGCAATTATATCTGCCCTTAGGCCAACAGACACTTCCGACTGAGTAGGCTTTCTCGCAATTGATCTATTTTGGCTACCTTCCGAGTTGAGGATAGCGCAGGGAACTCGAAATCGTTTCATGGGCCATTGGGTTGATGGCATCTTCTTCTGCTAGTCGACTCTGTTGTCGAACGATACTGCATGGTCCTTGAATAGCAGCAATGGAAAAGCTTCATCGCAATGTCCGTATTGTCGGCCATCGACTAGTGTTAACCGTAAGTTCACCTGTAGGCCAACGTATATGGGTCAACAATAGGTCAACCTGTTTAGCTACTTGTTTCCCCGTGTGGCCCAGCCTTGTGCAGTTGGCTGCGGCACGATGCGGTTAGAAAACTTCGCCAGTTCAAAGGGGTATTTCGTAACTAATTGAAATCAAAGGACGTCCGTTCTTCTAGGGGATGGGGCTCATAACCTGAAGGTCGTTGGTTCAAATCCAACTCCCGCAACCAAAAAATCACAAAACACTATCATTATCTTATGAGCCTTCCAAAAGGACGGCTATTTGGTTTGTGTTCTACATCAACGCCACCTCAACGTTTGATGAGCCTGACGTTGCCTGACGTTACCCCCAACTTTTATCCAGCGTGAGCGAGACTCCGGGTTTGAGTTTTGCCGATTTGGGCGGG
>NZ_AWWI01000115.1 GCF_002760615.1 Puniceibacterium antarcticum | reverse complement strand
TCGGCGTCGGCGACGGCCTCTACCGGGTCGGCGGCGACCACCGCCCCGTCAGCGGCCAGCGCCTGCGCCTTGTCGGGCGCGCGGTTCCAGACGGTGACGGCGTGACCCGCCGCCAGCAGGCGGCGCACCATCGGGGCACCCATCAGGCCGGTGCCCAGGAAGGCGATGCGCAGGGGTTGGCTGTCGGTCATGGCGCGCCACCCAGCTCATCCTCGATATGGGCGCGGATGATGGCGTCAAAGCTGTCCTCGGCGGTGAAGCCAAGCGCGCGCGCACGCGTCGCCTCGAACCCCGGGGCCCAGCCTTCGCACATGCGGATGATGGCAGGGTCCGGTTCGCGCCGGATCAGGGCGACGGCGTCGTCACCGGCCACGCGGCGCAGCGCCTCGATCTGCTCGGCCACCGTCGCGCTGAGGCCAGGCATCGACAGGTTGCGTCGGGGCCCGAGCGCGGCAAGGTCCATCGTCGCGGCATGGATCATGAACCCGACCGCAGAGCGCGGCGAGGTGTGCCAGTGGCGGATCGTGTCGGGCACCGGCAGCACGGCGGGTTTGCCGACCAGAGGTTCGCGCAGGATGTTGGAAAAGAAGCCGGACGCGGCCTTGTTCGGCGTGCCGGGGCGGATGCAGAGCGTCGGCAGGCGAATGCCGATACCGTCGAAAAAGCCGTGCCGCGTGTAGTCGGCCAGCAGCAGTTCGCTGATCGCTTTTTGCGTGCCGTAGCTGGTCAGCGGCGTCGTGTGGAAGTCGTCCGGGATCGGGAAGGGTAAGGGTGCGCCGACCACCGCGATGGAAGAGGCGAAGACCACACGGGGGAAATATCCGTCCGCGACATGGGCCAGGCGGATCGCCTCGAACAGATCGCGGGTGCCGTCGAGGTTGATTCGGTAGCCTTTTTCGAAATCGGCCTCGGCCTCGCCCGACACGATGGCGGCGAAATGAAAGATCACATCGGGCCGGGTGGCGATAAGCTGCGCCGCAGTGCCGGGGGCGGACAGATCGATGGCCAGAGTGGTTGTTTTGCCCGCGAAGCCTGCCGGGGCGTCGGGTGCGACGACATCGACCAGGGTCATGGCGTCGATCTTCTGCCCCCCCAGACCTTCGTCATCGACCAGGCGCTGCGTCACTTTGCGACCCAGCATGCCAGCGGCCCCGATGGTCAGAATGTGCATTGAAATCCTCCTCCCGCAAATCCGTGCTGACAGTGTGTCAGCCTTCGAGTAGTATGATTGTCTGATAACCTGAAAACTGCAAGACCAAGAGAGTGTCCAATCCATGTCCGTTGCCAAGACTGCCATTTTGCCGGACGCCGCCGCGCGCCTGATCGAAGAGCTGGGACCCGAGATCGTCCTGACCGGCGCCGCCACGGCGCCCTATTGCCGCGACTGGCATGGCGATGTGCAGAGCGATGCGATTGCCGTCCTGCGCCCGCGCAGCACCGCCGAGGTGCAGGCCTGCGTGCGCGCCGCTGCGGCGCTGGGGCTGGGGATCGTGCCGCAGGGCGGGGGGACCGGGCTGGTTCTCGGGGCGGTTCCTGACCGCCCGGCGGAGCAGGTGGTTGTCAGCCTTGAACGGATGACGCGCATCCGCCTGCTAGATGCCGAGAATTATTCGGCGGTGGTCGAGGCGGGGGCCGTGCTGGAGCAGTTCAAGGATGCCGTCGCTGCGGCGGGGCTGTTCTTTCCCCTGTCGCTTGGCGCGCAGGGCAGTTGCCGGATTGGCGGAAATGTCTCGACCAATGCGGGGGGCGTGAATGTTCTGCGCTTCGGCATGACGCGCGAACTGGTGCTGGGGCTGGAGGTCGTGCTGCCGGACGGTCAGGTCTTCAATGGCCTGTCCCAACTGCGCAAGGACAATCGCGGCGTCGATCTCAAGCAGCTGTTCATCGGTGGCGAGGGGCTGTACGGTATCATCACGGCGGTATCGCTCAAGCTGCTGCCGGCCCCGGATCAGGTCGCCACGGCGCTTGTGGCTCTTGCACGGCTGCCAGATGCCATCGCGCTCTATCGCCGCGCGCGGCACGCGTGCTGCGATCTGATGTCTGCCTTCGAATTCATGCCCCCCATCGCCATGACGCTGGCACAGGAGGCGATGCCGGATCTGGCGATGCCAATGGAGGCGACCCACCCGGCTTATGCGCTGATCGAGATTTCGGGCTCCGGCCTTGTCGATATCGATGATCTGATGCAGCGCTTTCTGGAAAGCGCGTTTGAGAGCGGGCTGGCGCTGGACGGGGTCATCGCGCAGAATCAGGCGCAGGCGAAAAACCTTTGGGCGATCCGGGAGGGGATGAACATCGGGCAGGCGCAACGGGGTCGCCACTTACGCACGGATATTTCTGTTCCGCTGTCACGTCTGGCAGATTTTGTGGCCGAGGCCGAGGCCGCCATCCTGCAGGACCAGCCGGGCAGCACCTGTGTGTCCTACGGGCATGTCGGCGACGGCAATGTGCACCTGAACGTCCTGCCCGATCCGCACCTTGCCCCGGACGAGATCGACGCGCAGATCCATGCTGCGAAAAAGATCGTGAACAATGTCCTTGATCGCTACGCCGGCTCGATCAGTGCAGAACACGGGATCGGCCGACTGAAAAAGCCTGATTTCGAGGCACGCCTGCTGCCGGTGCACCGCCATCTGCTGACAACGCTTAAAAAGGCGCTGGACCCTGCTATGACAATGAACCCGGGCTGCCTGTTTGATATGTACTGAGCCCAGGGGCTGAACAACACGAAGGAAACCACACGATGACGGGCGAGTCCCCACAATTTCTGCGCACCACGCATCTGCCAACCCGGATTGCCGAACAGTTCACTCAGCAGATCCAGTCGGGCGGGTTGAAGGCCGGTGACAGGCTGCCGACCGAGCTTGCGATGTCGAAGAACTTTGGTGTTAGCCGCACTGTCATCCGTGAGGCAATCGCGCGCCTGCGAAATGAGGGCATGATCGAGACCCGTCAGGGCGTCGGCGCCTTCGTGATTGACCGCCCAGCCCGCCACATCCGTCTTGAGGACGGCGGGTTGAGCGCGGAGGACTTTCGCGGCCTGTTTCAGCTGCGCGTGCCACTGGAGATCGAGGCGGCAGGGCTGGCGGCACAGAATCACACCGCCGAACATCTGCAGCAGATGGATCAAGCCTTGCTGCGAATGGAGACGGCGGGGGACGGTGCGAACGACGGCATCATCGCGGATCTCGATTTTCACCGCACCATCGCGCTTGCGACGGGCAACGATTATTTCGTCCAGTTCCTCGGGGCGATTTCCGACCGGGTCCTGAAAACCATCCTATTGTCGCGCGAGAAAATCCGGCTGGATACCCTTATCAGCATGGTTAATCGCGAGCATTCCGCCCTGCGCAATGCCATCGCCTCGGGCGATCCGCTGAAGGCCCGCCAGGCAATGCGCGCGCACATGGTCGGTTCAACCGAGCGGGTTGAGCTCAAGCTGGACTTCTACCGCTAGGGCGTTGCATGCGATCAATCGCAGGTTTGCTGTAGACACTTTGCCGCCCCCTCGATTAAGGTCATGTCATACGGTTGTCTGACAATGTTGGATGATCCGACGCAGGAGAGCGTCGTGACGTGACTTGAGGAGGGGACGTTTTGGTATCATCGCCATCATTGCAGGCATCCGCCATTTTGCCACAGGACGCGAGCGACGCGGCCCTTCTGGGCCGGGTGTGGTCAGAGACGCAGGCCGGGCCCTGCCCCGTCCTCCTGAGGCAGGGCCATGTCTTCGATCTGAGCGGGGCTGCGGCCACAATTTCTGGGCTGCTGGAGCGGGACGATCTGACCGCGATCCTTGCCAGCACTGACCTACCCGACCTTGGCCCGCTCGAATCGTTTCTGGACGGCAGCGCCGGGCATCTTCTGGCCCCTGTCGATCTGCAGGCAATCAAGGCGGCGGGCGTGACCTTCGCCGACAGCATGCTGGAACGCGTGATCGAGGAACAGGCCCGCGGCGACAGTGCCCGCGCCAATGAGGTGCGCGCACGGCTGGCGCCGGTCATCGGGGAAAGCCTGCGCGGTGTCCGTGCTGGGTCCGAGAAATCACGTGAGATCAAGGCGCTGCTGCAGGACATGAACCTGTGGTCGCAATACCTCGAGGTCGGCATCGGTCCGGATGCGGAGATCTTCACCAAGGCGCAGCCGATGTCAGCGGTGGGATGTGGCGATCGCGTCGGCATCCACCCGATTTCCGAATGGAACAACCCCGAACCCGAGATCGTGCTGGTCGTGCGCTCGGACGGAACGATCCTTGGGGCGACACTCGGCAATGACGTCAACTTGCGTGATGTCGAGGGACGCTCGGCGCTGCTGCTGGGCAAGGCCAAGGACAACAACGCCTCCTGCGCGATCGGCCCGTTCATCCGGCTGTTCGATGCGCAGTTCACCAAGTCGGATCTGGAAAACGCCACTGTATCGCTGCGGGTCGAGGGCGAGGACGGCTTTGTCATGACCGGCGAAAGCCCGATGCAGGCGATCAGCCGCACGCCCGACGATCTGGTCGGGCAGATGCTGAACCGGTCTCACCAGTACCCCGACGGGGCAGTGCTGTTTCTGGGCACCATGTTCGCGCCGGTCAAGGACCGCCGTGGCGAGGGACAGGGCTTCACCCATGAGACCGGCGACCGGGTCGAGATCGCATCGCCGCGTCTGGGAACGCTGGTGAACTGGGTGGAGCGCACGGATCGCTGCCCTGAATGGCAGTTCGGGATCGGTGCGCTGATGCGCAACCTGATCGCGCGCGGCCTTGGCGACAGGATTTAACGTGAAACGGATTTCAGATCTCTTTTACCGCCTGCTCGACATCGTACTCGGGCTGTTGCTGGCGGCAATGGCCATCATGGTCTTCGTCAATGTCGTCATGCGCTACACCATGAACTCCGGCTTCGCGATGTCGGACGAGCTGTCGCGCTTCGGCTTCGTCTGGCTGACCTTCATCGGTGCGGTCGTCGTGCACCATCATCGCCAGCACATGGGTATGGAAACCGTGGTCAGCCTGTTTGGCCGAGGCGGCCGGCTTTTCCTGATGGGGCTGTCGGACGTGATGATCGTGGGCTGCGCCGCCGTGCTGACGATCGGCACGTGGAAGCAGCTTCCGATCAACGCCAGCATGGATGCACCTGTCTCGGGCCTGTCGATGGCCTGGGTCTATGGGATCGGGCTGTTTGCCGGCGTGGGCATCATCCTGATCACGCTGGAGCGGCTGTTCCGATTGCTGACCGGTCGCATGACCGAGGCCGAGCTGGGCGCCTTCTGCGGCGAGATGGATATCCTTGACACCCTTCCCGATGACAATTCTGACCTGCGGGCCCCGGACGTGAGGGAGCACGGCAAATGACACTTCTAGTCTTTATCGCAGCGCTGCTGGGCGCGATGGCAATCGGAGTGCCGGTGGCCTTTTCCCTGATCTTCTGCGGCATTGTGCTGATGTCCTACATGGATATGTACAACACGCAGATCATCGCACAGAACATGCTGATCGGCGCGGATACCTTCACCCTTCTGGCGATCCCGTTCTTCATTCTGGCGGGCGAGCTGATGAATGCGGGCGGCCTGTCCAAACGCATCATAGAATTTGCCATCACCTGCGTCGGCCATATCCGGGGCGGTCTGGGGCTGGTCGCGATCATCGCAGCGGTCATCATGGCCTCGATCTCGGGCTCGGCAGCGGCGGATACGGCGGCGCTGGCGGCGATCCTGATCCCGATGATGGCGCGAGCGGGCTACAACTTGCCGCGCTCCGCCGGGCTGATTGCAGCGGGCGGGGTGATTGCCCCGGTGATCCCGCCCTCAATGGCCTTCATCATCTTCGGCGTGGCGGCCAACGTCTCGATCTCGAAGCTGTTCATGGCGGGGATCGTGCCGGGCGTGCTGATGGGGGTCGTGCTGATCATCACCTGGATGATCGTGGCGCGGAATGACAAGGTCGAGACGCTGCCACGCGCCGGCTGGTCCGAGCGGGGCCAGGCCTCGGCCAAGGCGATCTGGGCGCTCGGCATGCCGATCATCATTCTCGGCGGCATCAAGATGGGCATCGTTACGCCAACTGAGGCGGCCGTAATCGCAGCATTCTATGCGCTGTTCGTGGGCCTGTTCGTCTACCGCGAGCTGAAGCTTGCTGATCTGCCGGACGTGCTGATTTCTGCAGCGCGCACCACGGCGGCAATCATGTTCCTGGTCTGCGCGGCGCTGGTTTCGGCCTGGCTTATAACGGCAGCCAATATCCCGAACGAAGTTGCGGGCTATATCGAGCCGCTGATCGACCGGCCAAAGCTGCTGATGCTGGCGATCATGGTGCTGATCCTGATCGTCGGCACGGCGCTGGATCTGACGCCGACCATCCTGATCCTGACGCCGGTGCTGATGCCGATCATCACCAAGGCGGGCATAGATCCGGTCTACTTCGGGGTCATGTTCATCATCAACTGCTGCATCGGCCTGCTGACACCCCCCATCGGTGTCGTGCTGAACGTGGTCAGCAGCGTCGGTCGCGTGCCGCTTGGCCAGGTGATCCGCGGCGTCGGACCCTTCCTGCTTGCGCAGGTCCTCGTGATCCTTCTGCTGGTCCTGTTTCCACAGATCATCATCGTTCCGGCGCACTGGTTTTACTAAACGACAACTGTTCTCGAGGAGGAGACACCATGAAACATTTCGCACTGAAAGCCGCGCTTTGCGTGACGACTGCACTAGCCGCCGCAAGCCCGGCCATGGCCGATTTCAAGGAGCGCACCTTCCGCGTGTCCAACGGCGTCAACGAAGACCACCCCAACAGCACCGGCATGAAGGCGATGCAGGTCTGCCTTGACGAAAAGACCGGCGGCAAGATGAAGATGCAGGGCTTCTGGGGCGGCTCTCTCGGCGGCGATCTGCAGGCCACCCAGGCGGTACGCAGCGGTCTGCAAGAGGCGGTCTTGACCTCTTCCTCGCCGCTGGTGGGGATGGTTCCGGCGCTTGGTGTCTTCGATCTGCCGTTTCTGTTCCGCACGCCGCAGGAAGCCTATACCATCATGGACGGCCCCTTCGGTGACACGCTGAACGAAAAGCTGGACGCGGTCGGGCTGGTCAACCTCGGCTACTGGGAAAACGGCTTCCGCAACATGTCGAACTCCCAACGCCCGATCAAGACCTGGGAGGATTTCGAGGGCATGAAGGTGCGTGTCATGCAGAACAACATCTTTCTCGACACCTTCGACAACTTCGGTGCAAATGCGACCCCGATGTCCTTTGGCGAGGTCTTCTCGGCGCTGGAAACCAAGGCGATCGACGCGCAGGAAAACCCTTATGTGACCATCGACACGTCCAAGTTTTATGAGGTGCAGTCCTATCTGAGCGAGACCAAGCACGCCTATACACCGTTCCTGTTCCTGTTCTCCAAGGCGATCTTCAACAGCTATACGCCTGAAGAACAGCAGGCCCTGCGGGATTGCACCACGGTCGGCCGCGATGTCGAGCGCGAGGCGATCCAGGAGCTGAACAAGGAATCGCTGGAGAAAATGGAAAAGGCGGGCCTGAAGTACAACACCATCGCCCCCGCAGATCAGGACGCGATGCTGGAGAAATCCCAAGTGGTCTATGAAAAGCACAAGGACGAGATCGGAGCGGATATTGTCGACGACGTGCAGGCGGAGCTGAAGAAGCAGCGCGCGGCCCAATAATCACCGACTGAAGCGATTTGAACGTAAGCCGCCCGGCGTTGCATTCAGCAGCGCCGGGCGTTTTCGTACTTGCGTGGCGGGCTCATGAAAAGGCAGATGTCGCCTCAGGTCATCCCGCCGAGACGGCACACAGTGGCGTCGATCGCTTCACCGGTCGCCAGATCCTCCGCCACGGCGGCGAGGCCTGCGGGATGGCCCGTGGCGAACGCCGTTCCCATCGGCCGGACCGAGCCGTAGGCGACCTGGGCCGCGCCAATGATACGGCGCAGCAGATTCTCAAGCCCGCGCACGCGCAGGCTGTAGAGCGGGATCGATGCATAGCCAAGGCCGCCGTCGGACCATAGACCAGTTTTCCCGCCTCGGTGTGCGGCCAGGCCGACCAAGCGGCGCGGGCGACGCTGTCGGGGCGTTGATGACCGGCGGCAAGATCCCGCGCCGTCATTTCGTAGCGCAAACGCGGTGGCGGCTTCCGCGCACACCGATCTGTGGGCCGGTCTGGGACAGGTGCCAATTGGCGCAGCCGGGGAGGTAGGCGCGCAGCATCTCGGATGTTGTCATATTAACTGTCCTGAGGTGATTTCCATCCTCTCGGTGACCCGAAACCGTTTCTCCGTTCCAACGCCCAGATCAAAGAACCGGCAACCTCAAGCCCGTTAACGTGACAACACCGCGTGGATTAACAATGTGAATCTTCTCGGGTCAGAGCTGTTCAAGAATGCCCATCCACGCCATAAACAAAGCCTCTTTGGCCCGAGTGCTGCCAATTATTCTTTCAAATCACTGTCGAGCCGCAGTTTTTCAGCCGCTTGTTAAAAGTAACGACACTTTTAAAGCGTATTTTCTGAAACCAGAGTATGAATGTGAACGGTAGTAGGAGTAACCATAAGTGCGTTCCTATCTGATCCTTGCAGGAGTTGTGGCGTTCACGGTGTTTGGCGACTATGCGCTAAAACATGCATCAATGAAAAGCGCGCCCTTGTCATCCTACTGGTTCATTGGTGGGGTACTTCTTTATGCCTCTACCGCCTACGGTTGGATGCTTCTTATGCAAAACCACAACCTTGCCCAGATCGCTGTGATTTATAGTTCAACGACGATTCTCGCCCTGACCGGAGTGGGATATGCTTTCTTTGGAGAAAGTATTTCTCTTCGTCAGGCCCTTGGAATCAGCGCAGCTCTGATCTCAGTTTTTCTAATGGAATCTGATGGTTAAGGCCATCAATTAAAAATTAACCATCAAGGTAGCAATATGCTTCTCGTAAACCATTACGTGGGCCGCAGCATGATTCATGGCTTGGGTGTGTTCACGCATGAACCGATCCGGGCTGGAGATGTGGTCTGGCGATTTGACCCTAACTTCGATGTTGAAATACCGGCGGCACTGATCGACCGGTTGTCGCAGGAAGATTTGGATCTCATCCTGCACCACGCCGAATACATCGAACATTTAGGCGTATTTCGCCTGGGAAACGACGGCGACATGTTCATGAATCACAGTGACGCACCAAGTCTGCTCGACTTCGGTAACGAGATGAAGGCGGCTTTCGACATTGTGGCCGGTACTGAACTTACATGCAGCTATTTTGACGTCTGTGTTTTAGGATTTATGGCGAAAAAACCTAAACTCTCAACGTGTGCAAAATGAAACCAAACACACTTCCGAGCCAGATAGTAATCGTGGTAACCGGTTGTCTTTTCGCGTCGGTTTCTGTTGTCTGGCTTTCCTTTTTCTCAATAAGGGATAAAATGGACGCTGACGCTGCGGAAGAATCCAAAAATCGTATGACTGGAAGAATTTTAGCCTTCCAAGACCAAGTTTCTATCATCGCCAGTGATTACCATAACTGGACGGATCTTTACTTGAATGCTAAGAACCTCGAATATTCCAAGTTGGCATCGAACTATGGTGTCACTGCGGATCGCGGCGATGTATTCCAATATGCAGAGCTTTTCGATGGGCCATTTGATGCACCCGTGTCCTGGAGTGCGCAGCTTGGTCTAACCCCGCAGAAAGGAATGCTATCGCCTATAACGCGAGCTGAACTGCGGTCTAGAGTGTTCCGGCTCGATTTTACGCGACGAGAGACGCTCGACTATTTTGAGCTGAGGGACGGAAAGTTGGTGATGTTCAGCGCATCGTACCTTTTGCCGGAAGATGATGACCTGCTTGAGGGAAGCCATCTTGAAGCTGAAGCCATAGCCGTCATCGGAAAAGTTATATCTGAAAAGCGACTAGCCGAAGTAGAACGTGAATTCTCCATCTCAAGACTAGAAATCGTGGTTGGCGGCCCGTCTGCCGTTGCGGTTGGCTTCCCCCTGTCCGGTGTCACGGGCGAACCCATCGCTTGGCTGCAATGGTTGCCACCGACTCCGGGTACGCTTTTGTTCTGGAATATGCTCCCGATCATGATCAGCGGCAGTCTCGCTTTCATGCTGATCTCATTTTTTGCCGCGCGACTCTTGCGCGTCAAAGCCGAGGTTCTGATCGATAAGGAAGCCATTTCATTCAGAAAGGCCAGAATCGATGTGCTCACCAATCTGCCAAACCGGTTTGCCCTACGCGAACATCTGGACCTTCTGTGCCAACGAGCAGATGCGGACTGCGCAATAATAGCCATAGACCTGGTCCGTTTCAAGCAGATCAACGATACAGTGGGGCACATTGGAGGAGATGAGTTCCTGATTGAATTCTCGCGACGCCTGGGACGGTTGGCAGACCATGCAACGTTCGTATCGCGCTATGGTGGGGATGAGTTCTTTATCGCTATTTGCGGTTCTGATGAACTTGAAACGACAATTAATGAGAAATGCCGACATATAATCGAGATATCTGCGGACCCCATACGAAGTAACGGTGTGATGTTCGAAGTCATAGCTTCCAAAGGGCTTGCCGTAAGCGAATATCGTTTCATGGATCAAGACGAACTTCTTAGACGGGCAGATCGCGCCATGTATTCCGCCAAGGCGCACGGTTCGCAGAAGGTGGTTCGTTACGACAGCCACATGAAAGCCGCTGATCTTGATTACAAGCGGATCGAGGTGGAACTGCGCCGCGCTTTAGTAGACGGTACAGGGTTTGAAATGTACTATCAGCCCATTGTTTCCACACGCGAACCTTCACAGGCTTCCCGGTACGAAGCGCTGGCTCGCTGGTCTTGCCCCACACTGGGTCAGGTTGACCCTGAGAGGTTCATCAATGTTGCTGAGACAAGCGGACTTATCCTGCAGTTGGGCTGGTTGCTCCTCGATCTGGTCTGCCAAGACATCAAAAATGTTGACAACACAGTGATCAACCTCAATATCTCGCCTGCCCAACTCATGACACCTGGCTTTGCAGAAGAGTTCTCCAACCGTATTTCTGGATATGGTATTCGCCCGTGTCGGATTGAGGTGGAGGTCACAGAGCAGATCGTCTTGCGCGACGATATTACGATCGCGAAAGAACTATCTGTTCTCAGGGCCTGCGGCTTTAGTCTAGCGCTGGACGATTTTGGAACCGGCTATTCCTCAATCGGATATCTAAAACGAGTTAAGTTTGACGTTCTGAAAATTGATCGTTCCTTTGTCCGGTCCAGTTACAACAGCAACAAAGATGCCCAAATGGTTGCGTCCATGGTAGGTCTCGCCCGATCATTGGATTTGGAGATAATCGCTGAGGGCATTGAGACTGTTCAGGACGCGGATTGTCTAAGGGGAATTGGAGTTGATTATCTACAAGGATATTACTTTGGTCGACCTGTACCTTTCAAGGTTGTTGAGGCAAACAGAAGATTTTACCAAATTCATGATCTGGAGGCAGGTGGTGTTGCGGTGTTGTCACGTTAACTCTCTGAGTTTGCAAGTTGGCATGCCGGTCGTTGATCAAGCGACATTTGCCGCTGGTTTCGACGCCTCGAATACTTCGGGGCGATAGTAACGGAGGTGAGAGTGGAACGACGGCGGCCTGGGACGGAGAAGCTATTACGGGTTGACGACTGCATATATACTTAGCGTTGCAACCCACCCGGCGATCTGAAGCCCTGCAGCGAACGTCAGCTGCTGCGCGTGGCATCATAGCATGAAACGTTGCCTGATCGTGTCAAAAGCCTGAGTTTGCAAATGGAGATTTCTGCGCGGTGCTGCCGGTCGAACGGCCTGCAGCATCATCGAGAGCGTGAGCGGCCTTCCGTGGGTCGGCTTCCGCGGAACAGGCGCCTGAGCGTGAAGGTGACTGAGTAGCGCCAGCTTGCATGCTCAGATGCTGCGACCGACCGGACGGCCAAATCTTTTGTGCAATCAGTAGACTCCGCTGCGCCCTTCACCGGTCCCGATCCTTGCCACCGCGCCTTTGGCGCTCCCTGGACACCTCTGACCTTGAAGCCCCACGCTCCTTCCCGTCGCGCGAGGACTGAGACCGGGCCTGCCCGCCCTGATCCAGCGACTACGCCATCTGCAGGCGCTGTGTGGTGGTATTGGTTAGAGTCGCAGCGCGTGGGGCTTGATACCCATGTCCGCAAATGGATCATGCTGGACGAAATCAACACGGACATTCTGGAGCGGTCCTATGTCTGGGAGGATCGCACGCCCATCGGTGCGTTCAGCTCAGCATTCACATCCAGGATCCAGTCCAGCCTGATCGCGCTTGCCAGGTCGGGCGGGGCATCCGTCATCGACCGGTTGAAGTAGTCTCGATCAACGCAGCACCTGCCCAGCTTCACCTGTTCCCGTTACAGTTTGCCAGCCCCATGGCTGGCTAGCTAAAAAGTAGAGAGGGATTTTCATGGATTTTCAGGTTTGGCTGGCGTTTGTTGCAGCCTCAATAGCTCTTTTGCTCATTCCCGGACCGACGGTTTTGCTAGTTCTTAGTTATGCGATCAGCCAAGGAAAAAGGGTGGCCATCGCGACGGTCGGGGGCGTAGCTCTCGGTGACTTCATCGCAATGTCTGCATCATTGGCGGGCCTAGGGGCCTTAGTTCTGGCTTCGGCGACGCTGTTCACTGTTCTAAAGTGGGTCGGAGCTGTCTATCTCGTCTATATGGGGATCAAGCTTTTCCGTAGCGCTTCAACGGCTTCGCTCGACGATCTGGAGAAGGTTAGGGAGACCAGCGCGTCAAGTGTCTTTGGCCACGCTACGGCAGTGACCGCGCTAAATCCTAAATCCATCGTATTCTTCATTGCCTTCGTGCCGCAATTCGTTGTGGTGGACAGCCCGCTTCTGCCCCAGTTCGCGATACTGGTCGTTACCTTCGTAGGTTTGGCCGCATTCAATGCTCTCGCTTATGCGCTCTTGGCAGATAAGCTACGCGCTAAAATTGCGAGACCTTCAGTTTTGGCTTGGTTCTCTCGTCTTGGCGGTAGTGCGCTGGTTGCGATGGGCGTTGCGACGGCCGCATTCAAGCGGTCGCAATGAAGATCACCTAAGGTCCGTTCAGTCCGCTCACCGGACCCTCGAGCAGGGCACAGCGAAGGTCCGGACCGAGCCCACACTACCGATTTTCTGCATGGTAGCGAACTGCAGGGTTTTTCGTTCCGCTTACAGCTTCACGCCAAGCTTTCCGAAATGATCCAATGTTGCCCGCACACGCGCCGTGTGACGAAGGTCAGGATGCGTCAAGAGCCATAGGTCCACAGCAACATCATCGATCGGATTTCCAATCCGTACCAGGTCGATGTCGCTATCAGCAAGATAGCAAGGTAGAACCGCAACGCCCATCCCGGATCTAACCGCCGCATACATGGCAAGCACACTGTCCATACGGCAAATGCATTTCTCGGCGCAGTCGACCTTTCGCATCCACGCGTGAAGCTGGCCATACGGCATTGACCGACTTGGCCCGATCCAAGGTAGTGCTTTCCACGGTGGCGCAGGTTCATTCCCAAGATCAAGTCTGCGATGCACGTAGACGGCTTGCCGGATCAGGCCCAGTTTTCGACCGATAAGGTGATCGTCTGGTAAAGACGCGGGCCGGATCGCGATGTCGGCCTCGCGGAGCGAAAGGTTGGAAACCTCGTTCGACACGGCGATATCCAAGGTAATGTCGGGCTCTAGTTGCCGGAAAAGCACGACCTCTGGTGCGAGTAGGCCGGAGAGCAATGTATCGGTCGTCGCTATGCGCACCACACCGGAAGGCCGCAGGTCCTGCCCCCACAGGCGTCGCTCCATGTTGTTGGTTAATTCGGCGATTTGTCGGGCGACCGACACGAGTTCTTCACCGGCAGCGGTCGCCTTATATCCCGTCCTGAAACGCTCAAAGAGCCGCACGCCGAGCTTTTCTTCCACAGCATTTATTCTACGAAACATGGTCGGATGGCTTGACCCCAACATCTGAGCCGCCCTGGACAACGAACCGGCGTCCGCGATCCTGAGAACAATCTCATAGTCATTCCAGTCGAGCGTGTCGTTCATTTTTGAAAGGCCAAGTTACCAGATCTTCTGAATACCTATCATGAATGAACGATTAAAGTCAGGTCGAATGAGAACAACCGGCGGAGACCAATAGATGCAGACCCATATCATTCATGTTCACCCCGAGGTCACTTCCTACAATGGCGCACTCACGCGAACCGCAGAAAGCGCGTTACGCAGCGCAGGTGGCGCGGTGACGGTCAGTGATCTCTACCAATCAAGGTTCGATCCAGTTGAGCGCCCGGAGCACTATGTGAACCGGATCGACCCGGGCCGTTTTGCGGCCTTGGGCGAACAGCGCAACGCCTGGGCGACCGGCACGCTACCCGACAATGTTGCCACCGAGATTGACAGGCTGGAACGCGCTGATCTTGTCATCCTTCAATTCCCCCTGTGGTGGCACGGACCACCAGCCATGCTGAAAGGTTGGATGGACCGCGTGTTCGTGAGCGGTGGCCTCTACACCAGCAAGATGCGCTATGACGCGGGCTATTTCAGGGGCCGTCGAGCGCTGATCTCTGTCACGACAGGGGCGCCTCAGGCAGCTTTTGGGCCGAGCAGCCGCGGAGGTGACTTCGACACGATGCTATGGTCGTTGCAATATTCGATGCATTACATGGGTTTCTCAGTCCTGCCGCCCTTCATTTCCTACGGCGTGCAAGGGCATGGTTATAGCTACGAAAACGCAAACAGCCTGCAAGATAGACTCGAACGCAACTTGAATAATTGGTCTTCGTTCCTGTTAAAACTGGATGATGTCGAGCCCCTCAGTTTTGCGAGCTGGACTGATTGGAATGAAGACGGTAGCGCCGTCGCCTGATGCCAAACTGACCATGGGACTCAGCCCGAACCCGGGCGCGACAGCAAGAAATAGGATCTGCCAAGAGCCGCCATTTGGCGAACGGCAGGAAGGTCCGCAGAGTGTGAGTTCGAGGTTGCCTTGATCTCGTAACCGCAGCGAACGGCCGGTTCAGCGGGCGGCGTGCGGCATTCAGAGAAGTGATGAACGGCATGCTGTGGGCCGTTCTACGGCTTTCATATCAACGCATGACAATCCATGGCGCGTTGATGATATCTGGACTTGATCCTGCGCCTCATGCCAGTCAGCTAACCTGCTCGCCCTTGCCGTCACGACGAAGAGCGACAGGGATGTTTTTCTGGTTCCACACCGCTTTCATGCGGAGATCGTTTTGCATCACTTTTCTCACTTGCTCTCGCAAGATATAGGCATGTTCTTTATATTTTGAATGTTTGACATTTTTATATCTTTGTGGAACATTAGGATCAATGGAGGATGCCATGGCCAATATAGATACCCCTGAGCAATCAGAAGCTTCCCGAGCCCGCCTTGAAGCTGTCCTGGCCCAGATCGGAGAGATGGGTTTGTCTCGTGACAAGGGCGCGCGGGTGACCGGCCGGATAAATCCTAAGCTCCTCGAACTTGCACGCGCACGCGCAGGCGCGATGTCGGACAGCCAACTCATCGAGTTCGCGCTCGCGAATATCGTAATCGAGGACGGCTTCGCGGACGCGTTCATGGCCGCCCGCGGAAAGGTCGACCCCGGACTCGATCTGGAAGCCTGACACTGCATGGAAATCGATGAACTGCTGCGTCGCTGCCGAGTCGCTCTCGGCAAGACCGATCTGCCCACGCGGGCCGACGTCGACCTCTCGTTCATCGCCGATGCACCGGTGGGCGGGGAACGGATCATGCTCGACACCTGTGTGATCTTGGATCAGCTCCAAGGGCGGCTTCCGCGAGACACCGAGGAGCGCATTCGGGCGCGGGTCATCTACCACTCCCCCGTCGTTCTCGGCGAACTGGCCTTCCTCTTCGGTCGGCTCGACCCAAGCGATCCTCGCACATCGGATGCCACCCGCGAGGTCCGTGCTCTTCTGGCTAGCACTGGCGCCCACAGGATCTTCGATCTGACGCATGAAGACACGATGCGGGGAATGGTGCTCGCGGGCTGCATGGCGCGTATCCTGGGCTACACTAAGGAAGATCGCAGGAAAGCACAGAACGATGCCATCCTGGCAGCACAGGCGTCCCGTCTAGGATGCTTGGTTGTCACGCGGAACATTGGAGATTTCGATCGTCTCGGACAGCTTGACGATCGGTTGAAGGTGGCCTTCTATAGAAGGGGCTAAGCCGACATTCACCCAGTCTTGATCATGCTGCGGTGCAGCCCGTCAGACCGGACTTTCGCTGCAAGTGTAAAACCTGAGATGAGCGAATTCACACTATGCGGACAAACCTGATACAGCAGGATCTGCCGATTCAGGACGAGCTCGACCAAGCTCTCCTCGGACCCATAGGATGCGTCGGCAACCGCCAGTATGAGCGTTCCCGTTCTGCCGAGCGGTCCAGCATCGTGAGGGTGGAGCCCACCTCCGCCTGCTGGACAGATCGCGTCACTTCTACATCCACGATGACCACATGATCGGTATCAATCAGGTAATTGCCTGAATAGGCAAAGAAAGCAGGACCCTTACGCGCTGCCATCCACTGGCTGGCAGGATTGGCATGGGCCGTGAACTTGGGCTTGACGGGCGTGGCCGCTCCGAAGGCCTCTTCGTCGAGCGTATCGGGATATTCGCGCACCACCCTTGGGGTATCGGTTGGATCGATGGTGGCAGCATATGACTATGGCCCGACAAGGTTGTCATCGACAAAAGCGGATCGAATGCGGCGGGGCTGTTCAAGATGAATTGCCTACTGGTTATGAAGAGCTGGTGCTGGTTGATCGACGTCCTGCAGGTGAAATATCTCAATAATATCATTGAGCAGGACCATCGCTTTATAAAAAGGATTACGCGCCCTATGCAGACCTTTAAATCGCTCAATTCAGCGGCAGCAACTCTGGCAGGCATCGAAGTCGCTCACATGATCCGTAAAGGGCAATTCGACCGATCAGGGCTGTCCGGCTTCGCGCAGTTCGGCCAGCTGGCGGGATAATTGCATCCAGCAGAAGTCTCATCTCGCTTCACCCGAAAGTTTGCGACAGAACCTCCACAGTGTCCAGGACTCCTGCGCGCGCGCTGGATCACCCGCGTGGATCTGAACGTTCGTGCTGCGCTGTGCTCGTACGGACACTGCCACGTCAAACATCCTCCTTTGGTCGCTGAACTTGTGGCCAAAGGGTCAGAGGTTAACAGCCTGTTTCCCACGTCCTTTATGTCAGGTCATAGAAATCCCACCGAAGGCGCGGCTCCGGTGGGATCGGTCACGACTTGATGCGTTCAGGAGGCCGGTGTCAGCCGCACCAGAGCGCCGTTTTCGCCGTCGATCAGCAGCATGACCGCGCCGTCTGCGGCCTGATCCACGTCGCGCACCCGGCCCTGCCCCTGCAGATAACGCGCCTCGCCTGTGACGCGACCGTCGTCCATCTCAAGCCGCACCAGCGCCTGACCGGCCAGCCCGCCGATCAGAGCGCTGCCCTGCCAGTCCGCAAACATCGCACCATCGTAGAACACCATGCCCGAGGGCGCGATCACCGGGTCCCAGTAATAGACCGGCTGCTCCATGCCCTCCTGCTTGGTCAGGCCCTGACCCATCGGGCGCCCCGAATAATCCTCGCCATAGGTGATCACCGGCCAGCCATAGTTCAGTCCGGCCTGTGGGCGGTTCAGCTCATCGCCGCCTTTTGGCCCATGTTCAACGGTCCAAAGCGCACCATCGGGGCCAAGTGCGGCCGATTGCATGTTGCGATGGCCATAGGACCAGATCTCGGGCAGGCCTCCGGCGATCTTGGGGTTTCCCTGCGCGGCGCCGCCCCTCGGGTCGATGCGCAGCACCTTGCCAAGATGCGTGCCGACGTCCTGTGCCAGCTGGCGCGGCTCGGGATTGGAACGCTCTCCCGTGGTGACAAAAAGCGCGCCCTGACCGTCAAAGACCAGACGCGAGCCGAAATGCTTGGTCGAGGCCCAGGCGGGTTGCTGCTGAAAGATAACCTCGACCTGTTCAAGGCTTTGTTCATCCGCTGACAGCAGGCCGGTGGCGACAGCTGTGGCGTTCGTTCCGCGGCCGCGCGGTTCGGAAAAGCTCCACCAGAGGCGGCGCGTCTGCTCAAAATCATCGCGCAATGCGACATCCAGCAGACCACCCTGACCGCGTGCGTCGACCTCAGGCAGGCCTTTGATTGCGCCCGACAGAGTGCCATCCGCCGCCACGATCCGCAGCCGACCGGGGCGTTCCGTCACCAGCCAGCGCCCATCGGGCAGCTGGTCCATGCCCCAGGGGCTCTCGAGCTTTGAGGCGACGACCTGCCGGTTCAGGCTGATGTTGTCGGCAAGCACCGGGGCGCGGGTCTGGGCCTCGAACGCCGGGGACTGACCTGCTGCGTGGGGGGGGGCGGCGTTGAAATCCTGCGCGCAGGCGCTCAGCGGCAGAAAAATCAGGGCCGCAGCACCAAGCGAGGTGAGGGTCGAAAGGCGGGGCATGGTCGGATTGCGCATCTGGCTATGTCCTCGTGATTGACGATTTCGATGATGATAGCGTTTTTGCCGGGCCTTTCCCTCAAAAGCTGCACACGTTTTCGCGATGCGGGCACCGCTCCGACGCACATACGACCCGTCGGCATCTCAGGTCAGATCCGAAACACGGCAACGCTGCATCCTGAAATGCGCTGCCGCATCAGGGCGCGATGAGGATGCTGCCCAGCACCTCGAATCCATCCGTGTCAGGGTCTGCCCGGACCACAAGCATTTCGCCCGATCTGGTATTTTGACCGGTCAGCGCGGTGATGTTCACCTGATGCGTGACGACAAGGATGCGGCCCGACCGTGCCGCGAGTTCCGCCCGTGCGGCTTCGGTCTGCGATAGCCGCGCAGCCGCGTCGCGAAAGAACGAATTGAAGACTGGCGCCTCGCTCACCGGCCCAAGGTCCAGCAGCATGGCCGTGTCGCGGCAGCGGCACCACTGGCTGGTGAGGACCGCATCGAATCCAATGCCGCGATCCCGGAATGCCGCACCGATCTGCTGCGCCTGCGCGCGGCCCGACGCGTCGAGGTTGCGCTGCGTGGTGCAATCCCCAAGCGTGAAGTCCGCAGGATCGCCGATCCCGGGGGCCTGTTCATGGCGCATCAGCGCGAAGGCTCCGGGTTGTTCGAGGGCGTCCCAGTCATTGGCACGGGCGACCCCCGGCCACATCAAGCAGGCCACAAGCAGCAGGCGCCAAAGCTGTGCGGTCATCGCGTTTAAGATCATGGTCCTGTTCCATCCCAGACTTTCCCGTTCCGCATGGAACTAGTGCGGCAAGGCCGAGTTTCAGCCCCCCGCATCGGCGGTTATGATGGAGCCTCAGGGCCAGAGGCGGAGGTTCTGTCACAAAGTTTGAGAATATTTGCCTGCCCGCCAAGCTGTGATAGGAGCCCCCTTTGAATTGGCAGGTGGGTACTGGTTATGAATAGCTGGTGCTGGTTGATCGATGTCCCGCAGGTGAAATATCTCAATAATATCATTGAGCAGGACCATCGCTTTATAAAAAGGATTACGCGCCCTATGCAGACCTTTAAATCGCTCAATTCAGCGGCAGCAACTCTGGCAAGCATCGAAGTCGCTCACATGATCCGTAAAGGGAAATTCGATCGATCAGGGCTGTCCGGCTTCGCGCAGTTCGGCCAGCTGGCAGCATAGTTGTCCAGCTGAAGCCTCATCTCGCTTCACCCAAAATTTTGCGACACAATCCCTAGAAGAGCATTGGTACGAATTTTATGGCGACGTTGCCCGGACACGCAAGCCAAGGCGCTTTGAAGAGCACTCGGAAATGCTGAACCGGGCGTTCGATGTCTACGCATTCCCGATCGACAAACCGGAAGATAGCCGGATTGCCAACCTATTCCACGATATTACCGACATCAAGCGTCACAAAGATCATGTCGAGCTTCTGCTGAAAGAGGTGAACCATTGCGCCAAGAACATGCTGTCACTGGTCAACGTCATCGCCAGACGCACGGCATCAAGCGGGATCTATGGCTTCCTCGAACGTTTCTCGGATCGGATCTCTGCGCTAGCAGCGAACCAGGATATTCTTGTCAAATCCGAGTGGAAGACAGTTGATCTGAACGATTTGGTTCGCGGTCAGCTGGCGCATTTCTCGGATCTTTTTGAAAACCGCATTCATGTCGATGGGTCTCCCATAATGATTTTCCCCGAAGCGGCGGAAAAACTGGGAATGGCTTTGCACGAATTGACGACCAACGCGGGGAAATATGGCGCACTTTCCAACACCTCCGGACAGGTTCAGATCAGCTGGCGCAGGGAACGGACCGAAGACAGGCATAGCTATGTCATGGAGTGGCGAGAGACGGGCGGACCGTCGGTCAAGGCACCGCAGCGAACCGGGTTCGGTAGCCTCGTTTCCGGCTCGCTTCTCACGTCGGGATTGGGCGGTTCGGTGGATGCGAAGTATGAGCCCTCCGGGCTGATTTGGCGTTTGACGTGTCCGTTGGCGTCGGTGACGGTCGTCGATGACACAGCCTCCGTGCGTGCCGAACCTCTGACCAGAAAAAGCGAAGAGGTGGGCGTGCTCATCGTCGATGACGACGCGCTGCTTACGCGCTCAATCTCGGAAATGCTGGAGGAAGCTGGGCTGGCCATGATTGGCCCGACGGGCAATGTCGAAGATGCACTTGCCCTTATCGCGCACGCGCGCCCTTCCTTTGCAATTCTCGATGTCAAACGTGGCACTGAAACCTCGGAACCCGTGGCGCTTGAGCTCCAAAAACAGGGTGTGCCTTTCCTGTGCGTATCCGGCTATTCGAAAGATCAGCTTCCCGACATATTCGATGAAGTGCTATTCCTGCCGAAGCCGGTTGACGAACGACGGATCCTGAAAATGATCCAGCAACAGGCAGAACTGAAAACGTTGGAACACTGAATATTTTGAGACGTGATATTCAGGCTGACAAGACCAAAACCCGAACAGCCGTAGGTGCCCTTAGTAACATTGGTGAGATAATTCAAAAGTTCGGTTATCCTTGCGAACAGAGAGGATAGTGTCCGGCAGGACCGTGTCCGACTGAATGATCTATTAGCTCATAATGCTGCCCCCCCCAACCTCCTAAGATCGGTCTCCTCACGCCACCAACCGCTGATATCCCCTTTGGTTGGGACGAGAAGAGATTACTTTTCGCCAACGCGCGATCACTATCTTGTTCCGGCTCATAATACAGCAAAGAGTGCCTTTTTTCCGAAAGCGAACAGTGCACCAGGCAATTGGAACCTTCAGCGCGATGGAGTGTTGGAATGAGCGCACTGACCCGCCCGGCTCCGAGCGGGCGATGCCCCTCACAAGGAACTGAGCTCATGGCAGATCAATCCGGCCTTTACACACCGAGCGCCGAAACACAGTCGTCCAATGACACCAAAGAGCGAAAGAACGTGCCCGGCGAAGGCGGCGAGACGCATCAGCGCGGTGATGGCCCTGCCTTGACCACATCTCAGGGAATTCCCGTGGGCGACAATCAGAACACCCTGCGCGTGGGCGCGCGAGGACCCGCCCTTCTGGAGGATTTCCACTTTCGCGAAAAGATCTTCCATTTTGATCACGAACGGATCCCCGAACGTGTGGTCCATGCCCGCGGTTATGGTGCGCATGGATATTTCGAGGCGACCGAAGACCTATCTGACTTGACCTCGGCGCATCTGTTTCAGGAAAAGGGACGCCGGGTTCCGGCCTTCGTGCGGTTCTCGACAGTGGCGGGCAACAAGGGATCGGTTGACCTTGCCCGGGACGTGCGCGGCTTTGCGGTGAAGCTATACACCGAAGAGGGCAACTGGGACATCGTTGGCAACAACATCCCGGTCTTTTTCATCCAGGATGCAATGAAATTCCCCGATCTCATCCATTCGGTCAAGGAAGCGCCGGACCGCGCCTTCCCGCAGGCGCAGTCGGCGCATGACAACTTCTGGGACTTCATCTCGCTGATGCCCGAGGCCATGCACATGGTGATGTGGACCATGTCGGATCGGGCGATTCCGCGCTCCTTCCGGTTCATGGAAGGCTTTGGCGTCCACACATTCCGCTTGGTGACGGCCGAGGGCAAAAGCCAGTTCGTCAAGTTCCACTGGAAGCCGAAGCAGGGCCTGCAATCGGTGATCTGGGACGAGGCGGTAAAGATCAACGGCGCCGATCCGGATTTCCACCGTCGGGACCTGTGGACGGCTATCCAGAACGGAGATTATCCGGAATGGGAGCTGGGCGTTCAGGTCTTTGACGATGCGTTCGCCGACACGTTCCCGTTTGACGTGCTCGACGCCACGAAGCTGATTCCGGAAGAGGACGTACCGGTGCGTATTGTTGGGAGGCTTGTGCTCGACCGAATGGTCGACAACTTCTTTGCCGAAACCGAACAGGTGGCCTTCTGCACACAAAATATCGTGCCGGGCATAGACTTCACAAACGACCCACTGCTGCAAGGACGCAACTTCTCGTATCTCGATACACAGACCAAGCGTCTAGGTGGGCCGAACTTCACCCATATCCCGATCAATGCCCCGAAATGCCCGTTCCATCACTTCCAGCAGGACGGTCACATGGCGATGCACAATCCCGTCGGTCGCGCCAATTACGAACCCAACGGCTGGGCGCAGGGCGGTCCGCGCGCCGATCCCGAGAAGGGTCATAGATCCTATCCCGAGCAGGTGGATGGCGAAAAGCGCAAGGTCCGAGGCGAACTGTTTGCCGATCACTACAGTCAGGCTCGCCAGTTCTACATCAGCCAGACCGGGATCGAGCAGGACCACATTGCCAGTGCAATCGTCTTTGAACTCTCGAAGGTCGAGACTCCCGCGATCCGGGAGCGGCTGGTGGCTCACCTGCCCAACATCGATAAAGATCTCGCCGCCAAGGTCGCCGATGGGCTGGGCCTCAAATCGGTACCAAAGGCGCACACACCCGCTCGCACCCCGGTCGAAGGGCTGAAGCCATCAGATTCGTTGTCGATCCTTAAGAACGGTCCCGACAGTTTTGCGGGTCGCAAGATGGGTCTTCTGCTGACCGACGGCATCGACGACGATCTGCTCGACGGCGTGATGAACGCCATCAAGGATGCTGGAGGCATCTTTGAGGTCGTTGCGCCTAAGATCGGCGGCATTGTGACGGCAGGTGGAAAGGAAGTGCCCGCACAGCAAAAGATCGATGGCGGCCCCTCCGTGCTCTATGATGCTGTGGTCATACTCGCCTCGGAAGACGGTGCAAAGGCCCTGAAGGGGATGCACGCCGCCAAGACTTTTGCGGCGGATGCCTTTGCTCATGGCAAGTTCATCGGTGTCGGGGGCGCAGGTGCTGCGTTCCTGAAGTCATCGGGCATCGACTCACCTGACGACGGCGTCATCGCCCTAAACAAGAAGGGCGACGCAAAGTCCTTCGTCTCGGCCTGCGCCAAGGTCCGCTTCTGGGACCGGCTTTCGTAAGGCCTGAACTTCCTGCCTGCACGTCGGTCACAAAGCCTGATGTGCAGGCCACCGCGCCGAGCCTGACATTTTGGACAATAAGGAATTTTCCGTGCTGGAACCCTTTTTCAGAACCGGCGTGATTATCGTCGTGGTCATCGTCCTGACAAGGATACAAGGGCTTCGCTCGTTCTCGAAAATGTCGATCTTCGACTTTGCGATGACCATTGCCACGGGCTCTCTGGTGGCGACGGCAATCGTCGACAAGAGCCTTGACCTGAGTATTGCAATCGCGGCCATAGTGGCAATTTTCCTTTTTCAGGGCATTGTCGCTTGGCTGCGGGTTCATGTTCACGGTTTCCGCGGCGCTGTGGACAACACGCCACTGTTGCTGATGGCCGGTCAGAAGATCTACACCGAGAACCTAGCGACGGCACGGGTCACAGAAGCCGATTTGTTTGCCAAAATGCGGGAGGCCAACGTCTGGAATACCGAACAGGTCATCGCAGTGGTTCTTGAAACCACCGGGGATGTCAGTGTTCTCCGCGACCTGAACCCCGTGCCCCTTTCACGATCTGATGTGTTGAAAGGTATACGCGGGATCGAAGACACCCCCTGATCGGCCCTGGGCAATCTTCGCGGAGCATGATTATCGCGTGCAGGCGAGGCTATATCAGTGACGCCATTTATCCAAAGTCTTTTATTGAGCCGACAATCCTTTAGACGAAGGATCTTGACAGGCTCAGAAACTTTGACTGGATGAGCACAAGCAACCCGGAGACGCGTGAATGACCGACCGAGCGAGCTGCCTCGTTTCCAAGCTTGGACACTACATTTCTCTGAGTGAAGACGACAGGCAGAGGCTTTCGACACTGGAAAAATCCGAACGCAGTTACGGGGCTGGGACGGACATCTATCAAATGGACGATCCCTGCACCGACCTTTTCGTGGTGAAGCAGGGCTGGCTTTTCAGTTACAACGACCTGCCCGATGGCAGTCGGCAGATTGTGAAACTGCATTTGCCCGGCGATATCATCGGCTTTCCGGATGTGTCGCAGAAACATGTTACCTCGACCCTCTGCGCCGCCGAGGATGTTGTGCTCTGCCCCTTCCCCAAGACCGCGCTCGACGTCATCTTGCGGGACTCTCCCCGCCTTTCTGCTCTTATTCTGTCCATCGCATTGCGCGATCAGATCATCCTGCTCGACCTCCTGCGGGCATTAGGAAGCATGACCGCCCGGGCACGGATCAGCTACATGCTGCTAGATCTTCTGGCGCGTTTGAAAATCACCAATAAGGGGATGAGTGATGTCTTGAGACTTCCGCTAAACCAGAGCCAGATTGCGGCCTACGTCGGCTTGACCAATGTCTATGTCAGCAAGACACTTTCAAGGATGGAGAAAGACGGGGACATTGCTCGGACAGGAAACACTGTCCACCTGCTTCGCCCCGAGGCCATGGAGGAAGCGACCGATTTCCGGGATCGTTACTCCGATATGGACATAGGCTGGTTTCCAGCGAACAAAGTCTGACGTGGATTAACACAGTTTAACGAACGCGTTTTATTTTACTGATAAGTTATCTCCCGATCAAACTTTATCGTTAAATTTCATTTACTTATATCTTCTTTCACAGTGGGAACCTTTGGCCTGCCGCAGCGGTTGTCAATCCATGGAAGCCCATCGGCCTTTGTCGGCGTCCTGATGATTTCTCCAGTCCGAATCTGCCTGCAACACCTCGGGGGTGAACCATGAACTGTGGCATATTTCTACCCTTTTGCCTTGCCGCCCTGTGTATCATCATGCCCTTGGCAGGGGCCGTAATCTGTGGTGCGGTGCTCGCGCTGCAACTATGCCTCATAGCAGTTCGGATCTCTGCGAGTGCCTATCTGCCCAACAGGGGACCGGATCACACTGTTGAGGTCGACCCGTTCTTCTCCGTGCATGTCGCCACACATGACGAGCCGCCGGACATGGTCATCAAAACCCTGCAATCCCTTGATGAGCAGAACTGGCCCCACTCTGGGTACGAGGTCATCGTGATGGACAACAACACTGCCGATCCTGAACTTTGGCGGCCAGTCGAGAAGTGGTGTAACGGGCGAGGGCCGACCTTCAGATACCTGCATCAGGACGACGTTAAGGGTGCAAAGGCTGGTGCGCTGAACATTGCACTAGCCCAATCCCGAAGCGAAGCGACCCATGTTGTGACAGTGGATGCGGATTATCAGGTCAGTGCGGATTTCCTTAAAGCATCGCAGTCGGCACTGACACGAACTGGCGCAGATTACGTGCAGTTCCCTCAGGCCTATGCACATTCTCAAGGCCGCCTAAAAGGTGTCGACGCTGAACTCGAAGAGTATTTCCGCTCAAGCGCGGAAGTTGGGGATGGCGCGGAATCGGTGCTGCTGACCGGAACACTCTGTGTGGTCTCAAAGGCCGCCCTGATAGCTTGCGGCGGCTGGTCCGGTCGCACAACCACTGAAGATGCAGAAATGGGCGTGAGGTTGTGTCAGGCCGGTTTTTCTGGTCGATATATTTCACAAGTCGTCGGCATGGGCTACCTGCCCTTCTCGCTGCGCGATCTCGAAAAGCAGCGTCATCGCTGGGCCAGCGGCAATCTGCAGACTCTGCTGCTGCATTTGCCAATCATACTCGGTTGTAAAAGCAGTCTTCCATCGCGCAAACGCATCGCGCTGCTCGCGCAGCTAACGGCTTGGCTTAATGTGTCGCTACTTCCGGCACTCGTCCTTCTCATCGGCCTTCTGACAGGGGCGGCAAACAATTTTGTCGTTCTGCTTGCCGCCACCACCGTATTCCTTGGACTGGGTGAACTCGTCTGGCGCATCCTCGACCGTGGCCTGCGCGACAGGCAGGCACTTGGCACCATACTGGGTGCGCTCGCAAGCCGCTTGGCGCTCGCACCGGCGTCCGCCAGTGCGACCTTCGACACCATGGCAGGACGGCGTTTCCAATTCGTCGTCACAGACAAGTGCGTCGCAACCGACGCAGATCATGGGCGCATCCCCGTTCAGCATACCATAATGCTCGCGCTCGCACTTTTGTGCCTCCCGGCAGCCTATCATGCGGGCTTCGTCGTCTTGGCTGCCACCATCTCACTGATGCTGACATGGCCCGCCGCGGCACTGACCTCAGCCCAGCTTAAATCCTATCGCAAAGCCGTCACGGGCCTGAAACAGGAGTTTATGACATGACAGCCGACCCCATGTCCCCCCGCGTGGATATCATCATCCCGACCTACAACCGGGCTCACTTGATCGAAACGGCCGTACGAGCGGCTCTTGAACAATCTTGGTGGCATAAACGTATCACGGTTGTCGATGACGCGAGCACTGATGATACTTGGCGCGCGCTCAGGCCTTATCTCAACCGCGATGATTTCAATTATATCCGTCTGTCGCGCAATCATGGCACCGCTCAGGCCAAGAATGCCGGTCTGCTTCTGACCGATGGCGAAGCCGTAACCTTCCACGATTCCGATGATATTCCGCATCGCGACAAAGTGCTGCGACAGGTTCGCGTCCTGACCGCGCAGGATATTCACGCCGACCCATGTCTGAACTGGCGGATAGCCGGCCACACACCCTCGTCGCGGCTGGATGTTGGGGTCGTGCTAAGCCATCATGAGCTTCTGCTGCCGGATGGCCGACGGGTGGAAATTCGCCGCGATCTGTCACTGCTGGACGACGTCTTTCCCAACCTCCAGATGGGCTCGCAGGTCCCGGGAGAGTGGACGCACATCAATTCAGGTCTGTTTCGGCACGAGATGCTGAGCCGCGTCGGCGGGTTCGCGAACTGCATCGAGGAAGATCGCGAGTTGCGCAACCGTTTGATCCTGAATGGTGAGGTCGTTTGGGTCATCCCCGAGATTCTTCTGACCAAGATCGAGACCCCCGGCAGTTTGACCCAGGCGGTCGGATCAAATTACGAAAGCTCTGCCCGCCGCTTTGACCGCGATACAGTCTGGCGCAAGGTTGATGACTGGCGCGCGCATGGGACGGTCGAGGCCGAAACCATAGACTTGCCTAATCTTGCCATAGATTTTGTAAGCAACCCCGATATGCTCGCCTGCCGCGACATTCCCGCTACTGCGTCCACAGGTCGTGCCGTTTCGGCCATAATAAGGACGCCCTATACGCGCTTTGGCGAGGTGGAAGCGATCGCATGACCCTGCATTCACGCGTCCGCGTCGCGATTGTCGACCCCATGTGCGCCGCCGGATATGATCCGTCACACCTACGCACCGGAACCTTGGGCGGAACCGAAGCGACGACCCTGCGCATCGCCGATGCCCTGTCCGAGACATTCAAGATCGGCCTGTTCCAACGCAATCGAAGGACCACCAGTCAGCGCGGTTCATTGTCATTTGAAAGATTCGAAGTCAAGCTGACGAAGCTGCAGACAGATGTCATCGTGGTCATTAACGCCTGGAAGGTCGCGCTCAAGCTGCGCCGGATCAACCCCGATCTGCCCATCTTTCTGTGGCTGCATGTCTTTCCAGGCCGCCACAACAGGGTAATGGGCAAGGAGCTGCGCGATGCAGGTATCCGCATCATATGCGTATCACAAAGCCACGCCGACGGGCTGCGCCGTTTTCTTGCGGAGGCACGCCAACCCGACATACTACACATTCATAATCCCGTTGCCGACAGCATGGTCCCCGATGCGACGCCACGCCTGAAAAACCGCCTCTTGTTCGCGAGCTCTCCACACAAGGGCCTGCGTGAGGTTTTTGCATGCTTTGATGCACTGCGTCACACGATACCGGAGCTTGTTCTGGCTGTTGCTGACCCTGGGTACCTTCGCTGGAATGTCGGGCCAGCCCCCGACAACGTCATTCCTCTGGGCGTTCTGTCTCATACTGCCCTGATCCGGCAGATGCGCCGGTCGCTATGCGTGTTTTACCCGCAGACGACATTCGCCGAAACCTTCGGTCTAGTTATGGCAGAGGCGAATGCCGTCGGCACTCCTGTGCTCGCACAAAAGGGTCTTGGCGCGAACAACGAGGTGCTTGAAAGTCCGGATCAGCGCATCGATTGCAGTGATCCCACGCAGATTCTGGAACGGATCCAGTGCTGGCGCCAGAGGGCGCCAGAGGTCTCTCTGAATCCGTCGTTCCGTCTCTCCGCAGTGGCTCATCAATGGGCCGATCTGCTGACCTCCGCAGCCCGGTCTGAGCGGCTCGAAACAAGTCAGAGGGTGGCATAATGGCAAAGAATGAGCGCGTCAGCGCATGGTTGAAACACCGCAGTGCCTATGCGGATTCTTCCTTCGAGACGATGCTTGCCGGGTGCGCCGCGCACGCGGCGGATGAAGAGATTGGCCTTCTCGACATCGGAGCCTCCATAGATCGATTGCGTGATGCCAGCCTACTGCTGGATGATGGAGCGACCGAACCCGAATTGACGGCACGAAGTCTGATATCTTTAGGGTCGGTAAATTTGCCGGTAGGGCGCCTATGGGAGGGACATATCAACGCGCTCAATCTGGTAAAGACGTACGCCGCTCGGTCCGTGAGGGACAAGGTCAAACAATTGCTTGCCCATGGTGCGTTTCTTGGCGTCTGGGGGGCTGACGATGCCATACCCGTTGTCTTGGAAAAGGGCGCGGCAGGGCTGACAGGAGCCAAGAAATTCGCATCGGGCCTTGGAACCGTGACACATGCGATCGTAACCGTGAATTCCGGGCCGGACGTAAGGCTTGCCCTCATTGAGGTGACCGACGTCAATCGTGCCGACGTATCGGGTTGGCGCATGCCGGGGATGAGATCCACCGCATCAGGCCGCTTCGATTTCAGCGGCCTGGCGGTGTCTTCGCTTCTCTGGGTTGGATCTGCGGGCGATTACGTGCGTGAACCATATTTCGTGGGGGGCGTGTGGCGGATAGCGGCGCTTCAGATCGGTGGTGCGGTCGGACTGATCGACGCGGCAACCTCCCACCTGCGCTCTCTGGGGCGCATGGAGGCGGATGCCCAGAAGTCGCGGCTGGGCCAGGTGATGATGCGCGCCCTTTCGGGCGGAGCTTTGGTCGAACGCGCGGCCCGGATGATGCTGTCAAAGATGCCGGAGAAGGCGGTTGCGCTCTCAATTGCTGCGCGTCTCCAGACAGAGGACTGCGCGCTCGATGCAATCCGAGCGGTCGAGCAATCTGTCGGACTAGCACATTTCGAGGACGGGAGTGTCACCAGCCGCAGGGCACGCGATCTTTCTGTCTACCTTCGTCAGGCGGCGCGGGACGCCATGCTGATCCGTTTCGCTGATCAGGCATTTGCAGACGAAAACTCGATCAGGGAGCTTCTGAAGTGAACGCGCATTTCCGCGCCGCGTGCTTCGACGCCCTGTCCAGTGGGACACCGATAGTCATCCTGGCGCCGCATCCCGACGATGAATCGCTAGGCTGTGGCGGTCTTCTGGCCGAAGGATTTCGCCAGCATGGCGCGCACGTCATCTGCGTGACCGATCGCTCTGCCTCTCATCCCAATTCGAAGGAGTGGCCGCCAGAAAGACTCGCCCTGAGACGCAGACAAGAGTTTGAGACCGCCATCGCGCAGCTCGGAGGGAAGCCTGCGGATACCACATGGCTTGGCCTGAAGGACAGCCAGTTGCACGCTTATGACCCTTGTCAAATTGCTACAGACATAGAATCCATCGTTGCGCGAATTGGCGCGAGGTGCGTCTTTGCACCAGCGACGGAGGATCACCACGCCGATCACAAGACCACTGCGCGGATCGCGCGGACACTGGTCCTGCTTGACCCAGATTTGACGCTTTACAGCTACCCCGTCTGGTGTCGCTGGGACGACCGGGACTTTGCAACAAACATCCAGAAACATGATCCCGTTCATTTCGACATCGCCCGCCATCGCGCCCGGAAGGCGGCTGCGATCCGTGCACATGAAAGCCAGCTTGGATCCTGTATCACTGACGATCCTGATGGCTTCCGGCTCGACCCCCGGTTCGTGGCCAAGTTCATTGACGAGGATGAAATCTTCTGGAGAACCCCGATATGACCGTTTCCTCCGAGCGGTTGAACGCGATCTACGCCGCAACAGATGATCCTTGGGATTTCGCCACAAGCCCCTATGAGCAGGCAAAGTTCCAGGCCACCCGCGAAGCCCTGTCGCGGTCTCAGTACCGCGCCTCGCTGGAAATTGGCTGCGGCAACGGCGAACTTGCACGCCACCTCGCCCCGCTCTGCAAACGTTATACCGGGATCGACGCAGTCGGACGCGCAGTGTTGGCCGCGGGCCGTGCAGTGCCATCCGCAAGGTTCGTGCAGGGTTTCTACCCCTGTCCTCTTCCGGCAGGAGATTTTGACCTGATCGTGATCTCAGAATTTCTCTACTTTCTCGGTCGCGACGATATCAGAGCTCTCGCCAAAGATCTCTCCGCGCGCTGGCCGCTGGCAGAGCTGCTCTGTGTCACCTATCTTGGCGAAACCGACCACACGCTTCAGGGCATCGACGCGCTTGAGGTCTTTACCGGTACGCTGGCCGAAACGCATCGCTTCGAAACCCGAAGAAGCACCGATTTTTATCGCATTGATATTGCACAACCCGAGGGTCACGCATGAATAATGCTTCCGTGGAAACCACAATCGTCATCCCCGCCCGCAACGAGGAGAAACGTATCGGCACATGCCTGGCGGCGTTGCTCGCACAATGCCGTCCCAACGTGCGGATCATCGTCGTTCTCAACAACACCTCAGACGGTACCGAAGCGGCAATCTCCTGCGAAGCCCGGAAATTCGGTAAGCCTGTCGATCTGCTGAACCTTCACCTTCCTCCGGAACAAGGCGTCGGAACGGCGCGGCGTCTTGGCTGCGCGCACGCGATCGACACATTTTCGAACTTGCGCTTTCTGCTGACCACAGATGCCGATGGGATTGCGGCGCCCGACTGGCTCGCTCGAAATCTGGCACACCTTGACGAGGTGGACGCGGTTTGCGGTGCGATTGAGCCCATTCCGGCGGAGACCACCCCCTTGTCGGGACAGAGCCTTGATTTTGCGGTGTGGGAAGGCCGCTATCGCCGCTTGGTCTTGGACTGGTATTATCGGTTCGCGCCGGAGACTGCGAACCCGCAGCCACATCATGGCGAAGCCTCCGGCGCAAGCCTCGCCATAAGACTTGCCGCCTACCGTTCATCGGGCGGTTTCGACGACGTGAAGACCGGCGAAGACCGTGCGATCGTCCGGCAAATGAAATCACGAGGCTTTGCAGTACGCCATGCAGGGGATGTTGTGATGCAGGCATCCTGCCGCCTGACTGGCAGGGCGCCCGACGGTATGGCCGCAGCTCTGCGGGACCGGCTGCCCTGCCGGTCCGGCCCCTATGGCATCGACACGGCCCTGCCTTGCTCTGACTGGCTGCTGGAAAATATGTCCACGCCGGGTGTCTGGCCGCCCGATTTGCCCCCCGAGGGACGCCTCAGAGTCAATCAACTCCCCTATCACATCAGCGCTCTCGAACATCTCCTTGCGGACACAGCGCGTGGTGGGGCTGTCCCAACCTCCATACGTTTGGATTGAGATGGAACAAACCCTTCTGACGCAAGTTTGAATATTTCACGCGTCACGAATGGAAATCAAATGATCGAACCGGCCCGGTGAAATCCAGCTTGGCGAAGCGCATCAGGCGTGGATGTTTTTCTTAGCTGATCCTTCTCCCGCTTGCGGGTTGTTCCGGGCCTCAGTCTGTTCTCGATCCGGCAGGTACGGAATGACGCGCGCCTCGGACTTGACCGATTTCCGGCTGCTCGACGAACGTAATCTCGACGACGAGGGGCTTGATCGGATCGTCAGCGTCGGAATGCTCGAGCATGTGGGCCTGCCGCACTTTCCACCTCTTTCGGCAGGGTCGCCGATCTGCTGGCACAAAATGGCGTGGCGATGATCCACACCGTCGGCCATTCGGCCCCGCTGCGTCTGACCTCGCCGTGGATAGGGAAGTAAAACTTTCCGGGCGGCATTGCCAAGTTGTTCCGTATTGATTTCAAACAGCCACTTCAGTTGAGCTCAAGCTGCCATCTCAGCGGCATACTCCGCCCAAAGGCAGAAAGCATCTGCCCGGGCGTGGCGATAGGCGGCTGCGGATAGGCTGTAGCGGCGAGGGCGGAAGATGTTGTTGATTTGGTCATGTGCGGCAGGCTAGCGCTGTGCTTGCCGTGGCGACTTGAAACGCCCCATGATCTTTTCTCGTCGTCGCGTCGGCCTGTGGCCATCGCGGCTCTAACCCCGGTCACGCAGATCACGCTGGTGGTGGCGCTGACCACGATTATTGCTCTGTCGGTGCTCGGCGGTCTCGGCGCCTCCGCCGGTGGCGCGGGAGTTTTGAATGGCGCGCTGCGTGTCACCTTCTGGGGTGCGCTCGCCATGGCCGCAACCGCCGGCGTTGGTATGATCTTTGGCGTTGCGGCATAGGTGAACGGCCTCAGCGGAAAGCTGAGGCTCTTGCTAAACTGCTGGCATCTGAGTTAGCGGGCTGCCCCGAATTCAGATCGAATACGCGTTTTGGTACCAAACACCCATTTGATTAAAGATGCAGGCTGATTGCAATCGCGATGAGTGTAATTCCACAGGCTGAGCCAAGGTGCTGACGCGCGGCCCTCTGCTGATTGACCAACTTGACAAATGTGCCCCCGAAGAATGCGACAACGATATCGGAGGGAAGAGCCGTCAAAGGAACGAGGGTGCCAAGGAGAAGCAGTTGAAGCTGGATGCCCACAGCTTGATCGCCACCGCCGCCGGAATTCACGAAGGGTGGGAGAAAAAGCGCGAAGAACAAGACGGTTTTCGGATTGAGTACCTCGATCACGACGCCCTGCCAGAATATACTCAGAAACAGGTCATTATCGGTGACTTTGGTTGCTTTCAGGAACTTGCGCGCGTCTTCTGGTCCTTCTCGTATCATGCCCAAACCCAACCAGACAAGATAACCTGACCCGACATACTGTAGGACTGTCACAAGCCAGTTTGCCCACTCGAACAGTGTCGCCAGTCCGAGGGCCGTCGCAATTGCGAGAAGTATGCCACCAACCCCCAGCCCAAGAGCAGATGCCAGCCCCGCAGCGCGGCTCTGGCCGACGCTACGGGACAACACGTAAAGCATCGAGGGCCCTGGCGTCAGGCTCAAGGCAAAGCCAGCCAGTGTGACGGCGATGATCGCATTTAAATCCGGCATGGTTTAACTGGCTCTCGCATTCAGGCGAGATTCGAACGGGTTCGCAGTCGGCCGATCCAATCCGGCGGAGGACGAGGCGGATATGCGGCGATCCTTGCGCTGCCGGAGGTAGGGAAAGTCGCGGATCAGCATGCGTTCCAGATGTTCGCCAGCGTGGAACGGCGCGTATCGCGGCTTTGCGTCAGAGGACAGCAATTGCTGGAATGGCTTGATCTCAGTATCGTAGTCGACCGCCACGAAGTAGGGCATCGAGAAACGTTCGGGGCTGAGGTTTAGAACCCGGTGAGGTGTCGAGCGCAGGATGCCATTGCTCCAAGCTTCGAGCATGTCGCCGATATTGACGATGAAGGTGCCGGGATCAACGGGCACATCAATCCATTGATCATTTTGTGTCATCACCTGTAAGCTGATGAGCGACAACCACCATGGCCGGTGCCGACAACCAGCTTGGCCGGTGGGGCTGAA
>NZ_AWWI01000114.1 GCF_002760615.1 Puniceibacterium antarcticum | reverse complement strand
CTGACGCGCGGGCGACTGTAGGACGCGGTGATGCCCAGTTTCTCCATGGTGGTTTTCATCGTGGCAGCCTTCATAGGGCTGCCATTGTCGGCATGCAGGACGAGGGGGCGCGTGATGCAGCCCTCTACCAGGACAGCCTGCCGGATCAGATTGGACGCCATTTCCTCGCTCTCGCGCTCATGCACCTCCCAGCCGACAATCTTGCGGCTGAAGATATCCACGATCAGGTAGAGGTAAAAGAACATGCCCGCGACCGGCCCAAGCATCCAGGTGATATCCCAGGTCCAGACCTCGCAGGGTGCGCCGGCCTTGTAGCTCATGGGTGGTTTGCGCCGAACCGGAGGCTTTGCCCGGCCCCGGTGATGCTGTTGCCCATCGGCGCGCAGAATGCGGTAGAAGCTGGATTCCGAGGCCAGATACCGCCCCTGATCGGCCAGTTTTGGCACGATCTGGCTGGGCGGAAGGCTGGAGAATTGCTCGCAATTGCAGGCATCCAACACAGCAGCGCGTTCGCCCAGGCTCAGCTTGTTGGCCGGTTCAGGGACAATCATCTTGAGGCTATGAGTGCTGCTACGAGATTCCAACACGCTACGTAGCTGCAGTCGGTTTGCTCAGACTACACGACACTGGACGCATGTTGCGGATTTTGGGGCTGGTGCCGACCGGCGAGATGGATTCTGAACACGGACTCTTTCCCTGCAAGGAGTTCGTCCATGACCAGTTTTGCTCTCGCCGATCTACAGCAAGGTGTTAACCCCACATGTTCATCTGGGCAAGTCACGCGTGGAGACGCTCTGCCTGCTTGTGATTGGGATGATCAGCGCCCGCACCGTCAAGCTGACCCATAGTGCTGCAGAGCGACCGGATCGCGCCAAGGTTGCGCCAGCCTGCCGCCGCCTGCAGCGGTTCTTCCAACAGGTGATCCGGCCCGATGATTGGAGTGTCGGCATCGTCATGGCGCTGATCGGAAATCCAGATCGTTGGTAT
>NZ_AWWI01000113.1 GCF_002760615.1 Puniceibacterium antarcticum | reverse complement strand
CACCCTCGTCCGATCCGGCGAAGAGGCTGTTCTTGCGCGTGAGTGTCTGGGGTCTGATGGCACGCTCGACGATGTTGGAATCCAACTCGACACGACCGTCGATCAAAAAGCGCTCGAATATTTCGCGACGAGTCATGGCATAGCGCAGCGCTTCGGCCAGCTTCGACTTGCCCGAGATGCGCGGCAGGGTCCGCTCCCAGAGCGCGAACAGCGCGGTGACAATCGGTGCCGAGACAATCTGGCGAGTGGCCGCGCGGGGGTTCGGCGCCATGGGCGCGAACGCTCGCCTCGAGCGCCCAGAGCTCCGTCATCTTCTCGATCGTCGCAGTGGCGACCTCGGAGGCGCCGGTCGTATGCAGTTCATAGAAGCGGCGTCGGCTGTGCGCCCAGCACCCCGCCAACAGCGGACCATCGTTGCCGCCGTCCTTGCGTGCAAGCTTGTTGTAGGCGGCATAGCCGTCTGTTACCCGGCAGGCGATTGCGCAGCAATCTGCCGAGAGGGCACCTGCAGGATACCGCGATATCCCCCGAGATGCCGTCGCACGCAGTCACCGGATCGGCTGTCCTCGAAACGATAGGCCACCATGGGCGGACCGCTTCCGCCAAAAGGCGTGTCGTCTCGGGATAGGCCCAGAGCCAGGCTTTTTTCGTGTGACCAGTGCCGGGGGCAAGGGTCGGCAAGCTGGTTTCATCCGCGAAGACCCTGCCGCCTTTCAGGATCTCACGCAGGACATGGTCTGCGAGTATATCCAGCTCGAAGCCCGCCCGGCCCATCCACTGGGCCATCAGCCGTCGATCAAGTGTCAGGCCATCGCGGGCATAGATACCCTCCTGCCGGTAGAGCGGCAGGCCATCCACTGCCCGGCAGTGCATTGCGTAGCAATGTCACGAGAGGGGCATATTTCGAGACCGCAATCTGCGCCAGAAACGCCTCAGACGGCAGGCCGCTCTCGATGATATGGTTCGGGGCCAACGCCTGGATGATGCCGTCCCAGCCCTTGAACGTATATTTCGGACGGCGTGTGACCCCTCTCGTGCAGATAAATATGCACTGCCGGGCAGTGGATGACCCGGAACTTCGCCGGGATCACATCAAGCCGTTCGGCCACGTCTTCGCCGATCAGCGCCTTCTGCTTGCCGGCATGTTCCGGCAGGTCGTCAGGCTCAATGACCACTTCGACACGCTCGAGATGCGGCGGGAAGCCTTTGCGTGGCCGG
>NZ_AWWI01000112.1 GCF_002760615.1 Puniceibacterium antarcticum | reverse complement strand
CGTGACCAATCGTGCCGATGTTGCAGTGCGGCTTGTTACGTTCAAACTTTGCCTTTGCCATGATGGCCTCCTGTCTAGTCTGGGTGGCGGGGTGACCCCCGCCCTACGGGTGGTGGGTAGGGCGGGGTAACTCCCCGCCATCCCGTTTAAGCGTATTTCTTCTGGATCTCGTCCGAGATGTTCTGCGGCACCGGATCGTAATGGTCGAACTGCATCGTGAACTGCGCACGGCCCGAAGACATGGAGCGCAGGTTGTTGATGTAGCCGAACATGTTTGCCAGCGGAACCATCGCAGCGATCGCGACGGCATTGCCGCGCGGATCCTGACCCGTCACCTGACCACGACGCGAGGTAAGATCCCCGATCACGTTGCCAGTGTATTCTTCGGGCGTGATGACCTCGACCTTCATGATCGGCTCAAGCAGCTTCGCACCCGCCTTACGCATCCCTTCACGCATACCCATGCGGGCAGCGATCTCGAAGGCGAGGACCGAGGAGTCGACGTCGTGGTATTTGCCGTCGATCAGCATGACCTTGAAGTCGATGACCGGGAAACCTGCCAGCGGACCGGAGTCCATGACCGACTTGATCCCTTTTTCAACACCAGGAATGTATTCCTTGGGAACGGAACCACCAACGACTTTGGATTCGAAGGAATAGCCTTCGCCCGGCGCTGTTGGCGAAATAACCAGCTTGACCTCAGCGAACTGACCCGAACCACCCGACTGCTTCTTGTGGGTGTAGGTATGCTCGACCTCGTGACCGATGGTCTCGCGGTAGGCAACCTGCGGGGCGCCGATGTTGGCTTCGACCTTGAATTCACGCTTGAGACGGTCCACCAGAATGTCCAGGTGAAGTTCGCCCATGCCCTTCATGATCGTCTGACCGGACTCGATGTCGGTTTCGACGCGGAAGGAAGGATCTTCTGCCGCAAGGCGCTGGAGGCCTGTAGACATTTTTTCCTGGTCAGCCTTGGTCTTGGGTTCGATAGCGATCTCGATCACCGGATCGGGGAAGGTCATCGTTTCCAGAACCACCTGATGCTGGCTGTCAGACAGCGTGTCACCTGTGGTGGTGTCCTTCAGACCGGCCAGCGCGATGATGTCGCCTGCAAACGCCTCGTCGATCTCTTCGCGATCGATGGCGTGCATCATCATCATACGGCCAACGCGTTCCTTGCGGCCCTTGGTGGTGTTCAGGATCGCGTCGCCCTTCTTCATCTTGCCGGAATAGATCCGGGTGAAGGTCAGCGTGCCGACAAAGGGGTCGTTCATGATCTTGAAGGCCAGACCCGAGAAAGGCTCATCGTCGTCAGCGTGACGGGCGATATTGCGTGTCTCGGTCTCATCATCCGGAGAGAAGCCCATATAGGCGGGGACATCCAGCGGCGAGGGCAGGAAGTCGATCACAGCGTTCAGGAGGGGCTGCACGCCCTTGTTCTTGAACGCGGAGCCGGCTGTCACCGGCACAAAGGCCAGCGTCAGACAACCCTTGCGGATCAGCTTGCGCAGGGTGTCCTCATCCGGCATGACGCCATCGAGGTACTTTTCCATCGCATCATCGTCGACTTCGACCGCAACCTCGATGAGGTTTGCGCGCCATTCATCGGCCAGATCCTGAAGTTCTTCGCGGATCGGACGGCGGAACCAGGACGCGCCCAGATCTTCGCCTTCCCAGACCCATTCTTCCATCTTGATCAGGTCGATGATGCCTTCCAGCTTGTCCTCGGCACCAATCGGCAGAGCGATAGGCGCAGGGATCGCACCGGTGCGGTCCTTGATCATCTTGACGCAATTGTAGAAATCCGCGCCGATCTTGTCCATTTTGTTGACGAAGACGATCCGCGGAACCTTGTACCGGTCGGCCTGACGCCAAACGGTTTCGGTCTGCGGCTCGACGCCGGCGTTTGCATCCAGCAGGCAGATCGCGCCATCGAGAACGGCGAGCGAACGCTCGACCTCGATGGTGAAGTCCACGTGGCCGGGGGTGTCGATGATGTTGAAGCGGTACTTGGTATCAGACGTGCCTTCGAGAGTCGGATCTTCCTGGCGCTGCCAGAAAGTCGTCGTCGCAGCGGACGTGATCGTGATACCGCGTTCCTGCTCCTGCTCCATCCAGTCCATGGTCGCGGCGCCGTCGTGAACTTCGCCGATCTTGTGGGACTTGCCGGTGTAGAAAAGGATGCGTTCGGTCGTCGTGGTCTTGCCCGCGTCGATGTGGGCCATGATCCCGAAGTTCCGGTAGCGCGTCAGGGGATATTCGCGTGCCATGGGGGACAGTCCTTTTGACTAGGGGTTACCAGCGGTAATGGCTGAACGCTTTGTTTGCGTCTGCCATCTTGTGAGTGTCTTCACGCTTTTTCACGGCTGAGCCGCGCGAATTGACAGCATCCATGAGCTCGCCTGCAAGGCGCTCTTCCATGGTGTTCTCGTTCCGCTTGCGGCTGGCATCGATGAGCCAGCGGATCGCCAGAGCTTCGCGACGTTCGATGCGCACTTCGACGGGCACCTGATAGGTGGCACCACCGACGCGGCGCGAGCGCACTTCGATGCTCGGCTTGATGTTGTCGAGCGCTTCGTGGAACACTTCCACGGGGGCGCGCTTGATCTTGTCCTCAACCCGGGTGAGAGCGTTGTAGACGATGCTCTCGGCGACGGATTTCTTACCGTCAACCATCAGGTTGTTCATGAATTTGGTCAGGACCCGGTCACCATACTTGGCATCGGGGAGAACTTCGCGTTTTTCAGCGGCGTGACGACGAGACATTTATATACCCTCTTACTTCGGACGCTTCGCGCCATACTTGGAGCGACGCTGTTTCCGGTCCTTGACGCCCTGGGTATCCAGAACACCGCGCAGGATGTGATAACGCACACCGGGAAGGTCTTTTACACGACCGCCGCGAATCAGGACCACAGAGTGCTCCTGAAGGTTGTGGCTTTCGCCAGGAATGTAGCTGATGACCTCGAAGCCATTGGTCAGACGGACCTTGGCAACTTTCCGCATGGCCGAGTTCGGCTTTTTCGGTGTCGTTGTATAGACGCGTGTGCAGACGCCACGTTTCTGAGGGCATTGCTCTAGGTGCATCGACTTCGAGCGCTTGACTTTCGGCTGCCGCGGCTTGCGGATCAGCTGTTGGATCGTTGGCATTCCGGTTCTTTCCCCGTGTAGCTCACATATGTGGTGCACGAGTTTCCCCGTGCGGGTTTCAGGTTCAGCGCCTTGCGCGTCCGCAAGTCACCGTGTGCACGTTAGATGCACGTTATGGTCACGTCACGAAAGCATGCGACGCAAAAAACCGCATGCGTTCCCAATTTTGGGAACGACGCGGGGGTTTCCAGAGGATCGGGGCTTGTGGCCCGGATCTTGACCGCTTTAGTTCTGTAGATCGAATGTCGGATGCAATGCATCCCGTCTCCGAGATAGCGGGCGTATATGGGGAGTCGCAGGCCTTGTCAACAGCAGCACAAGGGGGCTGTTGACCATATTGGCCTTGATTTACAGCTGTGGCATCGCGGCCATGATCCGAGCGGATGGTCTGCCACGTGAGCTGTGGGCGCGCGCCCTTTTCCAGTCAGATTCTCTGCCGTGGCCCTTACAGGCCAGGACCGATGCACGCCAGCCCCCTGCCCCAATCGCGCGCGATCAGACAGGCGCTGTCGCCCTACCCCGCTGCACGCAGGCGCGCCCGCCTCAGCTGTGCCTCGCGCAGGAGGGTGAAGACGCCCGTCGCCACAATGATCGCCGCGCCCAGCAGGGTCAGCGGCCGTGGCCATTCGCCGAACAGCACAAGACCCAGCACCAGCGCCCAGAGCAGCCCGGTATACCGAAAAGGCGCGATGAAGCTGACATCGCCAACGCGCATGACCATGATGCTGAGGATATAGCCCACCACCACGCACAGGGCCGCAAGGACAACCAGCCCACCCAGCCAGGGTGTCAGGGGCACCCACTGCTCTTGCAGCGACAGGCAAAGCGCAAACAGCGTCACCGACAGCGCGGTGATCAGCGTGATGGTCAGGCTTGGCACCTCTTTGGAAAAGCGCCGGGTGACAAGGTCGCGCACGGTGACGCAGAGCACGGCGATCAGCGCATAGACCGTATAGGCGTTGAAGCCTTCGGTGCCCGGCTTCACGATCAGCAACATACCCACAAAGCCGATGGCAATGGCAACCCACCGCCGCCAGCCGACGTATTCGCGAAACACCAGCGCGCTGCCCAGGGTCACGGTCAGCGGCAGCATCTGCAACAGCGCGTTGATGTTGGCCAGCGGCATTTCGAACAGCGCCGTGAGGAAGAAATAGGCAGATCCCACTTCGGCCAGGGAGCGCAGGGTGACAAGCCCCCAGTCACGCCGCGACAGCCGCAGGGTCAGGGCACCAAGATGGCGGGCGATCAGGTAGATGGCCATGCTGGACAGCGCGCCGCGCAGGCTGAGGATCTGGCCCAGCGGCATCTGCCCCGCCGTCGCCTTGACCATCACATCGCCAAAGGAAAACGCGGTCATACCCGCCATCATCAACAGCGCGCCGCGGGTGTTGTCGGAAAGCTGTGTCATCAGTGCGGCCTTTCAAGCGTATCCCGTTCACATCAAAGCACCGCCAATCGCGCCCCGCGTCTGAGGGAGAGGCGGTAACGGGCGGTTCAGCTGGAACAGGACCTGCTTTAGCGAACCTTTTGCCTGGGCGGAATGGCACAAATACCGCAACACCTGAGGCAGGCCCAAAGCCGCGTCTGACCACATCGGCAAAGCAGATACACATGCGTCCCATGACGGGTAGGCGACATTCACCCATATTGCTCCATGAGATACGGAGTGTTAACCACACAACCTAGGCTTGCCGCGTCCAGAAATAGGTCTTTTGGTCAGTCCTGCGTCAGGCAAAATGGGTAACAGAAAGAACATTAAGGCCATGTCTGGCGTCAATTTGGATTTTACGGAAGTGTTCAAACACGTCCCTGCGCCCTGCCTCGTGCTGGATGTCCAGATGAGGATCGTCACTGCAACGGATACATATCTGGAAGATGTCGGTCGCACACTGGATGAGTTGAAAGGTATGTACGTCTTTGACGCCTTCCCGGAAAGTCCGGAGCGGGTCGCCATGTTCGGTGCCGCCTTTCAGCGGGCGCTGGACGGTGAAAAGAACACTCTGGTCGAAGTGCCCTTTGCCATCCCCACGGAAAACCCGGACGGCACCATGGGCTTGCGAGACGTCTGGTGGACCTGCACCCATAAACCCCTTCCCAGCCCTGACGGCCAGATCCGGCACATGATCCAGAAGGCGCAGGACGTCACCAAACAAGTGAAGGCCGAACAGCTGAAAAACGCAGTCGCCGCCGAATTGCAGCACCGTGTGGGCAATATTCTGGGTCTCGTGTCGGTCATCGCCCGGCGCACGGCGAACACGGCCGACGACCTGAAGGATTTCCTGAAACGGTTCGAGGGGCGTATTCAGGCCCTGGCGCGCACCCATTCCTATCTGACCGGAAACAACTGGGACCGCATGACCATCGAATCGATCCTGTCCCGCCAGCTGGCCGATCATTTTACCGTGGACAGCGGGCAGATCGACATGACCGGTGCCGAGATCCAGCTGAATGCGGATGAGGCACAGATCCTGACCCTTGCCGTGCACGAGCTGACCACGAATTCGCTCAAATACGGGGCGCTGAAGACCGCAGACGGGCGTCTGGCCATCGCATGGAACAAGGTCGGATCATCGGGTTTCAATCTGGAATGGCGCGAGGGCGGAATAACCGTCACCGAGATTCCGGACCGTACAGGTTTCGGGTCGATGATCCTGGATCAGATCGTGCCAAACCAGCTGCAGGCCGAAGCGGTACGGGAATTCGGATCGGAAAGCTTTGTCTATCGCCTGTCGGTGCCAAAGCGCGCGCTGCCGGGCTGACCTTCGCCACCTTGCCGGTGGCATCCAGACTGAACCGCACCAGACCCCGCCAATGAAAAGGCCCCCGTGCGATCTGCACGGGGGCCTTTGGTTTTCACGATCCAAAGCTCTGGATCAGTCGTTGCTGTCCGAGGGGCTGACCTTGAACGGGTCAGCCTGCACGGGTTCCGGCGTCGGCGCGGCCAGTGCGGCAGCGGCTTCGGCCTCGATCCGGCGGGCATCGACAACAACGGTATCGCGATCGGCCGCGATGCGGCGCATGCTTTGCGTGGCACCACCGGTACCGGCCGGGATCAGACGACCCACGATCACGTTCTCTTTCAGACCAACCAGCTTGTCCCGCTTGCCCTGAACCGAAGCTTCGGTGAGGACGCGCGTGGTTTCCTGGAAGGACGCCGCCGAGATGAAGCTGCGGGTTTGCAGCGACGCCTTGGTGATGCCCAGCAGGATCGGTTCGCCCTGTGCCGCACGACCGTTCTTCTTGATCGCCTTTTCGTTGGCGGCGTCGAACTCGGCCTTGTCGACATGTTCGCCCTTGAGCAGGGTGGTGTCGCCAGAATCCTGGATCTCCCACTTCTGCAGCATCTGACGCACAATGACCTCGACGTGCTTGTCGTTGATCTTGACGCCCTGCAGACGATAGACGTCCTGCACTTCGTCGATCATGTAGTTCGCCAGCGCCTCGATCCCCATGATGGCGAGGATGTCATGCGGCGCCGGGTTGCCGTCCATGATGTAGTCGCCCTTGGTCACATAGTCGCCTTCGGCAACCGGGATGTGCTTGCCCTTGGGGACCATGTATTCGACAGCTGTCAGGCTGTCGTCCACAGGCTCGATGCTGATGCGGCGCTTGTTCTTGTAGTCCTTGCCAAAGCGCACATAGCCGTCGATTTCCGCGATGATGGCGTGGTCCTTGGGGCGACGTGCCTCAAAGAGTTCGGCCACACGCGGCAGACCACCGGTGATGTCCTTGGTCTTGGCGCCTTCACGCGGAATACGCGCAACAACGTCACCTGCCTTGATGTCCTGGCCGTCTTCGACCGAGAGGATCGCGTCCACCGACATCGCATAGGTCACCGGGTTGCCCGCATCGTTGCGGACCGGTTCGCCATCGGTGTCGACCAGAATGATCTCTGGCTTGAGCTCGTTGCCCTTGGGGGCCGCGCGCCAGTCAGAGACGATCTTCTGGGTCATGCCGGTCGCATCATCCGTCTCTTCGCGCACGGCAATACCGTTGACGAGGTCGACGTGACGGACGGTACCGTCCTTTTCCGCGATGATCGGCAGGGTGTAGGGATCCCATTCGAATAGCTTGTCGCCGCGGGCAATGGTGTCGCCCTCTTTGACAAAGACCTTGGTGCCGTAGCCCAGCTTGTGGCTGGCCCGTTCGGCGCCATGTTCGTCCATGATCCGCAGCTTCATGTTCCGGCCCATGACCAGCGTTTCGCCGTTGGAATTCTCCAGCGTCAGCGCCTGTTCAAAGGCGATGATGCCCGACTGGGACGCTTCGAGGAAGGACTGCTGACCACCCTGAGCAACGCCGCCGATGTGGAAGGTCCGCATCGTCAGCTGTGTGCCAGGCTCACCGATCGACTGTGCAGCGATGATGCCGACAGCTTCGCCGTGGTTGACCAGCGTACCGCGTGCAAGGTCACGACCATAGCACATGGCGCAGACGCCTTCTTCGGCCTCGCAGGTCAGGGGCGAACGGATGCGCATGGTCTGCACGGCCGCCTCGTCCACGATATCTGCCAGACGTTCATCGATCAGCTGACCGTGCTTGATCAGCACCTCTTCGGTGCCCGGACGATACACGACCTCGGCCGTGACACGGCCCAGTACGCGTTCCGCCAGGGACGAGACAACCTCGCCATCGTTGACAGCCGCTTCGGCGGTGATCGCCTTGTCGGTGCCACAGTCCTTCATGCGCACGATACAATCCTGCGCGACGTCCACCAGACGACGGGTCAGATAGCCCGAGTTCGCCGTCTTCAGAGCGGTGTCGGACAGACCCTTACGGGCGCCGTGGGTCGAGTTGAAGTATTCAAGAACGGTCAGACCTTCCTTGAAGTTCGAGATGATCGGCGTCTCGATGATGTCGCCGTTCGGCTTGGCCATCAGGCCGCGCATGCCGCCCAGCTGTTTCATCTGCGTGACCGAGCCACGGGCACCGGAGTGCGCCATCATGTAGACCGAGTTCGGTTCCATTTCCGAGCCGTCCACATCGGTCTTGGAGGCCGAGATGGTCGACATCATCGCTTCGGTGACCTTGTCGTTACACTTGGACCAGGCATCGACAACCTTGTTGTACTTTTCGCCCTGAGTGATCAGGCCATCCATGTACTGCTGTTCGAAATCCTTGACCTGGGTGCGGGTCTCTTCGACGATCGGCCATTTGCTGTCGGGAACAACCATGTCGTCCTTACCGAAGGAAATGCCGGCCTTGAACGCCTCGCGGAAGCCCATGGTCATGATCTGATCGCAGAAAATGACCGACTCTTTCTGACCGCAATAGCGGTAGACGGTGTCGATGACCTTCTGAACGTCCTTCTTGCGCAGAAGATTGTTGACCAGATCAAACGGCGCCTTGGCGTTCATCGGCAGCAGGGCACCCAGACGCACACGACCCGGTGTGGTCTCGAAACGCTTGATAATCTCGTTGCCTTCTTCGTCGATCTGCGTGACGCGGCATTCGATCTTGGCGTGCAGATGCACCTCTTTCGAGTTCAGCGCATGTTCGACCTCTTCGATGGAAGAGAACTTCATGCCCTCGCCCTTCATGCCATCGCGGGCAATCGTGACGTAGTAGATGCCGAGAATCATATCCTGCGACGGAACGATGATCGGTGCGCCGTTGGCGGGCGACAGAACGTTGTTCGTCGACATCATCAGAACGCGCGCTTCCAGCTGGGCCTCAAGGCTCAGCGGGACGTGCACGGCCATCTGGTCACCGTCAAAGTCGGCGTTGAAGGCCGAACAGACCAGCGGGTGCAGCTGGATGGCTTTACCCTCGATCAGCATCGGTTCAAACGCCTGGATGCCCAGACGGTGCAGCGTCGGCGCACGGTTGAGCATGACGGGGTGTTCGCGGATCACCTCGTCTAGAATGTCCCAAACCTCGGGACGCTCTTTCTCGACCAGTTTCTTGGCCTGCTTCACGGTGCTCGACAGGCCCTTGGCCTCAAGCCGGGAGTAGATGAACGGTTTGAACAGTTCGAGCGCCATCTTCTTGGGCAGACCGCACTGGTGCAGCTTCAGTTCCGGGCCGGTCACAATGACCGAACGGCCGGAGAAGTCGACGCGCTTGCCCAAAAGGTTCTGACGGAAACGACCCTGCTTGCCCTTGAGCATGTCGCTCAGGGATTTCAGCGGACGCTTGTTTGCACCGGTGATGACACGACCGCGACGGCCGTTGTCGAACAGGGCGTCAACGGATTCCTGCAGCATCCGCTTTTCGTTGCGCACGATGATGTCGGGCGCACGCAGCTCGATCAGCCGCTTGAGACGGTTGTTACGGTTGATCACGCGGCGGTACAGGTCGTTGAGGTCGGAGGTCGCAAAGCGGCCACCGTCCAGCGGCACCAGCGGGCGCAGCTCGGGCGGGATGACCGGGATGACGGTCATGACCATCCATTCCGGGCGGTTGCCGGATTCCAGGAAGCTTTCAACCACCTTGAGGCGCTTGATGATCTTCTTGGGCTTCAGCTCGCCTGTGGCTTCCTTGAGGTCGGCGCGCAGGGTGTCGGCCTCTTGCTCAAGGTCAATCGCGGCCAGCATTTCGCGGATCGCTTCAGCGCCGATATTGGCGGTGAAGGCGTCCATGCCATACTGGTCCTGGGCATCCATGAACTCTTCTTCGGTCAGCATCTGACCGTAGGTGAGGTCGGTAAGGCCCGGTTCGATGACCACGTAGTTTTCGAAATACAGCACCCGCTCAAGATCACGCAAGGTCATGTCCAGCATGAGACCGATGCGCGAGGGCAGCGATTTCAGGAACCAAATGTGCGCGCAGGGAGCGGCCAGTTCGATATGGCCCATCCGCTCGCGGCGGACCTTCTGCAGGGTGACTTCGACGCCGCACTTTTCACAGACGACGCCGCGGTATTTCATGCGCTTGTATTTGCCGCAGAGGCATTCGTAATCCTTGATCGGGCCAAAGATACGCGCGCAGAACAGGCCGTCACGCTCGGGCTTGAACGTGCGGTAGTTGATGGTTTCAGGCTTCTTGATCTCGCCAAAGGACCAAGACAGGATCCGTTCCGGCGAGGCGAGCGAGACCTTGATCTCGTCGAACGTCTTTGCCGGAGCGACCGGGTTGAACGGGTTGTTTGTCAGTTCCTGGTTCATTTTGATACCTCGAATATCGGGTGGGACAGCTGGGATGGGTGCGAGGTTTTTCCTGCGAAAAACCTCGCTGCCAAAAATTTTCCGTAAAAATTCTTGGCTTTACTCATCCTCTTCCGCATCCAGGAGTTCCATGTTGAGGCCCAGACCCCGGACCTCCTTCACAAGCACGTTGAACGATTCCGGGATACCGGCCTCGAAGTTATCTTCGCCCTTGACGATCGATTCATAGACCTTGGTCCGGCCAGCCACGTCATCCGACTTGACCGTCAGCATTTCCTGCAGAGTGTAGGCGGCGCCGTAAGCTTCCAGAGCCCAGACTTCCATTTCCCCAAAGCGCTGACCACCGAACTGCGCCTTACCACCGAGCGGCTGCTGGGTGACCAGCGAGTACGGCCCTGTGGAACGCGCGTGGATCTTGTCATCCACAAGGTGGTGCAGTTTCAGCAGGTACTTCATCCCCACTGTCACCTTGCGCGAGAACTGCTCGCCCGAACGGCCATCAAACAGGATCGACTGACCCGACGTATCGAAACCAGCGCGACGCAGCGCATCGTTCACATCTGCCTCTTTCGCACCGTCAAAGACCGGCGTTGCGATCGGCACACCACGGGTCACGTTGCCCGCTGCTTCGACCAGATGCTCTTCGTCCATGCCAACGATGCCTTCTTCGTAGACATCATCCCCATAAGCGATGCGCATCGCCTCGCGCACGGGGGTCAGATCGCCAGAGCGCCGGTAATCCTGCAGCGCCTCGTCAATCTTGATGCCCAGACCGCGTGCGGCCCAGCCCATGTGCGTTTCAAGGATCTGACCGACGTTCATGCGCGACGGCACGCCCAGCGGGTTCAGACAGAAGTCGACCGGGGTACCATCCGCAAGGAACGGCATGTCCTCCATCGGAACAACCTTGGAGATAACACCCTTGTTGCCGTGACGACCGGCCATCTTGTCACCCGGCTGCAGCTTGCGCTTCACCGCGACAAAAACCTTGACCATCTTCATCACGCCCGGCGGCAGGTCGTCCCCACGGCGGACCTTCTCGACCTTGTCTTCGAAACGGGCATCAAGAGTGCGCTTCTGCGCCTCGTACTGCTCGTTCAGGGCCTCGACGATCTTGGCGTCATCCTCGTCCGACAGCGCCAGCTGCCACCACTGACCACGGGTCAGGGAAGACAACAGTTCCTCGGTGATCTCGGCATTCGGCTTGACGCCGCGCGGACCTTTGACGGCGATCTTGCCCAGGATCATCGTGCGCAGACGCGCATAGATGTTCCTGTCCAGGATCGCGAGTTCGTCGTCGCGGTCACGGGCCAGGCGTTCGACCTCTTCGCGTTCGATCTGCAGGGCGCGTTCGTCCTTTTCCACACCGTGGCGGTTGAACACACGCACTTCGACAACTGTGCCGTAATCGCCCGGCTTCACACGAAGTGAGGTGTCACGAACATCCGATGCCTTTTCCCCGAAGATGGCGCGCAGAAGCTTTTCTTCCGGCGTCATCGGGCTTTCACCCTTGGGGGTGATTTTCCCGACAAGGATGTCGCCCGGTTCCACATCCGCACCGATATAGACGATACCGGCTTCGTCGAGGTTGCGCAGGGCTTCCTCGCCGACGTTGGGAATGTCGCGGGTGATCTCTTCCGGCCCGAGTTTCGTGTCGCGCGCCGCCACTTCGAATTCCTCGATGTGGACAGAGGTGAACACGTCATCGCGCGAGATGCGTTCGGAAATCAGGATCGAGTCTTCGTAGTTGTAGCCGTTCCACGGCATGAAGGCGACCATGACGTTCTTGCCAAGCGCCAGTTCCCCCATATCGGTGGACGGGCCATCGGCGATCACTTCGCCCTTGGTCACCTGATCACCCACCTTCACCAGCGGACGCTGGTTGATGCAGGTGTTCTGGTTCGAACGCTGGAACTTGCGCATCCGGTAGATGTCGACGCCCGGATCGCCGGGTTCAAGGTCATCAGTCGCCCGCACAACGATCCGCATCGCATCGACCTGGTCGATGATACCAGTGCGTTTCGCCATGATGGCAGCGCCGGAATCCCGGGCCACGATCTCTTCGATCCCGGTGCCCACAAGCGGAGCTTCGGAGCGCAGGGTCGGAACGGCCTGACGTTGCATGTTCGAGCCCATGAGAGCGCGGTTGGCGTCGTCGTTTTCGAGGAACGGGATGAGCGAGGCCGCAACAGATACCAGCTGCTTCGGCGACACGTCGATCAGATCGACCATCTCGTTCGGGGACAAGGTGTAGTCGCCGGATTTCCGGGTGGACACCAGATCGTTTACGAAACGCATGTTCTCGTCGAGGTTGGCGTTCGCCTGCGCCACGGTGTGACGCATTTCCTCGGTCGCGGACATGTAGTGCACTTCGTCCGTCACCACCGAGTCCTTGACGACGCGGTAGGGAGTTTCGATGAAGCCGTATTTGTTCACGCGGGCAAAGGTCGCCAGCGAGTTGATCAGACCAATGTTCGGGCCTTCCGGCGTTTCAATCGGGCACATCCGACCATAGTGGGTCGGGTGAACGTCGCGGACTTCAAAGCCAGCGCGTTCGCGGGTCAGACCGCCCGGTCCAAGCGCAGACAGGCGGCGTTTGTGCGTCACTTCGGACAGCGGGTTGGTTTGGTCCATGAACTGCGACAGCTGCGAAGAGCCGAAGAATTCACGCACTGCAGCAGCAGCCGGTTTGGCGTTGATCAGATCCTGCGGCATCACCGTGTCGATTTCGACCGACGACATACGTTCCTTGATCGCGCGCTCCATACGAAGCAGCCCGACGCGGTACTGGTTTTCCATCAGCTCGCCGACCGAACGGACCCGGCGGTTGCCGAGGTGGTCGATGTCGTCGATGTCGCCGTGCCCGTCACGCAGATCGACAAGCGCCTTGATGCAGGCCACGATATCGTCGCGGTCGAGCGTGCGCTGGGTATCAGGCTTGTCGAGAGCGAGGCGCATGTTCATCTTGACCCGGCCAACAGCCGAAAGATCGTAACGCTCGGAATCAAAGAACAGCGTGTCGAACAGGTTCGACGCAGCCTCGACGGTCGGCGGCTCGCCGGGGCGCATGACGCGGTAGATGTCCATCAGCGCGGAATCGCGGTTCAGGTTCTTGTCCATCGCCATGGTCGAACGGATGTAGGCACCAACGGTGATGTTGTCGATGTCCAGAACCGGGATCTCGGTCACGCCGGCATCCACGAGTTCCTTGAGCGTGCCACCAGTGACATCGCCATCCTTGTCGACAGTCCAGGTCAGCTCATCACCGGCTTCGCAATAGATCGCGCCGGTTTCTTCGTTGATCATGTCCTTGGACACGAAACGGCCGACGATGTTGTCGAACGGCACCAGCAGGTTTGCGACCTTGCCGTCGTCGATCATCTGCTTGACCGCACGGGGGGTGATCTTCTTGCCGGCTTCGGCCAGAATCTCGCCCGAGTCTGCATCGACCAGATCAAAGGTCGGACGGGTGCCGCGCACACGTTCCGGGAAGAACTTGGTCACCCAGCCGCGCTGCCCATGGGCGGCGGTGAAGGTCACCGTGTTGAAATAGGCGTCCATGATCGCTTCCTGATCCATGCCGAGGGCATAGAGCAGCGTCGTCACCGGCAGTTTGCGGCGACGGTCGATACGCGCATAGACATTGTCCTTGGCGTCGAATTCGAAATCGAGCCAGGAGCCGCGATAGGGAATGATCCGGCAGGCGAACAGCAGCTTGCCTGAAGAATGCGTCTTGCCTTTGTCATGGTCAAAGAACACGCCCGGCGAACGGTGCATCTGGGACACGATCACACGTTCGGTGCCGTTGACGACAAAGGTGCCGTTGGGCGTCATCAGGGGCATGTCGCCCATGTAGACGTCCTGCTCCTTGATGTCCTTGACCGACTTCGCGCCTGTATCTTCGTCGATATCAAACACGATCAGACGCAGCGTCACCTTCAGCGGTGCGGCATAGGTCATGTCGCGCTGCTGGCATTCCTCGACGTCGTATTTCGGCTTTTCCAGCTCGTAGCTGACAAATTCCAGCACGGAGGTTTCGTTGAAATCCTTGATCGGGAAAACGGACTGGAACACGCCCTTGATGCCCTCGCCGTCCATGGGCGCGAGTTGGTCACCGGATTTCAGGAAAAGATCGTAAGAGGATTTCTGAACTTCGATCAGGTTCGGCATCTCCAGAACTTCACGGATTTTGCCGAAATATTTGCGAAGACGTTTCTGGCCAAGATAGCTTTTCGCCATGTCAGGTGTCACCTTTTCAGTTTCTCAACGGACGCGCAGCGCTGTCGGGCCACAGCGGCACGCCCATCAGAGACGGCGGAGATTCGATCTATTCATGGCGCCCGTCCCACCGAACGCCTCCCGATCCTTGAACCTCGCCTTAGAAAAGCCCTTTGTGCCATGCTGGCGGTAAGGGCCTCTCTGAGACAGGCTCGGCTGGACCCGGGAATGCCCGGATCCAGCCTGTGCAGTTATTCGATCCGGGCGTACCCGAAGCGGATTACTTGAGCTCGACTTCAGCGCCAGCTGCTTCGAGCTTGGCTTTGATTTCGTCAGCTTCGGCTTTCGAAACTTGCTCTTTGACAGCTTTGCCACCGGCTTCAACCAGGTCTTTGGCTTCTTTGAGGCCCAGACCGGTGATTGCGCGGACTTCCTTGATCACGTTGATCTTGGACGCGCCAGCCGATTTCAGGATGACGTCGAATTCGGTCTGCTCTTCAGCAGCAGCCGCGCCGGCATCTGCCGGGCCGGCCATCATGACCGCGCCACCGGCTGCGGGCTCAATGCCGTATTCGTCTTTGAGGATAGTTTTCAGTTCTTGTGCTTCCAGCAGCGTGAGGTTCACGATCTGCTCTGCAAGTGCTTTAAGATCAGCCATTGTGACTTCTTTCCGTATCTAAATGTGTTCCAACGTCGGGATTTCAACCCCACGATGATCCCATAGGTTGCTTACGCAGCCGCCTTGTCCTCGATTGTGGACAAGATGGATGCGATATTCGAAGCAGGTGCGCCAATGGCCCCGGCGATGTTCGATGCGGGTGCGCCGATACAGCCAACGATCGAAGCAATAAGCTCCTCGCGCGACGGCATCTTCGACACGGATTCCACACCGGCCCGGTCCAGAGCGTTCGGACCCATTGCCCCGCCAAGGATCTGGAACTTTTGGTTCCCCTTGGCAAAGTCCTCGGCTACCTTGGCTGCTGCCACGGGATCCTCGGAGAAGGTCAGAACGGTCATGCCCGTCAGAAAGTCAGCAATGCTTGCGCAGGGCTTTCCCTCAAGGGCGATCTTGGCGAGCCTGTTCTTGGCGACGCGTACGGACGTCTGGTTCGCGCGGGCGCGTCCCCGAAGATCCTGCATCTCTGCAACCGTGAGACCCTCGTAATGTGCTACCACCACGACGCCAGAGCTTTCGAAGATCTGGCCGAGTTCCTCGACCACTTTCTCTTTCTGGGCTCTATCCACAGTTTCACTCCAAATTTGGGGGTTTCCCCCCGGCTCATGTTCATCCCGCGTAGACATGCGGGACAGTCGGGTCCGTTGTTCAGGGTCCCGAGGCCTTGATCGCCCGAGGATCAAAGATCCGCGGTAATCTCGTCTCGTTTCCCATCTCAGGAAGGAATTATTCCGGGCATATCCCCGGAACCCTCCGTCTCGGACAGAACGGGGCCGATCATCTGGCCCCGTATTCGCCCCGAGCCTTGCGGCCCGGGACCAATCTCTTATTCGGCGTTCGCGGTTGCGACGTCAACAGTGACGCCCGGGCCCATGGTCGAGCTCAGCGCGATACGCTTCATGTAGGTGCCTTTGGCGCCAGCAGGGCGGGCCTTGGACACGGCAGACACGAATGCCTTGATGTTCTCGACCAGCTTGGCTTCGTCGAACGAAACCTTGCCAACGCCTGCGTGTACCACACCGGCCTTTTCAGCCTTGAACTGAACCTGTCCGCCTTTAGCGGCCTCGACAGCCTCTTTGACGTCCATGGTCACAGTGCCAACGCGGGGGTTCGGCATCAGGTTGCGCGGGCCCAGGATCTTGCCCAGACGGCCGACGATCGACATCATGTCCGGCGTTGCGATGCAACGGTCGAACTCGATCTTGCCCGACTGGATGGTTTCCATCAGGTCCTCGGCGCCGACGATGTCTGCGCCTGCTGCGGTCGCTTCGTCAGCCTTGGGGCCACGGGCGAAGACAGCAACGCGAACGGTTTTGCCGGTTCCGTTGGGCAGACCAACAACACCACGGACCATCTGGTCTGCGTGACGCGGGTCAACACCAAGGTTCATGGCAATCTCGACGGTTTCGTCGAACTTGACGTTCGAATTCGCCTTGATAAGCTTTACGGCTTCTTCGACAGAGACATCCTCTTTGCCGGCAAAAGCTTCACGGGCGGAGCGGGTGCGTTTTCCAAACTTAGCCATCTTACTTAACCTCGATGCCCATGGACTTTGCGGAGCCCAGAATAATCTGCATGGCTGCCTCAACGTCGTTCGCGCTCAGGTCCTTCATTTTTGCTTCAGCGATCTCGCGCACTTGCGCAACGGTCACGGAGGCAACGGTCTCACGACCCGGCAGGGGCGAACCCTTGGGGCGGTTCCGTTTGCCGACGGGCTTCATGCCAGCGGCCTTCTTGAGGTAATAAGACGCAGGAGGCGTCTTGATTTCCATCGTGAAGGACTTGTCCTGATAATAGGTGATCAGGGTCGGGCACGGAGCGCCGGGCTCCATTTCCTGCGTCTTGGCGTTGAACGCCTTGCAGAATTCCATGATGTTGAGACCGCGCTGGCCCAGCGCCGGACCCACGGGTGGGCTCGGGTTGGCCTGGCCGGCCTTGATTTGCAACTTCATCTTGCCAGCAAGCTTCTTTGCCATCTGGCTACTCCTTTATATCCAACAGCCCCCTGACGCGTCAGATGGGGCCTTTTCGTTGCCGTGGTGCGGTCCGGACATCGCGATGCCCTCGCCTCCCACGCTTCCAGCACCAGAAGGTGCCCTACCCTCAGGCCCCCTGCTTGGTGACCTGAGTGAATTCCAGCTCGACCGGGGTTTCCCGGCCAAAGATCGACACCGCCACCCGCAGGCGCTGGTGCTCTTCGTCGACACCTTCGACCATGCCGTCGAAATCTTCGAACGGGCCGTCGTTGACCTTGACCCGCTCACCGATTTCAAAGTGGATCAGCGTGCGCGGGCTGTCTTCGCCTTCCTGCACGCGACCCAGGATCGCTGTCACTTCGGAATCGCGCATCGGCATCGGACGCCCCTGCGGACCCAGAAAACCGGTGACGCGGTTGATCGAGTTGATCAGGTGATAGCCCTTGTCCGACATCTCCATCCGCACCAGAACGTACCCGGGCATAAAGCGCCGCTCGGTCGTGACCTTCTTGCCGCGGCGAATCTCGATCACCTCTTCGGTCGGCACCAGAACCTCTTCGATCTGGTCGTGAAGCTGCTGCTCCTCAACCGCCGTCCGGATCTGTTCGGCAATCTTCTTCTCGAAGTTCGAGAGCACGCTTACCGAATACCACCGCTTCGCCATCTGGCCTCAACCCTTGTTCCTGCACCGCCATGCTGCGGTGTCTTGTCTGTCTGCCCCCGTTACTGGCGGCGCCCAAACGAAAATAAAATCGGCGCGCAATACGAATCATTGCACGCCCGTTTCGCAAGGTGTCGTGTCCACTACTCGCCGCGCCCGTTTAATTCAAGTGCCGAGGCGCGCTTTTCGTCACGAATGGCCACACTCAGGCCACAACACGCCGACCCGATCCGGATCAGATCGCAGGATCAGCCGAAAAAGTTCAACACGAACTGCAGACCTTCGCGGATCAGAATATCGACCGTGGCAAAGAAGATCGCGGTAAGCGTCGCCATGATAAAGACCATGACGGTCGTCAACACGACTTCGCGCCGTGTCGGCCAAGAAACCTTGCTCACTTCGGCGCGTACCTGCTGTACGAACTGGATCGGATTTGTTCTGGCCATGGCTCTTCTCTGCTTGCGGTTCCGCGCCACATACGCGTCGGCGCGCCGGGATTCAAGAGCGGGGTTTGGTGCCGACCTTTTGTGCCCTCGCCCGCGAGCATGTATAGGAATGGACCGCCTTGTGTACGCAACAGCGCGATCTCGCGCCCGTCTGCGTCCCCGCGCCTCGCGCTGCTGCGACCGTGGGCGCTCAAGCGGACACATTTCTGATGATCGCGCCGCTTGATCACACCTTCGTTACGCCAGGTAATATCGGGAACAATTCATCGCCTCGACGTGCGTGACCCTCACCTCACGAAAACCTCTTTTTTCTGTCACATCAACGTGTTCGGCAACAGAATTCCCGGAACCAATCCCGGGGTTGACGGTTGTGTGGTCATACAAATCGCGGCTCAGATGTCGCGATGGACCGAAATGTAAGGAGTACCTTTATGAAACGTCTTATGATCGCAACCGCCCTGACCGCCAGCCTGTCGACCGCCGCCTTTGCTGCAACTGAAGCGGAAGTTGCGCAAATTCAGGCATTGATGCCGAACGTCGATGCGTCGACCCTGTCGGATACCGAAGTGGCAAACGCGATGGCCGTGATTTCCAGCTCCAGCCCCCGCACCACCAAGATGAACCGATTGAACGATCTGTTCAGCACAGATATGACGGTGACCATGGCCGCGACCCCGACAGAGGCACAGTTTGCCCAGATCGAGCGCTATGCACCGGATGTGGACTACACGACTGTGACCCAAGCTCAGGTGGACACGGCCCTGAACTACATCAACAGCGATATGTCCGATTCTGACATTGCGGCTAACGTGAAAACAGTGATGATGGATGACGGCACGCGTATCAGCGAAGTGAACACCGCGACGGCAGCGGAACAGGCCATTCTCCAGCGCTATCTGCCCGAGATGACCGTTGATACCCTGACCGAAGCACAGCTCAACAGCGCCCTTGCTGTCGTCTACTCCGGCGGCAACGAATCGGACATCAGCCAAAGCCTTGAAGCAATGGTGAACTGATTTCAGTCAAGACATCGTTCATGATCGACTCGTAAGGCGATCACGTGCCGGGAAAGGGTCATCTTCGGATGGCCCTTTTCTTTTGGCCTCTGCCAGGCTGCGGCCTTTGGGCTGCGCAGGGCCAGAACCTTTTACGACCTGCCCGCGCCCAACACGTCTGAAACACGGCGGCAACAGCGGCCCGTCCGGCCTGCTGCGACAGACACACCCAGCCCAGTATCGCAAACACGACTACGGGCCCCGTGGGGCATCTCATTTCATTTTCATATTTAAGAGAACTGGCAGGGGCATGGAGACTCGAACTCCAGACCTACGGTTTTGGAGACCGTCGCTCTACCAACTGAGCTATACCCCTATCGCCGAGCCGTGGACTAAGCCAACCGGCAGACGAAATCAAGAGCCTTTCGAAGGTTTCCCGCCAATCTCTGCCCATACGCCTTGCCCGATATTTGCAGAAGGTGACACGCCCTCTCGCGGGAAAGCCCGTACAGACCGCCCCGGCAGAGGGGCAAGAGCGCCAGGGCCACAGGGGCTTTGGCGCTACGGCCGACATGTTTAGCGCAATTTCGCCACGGGCATCCTCCTAAACAAGAGGAATTGCGCGGCTCACTTTATGGTGACAACGCTCTGATCTGTCCGCAAACCGACCTGCCTCACAGAGGTCGGGATGGGCTGAAACCTCTGCGAAGGCACCTAATTGCCTTTAACATAAGACCCGCACTTTGACTGTGCATTTGCGCACGCTAAGCGTATAAAACCTTTTTATATCAAGGGCAAAAGCGCGTGATCTGGCGCGCGTTTTTTGTGATTTCACACTGGGCCCCAGCCTCCCTATCTCTCAGTCATCGGCAGCAACCGCTGGCCCAGACATCCGCCCAGACGGGCGACAAACCAAGGTAATAGAACATGAAACGCACTCTTATCCTCTCCGCCCTCGCACTCTCCACTCTGGCCGGTGTCGCATCGGCAGCCACCCCCGCAGATCAGGCGATCCTGCAGCGCTACGCACCGAATGTCGAAGTTGCAGCACTCACCGATGCACAGGTCAGCAACCTGCTGAACATCGTCGCATCCGGTGACTCCGCCAGCGACAAGCGCACCCTGATCCAGAACTTCGTCAACTGAGCGACGACACACAACATTTTCTCCCTCGAAAGGAACACATCATGAAACGTACCCTTATCCTCTCCGCCCTCGCACTCTCCACTCTGGCCGGTGTCGCATCGGCAGCCACCCCCGCAGATCAGGCTATCCTGCAGCGCTACGCACCGAATGTCGAAGTCGCGACCCTGACAGACGCACAGGTCAGCAACCTGCTGAACATCGTCGCATCCGGTGACTCCGCCAGCGACAAGCGCACCCTGATCCAGAACTTCGTCAACTGAGCGACGACACACAACAGTCTCTCCCTCGAAAGGAACACATCATGAAACGCACTCTTATCCTCTCCGCTCTCGCACTCTCCACTCTGGCCGGTGTCGCATCGGCAGCCACCCCCGCAGATCAGGCGATCCTGCAGCGCTATGCACCCAACATCGAAGTCGCGACCCTGACCGATGCACAAGTCAGCAACCTGCTGAACATCGTCGCATCCGGCGATTCCGAAGGCGACAAGCGCACGCTGATCCAGCACTTCGTCAACTAAGCAACGACGTTTCAACCCGACGATATTTTCCGTCCTGCGCCCACAAAAGCGGGACGGAAAAACCTCAAAAGGCCGCCTCTGCACAAGAGACGGCCTTTTGCTTGTCCGCATCCGGCCTCAGGCCGCCGTGCGGCAGGACCTGCGCGGCGCCGCCGACTGGACGATCCCGGCATCGAACAGCCCGGCAATCTCGGTATCGCTCAGGCCCACGACATCCCCCAGAATTTCTTCTGTATGCGCCCCCAATGCCGGGGCGGGCACCGGATCCGTCCGGGCATAGCCCGAAAAGTTGAGCGGCGATCCCGGCACCGGATAGCGCCCCACCCCGGGGTGATTGAGCACCCGGAACATCGGATTGTCCTCGGACAGATCCGGATCTTCGGCCAGCGCCTCTGGGATGCTGCGGAACTGTGACCACGTGACCCCCGCCTTGTCACACTCTTGTCCGGCAACCTTGCTGGGGCGCACCGCGAACCAGGGTTTCAGGATGCCGGTGATGTCATGGCGCAGGGCAAACCGCGCGCCTTCGTCACACAGATCCCGCCCGGTGCAATCCGCCAGACGCGCCATCGCGGCTTCGGTCCCGGTCATGCGCACCAACCCCAGCCACTGCCGTTCCGTCAGGCCGATCACCATGATCCGCTTGCCATCGCTGCAGACAAAATCCTGACCATAGGCACCATAAAGCGCATTGCCGCTCTTGCCGCGCGCCTTGCCGGTCAGCGCCGCCTCGGCGATCAGGCCCAGATGGCCGATGGTGGCCGCCGCGACGTCCTTGAGCGAAAAGGTTACATCCTGCCCCGTACCACGACGCAGCCGGTTACGCTCTGCCGCCAGCAGCGCGGACACCACCATCTGCCCGGCGGCAACATCCCAAGCGGGCAGCGCATGGGCGACCGGGTCAGCATATCCTTCCGGGCCGGTCATATGCGGAATGCCCAAGCTGGGGTTGACGGTGTAATCCACCTGCGGATGCCCCTGCCGGTCGCCGGTCAGTGTGACGGTGATCATATCCGCACGATGCTGCGACAGGCTGGCGTGATCCAGCCAGCCCTTGACGGCAAGGTTTGTGATGAACAGCCCGGCATCTTCACCCGGGGCGGTGACGATCCGGGTGATCAGCTCTTTACCTTGGGCGGATTTCATATCCACGGCGATGGATTTCTTGCCCTTGTTCAGCCCGTCCCAGAACAGGCTCTGCCCGTTCGGCGCCACAGGCCAGCGGGTGTGATCCAGCCCGCCACCGATGCGGTCAAAGCGGATCACCTCGGCCCCCATCTGCGCCAGCGTCATGCCGGCAAGGGGCACGGCGACAAAAGCCGAACTTTCGACGACGCGCATGCCCTTGAGTATCTGGCTCATGGTAACTCCTCCCAACTGGCCGTGGCTTGCATGTTCTGATGTGTATCACCCGTGGCAGTGCACATTTTCAAAGAGCCATCCTCCTGCCCCTCTGCCAGAACCCGCAGGGTGTCGTGATGGAACATCGGCGACACAGAGCGGAATTTGAAATCGCTGGGCGGCATGCCCCGATACCGGTGCGCCGCGTCGATCAGATAGGTCGCCTGCAGCGGACCATGCACGATCAGCGCGGGGTATTTCTCGACCTCGGCGGCATAGGTGCGGTCATAATGGATGCGATGCGCATTAAAGGTGCAGGCGGAATAGCGAAACAGCAGCGCCTCTGACATCTCCTGCGCCTCGTCAATCACCAGATCCGTTGGCACCGGAATGGCTTTAGGGGGCTGAAACGTGTCCGGCATGGGCAGATAGACGATGTCCTGCCGTTCCGACAGGGCAAGACCGCTTTCGCCCGAAATCTCGTACTGCACGGTGACAAAAACCATCTGCCCCGTGCCGCCGGATTTTTCCACCACATCCGATATCCGGGCATGGGCTGTCAGACGCTCACCCACATGCAGCGGGCGGTGAAAACGCAGCGCGCCGCCCGCCCGCATCCGGCGCGGCAGATCGATGGGCGGCAGAAATCCCCCCAGCTTCGGATGACCATCACTGCCCAGTTCGGACATCGCCGCCAACGCCGGAAAGGCAGCCCAATGCCAGAGCTGCGGCAACACATCCCCCTCTTGCGGCGGCGGCTGGTTCAATGTCGCGGCCATCATAGCGGCAAGGCCCGGCTCAAGCCGCGCCTGCACCACGTCCTCCCGCCCGATCCAGTCCGCTGCTGTCACTTTGTTCATGCCAATCCCTTGCTATATCTGGCAGCGAAAATGACAGAGTTTCCAATAAAATCAAATGATTTTAATGAGTTAACAGGATACGACGGTATACCGGTGCCGCGCACAGACCGCGGCTCAACAGCCTAACCCTTGATGCAAAAGGCAGTTTCGCGATGCTGCACTTGCACATCGAGCGCGAAATAAAGTTTCCCTGCATAGCATTTAATAAACCTAATATGACCAGACCCGGCATTCTAGCCCAAAGCAGAAGGCCTCGGCGTGAACCAAGGCCTTCTGTAGCTTGGGGTGCGTGATCTCACGCACCCCGTTCTGTTGTAGTCGGGATGCCCGATTACTCGAGGATTTTGGAGACGACGCCCGAACCGACGGTGCGGCCGCCTTCGCGGATGGCG
>NZ_AWWI01000111.1 GCF_002760615.1 Puniceibacterium antarcticum | reverse complement strand
CGATGGGGCGGCGCGCGGTGCCGGGGCCGACCGGGGCCGCGACACCTGCGGGGCCGCCGTCTCGATCACCTCGCCCAGATCCTCGGCCGGGGACGGTGCCACCGCAGCACCCATGGCCATCACCGTCGGCGCCTTGTCCTTCAGCTCCAGCACGATGCGCTGCGCCGTCTTGGGGCCGATCCCCTTCGCCGCCTTGACCGCGTTCATGTCACCCAGCGCAATGGCGCGGCTGACGCCGTCAGGCCCCAGAGTGCCAAGGATCGCCAAAGCCGCCTTGGCCCCGACCCCCTGCACCGACATCAGCAACCGGTGCCATTCCTTTTCCACCAGCGACAGGAACCCGAACAGCTGCAGCAGATCCTCGCGCACCAGCAGATCGGTGAACAGCGCCGCCGCCTCTCCGGCGCGGGGCAAAGACGCCAGCGTCCGGTCCGAACAATAGACGATATAGCCAATCCCATGCACGTCGATCAGCACATGATCGTCGCCCTTGTATTCGATCCGTCCCGCCACGCGCCCGATCATGCCCGCATCTCCCGCAGGACCGGCACCCGGGCGTGATGCGCATGGCAGATCGCGATCGCCAGGGCATCCGCCGCATCCGGGCCGTGAATTTCGGCCCCCTTCAATTGCATCTTCACCATGTGCAGCACCTGTGTCTTGTCCGCGTGGCCCACGCCGACCACTGTCTTCTTGACCTTGTTGGGCGCATATTCCCCAACCTCAAGCCCGAATTGCGCCGGCACCAGCAGCGCAATTGCCCGCGCCTGCCCCAGTTTCAGCGTCGCCACCGCATCCTTGTTCACAAATGTCAGCTCAACCGCCGCCACTTCGGGCGCATACAGGCGCAGAACCTCGGTCAGTTGATGGTGCAGCGACAGCAGGCGCGGGGCCAGTTCCGGCCCGGCACTGGTGCAGACTCCGTTCGCCACGTGCCTGAGTCGGCTGCCGTCGACGTCGATCACGCCCCATCCAAGGTTGCGCAAACCCGGATCTATGCCCAATACCCGCATGCCTGCTGCCCTTTGTTGCTTTGCGGACACAGCTAGCACGAAACGCGAACACGCGCCAAGCCCCGTTGCAGCGACGCCCAAAAACGACAACCCGGAACCAAAGGCGACACTTCCGCGCAAAATTGTCCGTATACGTCCGAAAACAGACACCGGTCCGTCATAATTATTTCAATATTTACGGTATGTTAACCACCAAAACAGCCATGCATCCATTGCATGTGACCCATGCAGACGACGCGACTTGTGCGTTCTTAAACCGCCCACTAGATGAGCATCAACAACTCAAACCGCACACGATATGATAAGGTTCAAGATTATGACCACCGCAAACACTTCGCACTCGTTCGGAACGTTCGGCCACGCGGGCCTGATCGGCAACATCTTCGTCTCCGCGCTGGACACCCCGCGCAGCCGTGACGGCTCCAGCACCTCGGCCCAGATCTTTGGTCTGTTCACCTCGACCTATGCTGCCGTCTCTGCTTGGAACGATTCCCGCATCACCCGCAAGGCTCTGTCGGCCCTGACCGACCGTGAACTGGACGATATCGGCCTGACCCGTGGCGACATCGACGCCGTTGCCCGCCGCTAAGCCTTCTCCCTTCGGGGACGAAAAAGGCCGCGCTCCTCATGGGAACGCGGCCTTTTCTATGTCTGACGATCGCCCGGCAGCACAGGCCGCCGGGACAAGAGCAGCTTGATCAGCTTTTCTGCAGGGTCAGCGTCGTCCATTCGCCGATTTCCTGCCGCTCTTTCAGGCCAATGCCTTGCGCCGCATAGGCCGCAATCACATCATCCGCCTGTTCGTTCAGCAGACCCGACAGGATCGCATAGCCCGCTGGCGCGACGTGCCGCCCCATATCAGGTGCGAGATCAATCAGCGGCGCCTTGAGGATATTGGCAAACACCAGATCGAACGGCGCCGCCGCCGCCAGATCCGGATGACCGAATCCTGCCGCCTCGACGCATTTCACCCGACCGACCAGATCGTTTGCCAGCACATTCGCCTCGGCCACCTCGACCGCGACCTCGTCGATATCGCTCGCCAGCACCACACCCGGCCAGATCCGCGCCGCGCCCATCGCCAGAACCGCCGTGCCACAGCCGATATCGGCCACGCTCTTGCCAACAAATCCACCGTTCGCCAACTGGTCCAGCGCCCGCAGGCAACCTAGCGTCGTGCCGTGATGCCCAGTGCCAAACGCCATCGCCGCCTCGATCAGCAGCGGCTCGCAATCCTCGGGGACCTTGTCCGCATCATGGCTGCCATAGACAAAAAACCGCCCCGCCTCGACCGGCATCAACTCGCGGCGCACTTTGGCGACCCAGTCCGTCTCGGGCAGTTCCGAAATGGCAAAGGCGCGCGCGCCATGGGCCGCCGCCAGCAGCGCCAGTTCGGTTTCGTCGGGCTGTTCCTCGAAATAGCCGCCAACTTCCCACAGGCCGGACCCGTCTTCCACTTCGAACACGCCCACGCCGGTGGGTTCGGGCCAAAGCGCCTCCATACCCTCGCCCAAGGCCTCGGCCGCGTCCTTGCCCATCAGTGTCGTCAGTGCCGTGTAGGTTGTCATGGTTGCGTGCTTTCCCCCGGAACGGGAACAAATTTTTGCGATGCCCGTTGGGCCATCATAGTTTGAAAGGGGTTTACACATGGAACAGGGCGCGCCGCAAGCCGTCGCCAATGCGATCACATCGCTGGATATCTGGGTTCTGGTGGCATATTTTGCTGTGGTCATTGCCATCGGCATCTGGGTCAGCCGACGCACGCAAAGTGGCGATGACCTGTTTCTCGCCGGCCGCTCGCTCACCTGGGGCATCATCGGCTTCTCGCTTTTTGCCTCCAATATTTCCTCGACCACGCTCATCGGCCTGACCGGTGCAGCCTATTCCACCGGCATCGCCACCTCGGCTTATGAATGGATGGCAGGGCTGCCGCTGATCCTGCTGGCCTTCGTCTTTGCGCCGCTCTTTTTCAAATCACGCGTCACCACGATCCCCGAATGGCTCGAACTCCGCTTTGACCGCCGCGCGCGGCTCTACTTCTCTGCCGTCACCATTGTTCTGACCGTCATCGTCGACACGGCCGGCGGGCTGTATGCCGGCGGCGTCGTGGTGCGCACCTTCTTTCCCGACATTCCGATCTGGCAGACCTGCGTCGCCATCGGCCTCTTTGCAGGCCTCTATACCGCCACCGGGGGGCTCAAGGCTGTGGTCTACACCGACGTGTTGCAGGCCATCGTGCTCATCCTCGGCACCGCCGCGATGACATGGATCCTCTTCTCGGACCTCGGCTTTTCGTGGAAGGCCGTCACCGATGCCATGCCAGACCCGAACCACCTGTCGCTGATCCAGCCGCGCTCGGATGAGATCCTGCCCTGGCCGGGCCTGATCCTTGGCGTGCCGTTCCTGGGCTTCTGGTACTGGGTCACCAACCAGTACATCGTTCAGCGTGTCCTTGGCGCGCGCGATCTGCGCGAGGCACAGCGCGGCGCCATCCTCGGCGGGTTTCTCAAGATCATTCCGATGTTCATCATGGTCCTGCCCGGCGCCATGGCGCTCGCGGTGATCCCGAACCTCGAAAACGCCGATCAGGTCTTTCCCACCATCACCGCCACTCTGCTGCCGCCCGGCCTCACCGGCCTCGTGCTCGCAGGCCTTGTCGCCGCGATCATGTCGAGTGTTGATTCCACCCTCAACTCCTCCTCGACGCTGATCAGCCATGACTTTCTGGATGCCCAGAACAAGGAACCGGCAGAACAGCGCCGGATCGGCCGCGTCACCACCCTGATCCTGATGGTTGTGGCCATCCTCTGGGCGCCGTTCATCGACGACATGGGGGGCCTCTGGGAGTACCTGCAACAGGCCTTCTCGATCCTCGTGCCCCCGGTCGTCGCCATCTTCCTGCTCGGCGCGCTGTGGAAAAAGGGCACGGGCGACGCCGCCTTCCTCACGCTCTGCTGCGGCCATGCCGTCTCGCTCGCCTTCTTCGTCGCGACCAAACTCGGCTACTGGCCGCTCCACTACACGACTAACGTGGGCTTGATGACCCTGATCAGCTGCGTGATCTTCTTCATCGTCTCAAACGCAGGCACGCCGCGATCGGATGAGGAGCTCAAAGACGTGGTCTGGTCACCCGACATGGCCTTTGACGCCCTGTCCGACGACGCGCCCGTCTGGAAGAACGTCAAGCTCTGGGCCATGCTGCTGGCCGCCTCGATGATCGCGATCCTGATCCTATTCTGGTAAGGCGCGCGGCCTCCGGGCCCAAAACGACACCGGTACCGCTCAGCCACCTTGGGCGGTACCGTTTGCGGTGCCCCTCTTGCGGCCAAGGGCGCGCTGTGGCCAATTGCGCGGATTACGATCCTATTTTCCCCAAAGTGCAAGACACCCCACATGACAACCAAGTCCCGTACAGGAACCCATTTGACCGTGCTTGCGGTTCTGGGTCTGACCCACCTTCTCAATGACCTAATGCAATCCCTGATCCCGGCAGCCTACCCGCTCCTGAAACAGGCCTATGCGCTGGACTTCGTGCAGATCGGCCTCATCACCCTGACCTTTCAGATCGCCGGCGCCATGCTGCAACCGGTGATCGGCATGATCACCGACAAACATCCCGCCCCCTATTCGCCCGTGGTGGGGATGATGTTCACCCTCTCCGGTCTGGTCTGCCTCGCCTATGCGCTCAGCTACGGCATGATTCTCGCCTCGGTTGCGCTGATCGGCATCGGCTCCTCGATCTTCCACCCCGAGGCAACCCGGATGGCCCGCTATGCCGCCGGGGGCCGTCAGGGCCTCGCGCAGGGGATGTTTCAGGTCGGCGGTCAGGCAGGCGGCGCGCTTGGCCCGGTCTTTGCCGCGCTGATCATTGTGCCCTGGGGCCAGCCGAGCCTCGCGTGGTTCGCAGTCACCGCCCTCATCGCCATGATGCTGCTCACATGGATCGGCAGCAAGCAGCGCCAGATCAGCGCCGAATTCGCGGCCCTTCGCGCGCGCAGCAAAAAGGGCACGGAAACCGCCAGACACGCGTCAAAGACCATTGCCGTGGGCCTCGTCGTGCTGACCCTGCTGATGTTCACCAAGAACGCCTATAGCGAAAGCTTCCGCTCCTTCTACACCTTCTACCTGATCGAACGGTTTGATCTCTCGATCCCCGCCTCGCAGATGATGCTGTTTGTCTTCCTGATGGCGGCTGCAGTGGGCGTGCTGATCGGCGGAATCGTCGGCGACAAGATCGGCCGCTACCGGATCATCTGGTTCTCGGTGCTGGGGCCCCTGCCGCTGACGCTGCTGCTGCCCCATGTCGATCTGTTCTGGACCGGCGTGCTCACCATCATGATCAACCTGATCATGGCCAGCGCCTTCGCCTCGATCCTGATCTACGCGATGGACCTGCTGCCGGACCGGATCGGCCTGATCGGCGGTCTGTTCTACGGGCTGAACTTCGGCCTCGGCGGCATCGCGGCGGCACTGCTCGGCGCGCTGGCCGACAGCTACGGGGTCGAAGCCGTCTATCAGATCTGCGCCTTCCTGCCTCTGGCCGGTCTGCTCACCTGGTTCCTGCCAAGGATCGACGAAACCCGGGCCACGTAACCCCGGCTTCTTCTCTTTCCAAATACGCAAAACCCGCGCCCTCAACAGGCGCGGGTTTTATATGATGTACCTTAGCCACCGGCGGCGTTCGCCCGCCTGTCAGCCATACGCTTTACATACGCAAACCATACGGTTTCCAGCCTGCGGATTGGCGTCAGTTGCGGATCTTCCAGCCGGTCTTGAAGATCCACCAGATCGCGCCCATGCACAGCCCGGTGAACAGCCCGATCGCCAGCAGGCTCAGCCCGATCGGCACATCCGCCATGCCAAAGAATGCCCAGCGGAACCCGGAAATCAGATAGACCACAGGGTTGAAAAGCGCCACCGCCTGCCAGGCCTCCGGCAGCATGGAAATCGAATAGAACGACCCGCCCAGAAACACGAGAGGTGTCACCACCAGCAGCGGAACCAGTTGTAATTGCTCGAAATTCCCGGCCCATATCCCGATGATGAAGCCGAAGAGCGAAAAGCTGAGACAGGTCAGAACCAGAAACAGCAGCATGGCAATCGGGTGCTGAATGCTCAGATCCACGAACAGCGCTGCGGTGCCCAGAATCACCAGGCCGATGAACATCGCCTTGGTCGCCGCCGCCCCCACATAGCCCATCACGATCTCAAGGAAACTGATCGGTGCGGACAGCAATTCATAGATCGTGCCAATGAATTTCGGGAAATAGATCCCGAAGGAAGCATTTGAAATCGCTTGGGTAATCACGCTCAGCATGATCAGCCCCGGCACGATGAAGGCACCATAAGACACGCCTTCAACCTGCTCGATCCGGCTCCCGATGGCCGCGCCAAAGACCACAAAATAAAGCGAGGTCGAAATGACCGGAGAGATGAAACTTTGCATCAATGTGCGGAAAAACCGCGCCATTTCAAAGATATAGATTGCCTTGACCGCTTGCCAGTTCATGCCGCGCCCTCCTCTTCATGCACAAGCCCGACAAAGATGTCCTCAAGCGAATTCTGACTGGTCGCCAGATCCCGCAGCACCAGCCCGGCCGCGCTCATCGCCGCCATCAGCTTGGCAATCCCCGTCCGCTCGGCCCGTGTGTCATAGGTATAAATCAGCGCCTCGCCACCTTCTGCCATCTGCAGATTGAACTCAGCAAGCTCCTGAGGAATATCGGAAATTCTGCCTTGCAACTCGATGCGCAGCTGCTTCTGTCCCATCCGGGTCATCAGCGCATCCTTATCCTCGACCAGCAGCAACTGCCCCTTGTTGATCACGCCAATCCGGTCGGCAATCGCCTCAGCCTCTTCGATGTAGTGGGTCGTCAGGATGATCGTCACGCCATCGGCCTTCAGCCCGGCCACAATCTCCCACATATCGCGGCGCAACTCGACATCCACACCAGCGGTGGGTTCATCAAGGAACAGAACACGCGGCTCATGGCTCAGCGCCTTGGCAATCAGCACCCGCCGTTTCATGCCTCCCGAAAGCGCGCGGATCGCCGTATCCTTCTTGTCCCACAGCGACAACTGACGCAGGATCTTTTCAATCAGCTTGTCATCCTTGGCCTTGCCGAACAGCCCGCGCGAAAACCGCACCGTGCGCCAGACCGTCTCGAACGGTTCAAGGTTCACCTCCTGCGGCACCAGCCCCACAAGGTTGCGCGCCGCGCGAAAGTCGCTGACCACATCATGTCCACCGACCCGGATGCGGCCAGACGTCGGCTGCGCAAGCCCGCAAACCGCTGAAATCAGGGTTGTTTTACCCGCACCATTCGGCCCGAGCAGCGCAAGGATCTCTCCTTCGGCGATGTTCAGCGTGACACCTTTGAGCGCTTCAAAGCCGCCGTCATAGACCTTTTTGACATTTTCGATCTCAACAATTGCTGCCATGGGGCACCTCCAAATTCTTGTGCGCAACCTAAGCCGGTCGCCCCGGAACGCAATGCGCATTCCGAGAGGGCGCCTGTGCGGGTGATTTTCGCAGGTGCAAATCACGCCGCGTCAAGATACCTCACTCTCCATGACCACAGAGAACCTCAACCGCCCCACACTCGGTATCCTGCTGATCTGCATCGGGATCTGCGCCATCTCGGTCAACGATCTGTTGATCAAGCTGCTGTCGGGCGGCTACCCACTGCACCAGATCATCGCGATCCGGTCGGGGATCGCGATCTTCTTTGCCCTCACCTTCGTGCAGATCGAAGGCGGATTTGCCATTCTGCGCACCAAAACCCCGGGCCTGCACCTGCTGCGCGGCCTGCTGGTGGTTCTGGCCAACATGACCTTTTACGCCGCAGTCGCGGTGATGCCTCTGGCGCAGGCGACAGCGCTGTTCTTCGTCGCCCCGCTGTTCATCACGCTGCTGTCGATTCCCGTCCTTGGGGAAAAGGTCGGCCCCCTGCGACTGGGCGCAGTACTGGTCGGATTTGCAGGGGTTGTGGTGATGCAACAGCCTTGGACGTCTCAAGGTGTCGCACTCTCCCGCCTGACGCTCTTGCTGCCGGTCATCGCCGCGCTGCTTTATGCGATGATGCAGGTCCTCACCCGCAAACTCGGCGTCACCACCCGCGCCTCTGCGATGGCCGTCTACATTCAGGGCATGTTCATTCTGGTCTCGGCAGGGTTTTTCCTGATCGCCGGGGATGGCAGCTATGCTGACGGCGTCGACAACAAAAGCCTGCAATTCCTTTTGCGCGCCTGGATCGTGCCACCCCAAAGCGACTGGGCCGTGTTCGCGGGGCTTGGCTGCGCCTCGGGCATCATCGGCTATTGCCTCAGCGCCGCCTATCGATTGGCCGCTGCTGCCACCGTCGCCCCATTCGAATATCTCGGCCTGCCGCTGGCCATTTTCTGGGGCTGGAACGTCTTTGGCGACTGGCCCGCCCTGCCCGTCTGGATCGGCTGCGCCCTCATCGTGGGCGCAGGCCTCTTCGTCTTTCTGCGCGAACAAACCCGTGCCCGCCCCACACCCGGGCGCCGCACACGCCCGTTCAGGCGCTGAGTAACAGTTTCATCTGCCCCTAAATATCCCGGGGGAGTCCGCAGGACGGGGGCAGCGCCCCCGCACAGCCCTCAGGCCCCGCGCACCGTGTCGATCATCAGCTGCACATTCTCAGGATCCGCATCCGGCGTGATTCCGTGGCCAAGGTTAAAGATATGCGGACCCTTGGAAAATGCCTGCACCACCCGCCGCGTCTCAGACACCAGCGCATCACCCCCGGTCACCATATGGGCCGAGGCAAGGTTGCCCTGCACACAGCCGTCGATCTGCACATGTTCAGCCGCCCATTCGGGCGTCACGCTGTCATCCACAGCCACGCAATCCGCCCCGGTCTTGGCGTGAAACCCGATATATCCATCGCCCGCCTGACGAGGAAACGCGATGACCGGAATGCCCGGGTGACGCCGCTTCAGCGCCTCTGTGATGATCCGCGCCGGTTCCTGCGCGTATTTCACGAAATCCTCGCCTTTCAGCGACCCCGCCCAGCTGTCGAATATCTTGACCACCTCGGCCCCCGCCTCGATCTGGCGGGACAGATATTCGATCGTGCCCTCGGTGATCTTGCCCAGCAGTTGCTCGAACAGCAGGCGGTTGCCCTGCATCAACGCATGGGCCGGTCCCTGATCCGGGGTGCCCTGCCCGGCAATCATATAGGTCGCGACGGTCCAGGGCGCGCCGGCGAAACCGATCAGCGTCGTCTCTTCGGGCAGTTCGCGGCGCAGGATCTTGATCGTCTCGTAGACCGGCGCCAGCGTGTCGTCGATCGCATGCACGGGCTTGAGCGCCGCAAAATCCGATTCGGAAGTGATGGTGGACAGCCGCGGGCCCTCACCCGTCACAAACCACAGATCCGCGCCCAGTGCCTGCGGCAGCAGCAGAATATCGGCAAACAGAATTGCCGCGTCAAAGCCATAGCGGCGGATCGGTTGCAGCGTCACCTCGGCTGCCAGTTCGGGGTTATAACACAGAGACAGGAAATCGCCGGCCTGGGCGCGAGTCGCCTTGTATTCGGGCAGATAGCGCCCGGCCTGGCGCATCATCCAGATGGGCGGCGTGGGCAGGGTTTCGCCGGCAAGTGCGCGCAGGATGGTCTTGGTCATTCGGAACTGTCCTCTTCGGTTTACAGGTTGGTCCGATGCCAGCGCGGATATGTCAACCCAAAGGAGCCCAAGAAGGAGGATTGTCAGGCCAGATTGACGCGGCTAAGCCTATGCCTATGAGAAATGATTTGCCCACACCCGCCGCACCTCTGCGCATCGGAACCCGCGGTTCGCCGCTGGCGCTGGCGCAGGCAAACGAGACCCGCGACAGGCTTGCCCAGGCCTTTGATCTGCCGCACGAGGCGTTTTCGATCGTGGTGATCAAGACGACCGGCGACCGCGTGCTGGACCGACCGCTGAAAGAGATCGGCGGCAAGGGTTTGTTCACCCGCGAGATCGAAGAGGATCTTCTGTCCGGTGCCATCGACATCGCCGTTCATTCGATGAAGGACATGCCGGTGCTGCAGCCCGAGGGCCTGATGCTCGACACCTATCTGCCACGAGAGGATACACGCGACGCCTTCATCTCGCCCGAGTTCAGCGGCATCGACCAGCTTGCGCCGGGTGCAGTGGTCGGCACCTCGTCCCTGCGGCGTCGCGCGCAGCTTTTGCACAAACGGCCTGATCTCACGGTGGTGGAATTCCGTGGCAACATGCAGACCCGGCTGAAAAAGCTCGGTGATGGCGTGGCGAGTTGTACCTTTCTTGCCATGGCCGGGCTGAACCGGATGCAGATCCCCGGTGTGCCCCACACCCCCATCGACACGGATCACATGCTGCCCGCCGTGGCACAGGGCGCCATCGGGATCGAACGGCGCGCTGACGATGAGCGCGTGGCGGAAATGCTGATGGCGATTCACCACATCCCCACCGGTCAGCGTCTGGCGGCGGAACGCGCGTTTCTGACTCGGCTGGATGGCTCGTGCGAGACGCCGATTGCCGGCCTGGCCGAGCTTGATGGCACCACCCTGACCCTGCGCGGCGAAGTGCTGCGCCCGGATGGGTCAGTCGCGCACAAAGGCCATCGCTCGGGGCCAATTCCCGACGGTGCCGCGATGGGCGCGGATCTGGCGGCAGAACTGCTCGACATCGCCGGTCCCGGATTCTTCGACTGGCACACAGGCGCGGAAAAGGTCTGAGGACTGCAGGAGGAAGGCCAGCAGAGGCCTTCCTCCCGAAAGCTGTCAGTCCGGAAACACCTTCCCCGGGTTGAGGATGCCACGGGGATCAAGCGCCGCCTTGATTGCCTTCATCGCCGCGACGGCCACCTTGTCCTTGCGCCGTGCCATGCTGGGCCGTTTGGTCAAACCGATCCCGTGCTCGGCTGAAAACGACCCGCCCAAAGACAGAACCTCGTCCTCGACCACCTCCATGATCGCATCGCAACACGCCGGGTCGGTATTCTCTGGCCAGACGGTGTAGTGAACATTGCCGTCGCCCAGATGCGATACGACCAGAACGTTCGCGCCCGGGTCCAGCTCTGCCAGCCGTTTATCCATCCTGTCCAGAAACACCGACACCTTGTCGACTGGAACCGCGATGTCGTTGTTCACCAATGGCTTGTGCGAAACCGCCAATGTGCCCGCCACCTCACGCCGCGCCCAGATCTCGGCGCGCTGCGATTCGTTCTGCGCCACGACAGCGTCCAGAACAGCGCCGCGTTCCAGCATGTCGCCAAGCACGCCCTCAAGCAGCCCTACCAAAGGCACCTCTCCGTCAGGCCCCGGCGTCGCGTCGCGCGGGGCGGTGGTTGCGACCTCGACCATGATGCAATGGGCGTATTCGGTATCAAAAACGGGGCGGGACTGCGGCGCGTAGCGGGCGTATTCCGCCAGATAGTCCTGCGGCATATATTCAAACGCCTCGACCGCGCCGCCCGTTACGGCCTGCAACGCATGTAGCAGCGACAGCGCCTCATCCAGTGACGACACCGCGACCATCGCCGTGGCGGTGGCAGCGGGTTTCGGCACCAGCTTCAGCACGGCCTGGGTGATCACGCCCAGCGTGCCCTCCGCCCCGATCATCAGATGTTTGAGGTTCAGACCGGAGTTGTCCTTGTGCAGTTCTGACATCAGGTTCATCACCTGTCCGTCGGCCATCACGACTTCGATTCCCAACACCAGATCGCGGGTATTGCCATAGCGCAGCACGTTGGACCCGCCGGCATTGGTGCTGAGGAACCCGCCAACCATACAGGACCCACGGGCTCCAAAGGTCAGCGGAAACACCAGCCCCTGCGCCAGCGCCGCCTCGTGCAGGGACGCGAGGATTCCCCCCGCCTCGACCACCGCCAGCCGCGCCTCGGCCCGGATTTCGCGCACCTTGTTCATACGGTCGAGCGACAGCATGATTGCGCCCTCTCCCACCGTGCCGCCAGCCAGACCTGTGTTGCCAGAGACAGGCACAACCGGCACCCTTGCATCATAGGCGATTTTCATCACGGCAGAGACCTCTGCAGTGGACCGTGGCCGGACCACACAAACTGGCGTCCAGGTGTAGACCCCCGTCCAGTCCTGCGACCAGGGCGCAGCATCGTCGCCGGTCAGAACTGCGCCGTCACCCAAAGCGCGTCGCAATGCATCGTTTAGATCCTCCATCACTCCGGCACCCTAAACGTCAGAGAGGCCCAGAGGGATTCCCACGCGTGGTCATCCTGCGTTTCCGGATCCAGTTCGTTGAACACCACCGAATCGACCAGATATTCATGCCCCGTCTGAACCGGCAGGGTGACGAGGCCCTGATCATCAGTGCGATGCAGGGTCGACACCCCCTTGGACTCGCCCGGGGCCTTGTCGAACAGTTCGACCTGCACATCGGCGCGGGGCGCGCCCTCATAAAGTACCTGCACATTAAAACCATTCGACAGATCATCGGTATAGGGATTGGTCAGCGCGACAATCTCGGTCCGCAGACCCATCTCGCGATCCGCACCCGCGCTAGTGCCCACGCCGATCAGGCTTTTGGCAAAGCGTGTGTAGCGTTCGCGCACGCGATCCTTGGTAAGGCCGCGTTCAAGGTGCCGTTCCTGCGCCCAGACGATATCCTTGTGTTCGGTGAACGACACAAACGTTTCCCACTTGGGATAGGTCAGGGAATAGTCGCGGGTGACATGCACCACGACGGCCAGACCATCCCCCGGGGCGGCCATGTTCAGCGCAGGCCGATCCCCGGCCCGGCCTTCGACGGACCTGACAGCATCGCCCTGAATCAGCTCAAACCGGGTGAAGTTTGCAGGCACATAAGGATAGGCCGAGCCTTCAAAGCTTTGGCCCACGCGCAGATCTGCCTTTAGAGGCACGCCGTCAGCGACCTGATAGTCAACCGGCGAGATCCAGAATTCATGCGCTGCGGCGGGGAGCGCCGCTGAAAGCGCCACCACAAAACTCAGCGCCTTTGGGAGAGTTCCGAGAAATGACATGGCTTACCCCGCCGCCCTGACCTGCTGACGCTGCACGCCAAGGCCAGCAACACCCAGCTCCATCACATCGCCGGGTTTCAGGTAGACCGGAGGTTTCATGCCCATGCCGACGCCCGGCGGGGTGCCGGTCGCGATCACATCACCTGGGTGCAGCGACATGAACTGCGACAGATGCGCGATGATCTGCGCCACGGTAAAATGCATCGTCCGTGTGGTTCCGTCCTGCCGCCGCTGCCCGTTCACATCCAGATACAGCGCCAGATCCTGCGGATCGCCGACCTCGTCCGGGGTAACGAGCCAAGGACCGATGGGGCCGAAGGTGTCTGCCGATTTTCCCTTGATCCACTGGCCAGAGCGACGGATCTGAAAATCACGCTCGCTGATATCATTGATAACGCAATAGCCTGCTACGTATTCCAGCGCCTCTGCCTCGGTCACATATTTCGCGGTCTTGCCGATGACAAAACCCAGTTCGACCTCCCAATCGGTGGATTTTGAACCTCGGGGAATTTCGACATCGTCATTGGGGCCAATTATGCAGGAGGTCGCCTTGGAAAACACGATGGGTTCCTGCGGCAGGTCCATGCCAGATTCGGCGGCATGATCAGCATAGTTCAACCCGATCGCCAAAAATTTGCCCACGCCCCCGACACAGGGACCGATGCGCGGCGTGCCGGTGACTTCGGGCAGGTTTGCCACCTCCAATTCCGCCAGAGAGGCAAGGTTCTGCGGATTCAGCGAGTCACCCGAGAGATCCGTCATATAGGCCGACAGATCGCGCAGCGTTCCGTTTGCATCCAGCATGCCCGGCTTTTCGGCGCCCGTCGGGCCGTATCTCAGAAATTTCATGGCAGTTCGCTCCCTCAAGATGTCGTGCGCAACACTAGAGGGAATTGGCGCGACTTCAATCGTTGGTCCCGCGTATCAGAACCGGACTGCGTCAGGCCGTGTGATTCAGCCGGGTCTCCAGTTCCTTGGCATAAGTCTTAACCCGCGACTGAAATTTGTCCGCAAGCTTGCCCCGCGCCAGCTTCATCGGCTGCATCAAGAGCCGGGCCGACATGGTTTTGGGCAACATATCCACCACGACATCGACCCGGGTCTCAACCGAGGTCAGCGCGACCAGATCGACCCGCGCCTGAAGCTCGATCCCTGCCGAGACGGCGACAAAGGCCATGGCATTGGGCGGCACATATTCGGTCAGCGTCACGGTGATCTCGCGCATCTTGTCATTCAGCTCAAACGCCGATGACCAGCGCGAACCCACCCCCGTGGCATCGCCATCGTCGGTGCGCTGCACCTCGCCACCCTGCTGGGTGACCGCCGCCAGTATCGCCTCAAAATCGCTGAGTTCGGCAAAAACCTGATCCAGCGGTGCCTTGATGTCTTCCTGTGCCGTGAAATTCACGCGCATTCCCCCCCGTGTCTTGTTCTCTGCCGTTTCCGGGCCCCTATTCCAGCGTATCCGCCAGCCAGTTGCGCAGCAGGAAATGCGCGATGGCCCCGTTGCGCGCAGGCAGGATCTCGGCATGTTCCCCGGCAAAGGCCAGCGCCAGTTCTTCGCGGCTGACCCAACGGGCCTCTTCGATCTCGACCGGGTCGATGGTGATCTCTTCACTGATCGCCTCGCCCCTGCAACCGATCATCAGCGATGCGGGAAACGGCCAGGGCTGGCTGGCGAGATAACTGACGGCGCCGACCTGAACGCCCGCCTCTTCGAACACCTCACGGCGCACCGCCGCCTCGATCGTCTCGCCCGGCTCAACGAAACCGGCAAGGCAGGAATACATGCCTGTCGGCCAGCCCGGAGAACGGCCAAGCAGCACGGAATTGCCGCGCAGGATAAGCATGATCACCACCGGATCGGTGCGCGGAAAGTGGTGTGTGCCGCAGGCGGGGCAGATTCTCTGCCAACCCGCCTGCATCACATCTGACGCCGCGCCGCACTTGGCACAGAACCCATGCCCGCCATGCCAGGCAAAAATCGCCTTGGCGCTGGCGGCGAGTTCGGCGTCGCGCGGGCTGAGCGCAGTCATCACGCGGCGCAGTTCGGCAAAGCGCTCACCGGGGGCAAGGCTGGGATGCATCTGCTCGCTCGGGTCGGCAAAGGCACCGAGATTCGTCAGATCCACATTCTCGGGCTGCCAGGCGGAAATGTCGTGGGCAAACCGTGCGGCACCGTCTTCGCGCCCCATGAAGATAGGCGCTTGACGCGCCTCAGCCAGAACGTGGTGATCCAGCGGCAGGCGCACCAGATCCAGCGCGCCCTCTTCGCCCGAGACCAGCGGCTTGCCCTGCCAGAGCACCACGGTGCGGGTGTCGGGCATCTGCATCGCCGCCGCCAGTGCCGGAATATCGCCGCGCAACTCTGCAGCGCGATCCAAAGCCGAGCCGCCGAATGTCACCTCTTCTGCATGCCGCATATCGTACCTTTCCTGACCCGCTGTATCGCGCATGCCATGCCATGCGCACGCGTATGAGGCAAATGCCTTTCAGGCCGGGATCACCGTGCGACGAACCCAGATCAATGGCAAAAGCGTAGTTCGGTTGCCTGAGATTTGCGCATTGCCGCAACGGAAGCTCCGCCGATTTTGATCCGGATTGCACAAACTGGCACATCCAATGTCACAATTCTGGTTAACATAGCCCCGACCACAGATTTGAGAACACAGCATGTCAGATTCGAAGCGCTCCGAACTCAGCCGTCGTCATTTCATGGCAGGGACAGCCGCAGGCAGCGCCTTGATCGCATTACATCCCTTTTCTGCGTTTGCCGCCAACGGGCAAGTGCATCTCAGACTGCTTGAGACCACCGATCTGCATGTGCACGTGCACCCCTACGATTATTACGCCGACAAACCGGTCGACACGGTCGGTCTGGCCCGGACCGCCGGCATCATCAACGACATCCGCGCTGAGGCGACGAACAGCCTGCTGCTGGATAATGGCGATTTCCTTCAGGGCAATCCGTTGGGTGACTACATCGCCTATGAACGCGGAATGAAGGCGGGGGATATGCACCCTGTGATCACCGCCATGAACACGCTGGGGTATGATGGCGGGACCATCGGCAACCATGAATTCAACTACGGCCTCGACTTTCTGATGAAGTCCACCGCCGGGGCGGAGTTCCCCATCGTTCTGGCCAATATCGCAACCAAATCAGGTGCGGGTGCGCGTGATGATACCACCCTGTTCAAACCTTACGTTATTCTGGACCGCAGCGTGAGCGATGGCGTCGGCACCAGCCACCCGATCAGGGTCGGTGTGATCGGCTTTACCCCGCCGCAGGTGATGAACTGGGACCGCCAGCACCTCGAAGGCAACGTCGCGGCACGCGACATCGTCACCACCGCCGAAGCCTGGGTGCCCGAGATGAAAGAGGCCGGTTGCGACCTCATCATCGCCCTGTCCCATTCCGGTATCGGCGCGGCGCAACCCGACGACGGGATGGAGAATGCATCGGTGCCCGTCGCTGCTGTTGACGGGATCGACGCGGTGATGACCGGCCACTCGCACCTTGTCTTTCCCTCCCCCACCTATGACGGCTACGCAGCCGTTGACGTAACCAAAGGCACGATCCACGGAAAACCCGCCACAATGGGCGGCTTCTGGGGCAGCCATCTGGGCGTGATCGACCTGCTGCTGGAACGCGAGGGCAACGTCTGGCGTGTCGTCTCGACCACCTCAGAGGCGCGGCCGATTTTCCAGCGCAACGAAGACCGCAGCATCACGGCGCTTGTGGACAGCGATCCCGTCGTGATTGCAGCGAGCCAGAAGGAACACGAGGAAACGCTTGAATACATCCGGCGTCCCGTGGGCAAGACCTCGGCACCGCTGCAATCCTATTTTGCGCTGGTGGCCGATGACCCCTCGGTTCAGATCGTGTCGATTGCCCAGACCTGGTACATCAGCCAGATGATGCAGGGCACCGAATACGAGGGCCTGCCGATCCTGTCTGCTGCGGCCCCTTTCAAGGCAGGCGGTCGTGGCGGGCCGGACTATTACACCGATGTGCCGGTTGGTGACGTGGCGATCAAGAATGTCGCCGACCTTTATCTTTACCCCAACACGGTCCGCGCGGTGAAGGTGACAGGGGCGGAACTGCATGGCTGGCTTGAACGCTCCGCCGGTATGTTCAATCAGGTGACACCGGGCAAGGCAGATCAACCGCTGCTGAACCCCGATTTCCCGAGCTACAATTTCGACGTGATCGACGGGGTGACCTACAAGATCGACCTATCGCAGCCATCCCGGTTCGACCCCAAGGGTGAATTGCTGAATCCCGAGGCACGTCGAATCGTGGATCTGGCCCATGATGGCACACCTGTTGATCCCGCTCAGGACTTCATCATCGCCACCAACAACTACCGCGCGGGCGGGGGCGGGGTCTTTCCCGGCGCGCTTGGTGACACCATCGTGTTCGAGGGACCGGATACAAACCGTGACGTGCTTGTTCGCTATATCGTCGAACAGGGCACCATAAACCCCTCTGCCGATGCGAACTGGTCCTTTGCGCCGCTGCCCGATACCTCGGTCCTGTTCGAGACGGGACCCAAGGCACGAATCTATGTGGACAGCATCAGCAGCCTGACGCTGGAGGATACCGGGGAAACCGCAGAGGGATTTGCACAGTTTCGCATTCTCCTTTAGCGGGCGGGCTTTTTACACCCCGGGACGCAGAGTGCCGCTATAGGGGCGACCCTTGCCCTCATTCATGCCTGCAAGAGGCTTGGATCTTTGTACCAAGATGCAGAGAGATGTCCTGATTGCCTGCCACGTTAAGCCCCTGCGTCGGCCACAGCCATCTCGACTCCTTCTCAGCCGCATGATTTATGCGGGGCGCAAACGCTTTCAAAGGATCCCATCATGCTGCGCCTCATTCTTCTTCTCGTCGCCGTCGGTCTTCTGGGCGCCTGGCTCACCCGCCCGAGCGAGGATCAGGCGAAATCCGAGATGCGCGCCACGATCATTGCGACCCTCACCACCGAGGATACCAATGGCAAGGATCCGGTCACCTCAGCTGCGCTGATGGGCTGCCGCATGAACCCCGAAGGATGCTATGATCTGGTCAGTTCCGGGCTAAAGACAACCTATGAGGACCGCACATTCTATTCAGTCTTCACGGCAACCGGGTTCGACCGCAGCGCCACCTGCTACGGTGCCTTCACAAAATTCACCTGCCCCGGCGGCTTTGCCCCCCAATGATCGAGGGTAGGACCTATAGCGCCGTGTTCTTTGACCTCGACGGTACACTGATCGACACCGAGCGCCTTGGTCTTGCCGCCGGTCAGGCTGCCATGGCGATGCTCGGCCATGATGTCGAACAGTCATTCTTGCACCAGCTGATCGGAAAAGACCGTGACTCCGGCGCGGAGATCCTGCGCGCGCATCTGCCAGACCTAGATCTTGAGGCACTTGACCATCACTGGGAAGTCGAATCCCACCGCCTGCATAAGGCAGGGATCGACCTCAAACCCGGTGTTCTGACGCTGCTTGACGAACTTGCGGCCCGCAAGATGCCGCGTGCCATCGTCACTTCGTCGCAGTCCCGCTCGGCGCAGGAAAAGCTCGCCATGACCGGCCTTGATCGCTATTTTTCTACCGTCGTGACCGTGAACTGCGTCACCCGTGCAAAACCGGCACCGGATGCCTATCTTCTGGCAGCACAGCGTCTGGATGTAGACCCCGCCACATGTCTGGTTTTCGAGGACAGCGATACCGGCGCGCAAGCCGCACACAGCGCCGGGATGCGTGTGGTGCAGGTCCCCGACCTGCTCCCCACCGCCGGGCTACATGCCCATCACGTCGCAGACACACTGATCAACGGTGCCCGCGCCGCCGGATTGTAAGACACGCGAAAGCCGGGTTGCGAATCCGTTTTTCTATCCCTATGTAGACGGTCGAGGGGTTGGCGCGGGCAGGCGCCTCGCCAACCCGGTCAGGTCCGGAAGGAAGCAGCCGTAACGAGCCCCGCTTGGGTCGTTGTCAGCCTCTCACCTCGTTACCCGTCGCGCAGCGATGTTTAACGTACAGTGCCAAGCGTGTTTAAGTGAAGCACGCGAATGGCATTGGTCGACTTTCCATGGCTTCGCGCACAAATTGCGCAGCATAAATCGCTTTCAAAGCTCTGCCGCACCAAAGGTATCGCAGGAGTTCATCTGGCCGCTGTCATAGCCTTTGGCAAACCAAGATGAGCGCTGCGCGGATGTACCGTGTGTAAAGGTATGCGGCTGGGGCACCCGCCCCGCACGCTTTTGCAGGTAGTCGTCGCCAATCCGCCTTGCCGCATTCAGCGCCTCGTCCAGATCGCCCGGCTCCAGCAGACCGTCAACCGACCGCGCCCAGACACCGGACAGACAATCTGCCTGCAACTCCAGCCGCACGGTCAGCGCATTTGCCTCCTGTTGCGACGCGTTCTGACGCAACCCATTGACCTCGCCCAGAATACCCAGCTCGTCCTGCACATGATGCGCCACCTCATGGGCGATCACATAGGCGGCTGCGAAATCGCCCTTGGCCCCAAGCTCCTGTTCAAGTGTGGCAAAAAAATCCGTGTCGAGATAGGCCTTGCCATCCACTGGGCAGTAGAAGGGCCCGGTTGCCCCGCTTGCCCCACCACACGGCGACTGCGTAACACCGGAATACAGCACCATGACGGGCGCAGCGTAGGCGGCACCGACCTGTTCGGGAAACAGTTCGCCCCACACGGTTTCGGTGGTGGCCAGCACCTGCGCCGAAAACTCTGCTGCGCGTTCTTCTGCCGCGCTCAACTCGCGCGGCTCTGAACGCTCCTGAGGCAGTTGGTTGAGCAGCGGCGTCACGTCGATCCCGGCAAAATAGCCGATAGCCAGAACCACAAGCAAACCGATCCCGCCAATGCCTGCCTTTCCGCCGCCGCCCATCCGGCGCCGGTCCTCGACATTGCGGCTGCCACGCACCCCCCTCAAACGCATCGCCTGTACTCCCTGATCAGCCCGGAACAACGCCGCAGCATGATGAACAAGCCGCGAGCCACCCGAAAGTTCCCGGCCGGACAGGAACAGGGAACAGCCTTTCCTGTTTCATCTCCCCAAAAATATCCTAGAGGGCCTGGCCAAAGCCATGGCTGGGGCAGGCAGTGCCCTGCCACCCTACCCCAGCCAAGGCGTTTCGACTTTGACCCCACACAGCCCGCGTTGCGTCAAATCAAGGATCTGACAGCGCGCGGTGTGCCCCCGTGTTTCAAGTCAATATCGAAAAATCTATACGAGCTGACCGGGATGCGCCTCTGCCCAAGCCTCAAGAAAGGCTGCCACATCCTCGCGCCCCACCTGCCGAAGCGTCTGTCGCGGAAGGGCAACACCCTGTTGCAAAGCCATCTCCAGACAGGCCAGATGATCGCGGCTGTCGCGTTCCGGGTGATGTTCAGAGCCATGCAGGATTGTGCCCAGCAAGGTGCCGCCAAAGCCGTTCACGTGGCTCAGATCCGGTCGCAGGCTCAGGAAATAGGCCAGCACCTCGGGCAAACCTTCCCAGCCAGCCACCTGCACGGGGGTCAGACCTTCGGAATCGGTGCCGTCATATTCGATGCCCAACCCCACCAGACGGCGGATATGGTCCAAACGGTCCGGCAGATGCAGGATCTGCCGCAGGATCGTGCGATATGCTTCTGGTAGGCGCTCGGGGTCGATAAAGACCCCAGGGCGCAGATCCCCGTCGGCAGCCTGCGCCAGCAGCTTCTCCTCCCAGCTCAGCGGCATCGCGACACCGCGTGCCTCGATCGCCTCTGCCAGCACCCGATTGCCAAAGACCCGCGCATAGGAATAGGCACTGACGCCCTGATAAAGCCGTCCCGGATCTGCGCCATGTTCCAGCAGCAGGGCCACCATCTCTGCCCCCGAATCACGCCGGGCCGCCTGATGCAGGGACGGCACGACCCAAAGGTCGTCGCCGCTATCATCCGGCTCAGCGCCATGCTCCAGCAGCATCCGCACCGCTGCGACATCATGAAAATCCATCGCCCGCAGCAGCGCATTTGTTCCCTTTGGATCCGCTCCATGCTCCAGCAGCATCCGCAGCCCCTCGTGATGCCCCAGCTCGGTCGCGTGGTAGAGCGATTCGCCGTCGTTCGGATCGGCCCCATGATCCAGCAGCCAGCGTGCCAGCACCATGTTATCCGCATGACCCACCGCACCATAAAGCGCCGAAAGCCGCTTGTCAGACCCCGGTTGTTCGGGCGAGGTGTCGTTCACATCCGCCCCCGCCGCCAGCAATGCCTCGGCCACGGCGATCATATCCGCCTCAAGATCCGGGCGTTGCTTGATCCATCTGGAAAAAGTCAGATGCAGCATCGGACGGCGCGGCCCGAATGTCTTGACTGCAAGGCCGGGATCAAGCGCCAGCGCCGCCTCGACCGCCGCGCGGTCATAAAGCGCGCATTGCAACCCGAACAGACCCTCGGCCAGATCCGGCGTTTCGTCCAGCAGCTGTTCAACCACCCAGCCATTGCCGCGAAACAGCGCCACCTTGAGCCGCTGCTGACGCGCGGCGCGGTCCATGCCGATGGTTTCAGACGCGAGCTTGAGCCGGAGCCAACTTTCGAAATGATGCTCTTGCGCGATGACATGCAGGTAATCGGCATGTTTCAAAGCGCCCAGATCTGCGCGGGGCGGATGCGCCTTCAGCCGCTCAAGCGCGCCGGGGGCATGAGCCTCATGCGCCTTCTTCAGCGCCTTGGCGTCGCGGCGCAGGTAATCGAGGGTGATATCGGTCGGGAAAGCCGGAAAACGGGCCATGTCAGGTTCCTCCTGTCGCTGCCCGAGGATCCGCTGCTGTCCGGGCACAGAAAAAACCGAAAAATGGTTTCTCATGTTGCAAGGCAGGTGCAGCGCGCTTTCCGCGGATCAGGTGGCCCCCTGCCCCGGGACCGATTCGGATTATATCCCTCCTGTCGCCACGCACAAGCCCGCGCATCTGCGGTGGACGCGCCGCATCACACGCCTTAGTTTGCTCACGACTCCCCAAAGAGGCCATGCATGTCCGACGCGCCGAAATATCAGGTCCTTGCCCGCAAGTACCGCCCAGAAACCTTTGCCGATCTTGTCGGGCAGGATGCGATGGTGCGCACGCTCAAGAACGCCTTTGCCGCTGACCGCATCGCGCAGGCCTTTATCATGACCGGCATTCGTGGCACCGGGAAGACCACCACCGCGCGCATCATCGCCAAAGGCATGAACTGCATCGGCCCAGATGGAAACGGCACACCGACGACCGAACCCTGCGGTGTGTGCGAACATTGCACAGCGATTATGGAAGGTCGGCACGTTGATGTGATCGAAATGGATGCGGCATCCAACACCGGTGTGGCCAACATCCGCGAGATCATCGATTCGGTGCATTACCGCGCAGCTTCGGCCCGCTACAAAGTCTATATCATCGACGAAGTGCATATGCTGAGCACCGGCGCGTTCAACGCGCTTTTGAAGACGTTGGAAGAGCCGCCAGCGCATGTGAAGTTCATCTTTGCCACGACGGAAATCCGCAAGGTGCCGGTCACGGTCCTGTCGCGCTGCCAGCGGTTCGACCTGCGTCGCATCGAACCCGAGGTGATGATCAAGCTGCTGACCCGGATCGCGACCAACGAACAGGCCGAAATCAACGATGATGCCCTTGCCCTGATCACCCGCGCCGCCGAAGGGTCAGCGCGGGATGCGACTTCGCTGCTTGATCAGGCGATCAGCCATGGCGCGGGCGAGACGACAGCAGAGCAGGTCCGTGCCATGCTGGGCCTGGCCGACCGGGGCCGCGTGATGGATCTGTTCGATCTGATCATGCAGGGCGATGCGGCGGGCGCGCTGTCAGAACTCAGCGGGCAGTATTCCGAAGGGGCTGATCCGATGGCCGTGCTGCGCGATCTGGCCGAGGTCACGCACTGGATTTCCGTGGTCAAGATCACGCCCGAAGCCGCCGAAGATCCGACGATCAGCCCGGATGAGCGCACACGCGGCCAGTCCATGGCGCAACGACTGGGCATGAGGCCGCTCACGCGCATGTGGCAGATGCTGCTCAAGGCGCTGGACGAGGTGGCTTCGGCCCCAAATGCCATGATGGCCGCCGAAATGGCCGTGATCCGGCTGACCCATGTCTCGGAGCTCCCCTCGCCAGAGGATCTGGTGCGCAAGTTGCAAAGCTCTGCCCCCCCGCCGCCCACGCCGGGTGGCGGACGCTTGGCCGGCGGCGCTTCGAACGGTGGACAGACGTCGCACGCGGTGTCGCAACAGCGCAGCGGTGGCGGCTCGGGTGGTCAGCCGGTGCAGGCTTTGGCAACCGAAGCAGACGCAGCGCTTGCAAGGTTTCCGACCTTTGAACATGTGGTCGAATTGATCCGCACCAACCGCGACGTCAAGCTGCTGGTCGATGTCGAAACCGGCGTGCGTCTTGCCGCATATCAGCCCGGCCGGATCGAATTTACCCCCGCGGATAATGCCCCGCAGGACCTTGCACAGAAACTCGGCGCCGCGCTGCAAAGATGGAGCGGCAACCGCTGGGCTGTGACACTGGTCAACACCAGCGATGCGGCCACCATCGCGGAAAAACGTGACGCCACCGACATCGCCATGCGTGCCGAGGCCAGCGAGCACCCGTTGGTCATGGCCGCCCTTGCCGCATTTCCCAAGGCCAGCATCCGCGACATCCGCAGCCTTGCGGCCATCGCCAACGAGGCACAGGCAGATGCCCTGCCAGAAGTCGAGGATGAATGGGATCCGTTCGAGGAGGGCTGAACTGCACAGCAGCGCAGCCGGTCAGGGAAGTGTGAACCTGCAAAGCTTTTCTGCGCTTGCCCATAAAGAAGCCCTGCCACACAACAACCTCCCCTTGTGGCACGGCGCCCTCGCACGTATCTCTTGATCCAACCCAACAGAGAGGAGACCGAGATGCTCAAGGGACTAGGTGGACTTGGCGACATGGCCAAGATGATGAAGACCGCGCAGGAAATGCAGACCAAGATGACCGCGCTGCAGGAAGAGATGCACAGCATCATGGTCACCGGCGAATCCGGTGCTGGTCTGGTCAAGGTGACCTGTTCGGCCAAGGGCGAGCTCAAGGGTCTGGATATCGACCCGTCGATCTTTAACAAGGATGAAAAGGAAGTGGTCGAGGACCTGATTATGGCGGCCATAAAGGACGCACAGGGCAAAGCCTCGGAGCGCGCGCAAGCAGAGATGGCCAAGCTGACCGAATCCATGGGCCTGCCTGCCGACATGAAGCTGCCGTTTTGATTTCAGAATGCGCGCTGCACGGACAAAGCGGGTTTGCCGGTCAAACCTGCGGTGTCCGGCACCCAGTTCCCGCCTAGGGAGCCAAACGACATGAGCGACCGCACAGATATCGACGCGCTGATCGAGTTGATGTCCCGCCTGCCGGGCCTTGGCCCCCGTTCCGCACGGCGCGCCGTGCTGCATCTGATCCGCAAACGCGCCCGGCTGCTGACGCCGCTGGCGGACCTCATGCAGAGGGTTGCGGCCACGGCGCGCGAATGCCTGAACTGCGGCAATATCGGCACATCGGATATCTGCACAATCTGCGCCGACGAGAAACGTGCCAACGGCTTGCTTTGCGTCGTCGAGGATGTGGCTGACCTATGGGCGATGGAACGGTCGGGCACCTTCAAGGGGCGCTATCATGTGCTGGGCGGCACTCTCTCGGCGCTCGATTCTGTCGGCCCCGAAGAGCTGCGCATTCCGCGCCTGATATCGCGCGTTCCGGCCGAGGAGATCAGCGAGGTCATCCTGGCGCTGAATGTCACAGTCGATGGCCAGACCACCGCCCATTACATCGCAGACCAGCTTGAGGGGCGCGTGATGCTCAGCTCGCTTGCCCAAGGCGTGCCCATCGGCGGCGAGCTGGATTACCTGGACGACGGTACCATCACCGCTGCCCTGAACGCGCGCAAGCGTATGGAATAGACCTATCCTGCAAGGCCCGGGATCGGCACGCCAAAGATCTGCGCCAGCAGAACGAAGTTCAGCGACAAAACGATTGCTGCCCCCAGTATGGCAAGCCCACGCACCAGCGGACCGGTGCGAAAATCCCCCATGATCTCTGCCCGGCCCGAAAACACGATCAGCGCCACCATCGGCACCGGCAGCGCAATGCTCAGCACGACCTGGGACATGACCAGAGCCTCGGTCGCGTTGTAGCCCATGGCCACCACAGCAAAGGCCGGGATCATCGTCACCAGTCTGCGAAACCAGATCGGCAGGCGCATGTTGATGAAGCCCTGCATGATCAGCTGCCCCGCCATCGTGCCCACAACCGAGCTGGAAATGCCCGAGGCGATCAGCGAGAGCAGGAACACCCCCGCTGCCGCCACACCGAACAGCGGTGTCAGGGTGTGATAGGCGGTTTCAATCTCGGCCACTTCGCTATGGCCGATATGAAAGGCGCTGGCCGCCATCATCACCATGGCCATGTTGACAAGGCCCGCCACGGACAGCGCCAGCACCACCTCGACATTCGAGAATTTCACCACCTTGCGACGGTCGGCATCATCACGCATCACGGCGCGCGCCTGTGTCAGGCCCGAGTGCAGATAAATGGCATGTGGCATCACGGTCGCGCCGATGATTCCCACGGCGATGGTCAGCGCGGTGGCATCCGGCAGCGAAGGCGTGACCACTCCCAGCGCCGCCTGGCCCCAGGCGATCGGGGCGATGAACACCTCGATCAGATAGCACAGGCCAATAACCGCGACGAGCGCGCCGATGATCAGCTCCATGGGTCGAAAGCCGCGCTTTTCGAACAGCAGCAGGGCATAGGTCACGATGGCGGTGACCACCATGCCCGCCATGAGCGGCATGTTGAATAAAAGCGCCAGACCGATGGCACCCCCCAGAAACTCGGCCAGATCTGTTGCCATGGCGGCGATTTCGCTGATGAACCACATGACCAGCACAACGGGGCGCGGGAAATGGTCCTTGCACAGCTCTGCCAGATTGCGCCCAGTGACGATCCCGACCCGCGCCGACAGCGCCTGAAACAGCATCGCGATCAGATTGGCCGCCAGCACGACCCAGAGCAGGGAATAGCCATAGCCTGCCCCGGCCTGAATGTTGGTCGCGTAATTGCCCGGATCCATATAGGCGACCGACGCGACGATGGCCGGCCCTGCGAACACCAGCATCGCACGCGGCCCACGCCGCGTCCCGGCCAGAACCTCTGACATGGCGGATTGGGTACGCGTGTTCGAATTGAATGTCATGCGTGGATCCTGTCTGTTGCAGCCTCCGCCCTGTCCAACGCCTTAGGATCGGACCGACGAAAGTGTCAATGAACAATACCTCTTCGCGAGAGTGACGGACCCTGCCTGGCAGAGGGTCGACTTTCGAAAGCGACAGTCAAACGTCCGGAAAAGTTGCAAGCGCACAGGGCCGCGTTTCCCGCCCCTTTTTCCGGGCCAGAAACCAAAAAGACCCGCAGCGGACTGCGGGTCTTTTCTGGAAATTGGCGTAGCGATCAGCGGCGTGGATCGTCGCTTTCCTCATCATCATCTTCATCATCCGCATCGGGCAGGTTGAAGAAGCTTTCAGCGTCGGCGAAATCCTTGTCCGAACGCTTGTCTTCCTCGTCTTCGCGCGGATCGGAGAGGCTGAATTTTTCCAGCCCTTCCATTGAGCTCGGCAGGCGCGGTTCTTCGTCCATACCAAGGCTTTGCTCGGTGCTCACCAGCTTGCGACGTTCATCATCGGTCAGCACGCTGTCGCCTTTTTTCGAGGCTTTCTGCACGGCGGCGTCCAGTTCGGACTGTTTGCACAAGCCAAGGGCAACCGGGTCGATCGGCTGGATGTTCCCGATGTTCCAGTGGGTCCGTTCGCGGATCGCCTGAATGGTCGGCTTGGTGGTGCCGACCAGCTTGCCGACCTGACCGTCGGTCAGTTCCGGGTGAAACTTCACCAGCCAGAGGATAGACGCGGGACGGTCCTGACGTTTGGACAGGGGGGTATAGCGCGGGCCACGGCGCTTTTCCTCGCCGACAGCAGCGGCGTTGAACTTGAGCTTCAGCTTGTGAATCGGGTCTTTTTCAGCCTTGTCGAGTTCGGACTGGTCAAGCTGGTTGTTTGAGATGGGGTCGAACCCCTTGACACCCGTTGCCACGTCCCCATCGGCGATGCCCTGCACTTCGAGCTCGTGCATGCCGGTGAAATCCGCAATCTGCTTGAAGGTCAGGGTCGTGTTATCCACCAGCCATACGGCGGTGGCGCGTGCCATGATCGGTTTACTCATTCCACGTCTCCTTCATTACTTTCCGCGCATCTGTCGCGGCATATATGCCTGTCCCGACGCATAGCTTCGCTGTCGCCCGGGGGTCCAGGCGGTTCCGGCCTTGGCCGAAACAGGTTACCGTTGTCGGGGAACTTGGCCGCCTTATAGTCATCCAGACCCCAAGAGGAAAGAGAAAATGCGCTGGCTGATTCTGCTGTGCCTGACGGGCAGCCTTGCCCATGCCGAAGGTGAGAGGCCCGGCGCCTTTGACTATTACGTCCTGTCGCTGAGCTGGTCGCCCAGCTGGTGCGCACTGAGCGGAGATGCGCAGGGATCGGCGCAATGCGACGGGACGCGGGATTTCGGCTGGGTGCTGCATGGGCTGTGGCCGCAGAACACACGCGGCTACCCCTCCTATTGTCACAGCCCCCTGCCCGCGCCGTCGCGTGCCATGACGAACGATATGGTGGATATCATGGGCACATCGGGCAGCGCCTGGCACCAGTGGAAGAAACACGGCGTCTGTTCGGGGCTTGAGGCGGCGGATTATTATGCCTTGGCGCGCGAGGCCTATGTTCGGATCAAACGGCCCGCCGCGCTGCGCGAGCTGAAAAAGCCGGTGACTTTGCCAGCAAAGTTGGTTGAAGAGGCGTTCATTAAGGATAATCCGGAGCTGGAGCCCAATATGATCACCATCACCTGCCAGAGCGGGCGGATTCAAGAGGCGCGGATTTGCCTGTCCAAAGCGTTGATTCCCGTGCCCTGCGGTTCGGATGTGGTGCGGGATTGTACACTGAACGACGCCCTGCTGGACCCGGTGCGCTGATCGCAAATCCCCGCCGGATGTCCAACGGCATCGGCGGGGGCCTGTCAGGCTCAAGAGGCCCGGATCACCCGGCCTTGCGCAGCTCGGGGGCAACCTTGGTCCCCAGCACTTCGATCGCCTTCATCATGGTGCTGTGTTCGATCACACCGATCGCCATCTGGATGCTGATGCGATCAAAGCCGAGATCTTCGCGCAGGCTCAGGATCTTGTCGGTGATCTGGGCGGGCGAACCGACAAACATCGCACCTTCGGGGCCAGAGCCTGCGTCGAATTGTGCGCGTGTCTGTGGCGCCCAGCCGCGTTCGCGGCCGATCTGGTCCATCACCTGCTTTTGTGCCGGAAAGAAAGTGTCCGCCGCCTGTTTTCCGTCCTCGGCCACAAACCCGTGCACGTTCAGCGACACACGCGCCACATCTGCATGGCCCGACTGCGCCGCCGCACGGCGATAGAGGTCTGCGAGGGGCGCGAAACGGCGTGGTTCACCACCGATGATCGCCAAGGCCAGAGGTTGGCCCAGAGTGCCTGCACGCACCATGCTTTGCGGTGTGCCGCCGGCGGCGATCCAGATCGGCAGTTTGCCATTCACGGGGCGGGGATAGATGCCCAGCCCGTCGATAGCCTGCGTGAAACCGGACCCCGGCCAGTTCACGACCTCGCCTTCGTTCAGCGCCAAGAGCATCGCAAGTTTTTCATCAAACAGCGCGTTGTAATCGTCAAGATGATAGCCGAACAGCGGAAAGCTTTCGATAAAACTGCCGCGCCCGACCATCAGTTCGGCCCGGCCATTGCTGAGCCCGTCGAGCGTGGAAAACTGCTGGTAGACCCGCACCGGATCGTCCGAGCTGAGCACTGAGACAGCCGAGCTGAGACGGATGTTCTTTGTGGTGCGGGCAGCAGCAGCCAGCGCCACGGCCGGCGCGGAAATGGCGTAGTTCGGGCGGTGGTGTTCGCCCAGTCCAAAGACATCAAGGCCAACCTGATCGGCCAGCTCGATCTCTTCGATCAGGTTGTTCAGGCGTTCGGGCGCAGCGATCTGTTTGCCGGTGACAGGATCCGTTCCGATATCGCCGAAAGTGTAAAGTCCGACTTCCATGAGGAGCCTCCTTGTTTCACAACATATCTAAGCGTGGGGAGGCCGTTAACGAACCTCCCCATGCGCACAGAAGCTGTGCATCTTCGGCACCCCTCAGAGCGTGAGGATCGTGCTGCCGGTGGTTTCGCGGGCTTCGAGCGTGCGATGCGCCTCGGCAACATCCACAAGGGGAAAGCGCTGGTCGATGCGGATCTTCACATCACCCGAGACAACCTTGGCGAACAGCATCTGCGCCATGTCCTGACAGGCGGCATGGTCCGAGATGTGGGTGAACAGCGTCGGGCGCGTGATCTTGAGCGACCCCTTGGGCCCAAGAATGCCAAGGTTGAACGGCGGCACGGGGCCAGAGGCATTGCCAAAGGAAATCATCATGCCAAGCGGTTTCAGGCTGTTCAGTGAGCCGTCAAAGGTGTCCGCGCCCACGGCGTCCATCACCACATCGACGCCAGCGCCACCGGTCAGCGCCTTTACCTCTGCCGCCCAGTCCTGTGTGCGGTAGTTGATGCAGTGGCTCGCCCCGTGATCGAGGGCAAGCTGGCATTTCTCATCCGTGCCGGCGGTGCCGATCAGCGTGATCCCTTCGGAACGCGCCCATTGACAGGCGATCAGGCCAACGCCCCCGGCGGCGGCATGAAACAGCACGGTATCGCCGCGCTTCAGCGGTGTTGTGCGATGAAAAAGGTACTGTACGGTGAGGCCCTTGAGCATCATGGCAGCACCTTCGTCGAATGAGATGCCATCCGGCAGCGGGCAGACCTGTGCCGCAGGCATCACCCGCGCCTCGGTATAGGCCCCCGGCGGCTGGGCGGCATAGGCAGCGCGGTCCCCGACCTTGAGGTGCGTGACACCCTCGCCCACCGCCTCGACCGTGCCGGAGGCCTCCATGCCCAGCGCCTGGGGCAGCTGCATCGGATACAGGCCGCTGCGCTGATAGACGTCGATAAAGTTCAGCCCGCAGGCGGCATGCCGGATACGGATCTCGCCCTTGCCGGGGTCACCGACCGGGCGGTCCTCGATGCGGAACACATCGGGTCCGCCGTGTTCGTGGATGACGGCGGTTCTGGCTGTGGTGGTCATGTGGTTCTCTCCCCTTGGGCGCTGCGGTTTATTCTGTCTGCAGGGCTGGCGGGCCCGCTCTGCAAACCGTGATAAACGTTAACGTGATTCCGTGTTATCCTACGTACATAGGTGCTGCTGATCGGTCTGACCATCAATGCGGCAGGGTCGGAACCGCAAACCACGCTCGCCGCGTAGCGAAAGGAGTTTGACTGTGCCCCAGACAATCGGAAATCCCCTATCGTGGACGGCTCAGGCGCTTGGGCGGTCGGGCAGCCATCTGGCCGCTTCGGCCCGTGAGCTTGGCAATGACGGTTCCACCGCACCTTACGTGCGCAGGCTGGACATGAGCGATATCCGCGATGCCCTGGCCGAGGGCTGGGCGGATTTCACCGCGTCGCGCAGCGATGTGATGTTCATCGTGATGATCTATCCAGTGGTTGGGCTGCTGCTGGTGGGCATCGGCCTTCAGATGTCGATGCTGCCGCTGCTGTTCCCATTGCTTGCGGGTTTTGCCTTGCTGGGGCCGGTTGCGGCGGTGGGCCTGTACGAGATCAGCCGCAGACGCGAACACGGCGCCGTTCTGGTTATGGCATTCTACCTTACCGCGCTGTTCGTGACCTGGATGCTGGTCGCTGCAGGCATTCACAAAGTCACGCTGGGTGACGGTGTGCCGGTCAGCCTGTCGGCCTTTGCCGAACAGGTGCTGACCACACCCGGCGGCTGGGCGATGATCCTGCTTGGCTGCGGCGTCGGGTTCGGCTTTGCCGTGATCGCACTGGCGATTTCGGTGGTGTCGTTTCCGATGCTGCTGGACCGGCATGTGGGCGTGCCCGTGGCCATCGCCACCTCTGTCGAGGTGCTGCGCCGCAACCCGCGTGTGGTGCTGACATGGGGCGCTGTGGTTGCAACGGGTCTGGTGCTGGGCGCGGTGCCGCTTCTACTGGGGCTGATCATCGTGCTGCCGGTGCTGGGCCATGCCACATGGCATCTCTATCGGCGTGCGGTGGGCTGAAACCAGATCTGCTGCGCAGCACTAGACTGCGCCCGACCAACCTGGGTGGTCGGGCGCAGGAAGGTCGGGTTCAGGAAACCTTGAGGACAATCTTGCCGATATGGCCGGAGGTTTCCATGCGTGCATGCGCCTCTGACGCCTTTTCCAGCGGATATTCGGAATCCATCACCGGTGCGATCCGCCCCGCCGCAAGCAGCGGCCAGACACGGGCGCGCAGATCAGAGGCGATGCGCGCCTTGGCCAGATCGCTTTGCGGGCGCAGGGTGCTGCCGGTGATCGTCAGGCGGCGCATCATCACCTGGGCAAAGTTAAGCTCGACCTTCGGTCCCTGCAGAAAGGCGATCTGCACCAGTCGCCCGTCATCTGCCAGCGCATTGACGTTGCGCGGCAGGTAATCCCCGCCCACCATGTCGAGGATCAGGTTTGCACCACCTTCGGCCCGCAGCAATTCGACAAAATCCTCGTCACGGTAGTTGATCGCCTTTTCGGCGCCAAGATCCATGCAGACCTTGCATTTGTCCGCAGACCCCGCGGTGGCAAAGACCCGCGCGCCAAAGTGATGCGCAAGCTGGATTGCCGTCGTGCCGATGCCGCTGGACCCGCCGTGCACCAGAAAGCGTTCGCCGGCCTGCAGGCCCCCGCGCAGGAAGACGTTTGTCCAGACGGTGAAATAGGTTTCAGGCAGGCAGGCGGCCTGTTTCAGATCCAGCCCCTCGGGGACGGGCAGACAATGGACGGCCGGGGTGACAACATATTCGGCGTAGCCGCCACCGGGCAGCAGGGCGCAGACCTGATCACCGACGTGCAGATCGGTGACACCCTCACCCAAGGCCGCGACTTCTCCCGAGGCTTCGAGCCCCGGAAGATCGCTGGCGCCCGGAGGCGGGGCATAGGCCCCGGCGCGTTGCAGCGCATCGGGGCGGTTGACGCCTGCATAAGCCACCTTCAGCAGGACCTGCCCGGGGCCGGGCTGGGGCACGGCGCGCTCTGCAATCTTGAGGACGTCCGGACCACCGGGTTCGGTGATCTCTACGGCGCGCATTGTCTGGGTCATGTATCAGGTCCTTCTTGCTTGGCGTCTGCGGGCCCTCAGGACGGTGTCGCCTGCCGGCCCGGCAGATCATCACGCGCCCCTGCGGGCGCCTTGACCTTGCTTAGCACCCAGGCGGGTCCGGCGAAAACCCTGCCAAGCAAAGGATTGCCGCGCAGTTGCGCCTTGACCTTCTCGATCTGCATCACATCCCCGATGCGGCGGTCCAGAAACGCCCAGGTCGCCTGATTTTCCAGAGAATCGTCGCCCAGCCAATACAACACGGTCGAGGAGTAGACACCGCTGAGCGTCGCGCGCTTGGTGTACCAGTTGATATCGTCCGACGTATCCCCCAGCGCCGTCCAGATACGGTCTGCCGTGCCCCAGATCAGCTTTGCGCCATCCGCCGCATGCATCGGCAGCGCAAAGAGCGTCGTGCCGCGGCGCACTGCCTCGCGATCCTCGACCGCCTCAAGCCGCAGGCGGACCGCAAGCGTGGCTTTGTCGCGGAATTTCATGCCGCTGAGGTCGGTCGCTTCAAGACGGCGGACCATCTCATCATCGCCGCGCCGATGAAAGGAAATGGCCAGATCCAGCGCACCACGGGGAAACAGTGCCCGCGCAACAACCGGCTCGATACCGGACTCGGAGACTGCAGCCTTGAAAGTGTCTTCGGACCAGCCGTCAAAAGGTACGTTCAGCAGAGCCGCCTCTAGCAAGGCGGTTTCGGTCGGATCATACTCGGGTGTCATGATTGTCCCTTCCGTTGAGGATTTTATCTGAACCTAAGCGTTTTGCGGGATTTGACCAGAGACAGATGCCCGCAGGAGGCGGCTTTCGCGTGTAGACAAATGGCAGAAGCCTTGTTAAACGCTCCGTTCCTGCAAATCCTTGCAACTCCAACCAGAAAGGTGGTGAAAACCACATGCAGGTTAGTGTTCGCGACAACAATGTCGATCAGGCCCTTCGGGCTCTGAAGAAAAAGCTCCAGCGCGAAGGCGTGTTCCGTGAAATGAAGCTCAAGCAGCATTTCGAGAAACCGTCCGAAAAGAAAGCGCGACAGCAAGCCGAAGCGATCCGCCGTGCCCGCAAGCTGGCACGCAAAAAGGCGCAACGCGAAGGTATGCTCTGAGAGCTGTTTTCCACGCTAAATAAACAATTTGATAACCCCCGAGCTCTGGCTTCGGGGGTTTTTCGTTTCCTGCGCAGCGCTTCATGGGCTCGCTGCAAAAATCTTGGAAAGATTTTTGGCAAACTTTTTTATAAAAAGTTTGGGATAGCGCCTGGTCAGACTGGCAGTGCTGTCGTCCGAAACACGGTGCGCAGCGAAAAGCTCGACTGCATCTGCGCCACCCCCGGCAGACGGGTCAGGTACTGGCGGTGGATGCGGGCGAAATCATCGGTATCCTCGGCCACGATCTTGAGGATGTAATCCGCCGCCCCCGCCATAAGGTGACATTCCAGCACATCCGGCACCCGCGCCACAGCCTTTTCGAACGCCTCAAGCACGTCGTCCGCCTGTGCGCTGAGCTTGATCTCCACATAGACCGTGGTGGGCAGGCCAAGCTTGCGTTCATCAAGAAGCGCCACGTAGTCGCGGATATAGCCGTCTTCCTCAAGCCGCTGCACCCGCCGATGGCAGGCCGAGGCTGAAAGGTGGACAGTTTCGGCAAGATCAGCGTTGGACATGCGCCCGCTGCGCTGCAGGGCGCGCAGGATGCGGCGGTCTGTGTCGTCCAGAGTCAAACGGGGTAGTTCCTTTCGAAAAAGGCAGGCATGGCCGAAGATCCTTCGCGTGTTTCCGCTATCACCGCATCAAATCCGACCAGTAATTGCAAGGCGATAAGCGCAGGGTCGCGACACAGGCGCAAGGGAGAGAGCCATGAAAATCGGATGCCCCACAGAAATCAAGCCACAGGAATTCCGTGTCGGGATCACCCCGAACGCGGCACATGAGGCGGTCGCCCATGGGCACGAGGTCCTGATCCAATCCGGGGCCGGGCGCGGCGCGGGATTCGAGGATGCGGATTACATCACCGCAGGCGCACGGATGATCGACACCGCCGAGGAGGTGTTCGCCACGGCGGACATGATCGTCAAGGTCAAGGAACCGCAGGCCGGTGAGCGCAAGATGCTGCGTGAGGGGCAGGTGTTGTTCACCTATCTGCATCTGGCACCGGACCCAGAGCAGACCCGCGATCTGCTGGCGTCGGGTGCGACCTGCATCGCCTATGAGACGGTGACGGATGATCGCGGCGGTCTGCCCCTGCTGGCGCCGATGTCAGAAGTTGCGGGCAAGCTCGCGCCGCAGGTGGGGGCCTGGACACTGCAAAAGGCCAATGGCGGGCGCGGTGTGTTGATGGGCGGCGTGCCGGGGGTGTTTCCGGCGCGGGTCGTGGTGATCGGCGGCGGGGTTGTCGGAACCCATGCGGCGCGGGTTGCGGCGGGCATGGGCGCCAATGTTGCCGTGCTGGACCGGTCGCTGATGCGGATGCGCTATCTGGACGATGTCTTTGGCGGCACGTTCAAGACTGCCTATGCCAGTGCGGCGACCACCGCCGAGCTGGTGGCCGAGGCGGATATGGTGATTGGTGCCGTGCTGATCCCCGGAGCCGCTGCGCCCAAGCTGGTGAGCCGCGCGCAGCTGTCCACGATGAAGCCCGGTGCGGTGATCGTCGATGTGGCGATTGATCAGGGCGGATGTTTCGAGACATCGCATGCCACCACCCATCAGGACCCAATCTATGACGTGGACGGGATCATGCATTATTGCGTGGCGAACATGCCCGGTGCCGTTGCGCGGACATCGACCATCGCGCTGGGGAATGCGACAATGCCGTTCATGCTGGCGCTGGCCGACAAGGGCTGGCGGCAAGCTTGCACCGACGATCCGCACCTGCTGAACGGGCTGAACGTCCATGCCGGCAAGCTGACCTATTATGCAGTGGGCAAGGCGCTGGGGATCGATGTCACGTCACCCCAGCTGGCGCTGAAGGGCTGAGCCGAAAAGCAGACAGGCCGGGGCGTTCCCCGGCCTTTTGCGTTTCAGCAGAACCCCTTACTTGCGCAGAAGGTCGCGGATTTCCAGCAGGACATCCAGTTGGGATGGCCCGGTCTTGACCTGTGGAGCGATATCATCCGGTCTGTCGGCGACGGATTTCACCCGGTTCACCATCTTGACCAGCATGAAGACGACAAAGGCGATGATCAGGAAATTGATCACGGCCATGAGGAACTTGCCCACAGCAAAAACCGGCGCACCGGCATCCTTGGCCACCGTGAGGGAGACGTATTTTTCGCCGTCCAGCGCGTAGAACCAGCCGGAAAAGTCGATGCCGCCGGTGAACAGCGCAATGACCGGGTTGATGATATCCCCGACAAGCGAGGTCACGATGGCGGTGAAGGCCGCGCCGACAATGATGCCGACGGCCATGTCCATGACATTGCCCTTGGCGATGAAGTCCTTGAATTCCTGAATCATAACGGTGCCTCATAGAGTTTGCAGGACAGGACCCCTGCCCGTTCTGCGAGTCTATAACCAGGCACCGCGATCAGTTGCACCCTCTTTGTTCCGAGCCCTGCGCGGCGTGTCTCTGACGTCACGGCAGACTGTTCCGCTTAGCCCGGAAGTGTGCCGGTGAGGACATAGCGCAGGATCTCGACCACCTGAGCCGGGTCGCGGGCCACGGCAAGGGCAGCGGCGTCGACCTCTTTCAGGGCGTGATCGTGGTCGGGCTGTTGCAGGATGATCAGGGATTTCCCGAGTGCGGCTGCGTATCCCGCATCAAAGGCGGCGTTCCACTGTTTGTACTGTTCGCCAAAACGCACCACGACAACATCAGAGTCCGCGATACCCTTTCGGGTGCGGATGGCGTTCAACATGGCGCCCTTGTGGTCGTGCCAGTATTTGTTCGCCTCTTCCCCAAGAATTTTGACACCGCAATCGTCTGAGGCACCGTGGTCCGTCACCGGGCCGGAAAAGGTGACATCCAGACCCTGTGCGCCGTCGATGATCTGATCGCGCCAGTTGGTGTGGATTTCGCCGGACAGATAAACGTTCAATCCCATGAGTGCCTCGCTCTGACTATATTCCTTGAGGCGTTACCTAAGACTTAATCTCTCGGGCGCAAGTCTGTGGTGGACTTGCCCGCGACGCGCGGGGTGTCTTCCGGCCCGGAATAAAGCGCGGCGCGCGCCCGAAAGCGCTTGCCCGTCACACCAAAGGCATCCCTTGGGCGTGACGGGCTGACGCCGCCCAGATCAGGTCACATCGTGACCTATCCCCGCAGGGTGCCGCCTGTGGCGCCCTGGACCTTTTCGACGATCTTGGCACAAATCGCCTCGATATCCTTTTCCTTCAGCGTCGCCTCTGTCGGTTGCAGACGCACGGTGAGGGCGATGGATTTTTTGCCCTCACCCAGCGAGCCGCCGATGAATTCGTCAAAAACGCGCACCTCGGCAATCAGGGCCTTGTCGGCACCGGCTGCGGCGTTGACGAGGCTCAGCGCCTCGACCTCGGCATCGACGACAAAGGCAAAGTCGCGTTCGACCGCCTGCAGATCGGTCGCCACCAGCGCCGGGCGGGTTGCACCCGTCTTGCGCGGCAACGGGATTTCGGCAGGCCAGAGGGTGAAGGCGACGGCAGGTCCCTTGATATCCAAGGATTTCAACACCTTGGGGTGCACCTCGCCAAAGATGCCGAGGGTCTTTTTCGGCCCCAGACAGATGCGGCCATGACGGCCCGGATGCCACCAGACGTCGCCGCCGCGCAGGATCTGCACTTTAGAAGGGGCGCCCATGGCGGCAAGAACCGCCTCTGCATCGGCCTTGGCGTCATAGACATCGACGCCGCGTGCCGTGCCGTGCACATCCTTTGGCCCGGTGCGACCGACCAGAAGGCCCGAGATCTGCAGCTGCTGTTCGCCCGGCTCACCCCCGCTGAAGGTGGCACCGAGTTCGAACAGCGCCTGATCCGGGAAACCGCGCGCCTGATTGCGTGCCGCTGCCCGCAGCAGACCCGGCAGCAGATCGGGGCGCAGGTGGCTGAGGTCGGCGCTGATCGGGTTGGCGAGCATGGTCGCATCATCGCCGCCGCCGAACAGGGTCGCTGCCGCCTTGTCGATGAAGCTGTAGGTCACGCATTCGTTGTATCCCAACGCCGCTGCGGTGCGCCGTCCGATCTGTTCGCGCTTTTGCAGCGGCGACAGGATCGGCTGCGGCACGCCCGACTGTGTGCGCGCCAGCGGCTTGCCCTGCAGTTTGGTGAGCGAGGCGATGCGCGCGACTTCTTCGACCAGATCGGCCTCTCCCAGCACATCGGGGCGCCAGCTGGGAACCTGCGCCATGTCGCCGTCAAGGACAAAGCCGAGGCGGGTAAGTGTCTGGCGCTGTTCGGATTCGGGGATATCCATGCCGACGAGGGAAATGACGCGCGCCGGGTCGAGTTTATAGGCGCGGTCCGTGTCGGGGATTTCACCGGCCACGACCACCTCGGACGCCTTGCCGCCAGCCACGTCGAGGATCATGCGGGTCGCATGTTCCAGACCGGTGGGAGTCCAGGCCGGGTCGATGCCGCGTTCAAAACGATAGCGGGCGTCGGAATTGATCTTGAGCGCGCGGCCCGTGTAGGCGGTGCGGACCGTGTCGAAATAGGCGGCTTCGATGAAGACATTTGTCGTCTCTTCGGTCACGCCTGTGTCGAGACCACCCATGACGCCCGCAATGCTTTGTATGCCGTTGTCGTCGGAAATCACCGTCATATCGGGCTGGAGAGTGTAGGTCTTGTCATCCAGCGCCAGCAGAGTCTCCCCCCCCTTGGCGCGGTGCACGCGCAGGTTTCCGGCCACCAAATCGGCGTCGAAGACATGCAGCGGGCGGTTGCGGTCATAAGTGAAGAAGTTGGTGACATCGACCAGAAAGGAGATGGGGCGCAGGCCAATGGCGCGCAGGGAATCCTGCAGCCATTGCGGGCTGGGTCCGTTCGTTACACCATTGATAACGCGGCCATAAAACACCGGCGCGGCGTCGAGTGTGTCATCATCAATGCTCACCCCGATGGGGCAGGGAAAGCTACCCTCGACAGGGACGACATCGCGGGGTTTCAGCGTGCCGAGGCCACGCGCGGCCAAGTCACGCGCCACGCCACGCACGCCGAGCGCGTCGGGGCGGTTTGGGGTGATGGCGATTTCAATCACCGGATCGACGCGGGCGGGTTCGTTCTGGCCCAGCCAGTCGGCAAAGCTCTGCCCGACCTCACCGGAGACGAGTTCGATGATGCCGTCATGTTCTTCGGACAGTTCGAGTTCGCGCATGGAGCACATCATGCCGAAACTGTCGATGCCACGGATCTTGCCCACGCCGATTGTGGTATCGATTCCAGGGACATAGGTGCCGGGCTTGGCCACGACCACGGTGATCCCGGCACGGGCGTTGGGTGCACCACAGATGATCTGGGTCTCGCCATCGTCGATCGCCACCTTGCAGACCTTGAGCTTGTCCGCATCGGGGTGCTTTTCGGCCTCAAGCACCTTGCCGATGGTAAAGCCAGACAGCTTTTCCAGTGGATTTTCAACGCCTTCAACCTCGAGCCCGAGGTCGGTCAGCGCCTCCAGGATCTCGTCCAGCGGAGCGGTGGTGTCGAGGTGATCCTTGAGCCAGGAAAAGGTGAATTTCATCGGTCTCAACCCGTTAATTGCGTGTTGCATCCCCCTTAGCGGATCGGGGTCCGGGGGGAAAGGGGGCGGTGTGCAAAGGAGGTGCAGTTAACGATTGGCGTGAATCAGCGCGATTGCCCCGGTTAACAAGGGTTTTGGGCCGTATGGAACCCATATGGAATGCGTATGGAAACCGTATGGCTTTGGCGTCTGGGAGGGGCGAGTGTTAACGCAGCGCGCTTAGGACGTTGCGACTGAAAACGTAATCCCCCTTTGCTGCGTGAAGCCAAAGACGAAACGTTTCAGGACGACCGGCCCGCAAGGCTGTCGAGCTGGCCCATGCGGTAGAGCTGGATTTCGCGCAGCAGGCGCAGGGTCGGTTTGGCCATGAAGAAGACCGAGCCGAGGATGAACAGCCAGACGGCCGGGGTTTCGTAATCCGGGAACAAGAACAGCACGGAGCCAATAAGAAAGCTGACGGCGGCGAGGAAATCCACGGCGGTATGCGCAATCTCGTAAAGGGCATAGATGCGGCGGGTGTGGTCGTTACGCTCGCGGTTCTTGTGGTCAAACAGTTTCATAAAAGGCTCTTGCGTCTGAGGGTAAACCTGCGCGCCGGTGGCGTCAGGCCTTCGCGCCAGAGGCGGACAAAGATCGCCTCGACCTCGTGGCGGGGGGCTTTGGCGGGCAGACCATGAGCGACCTGTTCGGGCGTCCAGATCCACTCCGTGTCTGACGCCTCGCGCATGGTCCAGCCGGGGAAAAGACGCCATTGCGTTTCGCGACGAACCAGAAGGCGCATGTTTTCATGGCGGGGATCCTGCCGGATGCGGGCATAGGCCTGATCCACGAGCGATGCCGGGCCTTCCAGCATCTGAAGGAAAAGGTCGGCCCGTGCGATCAAGGCGCCAGTGATGTCGTCGCGGATGTTGCGACGTTGAGAACCCGCAAGGACGGCACCCAGCGTTTCGGGCGCATAATCGACGGGACGCGATGCATAGATCAGTCTGAGATAGGTCAATGAACACTCTTGTAGTGCAGGAAAGCAGATCGCTGTTGGAACTGCTCTTACGGTCCAACGCGCCAGAGGACCGTAGGGTTCCGTCCCCTGCGCCCTGCCTTTTCAAGATCAGTTCAGTTCAGCGCCTCGCGCCAGACGCGCACAAAGACCGCTTCGACCTCGGATTCCGACGCGGTGTCGAGGGCACCGGCGGCGAGTTCCTCGCGTGACCAGAGCCAGCTTCTGGCCGGATCGTCACGCATGGCCCAGCCAGCAAACAGCCGTGTGTCCGCATCGCGGCGGACCAGTTCGCGGATCTCAATATGGCGATCATCCCGGCGGATGCGATCATAGGCGGCGTTGACCTTGTCCGGGGGGCCTTCGAGCAGTTGCAGGAAAAGGTCTGCCCGGGTGATCAGCGCCCCGGTGATGTCATCGCGCAGATTGCATCGCCGGGAATCCAGAAGGACGCCGTTGAGCGTGCCGGGGTCAAAGCCGAAGGGGCGCGAGGCATAGATCAGGCGGAGATGGGACACGAGGCGGACTCCTTTTGCGAAAGGCTACGTCCTGCGGGGGGATGTGTCGAGAGGGCGTTGAAAGAGGACGCCGGGTGGATGGCCGTGGAGTGGCCCATGGGACGGCCGTTTGGGGCGGTTTATCTCGGCAGCGTCAGTGATGGTTGCTGCCCTTATCAAAGCGCCAGCCTGCCTCGCGTTTGGCGATGTCGGCTGGCGCGGCCCGGCGCGCGTTTGCGCGCCTAGCTGATTTAGCGGCTGAGCCCACCGTGTAGCGTCGGCACGTCGAGCGAGGCAAAGCCGTAGTGGCGCAGCCAGCGCAGGTCAGAGTCGAAGAAGGCGCGCAGGTCGGGAATGCCATATTTCAGCATCGCGATCCGGTCGATCCCCATGCCAAAGGCAAAGCCCTGCCATTGCGACGGGTCCACACCCGCCGAGCGCAGCACATGCGGGTGAACCATGCCGGAGCCGAGCACTTCGAGCCAGCCGTCGCCTTCGCCGATCTTGAGCTGTCCATCGACCCAAGAGCATTGGATATCAACCTCGGCCGAGGGTTCGGTGAAGGGGAAATGTGAGGCGCGGAAGCGGGTCTTGATCCCGTCGACCTCGAAAAAGGCGGCGAAGAATTCTTCGAGCACCCATTTGAGGTTGGCCATCGAGATGTCCTTGTCGATGGCGAGGCCTTCGACCTGATTGAACATCGGCGTGTGGGTCTGGTCGTAATCGGCGCGGTAGACGCGGCCGGGCGCAATGATGCGGCATGGCGCGCCGTGCTTTTCCATATGGCGGATCTGCACCGGGCTGGTGTGGGTGCGCAGCACATGGGGCGGGCGGTTGTCGCCCGGCGCGCGGTGCATGTAAAAGGTGTCCATCTCGGCCCGGGCTGGGTGGTGGCCGGGGATGTTCAGCGCGTCGAAATTGTACCAATCGGTGTCAACCTGCGGGCCTTCGGCCACGGCAAAGCCCATGTCGGCAAAGATCGCGGTCACTTCTTCGGTCACCTGAGAGATCGGGTGGATCGAACCCTGACGGCGGCCCCGGGCGGGCAGCGTCACGTCGAGCCATTCGGAGCGCAGGCGGTCGTTCAGCGCCGCATCCCCCAGCGATTCCTTGCGCGCGGCAAGGGCCGAGTTGATCTCGTCCTTGAGGGCGTTCAGCGCGGGGCCTGCTGTCTGGCGTTCCTCGGGCGTCATGCGGCCCAGTTCGCGCATCTGCAGGCTGATTTCGCCCTTTTTGCCAAGCGCCTGAACGCGCAGTGCCTCAAGCACGTTTTCGTCGCCGGCATCGGCGATGGCCTGAATATATTTGTCGCGCAGATCGGTCATGGTGGCCTCCGGAAGTCCTTGGCGCTCTGCTAGCACAGCGACCCGGGAATGCAAGCTTTCGGGCGCTGGTCTTGACCACTGCGATGCGGCAGGGTGCGCAAAACGGACAGGAGACGGATATGAGTGACGACGGCGTTCATCTGGAAAACGTGCATCTGGCGCTGGATGTGGCAGCACTGGGGGCGGAAATGCAAAGCCTGCGCACCGTGGACGGGCGCGAAGTGCTGTGGCAGGGCGATGCGGCGTTTTGGGGCGGACGCGCGCCGGTGCTGTTCCCGATTGTCGGGCGCGCGCCCAAGAACCGGATCGCGGTGGGGGAGTTTGAGGCCGAGATGGCGCAGCATGGGTTTGCGCGGCGGTCGGTGTTCGAGCTGGAAAAGAGCAGCCCGGAGATGTGCCGCCATGTGCTGCGCGACAGTGATGCGACGCGGGCGGTCTATCCGTTTGAATTTGCACTGCGGCTGACGCACCGGCTGGACGGCGCGGCGGTCGAGGTGCGCGCCGAGGTCGAGAATTGCAGCGAGGGTGAGATGCCGTTCGGGTTCGGTTTTCATCCGGCCTTTGTCTGGCCCCTGCCCGGCTGTGCGGGTCAGCAACACGAGGTGGTGCTGGACAATGGTGGCGCGCCGCTGCGGGCCGCTCTGGAGGACGGGCTGCTGGCGGCGGGCACGCATCCGTCACCCTTTGATGCCGGGCGCCTTTCGATCACGCCGGGGATGTTCGATCAGGATGCGCTGGTGTTCCCCGAGGGCGCTGGACCCGGGCTGCGCTATGGCGTGGCGGGGGGCGCAAACCTGACGTTCCAGTTCGACACCCTGCCCAACCTCGCGCTGTGGAGCAAGCCGGGCGCGCCGTTCCTGTGCATCGAGCCGTGGCACGGGATGGCGGCGCGGGTTGGCGGATCGCACCAGATTGCGGAGCGCCCGTTCAGCGTGACGCTGCCAGCAGGCGGCGTGGCGCGGTTCGGCTATCGGATGGCGTTGAACCTCTGAGCCCCAACGCAAAACGCCACGAGGTTTCCCCCGTGGCGTTTCAGAATGTCAGTCCGTGTCGCCGGTTCAGGCGGCTGCGGGCAGGGCTGCCTTGGCCTGAGCGGCGATGGCGATGAATGCCTCAGGCTCGTGCACGGCGAGATCGGCCAGAACCTTGCGGTCCACTTCGATACCGGCGAGTGCCAGACCGTTGATGAAGCGCGAATATGTCAGTTCGGGATCGTACATGCGGACGGCCGCGTTGATCCGCTGGATCCACAGAGCGCGGAAGTTGCGCTTGCGGTTCTTACGGTCGCGTGTCGCGTACTGGTTTGCCTTGTCGACGGCCTGTGCAGCCACCTTGAAGGTGTTTTTCCGACGGCCATAGTAACCCTTGGCTTGATCGGTGACTTTTTTGTGACGGGCGTGGGTAACTGTCCCACCTTTAACTCTTGCCATGATTGAGGCTCCTTATATCTGCAGGTCTATCAGCGGTCGTAGGGCATGTAGCCCTTGACGATCTTGGCGTCCGGAGCCGACAGAGCCGACGTCCCGCGCGCATCGCGGATGAACTTGGTGGAGCGCTTGATCATGCCGTGCCGTTTGCCGGCCTGGCCTGCCATCACTTTACCAGTGGCAGTCACCTTGAAGCGCTTTTTAGCGCTCGACTTGGTCTTCATCTTGGGCATTTCCGTCTCCTTAACGTTTGGGTCGGTTAGGACGCACGACTCGGCATGCCAAGTGGGCCGGACGTGCGCGGATTGAGTGGGCCGTATAGGCGGCGACCGGAGCCGATGCAAGGGGTTTTGAGGGGGGCAGGCATCAGAGGCGCCGGGGAGGCAAAAACTGCGGCGCCCCCCGAAAGGCGGCGCCGCGATAGCTGTTACGGATCTGCGCAGAAGCTGCGGATCAACCTGGATCGGTGGTGTAGATCAGGCGTTCGTCACAGGGCGCCACGCGCAGGATGTTTGTGGTGCCAGAGGTGTTGAAGGGCACACCGGCGGTCACGACGATCTGATCGGAGGTGGTCGCATAGCCCCCTTCACGTGCGGCGCGGGCGGCACTGACAACGGCCTCTTTAAACCGTTCAAGCACACCGATCTGGACGGTGTTGGTGCCCCAGAGCAGCGCCAGACGCCGCGCGGTGTTCAGCGAGGAGGTGAGCGCAAGGATCGGCACACGCGGACGTTCGCGCGCGACCAGCTGGGCGGTTGTGCCCTTTTGGGTAAAGCAGACGATCGCCTTGATATCCGTCGTCTCGGCGATTTCACGCGCGGCGGCGACGATGCCGTCGGCAATCGAGGTGCGTTTTGCCGCGCGGGAGGCGTCGATGACCTGACGATAGGTCGGATCGCTTTCGACCTCCATCGCGACGTTGTGCATGGTTTCCACAGCCTCGACCGGATAGGCGCCGGCCGCAGATTCAGCAGAGAGCATGATCGCATCGGTGCCTTCGTAGATCGCGGTGGCGACGTCGGACACTTCGGCGCGGGTCGGCATGGGCGATTCGATCATCGATTCGAGCATCTGGGTCGCGACGATCACCGGCTTGGCGGCGGCGCGGCATTTGCGGATCAGGCGTTTCTGTATCGGCGGCACGTTCTGCACCGGCAGTTCCACACCCAGATCCCCCCGGGCGACCATGATGCCGTCGGACACTTCGAGGATCGCATCAAAGGCGGTCACACCCGCAGGCTTTTCGATCTTGGACAGGATCGCAGCGCGGCCCTTGCAGAGTTCGCGCGCCTCAAGCACATCCTCGGGACGCTGCACGAAGCTGAGGGCGAGCCAGTCGACACCCAGCTGGCAGACGAATTCCAGATCCTTGCGGTCCTTGGCCGAAAGAGCGGCCAGCGGCAGCACCACATCGGGCACGTTCACGCCCTTGCGGTTGGAGATCGTGCCGCCGTTGATCACGATGCAATCGGCGAAATCCTTGCCACAGGTTTCGACCTTGAGGCGGATCTTACCGTCATTGACCAGAAGGTGTGCGCCGGGTTCCAGCGCCTCGAAAATCTCGGGATGGGGGAGGTTGACGCGGGTGGCGTCCCCTGCGGCCTTGTCCAGATCCATGCGGAAGGCAGCGCCTTTGACCAGCTCTTCTTCGCCATTGGCAAAGACGCCGACGCGCAGCTTTGGCCCCTGAAGGTCAGCAAGGATGCCGATGGGGCTGTTCAGATCCACCTCGACCTGACGGATGATCGCGTGGCGTTCGCGAATCTCGTCATGGCTTCCGTGACTCATGTTGAGGCGGAACACATCTGCCCCGGCTTCGTGCAGCTTGCGGATCATGTCGTAATCCGAAGATGCCGGCCCCAGCGTGGCCACGATTTTTACATTGCGCAATCGTCTCATATATCAGTGTCCCGTCTGGAATTTCTGCGGTCGTGTCAGAGCTGCGGCCCCGGTACCCCTTTTTGGGTCGGACCCCGTGCCCATTTCGCACGATGCCCCGGTGCCCGTTCGATTTTCGTTACCGCTAACACATCAGCGCCCTTATTGCGTATTTCCCCTGAACGCGCAACTCCTCTGTAGAGATGCGGCAAAGAGATGACATGACCATGACCTACACTCCTTACCATATAGATGGAAGCGGGCGAAACAGTCCCTGGTTGATCACCTGCGACCATGCCAGCAATCTGGTCCCGCCTGATTTGGGGGCATCTCTGGGGCTGGCGCCCGAAGATATGGCACGCCACATCGCCTTTGACATTGGTGCGGCGGGGGTTGCGCGCGCCCTTGGGCAGGTCCTGAATGCGCCGGTGATCTGTTCCAACTTTTCCCGGCTGGTGATCGATCCGAACCGGGGCGAGGATGATCCGACGCTGCTGATGCGGCTCTATGACGGGTCGGTGATACCGGCCAACCGCCATGCGGATGGTGCGGAAAAGGAGCGGCGGCTGGCCGCCTATCACCGCCCCTATCATGCAGCGCTTGCGGGGCTGGCGGCACGGCGCGAGGATACGGTCCTGGTATCGATCCATTCCTTTACCCCGCAATTGCGCGGGAGGCCCCCACGGCCCTGGCATATCGGCATCCTGCATGCCTGGGACGTGCGGCTGTCGGATCCGCTGATCGCGCTGCTGGACGCCGAGCCTGATCTTGCGGTCGGGCGCAACCAGCCCTATCCGGGTCATCTGCCCGGCGACAGCATTGACCGGCACGGGCTGAAACATGGCCGGCAGAACACGCTGATCGAGCTGCGCAACGACCTGATCGAGACACCAGAGGCGCAGCAGGCCTGGGCCGACCGTCTGGCGCCCATGCTTGAAGAATCGCTGCGGCGCGCCGATGTATGAGGCGCGAAAGACCTTGAAAGTATGGGATTTGAAGAATGGATGACCAGACACGTATTGAACTCGAGGCCGCCGCCTTTCGCCGCCTGCGAAAGCACCTGATGCAGGACCGACCCGATGTGCAGAACATCGATCTGATGAACATGGCGGGGTTCTGCCGCAACTGCCTGTCGCGCTGGTATCAGGAGGCCGCAAACGAGCGTGGCATCACAATGAACAAGGACGAAGGCCGCGAGGCGTTTTACGGCATGACGATGGACGCTTGGAAAGCGCAGCACCAGACCGAGGCGACCGGGGACAAGGAGGAGGCGTTCAAGACTGCTTTTGCCGAGAACGTCACCAACAAAGACTGATCCGGGACGCAGCCGAAGCCGCGCCCCGCTGCTTCGGCTGCGGGGTACAGGACACTTTCTTTGGGCCGCGTACTTTGCGCCGTGTGCTTAAGGCCATGTGGCTCAGGCCATGCGGGCCGAAGAGGGATAGACCAACGGATCCCCGCCCGGGCGGGTGCGCAACATGTCATGCACCGCGTCATCGGACAGGGTGCTGTCGATCTCTTCGGTCCAGACCCGGAAATAGGTCAGCCGGTAGCCGCCAAAGGACGTGATCATCGCCACATCCGCCGCATCCGCGCCGCGCACCATGAGGATTCGTGCCGCCCGGGGCGTGCTGTAGCGGGCGTCGAACGTGTACCAGCGCCCGCCCAGATAAACCTCGAACCAGGCGCAGAAGTCGGGCGGGCCGGAATAGGGCACGCCGATGTCACCCAGATAGCCGCTGGCATAGCGCGCCGGGATGTTCATCGCCCGACAAAGAGAGATCGCAAGATGCGCGAAGTCGCGGCAGACCCCGGTCTTTTCACGAAACACCTCTGAGGCAGTCTTGTTCGCGCGGCCGAAATGATAGCCAAAGGTCACGTGCTGGTGGACAAAGGCGACAATCGCCTCGACCCGGCCCCAGCCTTCGGCGGTCTGGCCGAAGATGTTCCAAGCCTGGGCGGTGAGGTTGTCGCTGTCGCAATAGCGGCTGGCGAGAAGGTAGCTGAGCACATCATCGGGCAGATCCGCGATCGGGTGCTGCACGGCAAAGGGGGCCTGTTCGTCCACATCGCCCGCAAAGTCGATGACGCAATCGGACCAGAGCCGGGTCGATCCGGCCGGAGTTACGATGCGTGTGATGCGGTTGCCGAATTGATCGACATAGCTGCGTGCGCCGCAGGACTGAGGGGCGCGCACAAAATCCTGCCCGATCAACCGGGCGTTCAGGGGGCTTTGACCCAGAGTGCTGTGAGTCGAGAGCGCCAGCAGCATCGGCACGGGGGCCACGCAGTCGATATCAATCTCGAATCCGAAACGGATGAGCATGGTTCGTCCTTGTTTTTAGGAATAGAGTTGGCGCAGATTTGTCGTCACAATGCGGTCGCACGTTCGATCATACGCGCCGACCCCGGAAAGGTTCCCTTGGCCCGCCGTCTGCGCGTTCTGCATCGCACCGAATACAAATACGACCGTAAGGTTGTGCTGAACCCGCACAAGCTCATGCTGCGCCCGCGCGACGGGCATGACCTGTGGGTCGATGAGGCCTTTTTGAGCATCCAGCCCGTGGCCAAGCTGCACTGGTATTTTGACACCTTCGGCAATTCGATTGCCGAGGCGACGTTTTCCAGAGAAAGCGACGTGCTGGTGATCGAAAGCGAGCTGGTGCTGCGGCGCTATGCGGGCGATCCGCTGGTGCGCGCGGGCGGCGGGCCTGCCTGCCCCTACCCCTTTGCCTATACGGACGAGGATGCGCGCGACCTGTCGCCGTATCTTGGCCTGCACAATCCCGGGGATGCCGGGGCGCTGGACCAGTGGCTGAACACCCATTTCACCGACCGTCCCGGCAGCGCCGTGCCGTTCCTGCGCAGCCTCTGTCACACAATCCACCGCGTCATGGGCTATTCCAGCCGCGAAGAGATGGGCACGCAGACCGCCGGGCAGACCATTGCCAAGGCGCGCGGGACCTGCCGCGACTTTGCCTTTCTGTTCATGGAGGCGACGCGGCGGTTCGGTTTCGCGGCGCGGTTCGTCACCGGCTATCTGAACGATGCGGGCAGTGGTGATGGCGCGCCGGTCGGCGGAGGGGCAACCCATGCCTGGGCCGATGTCTTTGTCCCCGGCGAGGGCTGGATCGAGTTCGACCCAACCAACCGTCTGACCGCAGGCAGCGCACTGATCCGGGTGGCAACGACGCGCACACCGGCGCAGGCCTCGCCGATCTCGGGCAGCTATCACGGGGCGGGCGCGGTGTTTCTGGGCCTGACCGTGTCGGTCAGCGTGACGGAAGTGGACTGATCGGCTATGCTGATCTGCAATGGGACGCAGGCTTGCGGATCCCCCGGTGGGGGCCTAAGGCTGCGGACTTTGATAAAGTGGAGTGGCCGAATGGATATGAATAGACGCACAGTGCTGATGACCGGCGCGGCGGTATCGCTGCTGGCCCTGATGCCCCGCCGCGCGATGGCGGCGTTCCGCCCCGAGCCGAACGGCTGGCGCGAGTTCGAGCTGACGACCAACATCGCCCTGCCAGAGACGTCAGAGGCGGCACAGGTCTGGGTGCCGCTGCCTGCGGTCGATCAGGCGGGCTGGAGCAAGCCCGGCGCGACGCAATGGACCACCACGGCCGACCGCGCCGAGGTTGTGAGCAACCCCGAAACCGGCGTGATGATGCTGCATGCCGAATGGGATGCGGGCAACACCAAGGCAAAGGTGCTGGATCTGGTCAACACCGTTTCAGCCCAGAGCCGGGACACGGATCTGTCCAAGCCCGGCGAGACGCCGGACCTGTCGGCAGAAGAGCGCACGCTTTATACATCCGCTGTTGCGTTGATCCCGACCGATGGTCTGGTCAAGGAAACGTCGGACAAGATCACCGAGCTGGCAGAGAGCGATCTGGAAAAGGCGCGGCTGATCTATGACTGGATCGTGGAAAACACCGCGCGCAATCCCGAAACCCGTGGCTGTGGTCTGGGCGATGTCGCATCCATGCTGGCGGTGGGCGATCTGACCGGCAAATGCGCCGATCTCAATTCGCTTTACGTCGGGCTGGCGCGGGCGGCGGGGATTCCGGCGCGCGACGTCTATGGTCTGCGCGTGGCGAAATCCGAGTTCGGCTACAAGAGCCTGGGCGCCGGTTCGCCGGATGTGACCAAGGCACAGCATTGCCGCGCTGAGGTGTTTCTGGATGGGTTCGGCTGGGTCGCCGTCGACCCCGCTGATGTGCGCAAGGTCATGCTGGAAGAGCCGCCCAAGGATCTGCCGCTGGATGATCCCAAGGTGGTCGAGGCCCGCAATGTGCTGTTCGGTGGCTGGGAAGGCAACTGGATCGCCTATAACTTTGCCCATGATGTGGTTCTGCCCGGCTCGAACGCGGATCCCATCGCGTTTCTGATGTACCCGCAGGCCGAACTGGCCGGCGCGCTGATGGACCCGCTGGACATGGACAACCGTTATTACACGATCACGGCGCGCGAACTGACCGCGTGACACTTTCGCGGGGTGGCGCAGGCTGCCCCGCGCCCATCGGTGCATTTCCGGCAGGAGCGCCGCATCTTTGACCGCTGCCCCGGCATCGCCGCCCCGAGGCCAATAGACGGATCGCGGCGCGAAACGGTGAGATTTCAGGACATCACGAGGGTCTGATGGCTGCTGTCGGCAGGCCCCTGTCGTGCCGCGCCCCTGATCTGGCGTCTGCCCGCGAAGTAATCAGGACCTGCATGATTGCCCATTAAGCGGGCAAAATCGTCGGGCTGAGCGCAATCACCTGCACCAATTCGCGCATTGGTGCGGGACTGGATTTCCGGCTTGCGCAATTTGTCGGTCAAGGGGCGAGTCATACGGCCCCGAAACGACATGGAGCGTAAAGATGAGACAGTTCACGAAAGGCTTTGCAGCCCTCGCTTTGGCTGCGGGTCTGGCCTTCGCGCAGGGGGCTGCCGCGCAGGGGACCTTGCGGATCGGCATGACGGCCGCAGACATTCCGCTGACCACCGGCCAGACAGATCAGGGCGGCGAAGGCATGCGGTTCATGGGCTATACGGTCTATGATTCGCTGATCGAATGGGACCTGACCAGCGCGGACAAGCCGTCTGTGCTGATCCCCGGGCTTGCCAGCGAATGGGCGGTCGATGCCGAGGACAAGACCAAGTGGACCTTCAAGCTGCGCGAGGGCGTGACCTTTCACGACGGCAGCCCGTTCACGTCCGAGGTGGTTGTCTGGAACCTAGACAAGCTGCTGGATGAAACGTCCGAACAGTATGATTCCCGTCAGGCCGCACAGGGCAAGTCGCGCATTCCCGCGGTTGCGAGCTATACCGCCGTTGACGAATATACGCTTGAGATCGTGACCAAGGAGCCGGACGCCACCCTGCCCTATCAGCTGGCCTGGATCCTGATGTCGTCCAAGGCGCAGTTCGAGGCGCTGGGAAAAGACTGGGAGGCGTTTGCCGCCACACCGTCTGGTACCGGGCCCTGGAAGCTGGAAACCTTTGTGCCGCGTGAGCGTGCCGAAATGGTGCCCAACACCGATTACTGGGATGAAGCCCGTATTCCCAAGCTCGACAAGATGGTGCTGATCCCGCTGCCCGAGCCGAACGCCCGTGCCGCCGCGCTGTTGTCCGGTCAGGTCGACTGGATCGAGGCGCCCGCGCCCGACACCATTCCCGCGATGACCGGCAACGGCTTTGTGATTTCGTCCAACGCCTATCCGCACAACTGGACCTGGCACCTGTCGCGTGTGGACGGGTCGCCCTGGAATGACATCCGCGTGCGCAAGGCTGCGAACCTTGCCATCGACCGCGAGGGCATGGGCGCCTTGCTGGGCGGCCTGATGGTTCCGGCCAAGGGGTTCCTGCCGCCGTCGTCGCAGTGGTTCGGCGAGCCGACATTTGACGTGCGGTATGACCCCGAAGAGGCCAAGGCGCTGCTGGCCGAGGCCGGTTACAGCGTTGAGAACCCGCTGAAGGTCAAGGCGCTGATCTCGCCCTCGGGGTCAGGTCAGATGCTGCCGCTGCCGATGAACGAATACATCCAGCAAAGCCTTGCCGAAGTCGGCATCGAGGTCGAGTTCATGGTTGTCGAGTGGAACCAGATGATCAACCTGTGGCGTGCAGGGGCCGCTGATCCAGCGGTGGAAGGATCGGAATCGATCAACTTTACCTATTTTATCCAGGATCCGTTCACCGGGCTGATCCGCCACCTGTCCTGTGATCTGATCGCGCCCAACGGCACCAACTGGGGCCATTACTGCGATCCGGAAATGCAGGCGCTGTTCGAGCAGATCAAGACCACCTTTGACCCTGCCGAACAGGATGCGGTGCTGCGCAAGACCCATGAGAAGTTCGTGAACGATGCGCTGTTCCTGATGGTCACCCATGACGTAGCGCCCCGCGCCCTGTCGCCCAAGGTCAAAGGCTTTGTCCAGGCGCAGAACTGGTATCAGAATTTTTCGTCCATCACGATGGAATGATCTGATCCCCGCCCCCTGCCGCGCCCACTGCGGCGGGGGGCTTTCCAATATGAGGAATGCCAAGTGTTCAGCTATTTCCTGCGCCGCGTGATCCTGATGCTGCCTGTCGCCTTTGGTGTTTCGGTCATCTGCTTCATGCTGGTCCAGATCGCCCCGGGTGATCCTTTGACCGCAATCATGCCGGTGGATGCCACCGCAGATGAACAGGCCGCAATGCGCGCCGTCTACGGCCTAGATAAACCGCTGCCGGTGCAATATGCGATCTGGATCGGCAACCTTGCCCAAGGCGACATGGGCCGGTCGATTGCATCCGGGCGCCCCGTCGCGGGCGAGGTGTTCGGCGCCGTGAACAATTCGCTGCTGCTGGCGTTCAGCGCCGCGGTCATCGCCTTTCCCATCGGGATCTTCCTGGGGTTTCTGGCGGGCTATTTCCGCGACAGCTGGATCGACCGCGTGGTCACGGCGATTTCCATCGCCGGAGTGTCGGTGCCGAATTACTGGCTGGGCATCGTTCTGGTCATCATCTTTTCCGTCAATCTGGGCTGGTTGCCGTCGATGGGCGCGGGTCCGGGGGGATCGCAGGACTGGTCCTGGGACTGGCTGCACATGCGCCATCTGGTGCTGCCCGCCGTCACACTGGCCGTGGTGCCCATAGGGATTGTTGCGCGCACGGTGCGCGCACTGGCGGGGGATCTGCTGACGCAGGATTTTGTGCAGGCGCTTTATGCCAAGGGGATGAGCCGGGGCGATGTACTGCGCCATGTGGCGCGCAATGCCGCCGCGACCGCGCTGTCGGTGATGGGCCTGCAGCTGGGGTATCTGCTGGGCGGTTCGATCCTGATCGAGACGGTGTTCAACTGGCCGGGGTCGGGTTTTCTGCTGTCCAATGCGATCTTTCAGCGCGATCTGCCGCTGCTGCAGGGGACCATCCTTGTGCTGGCCCTGTTCTTTGTGGGGATGAACCTGATCGTCGACGTGGCGCAGGCCGCCATCGACCCCCGTATCAAGAGGAGCTGAGCCATGAGCGCGGTTGAAACCCTCGAAGAGCCGGTCGCGGAATCGGGCAAGGGCTACTGGTCGGGTGTCGGCGCGCGGCTGATGCGCGATCCGCTGACGCTGCTGTGCATGAGCGTGATCCTGTTGCTGATCCTGTCGGCGGTCTTTGCGCCATGGCTGGGTCTGGCTGATCCCTACAAGGGGTCGATGATCGCGCGGCTGAAACCCATCGGCACACCGGGGCATATCCTGGGCACGGATGAGCAGGGCCGCGACATGCTGGCCCGGCTGATCTATGGCGGGCGGCTGACGCTGTTCATTGGTCTGACCCCCGTGGTGCTGGCGTTTTTCATCGGTGGGACGCTGGGCATTGTGGCGGGCTATGCCGGGGGCTGGGTCAACACGCTGATCATGCGCACGGTGGATGTGTTCTTTGCCTTCCCCTCGGTCCTGCTGGCCATCGCCATTTCGGGGGCGCTGGGGGCGGGGATCGTCAATTCGCTGGTGTCGCTGACCATCGTGTTCATCCCGCCGCTGACGCGGGTGGCCGAGGCGGTGACATCGGGTGTGCGCGCGCTCGACTACATCGATGCGGCGCGGGCGTCGGGGGCGAATGCGCTGACGGTGATCCGGGTGCATGTGATCGGCAACGTGCTGTCGCCGATCTTTGTCTATGCCACCTCTCTGACCAGCGTCTGCATGATCCTGGCGGCCGGTTTGTCGTTCCTTGGCATCGGGGTGCGCCCGCCAGAGCCGGAATGGGGTCTGATGCTGAACACCCTGCGATCCGCGATCTATGTGAACCCCTGGCTGTCGGCCCTGCCGGGGCTGATGATCTTTATCACCTCGCTCTGCCTCAACCTGCTGAGCGATGGCGTAAGGAGTGCAATGAATGTCCGTGACTGAACCCCTGCCCGACACCGCGCCCGACAAGGGTGGCCCGGCGCAACCGCTGCTGATTGTGCGCAATCTGCAGAAATATTTCCCCGTGCGCGGCGGCATTCTGGGTGGCAAGAAGGCCGTGGTGCAGGCGGTGGATGGTGTGTCGTTTGAGGTCAAGAAGGGCGAGACGCTGGGCATTGTCGGCGAATCCGGCTGCGGCAAGTCCACAACCGCGCGCCTGTTGATCGGCCTGATCGATAAGGACAAGGGCGAGATCATCTATGATGGTCAGGACCTTGGCGGTGCGCTGTCGTTGCGCGATCTGCGCCGGGGCGTGCAGATGGTGTTTCAGGACAGCTATGCCTCTCTTAACCCGCGCCTGACGATTGAGGAATCGATTGCCTTTGGTGCGCGCATTCAGGGGTTGTCGGACCCGGTGGGCCGTGCGCGCAAGCTGATGGAGCGTGTGGGGCTGGCGCCGGATCGGTTTGCCCAGCGGTACCCACATGAGGTGTCGGGCGGGCAGCGCCAGCGCATCAACATTGCGCGCGCGCTGGCCATGTCGCCGCGTCTGGTGGTGCTGGACGAAGCCGTCTCGGCGCTGGACAAATCGGTCGAGGCGCAGGTGCTGAACCTGCTGGCGGATCTGCGGCGCGAGTTTGGCCTGACCTACATCTTTATCAGCCATGATCTGAACGTGGTGCGCTATATCTCTGACCGGATCTTGGTGATGTATCTGGGCGAGGTGGTCGAGATTGCGCCGGTGGATGACATCTGGGCGTCGCAGGCACATCCCTATACGCGCTCACTGTTTTCGGCGATGCCGTCGATGGATCCGGACAACCGCACGATGGAGCCGCCGCTGGCGGGCGATCCGCCCAACCCGATCAATCCACCGTCGGGGTGCCGGTTCCACACGCGCTGCCGCTTTGCCGAATCTGTCTGCAAGGCCAAGGTGCCGACATTGCGCCCGCTGGCTGTGGGGTCAGAGCATATGGCGGCCTGCCATCTGCATGATCTGGGATCAGGCCACAGCAAGGCGGGAAAGGACGTGCTGTCATGACCGAGAACCTTGTCGATATCCGCAACCTGAATGTCCGCTTTACCGGCGCGCGCACGGTGCATGCGATCAACGACCTGACCCTGACCCTGAAGCAGGGCGAGACGCTGGCGCTGCTGGGCGAATCCGGGTCGGGCAAGTCCGTGACGCTAAAGACCTTGCTGCGTCTGCTGCCGCCAAAACGCAGCAAGATTGATGGCGCAATCGAGGTCAACGGTGTCGATGTACTGACCCTGTCGGGCAAGAAACTGCAGGCCTATCGCGGCGAAGAGGTGTCGATGGTGTTTCAGGAGCCGGGTCTCGCGCTGGACCCGGTCTATACTGTGGGGGATCAGATCGCGGAATCCGTGATGCGCCACAAGGGCGTGCGCCGCGAAGAGGCGCTGTCAACCGCGCTCGACATGCTGCGCCGGGTGCGCATTCCGTCGCCCGAGCGGCGGCTGAAAAATTATCCGCACGAGCTGTCGGGGGGGATGTTGCAGCGGGTGATGATCGCGCTGGCGCTGGCCTGCCGTCCGCGCCTGTTGCTGGCGGATGAGCCGACGACGGCGCTGGATGCAACGGTGCAGATCCAGATCCTGCTGCTGCTGCGCGATCTGCAAAAGGAATTCGGAATGGGGGTGATCTTTGTCACCCATGACATCGGCGTAGCCGTCGAAGTGTCCGAACGCATTGCCGTGATGTATGCCGGCCAGATCGTCGAAGAGGGCACAACCCGCCAGATCATCAAGGACCCGCGCCACCCCTATACGCGGGGGCTGCTGGCGGCGAACCTGCATGATGCGGCGCGCGGCGCACGGCTGAACGCCATTCCGGGCGCGCCGCCGCCGCTGGACACGCGGCCCGACGCCTGTTCCTTTGCGCCG
>NZ_AWWI01000110.1 GCF_002760615.1 Puniceibacterium antarcticum | reverse complement strand
CTGCGCCGCGCTCAGCGCCTCTGCCGCCGCCGCCCGCCCGTCGATGCCACGCACCAGCGGCATGCCAGACGCGCGGATCCACGGCACGATTGCCGCCTGCGCATCTCCACCCATGGTGGCAAGGAAGGTGGCAATCGCCGCCTCGACCCCTTGGGGAAACACCTTCACCTCCCGCGCCCACAGCGCGCCAAACACCGCGTCATAGACCCCCCGCTGGTCTGACCCGAGCTGGGACAGCATATCGGCAGGCCGCAGCAGGTCCGGCGTATCGGGCAACACCACCTGATCCGCGCCGATCAGCACCTCGGCCACGCGGCCCAGCGTGCCACCGTCCCGGGCAAAGAAGCCGCCGGTGTCATAGCTCGGTGCCAGCGGCTGCACCCGGTCCAGCGACACGCTGCCATGGGTGGGCCGCAGCCCCCAGATGCCGCAGAAACTGGCGGGCGCGCGCACCGACCCGCCGGTGTCCGACCCGATGGCGATATCGGCAAGTCCCCCGGCCACCGCCACGGCTGACCCGGACGACGACCCGCCGGGAATACGATCCGGGGCCGCAGGATTCACCGGCGTGCCGAAATGCGCGTTCATGCCATACATCGACCAGGCGAGCTCATCGGTATGCGTCTTGCCCACAAAGCGCGCGCCTGCATCCAGCAGCCGCTGCACCGCCGGGGCCGTGACTGTGGCGACCGGGCTTTGCGCCAGCCGCAGCGGACAGCCCGATCCGGTGCGATAGCCCGCAACGTCATAGATGTCCTTGACCGCCAGCGTCAGCCCCGCGAGCGGACCATCGGCCGCACTGGCCACCGGGATCGCCTCATAGGGCATGAAGCAGTGATAGGGGTCTTTGTCGATCAGCATATCTTACTCCGCTGG
>NZ_AWWI01000109.1 GCF_002760615.1 Puniceibacterium antarcticum | reverse complement strand
GCCATGGCCGAAGAACTCGCGGCCATCAAATCAACCGTCGCACTTCAAACTTGAATCCAAGAGGTGCCTGGTTGGGTTTATAGCAGAATCGACAATCCGACGGTCAGCCAGCTTGAGAGAACCATTGAGGCACTCGAAAGTTACGGCGCAGAATTCAACTCCACCGCCACAGTATTCTCATCGGGAATGGCGGCCTTGTTCATGGCCGCCACGGCGCTTGTCGCCCATGACCCTGAGCGGACCAGACCGAATATAGTTTTGCCCTCCGCCTGCTATGGCGGGAGCTACATGCTTTTCAGAGAACGTTTCGAGACCGATCGTGGCATCGAGATACGCTGGATACGAGACTCACTCGATATCGAAGAGTGGAAACGCGCAATCGATCATGAAACGCGTTTCGCACTGTGCGAGGTGCCCTCAAACCCGCTCCTCAGGCTGACCGATATTCCAGCGGTTGCTCGTATTACCGCTGCAAAAAATGTTCCTCTGATGGTCGACTCAACTCTCTCCAGTCCGGCCGTCATGCGACCATTGATCCTCGGAGCAGACATCGTCGTCCACTCAGTCAGCAAGTCGATGTCGGCAAGTGGCCTGAGTATTGCCGGGGCCGTGGTGTCACGGCCGAACATCAGCTGCTCGCATCCCCGGACTGAAATGCGGGAGGATTTCGCAGGTTTCCTCAAGAGAGGGCCGCAGCGCGATTGTGGCGTCATTCTGAGCCCCTTCAATGCACTCCAGAGCATTACGGATCTGCGAAGCCTCAGGGAACGCATGAACACGATGGGGAATTCTGCTATGCGTCTTGCAGAATTATTTTCGCAACATCCGGCTATCAGTGAAACCTTTTATCCAGGTCTGCCTGGAATGCCTGGACACGATATCGCGAAACGAGACATGATCATGGTGGACAGCAACCTCGATGAGGGGGGGCAAAGAAACAACTACGGATATCTTGTCTCGATACGTATGCGGGACGGGATACAAGCCGCGCGAACGTTCATTGACAACCTTGAGATATTCTGGCGCGCAAACGATCTGGGAAGAATAAAGAGCACCGCGACGATCCCGTCTATTTCAACACACTCCCAGCTCAGCGAGTCTGAAAAGACACTCAGCGGGATCCCAGGAGACCTCGTAAGATTAAGTGTCGGCTGTGAACATGTGGATGACATCCTTCAGGATGTGGAGCGCGCCCTGGACAGCGTAATGCGGGTTGCGGCGTGAAATCCGATGTCTTTATAACCGGAATAAACGGCTATCTTCCATCAAGGTCTTATTCCGTAGATGAAGCGATCCTTAGTGGTCAATATGATAGGGAAAGGGCACTGACCGACAGGTTTACCTCGGTAAGAATAGAGGATGACCTCAGTTCTCCCGAGATGGCTTTGCGTGCAGCTAGGCCCTTGTGCGAGACGGAAGATCCCAGTGGGATCAACACATTATACCTAACGGGGATTCATCGTCACGGTCACAAACTGCTGTGGCCAGCCGCAAGTTATCTCCAGAACGAATTGAAGCTGAAGAGCCGAACACGTGCCATGTCAATCAGTCAGGGTTGCAACGGAGCATTTGTTGCGGCGTCCATTGCCTTCGACTTGATCAGCTCAGGTGTGCCCGGCGAACATATCATTGTCGGTTCCGATCGATTTTCAGGATCTGCCTTCGACAGGATTAATTCAGATTTGGGCACTCTATACGGTGATGGGGCAATCGCCATCAGGATGGGGTCAAGTAAGGGTGTCTACCGTGTTCTTTGCATGGTGCTGGAATCGGAAACGGGTCTCGAATCCATGTACAGGGATACAAAAACGTCAGTGGAAGGCCCAGGAGATCACGACGTTAAATCCTCTAAACGCGCATATCTTGATCGCGTCGGCCGCAAAGGATTCAACTCTCTTTTCGTACCGGCGCTTCATCGACTTAGATCGATACTACTGGATCAGGTCGATCTTGCTTCCAGTCCAGCTGAATACGTTGTCTACCCCAATGTAGGAGCGGGACTGAGCGCCCAGCTCTATGCTGGTGCTATATCCGATCTAGCACATCGTGATATGTGGGAATTTGGCAGAAGTATTGGCCACACGGGAACATCGGATCAATTTCTGGGCCTTTGGGAGCTCAACCGGACAGGCAATCTGTCATCGGGAGATCGCGTCTTGCTGATCGGCGCGGGCAACGGATTGGGGCTTGCTGCAATGGTCGTGGAGAAGACATGAAAATATTAGGCAGCCCCGGACTCTGTACCATCGATCTCCTTGCACGACCTTACTGACGCGTCCAGATCAACGGTAATGATCGGATCAGCCCAGTTCGGCTAGGGCCTCATCAGTTTCTCGTGTCCATTCAGCTTCGACCTCCAGCGCAGCGGCAATGCCGCGGCATACAATACGTGCAGCATCCTTTTCGCCACCGGAGACAAATCGATTCTCCGCATTTCCATCGAGTTCGCAGAGTTCCCGGAGCGGAATGCGTATTCCGGGGTGATGCGCCCACCGATTCCGGGGTAGCTTGATATGCAACCGCTGTGGCAACATTCGCAAAAATTATGCTATCGAATGCGTGTATCGAGCATGGGCAACCTGACCTCGCGCAATTCGCGGCACTTGCTGGATAATTGTGTCTGGCAGAAGCGCATTCTCAGAGTGAGAGACTCTTTGCCACACGACCCAACGAAGCGGGTCGCCTGAACCGAAACACTCGCCCGGATCAAACGCCGCCTCGTTCCAGACGTGTACTTTCGCGACAAAGGACTGAGGACGAATTGGATCCACGGGAACAGGTGAAGCTGGGCAGGTGCTGCGTTGATCAAGACTACTTCAACCGGTCGATGACGGATGCCCCGCCCGACCTGGCAAGCGCGATCAGGCTGGACTGGATCCTGGATGTGAATGCTGAGCTGAACGCACCGATGGGCGTGCGATCCTCCCAGACATAGGACCGCTCCAGGATGTCCGTGTTGATTTCGTCCAGCATGATCCATTTGCGGACATGGGTATCAAGCCCCACGCGCTGCGACTCTATCTGTGGCACCTCGATGGATTTTCGCGAGGGCAAGGGCGGCTGCGTGGTGATCGGCAAGATGAACACCACGGTCTCACCATCGGCCCTGGCAACGGTGACGGCGATACAGACCGGCCGTGTCTTGCGGCCCTCAGTCTCGCCGGTCAGCTGTTCGCGTTTCCACAGGAACGGGTAGCGGAAAACCTCTCCAGCGGTCGGCCTATTCATCCGCCTGCGTCAAGTCCCGCTCGAGCCCTTCTATCATCAGCGCCTTGAGGTCCTTTGGCATCTCGTCGATCATGTGAGCCTGCTGAGTGGCCCCGCGCGCGAGTTGCTGATACTGATCCATGCTCATCAGCACGAACTTCGGCTTGCGATGCTTGGTGATTGCGATCGGCGAGCGAATGGCCGCATCAAACAGGTCACTTGTGTGCCGCGTCAGGTCGGCGGCCTTGAACTCGGGAAGCTCTTGCATGATCTGGGTCTCCATTTGTGCATAATATACATATATTCTGGATATTCCGCAAGGGATGGAATGAGCGCCCATCTGTCATCCGAACCGCAGTCCGGGCTCAGTGAAGGTGTATCCGTTGGCGATAACGTCGTCTTCGATCACTTCGTCCGAATTCAGGTGGTCATGCTCGGTTTGAACATGACGATAGAGACAGCGGGCGAGGTCGCGCAGAGCTTCGGTCACGATCGCCTCGGCGTCAGAGGTACCCCTGTTTCACCTTACGCTTCACGACCTCTGACAGAGCATCAACCGCTTGTCCCTCGTCAGGAAAAAACCGGGTTGTGGTTGATCCTGGGCAACCGAGCTGACCAGACTCAACAACAAGAGCGGCCCCTCCGAAGAGATCGGGTTGGACTGTCACAAGATAGAACCGGCGGACAGCCCCCTCGGGGTCCGTTCGCCGCAAACGCAGAACGGTGGGAAACATCTCGATCTGCTGCTGGTCGGTCATTCTGACGGGCTCCATTTGGCGCTGTCATTCAAGAAGTGTTCGTAGCGCTGCGTGGTGATCTGCATTTCCTGAAACACTCTCAGGCGCTCGGCGTCAAGGCAGGCGGTATAGAGCGATGCGTCAAGAAAATAACGCTCAAACTCACCTTTGAATTCCTCGCGGAAGTCTTGCGCCAGCTGGGGCGTCGTCGGTGTCGGCGCGAGCGGTGGATCACACCATTCAGCGAAGGCGGCGCGGGGGATGAGTACGGCCAGCATGGCGAGGATCAAGAGCGGCTTCATCGGGTGATGGTCCCGGCCTTGACCGCCTGACCGTGAACGGCAAGCTGTGCCGCGAACCGGGTGCCGCCATAGGTCGATTGGATCGCAGCAACGCGCTGCTCGTAAGCATCGGGGCCTATCACGCGGCGCAGATCGTTTTCATGGAAAACACGGTTGGTGAAGGGTGCTGCTCGGGCCATCAGCTGAACCGCATCGGTGCAGGCGAGGGTGGGCGCTGCTTCTGGGGCCGGTGCTTCAGGCCTGTGCTGGAACGTGGGTTTGGCTTTGCGCACGAAGGCCACGAGCCACGAAAGGGGCGCTATGGCCCGGTCGTTTCTGACGTTCAGCATGTGAAACCCTTTCCATAGAAATTGAGTATCCATACCCGCGGCCTCGGTGCCTTTCTTGGCATCTTCGATGATCTCGGCGAACGGCGTTTCATAGACTGATCCTGCCCCCTCCAAAATCTGAATGGAAGACGGCGTATCATTATTACTTTTTGTTCCGCTATAGAGAGAAGGCGGCGGTGGACTGCCGGTTACTCGTTTTTCAAGGGAAATATCGGCGTCTTCAACCAGCGCCGGATCCGCGGCCGCGACATCATTTGCGTCCGCGTCATAGACCCTGGAAAATGTGAAAAGGTGGCGGTCGTGGTGGCGGCGCTGAATGGTCAGTCCAAACAGATGCGCCAACTCGTCCAGTGCGCAACGGACGGTGCGGCCGCTGATCCCGGTCATGGTCTGCAACTCCTTCATCGTGAAGGCGGCGTAACCGCGCGGCGCACCTCTGAACTTGCCGTCGTAGCTGATGTAGCCTGCCAAGGCGGCTGCGATGCGCAGCGCGGCGCCCGTCATGGGGGTCCGCGCAAACAAGCGCATGAAATCCCCGCTGTGGGGAATGGTCGATGTGGTCACTTTTCTTTTTCTCGCTCGATAAAGCGAAGCGGTGATCGGGCAAAAGCTTTCCTGTTCGCACAGGTGCGTTTTTTTGTTGCTCGTCATGTTGGGAGGGGGTAGAACCGTAGGCGAATGACTTCTGAGCTTGGGATTGGCGTCCCGGTTCTACCCCCCCCGCAGGTTTCCGCCTCGCGGGGGTTTCTCTTTTCAGTGTGTCGTTTTGCTCCTCGATCGTGATTGCGTTAGCGGATGCGTGAGAGGCGCACTCTGTGCGGGATGTGCCCCAATTGCTGAGTGTGGCGGGAGGCTGCGTACAAGCTTAGTAGTTCACCTGCTCGTGGCCGTAATTCCCGCTGTAGTCCTTCCATTCGACAAAAATTGAGCGGTTGGAAACTGACGGACAAGTGCTGCCGTATCCTTCGGTCCCAGAGTGGGCCGCAGGCAGGTCCGACATGCTGGCTTTGTGCCACGTGTAATCGCCTTGGGTGCCATAGCTGCCGATGCGGACCTTTGATGAACGTATGCAGTCTCTGTCTTTCCCTCTTGTTCTCTGACTGGCTTTAATGTCGAACACGCGGATTGAGCGCACGAAGTCATAGATCGGGTCGGATATATCGATGTCGGCCTCTTGCCCTGCGACCAGTTGCAGGATCGACGTTGCATCCTGGTCGTTGGGATCGCGCAACACGGCGGGGACAGGCGCAAGCGCGACCTCTCGACGCTCGGGCGGGACAGGCTGCACAGACTGCATAGGATGTGAATTTCAAGATCGAATTGACCCATTTTTCCATTTGGAGTCGACCACTCTGAGACATGATAATCTTGCGAAGTGCCAACAAAATTACTCGTAGCCTCTGGGTCATGACATTTCGGAAAGCCGGGTCAATTTCTGGCGGAAATGAACATGATCAGAGCGAAATGAAAAAAAGGGTCAATTCGATCAGGAAGTCAACAGCCAACGCCCAAATCCCGCGCTCTTTCGGTCAACACGCGACGCAAGCCTGTCAGGACCTCCACGCGCGACGATACTTGGCGCTGGACAAGCCCAAGTCTTCGCGTGATGGCGCCTTCGCAGAATGGCCGACAGACAAGCGTTCCCGGCGCCGCGTCGAGAAAGGCGATCTTCGGAACAATCGCAACTCCCAGCCCCGCCTGAACCAGACCAACAACCGAAGGCATTGTGTTGGTTACCGCAATCTCCTTTGCAGCAACGCCAAGCCGCGACAGCTCCGTCTCGATCTGGCGGGCCAGTGGCACGGTGGTCTCGTAACGGATGAACGGCAGATCGTGCAGCAGCGACAATTCGGAGCGCCCCTCGGAGCCGGGTGGGCCAACGAGCACAAGTGGTTCGGACAGCACGGGCGTCCAGGACAGGCTGGCAGGCACGCCGACATGTTCCGCCACAACGGCTGCGTCCAGTCGTCCTGCGGCCACGTCGGACATCAGCGCTTCCGACATGCCCACGGTAAGATCGAAGGACAGATCGGGATAGAGCGCCCACATCGCCGCAAAAGCCTGCGGCACCAGCTGCATCGACACTGTGCGGATTGCACCAATTTTAAGCACACCCGCCGTACGCCCGCCCGAAATCGCCATGCGCGCTTCGGTCATGGTGCGCACAACAGAGCGGGCCGCGCGCAACATTTCCTCTCCCTTGGCATTGATCCGTGGCGGACGTTTCGTGCGATCGAACAGCGTGACCCCCAACTCACCCTCAAGCGCCTGAATTTGCTGGCTTACTGCAGATGACGTCAGATGCACCACACGCGCGGCAGCCGCAAAACTGCCGGTGTCGGCCACGGCCACCAATGTCTGAAGCTGTCGCAGATCCATGCAGTTAGATTAAGCAATGCTGTATTAAAACACAAAAGGAAATCGCTTTCACAAGAGACACTTGTGGACTTAGCGTTAACGCAACACGCGTCCGGAACGCAGATCCCGACAACAAGGAGAAGAAGATGAGTGTTTTCACACGGATCATTGCCGGCGTCGGCCTGGCGGCGTCGACCATGGTGCAGCCCGCCCTGGCGCAGGACTACCCGAACCGACCGGTCGAATTCATAGTGCCCTGGTCGCCGGGGGGCGGCAGTGACACGCTGATGCGGATCATAGCAAACAATGTGACGCCGTTTCTGGGCGCCGAGATGCCGGTGATCAATATTCCCGGTGTCGGCGGCACTGTCGGTCTGACAGAGGCATCGCGCCGCGCCGCCGACGGCTATACGATTAGCCAGGTCCACGAAGGGCTGCTCGCCGCGACGGCAACCGGATTGACAGAGCTCAAGTGGGACGATTTCGACCCGATCGCGCTGATGACTGCATCGCCGCAATACCTCGTTGCAGCCACCGATCAGCCCTACGACACCTTCGAAGGCCTCGTGGAATACGCCCAGGCCAATCCCGGCACGCTGACAATCGGCGTTACGCTGGGTGGCGTGCCGCACCTCCACGCCGCGATGATCGCCGAAGCCTTTGATCTCGACTGGCGCTATGTCGGTTACGAGGGCACGGGCGAACGCGTCCGCGCACTGGTCGGCGGCAATCTGGACCTTGCCATCGGCGACATTTCTTCCTCGCTCCAGTTCGTCGAAAACGGAGATATGACATTCCTGGCGACTGGAGCGCCCGAGCGCTTGGCCCAGACCCCGGACGTACCAACCCTGGTAGAGCTGGGATCGGATCTGGATCTGTCTATCACACGCGGGATCGTGATGCCAAAAGGTGCGCCCGACGCGGTACGCGCCGCTCTGGAGAGCGCGTTGATGGAACTTTCAAAGGATCCGAAATTCATCGAGCAGATCAACAATGCCGGTGCCGACGTCGCGTTCCGCGGTCAGGAGGGCTATACCGCCTATTTGTCAAACCTGTCGGCGTCAGTTGATCGCCTGGCAGAAGTGATTGCGCCTTGAGCCGCACCGCTGCAATGACGATCAAGGAGGAGCCGGGTGAAGTTGCCCGGCTCCTGTCCTACGTTGTCCTTCTTGCTGTATCCTTCGGCCTGTTCCTTGAGGCGCACACGATACCGACTTCACGGTTCGAAATTCTGGGCGCTGGCGCTTTTCCGATGCTGGTCCACGGCACGCTGATCACATTGCTCGTTATTGCCATCGCAGGATCTGTCCGCAGGATTCCCGGCGATGCCTATGGCAGGGTGTCTGCTCAGATCATGGACTGGATCCGGGCGCGCCGTCTGGTCTTTGCCGTATTCAGCTTCCTTGCAATCTACCTTTGGTTCATGCCGGTCGTCGGCTACCCGATCGCGACATTTGCCTTTCTGGCCGTATTGCAGATCACACTGGCGCCAAAGACGCGCAAGTCCGCTGCCATTGCGATCACGCTGGCATTGATCTTTTCATTTGGCCTCAACTGGCTCTTTGCCGAGGTCTTCAACGTCTTTTTGCCGCGGGGTCTTTGAGCCATGGATGCCTTTCTGATCGGCGCGGCGCAGGTGCTTGCGCCTACCACGCTGCTGTACATGCTGATGGGATCCGTCGCAGGCATCATCGCTGCCGCGATCCCGGGCTTTACTGTCACCATGGCCATCGTGCTGACCCTGCCGCTGACCTTCGCGATGGAGCCGTTGCAGGGGATCTCGCTGATGCTGGCGGTCTATGTGGGCGGCTACACCGGCGGGCTGATCTCGGCGGCCCTGCTGGGCATTCCCGGCACGCCATCCTCCGTCGCCACCACGTTTGATGCCTTTCCGATGGCCCGGAACGGAGAGCCCGGGCGCGCCCTGTCCCTTGGAATCTGGGCGTCATTCTTTGGCACAATCATCTCGACCATCGTGCTGATCTTTGCTGCCCCGCCGCTGGCGATCTTTGCGGTAAAGCTGGGTCCGTGGGAATATTTCTCGCTGATCGTGTTCGCCCTGACTATCGTGGCAAGCCTTGTGGGCCATTCGTTACAACGCGGGTTGATCGCCGCAATGATCGGCCTTGCGATTTCGACTATCGGCACGGACCCGATGATGGGCCGCCCGCGCTTTGACATGGGGCTTGAGGTGCTGGTCGCCGGGCTGCCCTTTCTCGTGGTGCTGATCGGGATCTTTGCGATCTCGCAACTGGTGTCAGAGGTCGAGGATGCCGAGGCCATCAAGACCGGCGAAAAGTTGGTCCAAGGCGAGATCGACTTCAAAACCTGGGCCGTGATGCGCGAGGTCCTGATGCGCCCCGTCAATCTGATCCGCTCCTCCCTGATCGGCGTGGCCATCGGTGCGCTACCGGGTGCGGGCGGGTCAATCGCCAATCTTGTCGCTTATGATCAGGCAAAGCGCGGTTCCAAGACGCCCGAAAAATTCGGCACCGGCACCCCGGACGGCATCGTTGCCTCCGAGGCCGGGAATTCCGCCACTGCGGGCGGCGGGCTGATCCCGCTGATCGCGCTCGGCATTCCCGGATCTGCAGTCGATGCAATCCTGATGGCATCGCTCATGGTACATGGCATTTCCATCGGGCCGCGCCTGATCATGGACAATGCCGATCTGGTCTACGGCATGTTCCTGGCCATGGCAGTGTCGAGCCTGATGATGCTGATGATCTGCGTGCTGTCGATGCGCTCCTTTCTGCGCGTGGCCGAAGTGCCGAAATGGGTTGTTGTGCCGATCGTTCTGGTCTGCTGTGTCGTCGGATCCTTTGCCCTGAACAACCGGGTCACCGACCTGTACCTGCTGGGCTTCATCGGCCTGTTTGGTTATGCTCTGAAAGCTCTGGACTACCCCTTGGCGCCGCTTGTGCTGGGCGTCATCCTGGGCCCGATCGCCGAAACGAACTTGCGCCGCGCCCTGATGACTGATCCGGACTGGAGCCTGTTTGTTACCCGCCCCGTCAGCCTGATCTTTCTGATCGCCGCAGTTCTGTCGGTCAGCTGGGCCATCCGCGGAATCATGAAATCCCGAAAACAGACTGAAAAAACTGAGGAACCCCTGTAATGAATATGCGTCACGACGCACTCTATGCCTCTCGCCGGTCACCCGTTTTGGCAGACAACCTTGTTTCGACATCGCACCCGCTGGCCGCCCAAGTGGGTCTGTCGATGTTGGCGCGGGGCGGAAATGCCGTCGATGCAGCGATTGCGGCGGCCGCCACGCTGACCGTCGTCGAACCTACCGGCAACGGGTTGGGATCAGACGGATTTTGCATTTTGTGGGATGGGAAAGAATTGCACGGGCTGAATGCCTCCGGGGCATCCCCGGCGGCATGGACTCCCGAAAGGTTCGCAGGTCAGGAAAGAATGCCATTTCGTGGCTGGGAGAGCGTCTCGGTCCCCGGTGCGATCAGCGCCTGGGTGGCACTGGCACAGCGGTTTGGTACGCTGGATCTACCCACCCTGCTGGCCCCGGCGATCCACTATGCAGAGGAAGGTTTTATCGTATCGCCCATCATCGGTGCGCTGTGGAAACTTGGCGCCGATCAGCTGTCCGGCCAGCCCGGCTTTGCCGAGGCGTTCATGCCAGACGGTCGCGCGCCCCGCGCCGGGGAGCGGTTCCTCAACCCCGATCAGGCGCGCAGCCTGTCGCTGATTGCTGAAACCGCTGGTGCTGCGTTCTACGAAGGTGAGCTTGCTGAAAAAATAGCAGCCCATGCCAGCCAACACGGCGCGTTGCTTACCCAAGCAGACCTTGCTGCCCACAAACCGGAATGGTGCGGCACAATCTCGACCGGGTTCGATGACAACAATCTGCACGAGATCCCGCCCAATGGTCAGGGCATTGCCGCGCTGATGGCTTTGGGCATGCTGGAACATACTTCGGTGCGCGACGCGGGGCCGGATGATCCCGTTTCGCTCCATCTGCAGATAGAGGCGATCAAGTTGGCATTTGCCGACCTGCACGCCTATGTCGCGGATCGCCCTTATATGACAGATCCAACGCCCGAGGATCTTCTGGATCCCGGCTATCTCAAATCGCGCGCGGCGCTGCTGACGCCGGACCGAGCGCAAGCCTATGGTCCCGGCGCACCCCGCAATGGCGGCACTGTCTATCTGTCGGCAGCGGATTCGTCGGGCATGATGGTGTCGTTCATCCAGTCCAACTATGCTGGCTTCGGATCGGGCGTCGTAGTGCCCGGCACCGGCATCAGCCTACAGAACCGCGGGTCCAGCTTCAGCCTGTCACCCGGTCACCAGAACGAGGTGGGCCCCTCCAAGAAACCGTTCCAAACGATCATACCCGGCTTTCTGATGAAGAACGGCCAGCCTAAAATGAGCTTTGGCGTCATGGGAGGGCCGATGCAGGCGCAGGGTCATGTTCAGATGGTTCTGCGGACGCAGCTTTGGGGCCAAGACGTGCAAACCGCAGTCGACGCGCCGCGCTGGCGGTTTGTCGCAGGGCAGGACGTCGCCTGTGAACAGGCAATGCCCGAAGCGACCCGCGACAAACTTGCCGGTCTAGGGCATGTGCTGTCAGTCGAGTCGCCCGACAGCGCGTTTGGCTTTGGCGGTGCGCAGCTGATCGAAACGCTTGAAGGCGGTGGCTATGCCGCCGGGTCCGACCCTCGCAAAGACGGGCAGGCGGTCGGTTTTTGATGCACCGCAGACTTTAAGTCTGCACGTAAAAAAATCGCCACCTGAACGAACAGAGTGATCAAGTCTGAGGCGCGGGAAAATTGTCGACCCGTTTACTTAAAATATGGAGGAACGGTTTTCCGAAGGACAAGGCCGTTCCTTTTTATTGCTACTTTTGGCGATTGGGCTTAGCCGCCGGTCGCTCTGTGTAGTTTGAGATCCATGTGACCTGCCGGACGATTGGTACTGTCTCAATCATCCGGCGGGACGTCATAATTACAGCGGTTCAGGTTAGACTTTCACCGGATATCCGCACCGTCTTCTTTTGAGCAAACACGAAGTCCTGTGCACTTTGTCTCCGGTCAGACCTGAACTATGGCACCGCCTCGCCGTCCGAGTTTACCGCGTCGCGGGCCAGCTGCTTAAGTGCGTTGCGGTCGACCTTGTTGGTCGTGGACAGCGGCAGGCGCGCCATAAACCAGACCCGGCGCGGATGCAGATAGGCGGGCGCATGTTCCAGCGCGTGTTCCTTGACCGCCCTTTCGCTCAGGTCAGCGCCTGTGCGCAGTTGGACAAAAGCCACCGGCTTGGTCCCTTTCAACTCGTCATCCACAGGCACGACGCAAGCCTCGACGATATCGGGGTGGAGTGTCAGCACCCGCTCGACCTCTCCGGGAAAGACATTCTCTCCGCCTGAGACGAACATGTCATCCTCGCGCCCGACGAAGGTGTGGAAGTTATCGGCATCACGCGAAAACACGTCGCCGGTGCGGTAATAGCCGTCCTCGGTGATCGACGAATCCGCCCGCGCGCGGTTAACATAGCCCAGCATCATGCCGGGGCTCCGCAATTCCAACTCACCCCGGTGCGGCGCGTCGGGGCCAGTCAGACGCACCGAGACCTGCCGGTGCGGAACGCCGACGGCGCCGACGGGCGTGGGCCGACCATCGGGATGGTCGACAAAGACCACAGGGCCGCCTTCGGTGGTGCCGTAAGCGTTGATGATACGTGCGCCGGGCATCAGCGCGGCCATGTCGTCCAGCAGTTGCCCGGTGACCGGGGCGGACCCCATGCGCACAGCCTTGACGCTCGACATGTCATGCGCGGCGAGGGCCGTTTTCTCGCGCAGCATCATGGCGATCATCGGCGGCACGGCGGTCAGCCAAGTGCAGCGGAACCGTTCGATGGCGTCGATGTAATGTGGCGCCTTGAAGGCCGGCAGCAGCACGGCGGTGCTGGCGCTCGCACAGACTAGCAGCAGCAGTGCCAGCGCGTTCATGTGATAAAGTGGGGCGGCGATCAGCACGCGCTCTTCGCGCAGGCCGTATTCCGCGATCCGGGTCTCGGCCACCCAGCGGTGCGACCCATGCGACAGCATCACGCCCTTGGGTAGCCCGGTGGAACCGGAGGTGTACAGGATCATCGCGACTTCCTCTGGCGTTGGCGCGATGGCCGTGAATGGCGCGGTTGGCCGCCAACGGTGCCAGTCACCCAGACCCGGCATGTCGAAATCCACGACATCGGCAACGCCCGCGACCGCCTCGGCATCTTCATGGCGGTCTGCGTCGCACAGAACCAGCCGGGCGGCGCAATCGTTGACGATATGGGAAAGTGTGGCGCGGGGAAACTTGTAGTTCATCGGCACAGGCACGATGCCCGCCCGAATCGCCCCCAGCAGCGCCACGACATATTCGGGCCGGTTGGCGGACAGCAGCCCGATGCGGTCACCGCGCACCAGTCCGCGCTCCAGCAGCAGCAGAGCAAAGCCATCGGCCCGTTGATCGACCTCCCGCAAGGTAAAAATGGTCTCGCTTCCGTCAAAGCCATAGCCGATCAGCAACGGTTTGTCCGGGGTATCAGTGGATCCGATCAGCGTGCCGAGATTGATGCCGGGGTCAGCATTGTGGTCAAGGGCCGTCATGCGGTGCCCCGGCAATCAAGTGTGAGGTCCAGCGCCGGGACGCGCAGGGTGCCGTGGCCGCAGGCCACCTCCTCCCAGACGACCCCGTCAAGCGCCTGCGCATTGGCGCTTATCACATCCAGCGACGCGAACCGCAAACCGCAGTTGGTGAACGCCGGGACGGAACCGGTGCTGATGTCGATGGCGATACCCTCGGCCAAGATGCGCCAGCCCCCCGTCCTCTCGACCCGTTCAGAGCGGCAAAGCGCGGCATAGTGCGCAGCCGCAGCTGCAGGTTCGGTGCTGGCGACGCCGATGCTGTCAAAACCGGTAAAGCGGTTGGGATGCGTCATCCATTCCGGCCGCCAGACCAGTGCCGGTGTCAGATGTTCGCAGACATAGACGCGCCCCGCCGGAAACAGATCCTCGGGCACCCGAACGGTGCGGAACTTGGCATCCGCCATGCTGCCGCCCAGATCCACAGGCCGGGAAAAGCTGACCGGATCGGCGGGCGACAGCCCGGCTGCAGCCAGATGCGCATGGGTCGCATCAGCGTCAAAGCTGCGCAGCACGAAGCCGTTCAGCCCCAGCGCAGAGTTCAGCACATCCGCCCGCTGCTTGCCGGTGACAGGCACACCAACCAGTTCCAGATAGGCCCCCTCGACCACCATCAGGTGATTGAGCGAGCCAAGGGAGTGCCGCCCCAGCGGCGTCAGGGTAAAGCCCAGAGCCGTGAACAGCGCCGCCGCCGTGTCGATGCCGGTCAGCGTATTAATGACAATATGGTCCAAGGCTTCCATGACGGTCTCTCTTCAGCTTGCGGGCGTCATGTAGACGCCACGACCGCTGGCCAGCAGCTTGCCGTCATTGTTGGTGATCTCGGCCTCGGCCACAGACACCGTGCGGCCATGTTTGATCACCTTGCCGCGGCAGGTCAGATCACCTTCAAGTGCCGCGCGGTGGTAATCGACCCGTAGGTCGACCGTGGGCACGCCGCGCCCGGTCTGAGACACCAGTGCCCAATCTGCGGTCAGATCCACCAGCGTGGCGAGGATCCCCCCGTGAGTATAGCCGCCCTTGACGTTGACCACCCATTCGGGCCGCCAGGTCGCCCGGAGCTCGATCGTGCCTTCGCCGAGATCCATCACCTTTAGGCCCAGCCATTCATGGAACGGACCCTTGAGCAGCAGGGCCTCCACCTCTTCCTTCGTTATCATGATCTTGTTCTCCTGAGCTGCATTTAGGGTTTGACGACGATCTTGCCCATCACCGTGCGGTTCTCGATTGCGGCCAGCCCTTCGGCGGCCTCTTCCAATGGCACCACGCGGTCGATCTCTGGCTTGAACTTTCCAGCTTGGATCAGATCCATCAGTCCAGCGAGGTCGTCGTCATAAAAACTGTTTGACCCCATGATCTGCAGCTCAAAGCTCCAGATATAACGTAGGTCTTCCTTGGGGTCGAAGCCAGCCGTCGCACCGCAGACCAGCAGTTTGCCTCCGCGCTTGAGGCATTTGAGCGACGGCACCCAAGTGTCGCCGCCTGTGAAGTTGACGACAACATCGACACCGCCCTCATAAGTGCGGCGCTGCGGCTTGCCGAATTTGCCGATCGCCCATTTCGAGAAGTTGTCCTCGTTGTAGTTGACGACATGGTCCGCACCCAGCTCCTTGAGCCGCTCAAGCTTCTCCGCACTGCCCGCACAGGCGATCACCTCGGCGCCCAGATGCTTGGCCAGGATCACGCAACCGGTGCCGACACCGCCGCTGGCGCCCAGCACCAGCACCTTGTCACCCGGTCTGATCGTATTGTGCGTGATCAGCATGCGATGCGCCGTTCCGTAAGCCACGGGCAGCGAAGCTGCATCCTCAAAGCTCACATCGGGGGGCATCATGATCAGCTGGTCGGCTGACACGCGGCAGTATTCCGCCATCCCGCCGTCCAGCATTTCGCCCATCAGCCCCTTGGCTTTGTTCAGCGGGTTAACCAGCACGCGGTCTCCGGGCTTCCAGCCTTCGACCCCCTCACCTACTGATGCGATCTGACCGGCCATGTCTAGGCCGATGATCACCGGCAACGGCACTTTGATGCCCGGCATGCCGCGCACTGTAAAGACGTCGTGATAGTTGAACGACGACGCCCCGACGCGGATGACAACATGGCCGGGGGCATCTTCAGGGATCGGATGGTCATTGGCGACACGCAGCATGTCGAGACCGCCGTGATCGTCGAGCACCAGAGCTTTCATAGTTGAGGACACATTATATTCCTTTGTTTTCTAACGTTCAGTCAATTGACTTGGAGATCTCGAACGGCGCGGTCAGGACCGCATCTTCGGCAAAGTCACCGCTCAGGACACCGACCTCCTTGAAAGTGTCAAAAGTGGTGCTCAGCGATTTCACGTCATCCGGCGTCATTGTCACGATGTAGATGTCGTCCCACAGCGTGGCATATGCATCGGCATCGCTTTCGGACAGAGCGGCGGCATTGACCAGGGCCGAGATCACCTTGTCCTTATTGGCACTGCCATCAGCCAGTGCGTTGCGCATACCAGCGATGATCCGGGCCGCGCCTTCTTCACCGAATTCGTCAAGCCAAGCGTTGCGAACTACGCCCACGGCGAGGATTGGCGCACCGGGGGCTCCGGTGATCTTAGCCCATTCCTCTTTGAAGGATCCGATCTCGCGGAATTCCTGATCGCGCAGTAGCGCCAAGCTGACGGTGCGCAGGGCGGCGGCGTCGATGTCGCCTTGCACCAGGAACTGCGCCAGACGGGAATCGTTACCCGGCACGGCCTCGAGATCGCTACCGGAGATACCGTAGTTCTTGTCCAAGATCGCGGTGGAGATAGAGGCCGTGGCGCTGCCGGCGGGCGACATACCGATCTTTTTGCCGCTCAAATCTTCCATCTTGGTTATGGCGGAATCCTTGGGCACGACGAATTTCAGGTCTGCGACCTGTGTGGCCAAGATGATGCTCATCGGCAGGCCGTCCGCCGTGACGCTCATCGCGCCGCCGGCACTGGCGCCAATGGCAAAGTCGATGCCGCCGGCGGCCAGCGCCTTGGTCGGGGCGTTCACGTCCGGGAAGGTGACGAAAGTGACGTCAAAGCCCTGCGCTTCCAGATATCCGCCCTCCTTTAGGAACGAGCCGAAGCCAAGACTTGAGCCGGAGCTCCAGTAGCCGATCCTGAGGTTCTGCGCGTCGGCACCGTCCGCGGCACTGACGAATGCGCCCATCAGCGCAGCCGCGAAAGAGAGGATTCTCATGTGTCACTCCTTTGGGTATGAGGTTGCAATCGAGTTTAGAAACGGCTCATGGTGCGGCCAGCCTGCGCCAAACAAAGAGCCGCGCCTCGATCGGCTTGAGCACGGCGAATTCCACCGTAAGCATCAGCGCGACAAGGGTGATCGTCCACGCAAAGACCTGATCGGTCTGCACCAGATCTGCCGCCTGCCGCAGCCGGTACCCGATACCGCTGGTAGACCCCAGCGTTTCGGCGATCAGCACCACCCGCGCGCCAAAGCCAAATGCCAGCCGTGCACCCGAAAAGAACTCCGGCATGATCGTGGGCAAGTAGATCTTGAGCAGAATTTTACTGCGGCTCATCCTGAAGGTGCGCGCAAGTTCCACCAGACCGGGGTCAACCTGCTGCGTGCCCTTCCAGACATTGGTCAGGATCAGCGGCATTGAGGTCATGAAAACGACAAAGATGGTCGTGCCTTCGGACAGGCCGAACCAGATCAGCGCGAAGATCGCCCAGATCACCGACGACACGGTATTAATCACGATGACAACCGGTTCCAGAAAGTCGCCGATCCGCCGGTCGAAGCCCATTATTAGGCCCAGCACCGAGCCCACCACCGCCGCGAGAGCAAAGCCCGCCAAAACCCGGCTTAGCGTGACGGTCAAATCCTCCCAGAAGCTCGGTAAGCTGACGAGCCTAATCCACGTTGCGGCCACCCGTTCTGGCGATGGCAGCACAAATGCCGGCACGTTACGTGAGGCCAAATACCACAGCACCACAACCAGCGCCGCCAGCATCACCCGGTTGAAGATCGACTGCTTGAGTGCCGCGACGGATGCTGTTCGCCGGGCTTGAATCGCCCGGCGCTGCGGATCGGGGACATGCATGGCTGATGTATGATTAGTCCGGGTCACAGCAGCGCCCTCAGGCTGCGCACTGCTTCGGTCACTTTCAGCGTCAGCACATCGCGCGGGCGGGGCAGGTCGATCTCGACGACCTCGCGGATGGTGCCAGGGCGGGGCTGCAGGACGACGATGCGGTCCGCCAGCACTACGGCCTCCTCCACATCATGGGTGACAAAGATCACGGTGACGGCATGCGCCGCAGCGATACGCAGCACTTCGCCGTGAATTTGGGTGCGCGTGCCTGGATCGAGCTTTGAAAACGGCTCGTCCATCAGCAGCACCTCGGGGCGGGTGGCAAGACTGCGGGCCAGCGCCACGCGGCTGCGCATACCGCCCGATAGCTCGTGCGGAAACGCCTCGGCGAAATCCGATAGGCCAACCATGTCCAAGGCATCCCGAATGCGCCGAGTCTTCTCTGTTACGGTGATTGGCGCTGCCTCGAGCCCGAATCCTACGTTGCGCGCGGCGCTGCGCCAAGGAAGAAGGCGGTCCTCCTGAAACATCACCGACAGGGGCACCACCGCATCGCCGCCGGCCGGAACACCGCCGATGGCGACATGCCCCTGATCAGCCGGAGTGAGCCCCGCAATGATGTTCAGCAGTGTGCTCTTGCCACAGCCCGAGGCACCGATGATGGCCAAGATACGACCATCCTGCGCCTCGAACCCGATGTCCGACAGCACATGCAGCGGCGCGTCCAGCTTGCACGGGAACCACTTGCTGATACCGCTGAGCGCGACATTGCTCATGTCGCACGAGCCTTCACCATCTCGGCCAGGTTCCAGTTTCCAATCTCGGGGGCGTCGCGTAGTGTCTTCATCACCTTCTCGATGGCCATCTCGCGGAACATGACAACGTGGCGTTCCGCGACCCGCGCGGCCCCGTCGCCGTCATTCGCGACCAGTCGGTCGATGATCTCATTGTGATCTGTGCCCAAGTCCGGGCGCTGCTGCTGCCCGCCATATCCCAGCGCAACTATACGGGTCATTTCGTCCAGTACGGTACCAAGCGTGCGGGTTAGGCGGTCATTTCCCGCTGCGACCGCAATGGCCATGTGAAAGCCCTTGTTGGCCTCCAGAAAGAAGTCGATCTGATTGCCGATGTCGTTGTGGGTCAGCTGGCGGCAGGCCTTTTCCAGCCGCTCAAGCTGGCCGCGCTGCACCTTGCCTGCTGCACAGCGAGTCGCATGGGTTTCCAGCAGCGCGCGTAACTCGAAGATCTCTTCGATATCGCGCAGGGTCAGGGGTTTGATGCGGTAGCCTTGACGCGGGATCGCCTCGGCAAGTCCGGATTGCGCCAGTCTCTGCAGCGCCACCCGGCAAGTGGCGCGGCCCAGGTCGAACCGGGCGCACACCTCAGCTTCGCTGATCGTGGCACCGGGCGGAATGCGGCAAGCAACCACTTCGCGGCGGATTGCCTCAAAGGCATTGCGCGCCTTGGCACCGCCTTCGCCCAGACCCCACCGATCGCGTACACTATCGTTTACCATGACCAAACACTTCCCTGATTTTTAGAGACTGTCCCACTTCAATTCAAAGCGTAGGCAGAGGCTGTGAGCTGCTCAAGCCTGATTCTATATCTGCTCACGAATTTTTTCTGAACTGTTTGATTGATTGCCTAAATAACCATCATAACTTGGGAAAACCAATTAAAAACGGCCCAAATATTATACTATTTGTGGAGCTCGAGACTGAATTGATCGTGAAACCCAAACGAATCTTGCCTGATTTCCATAGCAGACACTTTAATTATCTAACGACAAGCTTCGGTGCAGCTGACGTGAAAGAGAGCCCAACTATGGTAAGTAAAAATGCTCAGAACACTGTGGCCGTCACCGCGAACGGCGCGCCTATGAGTCTGGACGACGCATCGTTCGGATACGTTGCGGCGCTTCTTTCGCGGTTGATGGCTCAACTGCTCAAGGCGCGGAACGGGCCGAACGGTTTGCTGCCGGGTCAGTACCCCATCGCGCTGGAACTGCTACACAGGTCGGGCCTGACTCAGGCCGAGCTGTGCCGTTGTGTCCGGGTAGAACAGGGCACCATGGCCAACACGCTCAGACGGATGGAGCGGGACGCGTTCATCGCGCGCTCGCCCTGCCCCAACGACGGCCGCCAGAGCGTCATTCGCCTGACATCCAAAGGGCTGGCGCTAACCCGCACCGCGATGGGGAATGTCGAAGAAATCAACCGGCTGGCGCTGGGGGCTTTTGATTTTGAGACGCAGGCGGAGCTGCGGCGCATGATGGTTTCCGTCGTCGAACGTGTGGATGCGGCCCTCGGGCTCGAAACATCACATCTGACCCGGGGTGGCGCATGACACCCGCACACTTCGTGCAGAATCCGGCTGACAAAGCAGCCGTACCCCTCAACCGTAAGCAAGGCAGAAGTGACACATGAGCGAGAATTTCCGCGAATTCCTGGAGAGCCTGCGCCAGTGCGGCGAACTGGTAGACCTGCGCCAGCCGATCGACATCCGGCACATCGCCACGTTGGTGGACCAGTCTGACAAGGCGCTGATGTTTCACAACGTCAACGGCTTCAAGACGCCGGTTGTGTCGGGCATCATCCGCAGCCGTGAGCGCGCGATCATGTCAATGGGCTGCAAGACCTACCCCGAGATCGAAGCCAAGTTGCGCCAAGGAATCGACGCGCCCATCGCGTCGGAACTGGTCGAGTCGTCGCCCACCCGCGAGGTGGTGATGCGAGGTAATGATGTGGACCTCTACAAACTGCCGATTCCGATGTCGTCGATTTTTGACGGCGGTCCGATGATCACAGCTGGCATCGTCATGGCGCGCGATCCTGAACACGGGCTTAATTCCGGCATCTACCGATTCATGGTCAAGGACCGTAACACCACCGGTATCGATATCGTCACCCCCAACAATATGCGCCTTTATGCGCAGCGCGCGTTCGAAGCAGGACGACCCCTGCCCATTTCCATCAGCATCGGCACTCACCCATTCGAAATCATGGGGGCAGGCTATCGCGCGCCGCTGGGCATGGACGAGATGGCCATCGCCGGCGGCTTGCGGGGAGAACCGGTGAAACTCGCCTCCTGCGAAACCGTTGACGTGCCCTATATCGCCGATGCAGAGATCGTGCTGGAGGCCGAAGTGCTGCCCACAGGTTGGGTTTATCCCGAAGGACGATTTGGCGAATTCACCCGGCTGATGGGTGGCATCCACTGGAATCCACTGGTCCGGGTCAAGGCTGTGTCTATGCGCAAGGATGCGATCTATTACGCACTGCACATGCCGTGGGAAAACACTTGGCTTGCAGCGCCCACGCGTTATGCCACCGTGCGGCAGGCGCTGAAAACCGCCGGGATCGTAGTCAAGGACATCAATGTCACACTGGGAGGCTGCGGCTTCTGGCATACGGTGATCTCGATCAAGAAGCAGGCCGGCGACGGCAAGAACGCGCTGCTGGCCGCATTGTCGGTGCTGGACATGAAACATGTGGTGGTCGTGGACGACGATATCGACGTCTTTGACCCAATGGATGTGGAATGGGCCATCGCCACGCGGGTGCAGGGCGACAAGGACATCATGATCGTGCCCTACGCCCGCGGCAAACCGCTGGACCCCAGCCTGCCGCCGACCCCGCCGGGCATCGTGCCGACGACGGCCAAGGTCGGCATCGATGCGACCATTTCCGAAGGCATCCCGAAAGAGCGCTTCCAGCGCATCGCCTATGCCTATGCCGACACCGCCAAGATCGAGGATTACATTGCCGGCAAGGCCGATGAGGGCGGCACTACGGACATCGACATCGACGCGCTGGCCGAAGAGATCGTCGCCCTGATCGAACCCGAGCCAAAATACTACACCGCAATTGCAGAAGCCTTCAGTCATGTCGAGTTCCGCATAGTCTCGAGCGCGCTGGGTCGGCTGCACGAAACCGAACGACTTTGGCAGGACACCACGGGCCGGATGTGCCTGAAAGACTCGCGATTCGCAGCCCGTCCACCGGGCAAATAAACGCGCCACCCGCCAGAGCGGCAAAGTCCCGCGATGGCACAATAACAGGGGAATGAACCATGATGACCATGAAGAAAACTCTGCTTACTATCGCACTGGGACTTAGCCTGGCACCCGCCGCCTTCGCCCAGACGGTGCTGCAGCTTGGCGCGGCACAGACCTCCGCCGGATCGCTGCCGATCGTCGTCGCGCAGCAACAGGGCCTCTTTGAAGAAGTCGGTTTGGTGATTGAACGCACCGATTTCCGCGGTGGCGGCCCCGCCATTCAGGCGCTAGCCGGCGGCAGCATTGAGGTGTGCATCTGCGCCGGTGACCACGCCTTGCGGCTCGAAGAGCAAGGTCTTGGCGGCAAGGTGATCGTCGCCCTTGGCGACCATCATCTCTATGCGCTGATGGCGCTGAGCGGATCGGACGCCGCCGATCTGGAAAGCCTCAAGGGCTCTAAGATCGGCGTCACCTCGGCGGGCGGTCTGGCCGACAATACCCTTCGCTGGGCGATCAAGCAGGCCGGCCTCGACCCCGAAGCAGATTTCGAGATCATCGCCATCGGACGCGGCGGGGCGATGCGCGCTGCCGTAGAAAACGGCGCCATCGACGCTGGCACCTTCACCACACCCGACATTCAGGCCAATCAAGCGCTGGGGGATGTCTACAAGATCGTCTATGATTTCCGGTCCCTGCCCTATGCGGCACAAGGTCTTGTGGCACTCGACAGCTGGCTGACCGCCAATCCCGACAAAGCCCGCGCCGTCGCCGGGGCGACCTACAAGGCGTTGATCATGATTCAGGAGGATCAGTCGGTTCTGGAAAGCGCCGTGAAGGAGATGTTCCCGACGTTCGACGACGCTCTGGTCAAGCAGGTCGCGAGTGACGTCCGCGCCGACTTTCTGTCCGATGACGGCATCGTCGATCCGCAAGCCTTCACTAACATGGTCGAGACCGTCTCGATCCCCGACTCCGCCACCCGGGCTGTGCCCTATGAGGCTGTGATGATCTCTGATTATCTGCCTGCGCCGGTGAACTGATGGCCAGCGTGGACAAAGTAACCCCGATGCCGCCAGGACGCGTCAGGCTCGGCAGCATCATGCCGCTCAGCAGCGTCGCCGCCCGCCGACTGATCCTGTTCTTCGCCTTGGTGGCAGCGTGGGAATTCACAGCGGAATTCCTTGTCAACGAATTCTGGAGCAGCCGCCCCAGCGAGATCGTAATGCGGCTGTTTTCAATGCTCGTCGACGGCACATTGTGGCGCCACACCTCGATAACCGTGCTCGAGGCCTTTGCTGGGCTTTTGCTGGGCGCTGTTGTTGGGACCCCACTGGGCATTTGGCTCGCCAATGCGCCCAAGGCGTCCGAAACTGCGGATCCTTTCATAATGGGACTTTACGGTCTGCCGCGGGTGGCGCTGGCGCCCCTCTTTATCCTCTGGTTCGGCATTGGCCTGCTGTCCAAGATCATGATGTCGTTTACCATGGTGGTCTTCGTATTCCTTCTCAATTCGCGAGAAGGCGTGCGCACGGTCGATCCTGATCTGGTGGATCTGATGCGGTCGATGCGGGCCAAGAGTCTTTATCGCGCCCGCAAGGTGCTGATCCCGGCAATCGTGCCGTGGATTCTGGCCTCCTTCCGGCTGGGCATTGGTCTCTCGTTGATCGGTGCCGTTGTCGGCGAGCTGGTGGGCTCCAGCCGGGGGCTGGGTTGGTACATCCAGAATGCCGGCGGGATGCTCGACACCACGGGTGTGTTCACCGGGCTGGTAGTCCTGATGGTCATAGCGATGCTGGCAAACCAGATGATCGCATTGGTCGAAGCTAGGGTCCTAAGATGGAGATGAGCAAAGTGAACGCCGACAATCGTGCCGTAATCGAGGATCTCAGCATCAGCTTCCCGCGACCGGGGGACGAGGATTTGCTAGTGGTGGAAGCTGTTTCCTTTACAGTCGGCGTTGGTGAATTCGTCGCCGTTGTCGGACCCAGCGGCTGCGGAAAATCGACTATCCTCCGGGTCCTCTCGGGGCTGCTGTCAGCCAATGGGGGCACCGTGCTGATCGACGGGCAGGAGGTGTCGCAGACGCCCGATCACGTCGGCTTCATGTTCCAGAAGGACGCGCTACTGCCTTGGGCCACGATTGACGAGAACATCACCATCGGCGCCGAACTCGGGGGGGTGCCCTTAGAAGACCGGCCAGCCCTAGTGGCGTCGCTGATTGACATGCTGGGGCTGGCTGGTTTCGAAAAGGCCTATCCCAAGAACCTGTCCGGCGGCATGCGCCAGCGGGTGTCGTTAGGTCGGCTTCTGGCCTATCAGCCGACTCTAATGCTCATGGACGAACCCTTCGGGGCGCTGGATTACCAGACCAAAATCCGGATGGGTCGTGAATTGCTGCGCATCTGGGAGGCAGAACGGCGCAGCATCATCTTTGTCACCCATGACATCGAAGAAGCGATCCGTCTGGCCGACCGCATCGTGGTATTTTCTGCGCGTCCGGCGCGCGTTGCTGCGGAATACATCGTCAATCTGTCGCGGCCCCGCAACCTGAGCGAAATGCGCGGCAATGCCGAGTTCAATCGGCTGACCCATGCGATCTGGTCCGATCTGTCAATGCCAACGTGATAGGCCCGGCACCGATGTCCCCCACCAATTCCCCCGGCACCGCCTTGGCAGACTCGCCCCCGGAAAGGCTGAGCGATTTTGCCGTCCGGATCTATGCCTTACCGGATGTGCCGGAGGCCTGTCTGGCTCTGCAAACCCGGCTAGGGGCCGATGTGACCGTGCTGCTGATGGCAGTCTGGATCGGTGCCGTGCGCAGGGCTGACCTGAATGAAGCCACTGCGAGAGACATCGCCGACGCCGTGGCGGGGTGGCGAGACACGGTGGTCTTGCCACTCAGGCGCATCCGCACGACTTTGAAAAAGGCCGTGCCAGAGGGATTTTCCGCAGAAAGCCAGATCATCCGAGACAGCGTCAAGGATCTAGAGATTCGCGCCGAACTGCTGCAGCTTGACCGGCTGGAAAACCTCGCAAAGGGCCTTGAATCCGGATTGGATGTGGCCTCCGAAGCCTGCGCCGCGCGATCACTGCACAACGCAGTTTTGGCCTGGGCCAAGGGCCCACCGGCGCCTCAGGACAGCGCCGCCATGCAAACCCTTGTGGCAGCTGCTCTAGCGGTGCCGGAGAAATCAGCGCCATGAACGCAACCCAAACCCCGTGCGATGCAGTCGCGCCCATACCGACCCCAAAAAGGATGATCATCGCCATCTCCGGCGCCTCTGGCGCAGTATACGGAATTCGGGCCCTTGAACTGCTTAGATCCGTTCCGGGTATCGAAAGCCATCTGATCATCACCCCCTCGGGCGGACGCACGATTCGCGAGGAAACTGACATGACCCCGGCGCAGGTACAGGAACTTGCCGATCAGGTTTACAGTCCGCGCGACATCGGCGCCTCGGTCGCGTCGGGGTCGTTCCGGACACTGGGCATGCTGGTAGCACCCTGTTCGATCAAGACGCTCAGCGGCATTGCCAACAGTTTCGACAGCGAGCTGACGGTGCGTGCCGCAGATGTCTGCCTCAAGGAACGGCGCAAGGTGGTACTGCTGCTACGCGAGACCCCGTTCCACGCTGGCCACATCGACTTGATGGCGCAAGCTACGCGTAACGGGGCCATCATCATGCCGCCGGTGCCTGCCTTCTATCACCGCCCGAAATCCGTAGCCGAGATCGTCGACCAGACGGTGCGCCGGGCGCTGGATTTGTTTGACATTGATCTGCAGGGGACAAAACGCTGGCAGGGAGGCCTTGCGGCCACCTGACCCGGTGGGCCCCATCCGCTCGCAGCGGCGGCAGGACTTCTTGATCCGGGCGATCTGAACCACCTTCATTTGCGCCGCAATCATGTCCAGCAGTTCGCTGACATCCTCGCCCACGACACGTAGGTCGCCGCCACAGTCGGGGCAGCACGCGCCAGGATCAAGTTCGCGGCGTTCCCGCGGGGTCGCATCAGAAACACGTGGTCGGCGGCGCAGTGCGGGCGCAGAG